>JBBRVP010000001.1:0-167656 GCA_038246785.1 Jiangellales bacterium
CCGCCGCGACCGGGGGGTTTATAATGGCTACCCCCCCGTCCCGGGGCGCGCAAAGGGGGGTATCCTCATTGAACACCCCGGGCGCCGGGGGAGCCACCGTCAGCCGGGCGGCCCGGGGGTGAAGGAGACGCCCACGCCACCGCGGGTGCTGCCGCCGTAGCGGTCCCGCTCCGCGTCGAGGTCGAGCGGGCGGATCGTCGTGCGAGCCTCTCGCGCCGCGTCGTCGACCAGGTCGGCCGGCAGCAGCCAACTCACTTCCAGCTCGAGCCCGTCCGGGTCGCGGGCGTACAACGCCTTCGTCGTCCCGTGGTCGGAGGAGCCGACGAGGGAGCCCGCCTCGACGAGGAGCCGCCGCAGCCGGGCTAGTTCGTCGAGCGTGTCGACCTCCCAGGCCAGGTGGTAGAGCCCGACCGACGAGCGGCCTGCCGGGGACGACGCGGCGTGCGCGCCGACCTGGAACAGGCCGAGGTCGTGGTCGTTGGTGCTGCCGGACGCCTGCAGGAACGCGGCGCCGGGCATGGCCGTCACCGTCCGGAAGCCGAGCACGTCGGTGTAGAACGCAACGCTGCGATCGACGTCGCGCACGTAGAGGACGGCGTGGTTGAGGCGGGTGACGGGCACGGCTGGGTCCTCTCGAGGTGACGCCTCGGACGATAGCGTCCGCTCCATGACCACAGCACGCGACGACAGTGGCCCCGAGGCCCTGCAGGCAGCCCCCACCCGCATCGTCACCGCCCCGGACGGCCGCGAGCTCGCCGTCTGCGAGTGGGGTGACCCGGCCGGCGAGGCGGTGTTCGCGCTGCACGGCACGCCTGGCAGCCGGTGGACGCGCCACCACGACCTGAGCGCGTACGCCGACGCCGGTGCCCGCGTCATCACCTACGACCGTCCCGGGTACGGGCGCAGCACCCGGCACCCGGGCCGTGACGTGGCCGCGGCCGCCGCCGACGTGGCGACGATCGCCGAAGCGCTGGACGTCGACCGCTTCGGCGTCACCGGCGCCTCCGGCGGGGGGCCGCACGCGCTGGCCGTGGCCGCGCTGCTGGGGGAGCGCGTCGAGCGAGCGGCCAGCGTGGTGAGCATCGCGCCGTACCGCGCCGAGGGGCTGGACTTCCTGGCCGGCATGACGCAGGGCAACGTCGACGAGTTCACCTGGGCGCAGCAGGGGGAGTCCGTGCTGTACGAGCGCATGGGGCCGTTGTGTCGCGAGATCCTCGCCGGGATCGAGCAGGGGACAGGGCTCGGGGACGCCTACGAGCTGTCCGAGGACGACCGGGCCGCCCTGGCCGACCCGGTCCGCCGGGCAGTCTCGCTGCAGGGCACCCGCGAGGCATTCGCCGCAGGCATCTGGGGACTCGTGGACGACGACATCGCGTTCACCCGGCCCTGGGGCTTCGACGTCGGGTCGATCGCCGTCCCGACGCAGGTCTGGTACGGCCCCGCCGACACTCTTGTGCCGCCGCAGCACGGGCGGTGGCTCGCCGCCCACGTGCCCGGTGCGGTCGAGGTGCTCCCGGGAGGGCACCTGTCGCTCGACGAGCGCACCGGCGAGCTGTTCGGCTGGCTCACCGGCCGGCAGGGCTGACGGTCGCCGTGGACTTGCCGCGGCGCGACAGGGCGATGGACGTCCCGGCCGCGAGCCGCGGCGACATCGGGATGATCGGAAGTCAACAGGTCATGGGAAAGCACTGGTAGCGTCTTCCCATGAAGGCCGTCGTCGACTCGGTGGGTCGCATCGTCGTTCCCAAGCCGCTGCGCGAGGCGCTGGGACTGGCCCCTGGCTCCACCGTGGAGATCTCGCGCTACGGCTGCGGGCTCCAGCTCGTGCCGAGCGGCCGGACGGCTCGCCTGGTCGAAGAGGACGGAGTGCTCGTCGCCACCGGCGACACGAGCATCGACGACGACGTCGTCTTCGGGCTCCTGGACGCCGGTCGACGGTGAGCGCACCGCTAGCGGTGGACACGAGTGTGGCGGTGCCCTTGCTGGTGGCGACGCACACCGCGCACGGAGCCGTGGTCCGTTGGCTGGCCGGTCGCAGCGTCGCCCTGTGCGGTCACGCGCTGCCGGAGACGTACTCGGTTCTTACCCGGCTGCCCGGCAACCTCCGGCTCGCTCCAGCCGACGCCGCCCGGCTCCTGGGCGAACGCTTCGAGCCTGCCTTGCTTCTGGGCGCGCGGACAGCCCGGCGCCTGCCCGCCGTCCTCAGCCGGCTGGGGGTGGCCGGGGGCGCGGTCTATGACGCGCTCGTCGCACTCGCGGCTGCGGAGCACGGGGCCGCCCTGGCCACCCGCGACGCCCGGGCCAAGGACACCTACGAGCTAATCGGGGTGTCCGTCCTCGTCGCGGCCTGAACGTTTCGCCGGCCTCGCCTCCCCGATGGGCGGCGGAACGGCGGCTAGTCTCGACCGGTTCGCCGCCGCCGTCAGCGCCAGGAGCCGTCAGCGTTGTGACCCAGCCACTCGTGTCGGAGCCCGCTGCGGTGCCGCGTACCCGCACCGACCGGGTAGCCGACGCGACGGCTCGCTGGATCGACGCGCTGGTCGATCACGGCGGTCGCAACACGCTGCTGTTCTACCGCGATCTCAAGGTCGGCACGCTCGACATCGCGCGCGCCGAAGCCGATCCGCGCAAGGCCCTGCTGGCTGGCACGCCGACGCTGGTCACGCGGCTGTTCCCGCACGAGCCGCTGCGCACGGCGGCACTGCGTTCGGCGCGCGCGATCCGCAACCGCGTGCGCGAGGTCGACGAGGAGCGGGGCATCCACGTCGGACACCTCGCTCTTGGCATGGCGACCTGGAACGACCCGCAGGGACGCACCCCGGCAGCTCCGGTGCTGCTGCGGCGGCTCGACGTGCGGGCCTGCGGCGCGAGCGAGCCGGACTTCACCCTGCACGTCGCCGACGAGGTCGAGGTCAACGCCGTGCTCCTGCACTACCTCGCCGACGAGCTCGGCGTCCGGGTCGCGCCGGAGGACCTGCTCGACCCCTACGGCGACCTGGTTTACGCACCCGCGGTCGACCGGATGCGGGAGGCTGCGCCGGCGCACGTCGCCGACGGCTTCACGGTCGGCCACCGGGCGGTCCTCGGCACGTTCTCCTACGCGAAGCTGCCGATGGTCGCCGACCTGCGCGCGGCTGGTGGGCTGCTGGCCGGGCACGACGTCGTGGCGGCTATCGCCGGGGATCCCGAGGCGCTGCACGCCGTCTCAACCCGGCCGGCAGCGGTCGCGGCCGCGGACGACCGAGACCCGGCCGCGGAGCGGCTCGTCCTCGATGCCGACGCCTCCCAGCAGGCCGTCGTCGACGACGTGCTCGGCGGGCGCCACCTCGTCGTCCAGGGGCCGCCGGGCACCGGCAAGTCGCAGACGATAGCCAACCTCGTCGCGTCGCTCGTGGCGCGCGGCGACTCGGTGCTCTTTGTCGCCGAGAAGCGCGCCGCCCTCGACGCAGTCGTCGGTCGCCTCGAGCGGGTCGGTCTCGACGACGTCGTCCTGGACCTGCACGACGGCGGCGGGGGTCGCCGGCGGGTGGCGAAGGCGCTGGCCGACACGCTCGCCCGGGCGGCCACGACCGCGCTTCCCGATGGCGCCATGACCGCACGCGAGGTCGCCGCACGGCGCCACACGCTGCGCGAGCATGTCCGTGCCCTGCACGAGCCGCGCGAGCCGTGGGGGCTGTCCGTGTACGACGCCGAGGTCACCCTGGCCGGTGCCCCGCCGGCCGCGCGGACCGGCGTACGGCTCGGGCGAGCGGCCCTGCAGGGGCTGGACCCGCCGGCCCGGGAGCTGCACCGTGCCCGGGTGGGTGAGTACGCCGACCTCGGGGGCCTCACGCTCACCGGCGCCGACTCGGCCTGGGTCGACGCGCTCGTCGACAGCCCCGACGAGGCGGTGCGGGCGCTCGAAGCCGTACGCCGGCTGCGCGGCTCCGCGCTGCCCGCGCTGCGCGAGACGATGACCAGGGCGACCGTCGAGGTCGGCCTGCCAGCCCCGCACGACGTCCCGGGAGCGGCGGACGCTGCCGGGCTGCTGTCCGCCGTCCGCAACACCCTCGACGCCGTGCAGCCGCAGGTGTGGGAGTCCCCGCTCGACGACCTCGTCGCGGCGACCGCCCCGCGGCGGTGGCGACGGGAGCACGGTAGCCGGCTGGGCTGGCTCGAGCGGCGTCGGCTGCGCCGGCAGGCCCGCGACCTGCGCGTCGACGCGGAGCGGGGTCCCGACGGTGTCCAGCTGCACCGGCTGCTGCAGCAGGCGAGCCTTGAGCTGGCGCAGTGGCGCCGGCGCTCGCGCGACAGGCGTACTCCGCGCACCGGCCCGACGCTGGGACCGGCACTGGAGGCGCACGCCGCATTCGAAGCCGAGCTGTCCGCGCTGACCACGGTGTTGCCGGCGGCCGGACTTGCCGAGCTCGGCCTGTCCGAGCTGGAGTCGGGGCTCGCCAGCCTCGCGCGCGAGGAGCGGGTGCTGGCCCGCGTGCCGCGGCTGCGCGAGCTCGGCCGGCTGCTCGGCGAGGCCGGGCTCGGCGAGCTCGTCGAGGAGCTGCGCGTGCGCGGCGCAGACGCGACGGTCGCGGCCGCGGCCTACGACGCCGCCGTAGCCGAGTCGCTGCGGGCCGAGCTGCGACTGACCGATCCACGGGTGGGCGCCTTCGACGGGGCCGCGCACGACCGGGCCGTCGAGGCCTTCCGCGACGCCGACGTACGCCACCTCGCCGGTGCCGCCGACCTGGTCCGGCGTGCCCACGCCGAGCACCTGCTGGCCGCGCGCGAGTCGCACCCCGACCAGGCGGCCCTCGTCTCCGCCGAGGCGGCCAAGTCGCGGCGCCACCTGCCCGTCCGCGACCTCGTGCGCGCCGCGCCCGACGTCCTGCTCGCGGTGCGGCCCTGCTGGGCGATGTCCCCGCTCGTCGTCTCCCAGCTGCTGCCCGCCGAACGACTCTTCGACGTCGTCGTCTTCGACGAGGCCAGCCAGGTGCCCCCCGGCGACGCCGTACCCGCCATCGTGCGCGCCGACCGCGTGGTCGTGGCCGGTGACGATCGGCAGCTGCCGCCCACGACGTTCTTCGCCGCCCTGGCCGACGACGCCGACGCCCCTGCCGACGCCGTCGAGGCAGCGCTCGCGCAGGGCTTCGAGTCGGTGCTCGGCGTCCTGTCCGCGGCGCTGCCCAGCCGCGGCCTGCGGTGGCACTACCGCTCGCGCGACGAGCGGCTGATCGCGTTCAGCAACGCCGCGCTCTACGGCGGCTCCCTCACGACGTTCCCCGGCGTCGGCGGAGGCGACTGCCTGCGCCATGTCCGCGTCCGGCAGGAAATCGGTGTCGAGGGCGCCGACAGCGTCGCCGAGGAGGTGCGCCGCGTCGTCGAGCTGGTCCTCGAGCACGCGCGCACCCGGCCGCAGGAGAGCCTCGGCGTGATCACCATGGGACTCGTCCACGCCGACCGCGTCGACGGCGCGCTGCGCGAGGCGCTCCGCGGGGCTCGCGACGTCGAGGCGTTCTTCGGTGAGGACGTCGACGAGCCGTTCTTCGTCAAGAACCTCGAGCGCGTGCAGGGCGACGAGCGCGACGCCGTCGTCCTCAGCATCGGCTACGGCCGGACGGCCGGCGGCCGGCTGCTGCATCGTTTCGGGCCGCTCAACCAGGCCGGGGGCTAGCGACGGCTCAACGTGGCGATCACGCGGGCTCGGCGGCGGATGACGGTGGTCAGCTCGTTCGGCGCCGGGGACCTCGAGCCCGCCCGGCTGCGTGCCGCGGGTGCACGGCTGCTGCGCGACTTCCTGGCCTACGCCGCCTCCGGCGGTGACGAGCTGCAGCTCACCCCCGGCAGGGACGACGCGCGCCTCCCCGACGCGGTCGAGCGGGCGCTCGCCGCACGGCTGCGGGCCGACGGGCTGCCGGTGGCCGTCCGGTACGGCGTCTCCGGCCGGATCGACCTGGCCGTCGCGCACCCGCACGAGCCGGGCCGCCTGGTGCTGGCGGTCGAGACCGACGGGCCGGACTACCGCGACGGCGGGCCTACCCGCGACCGCGACCGGCTGCGGCCCGAGCAGCTGGACCGGCTGGGCTGGACGCACCTGCGGGTGTGGACCGCCGACTGGGCGGACGACCCCGACGGCGTGGCCGCACGCGTCCGCGCCGCCTGGGAGCGTGCCGTCGCCGAGGCCGACGCCGACGACGCGGCCGAGGCGGCCGCTGCGGCGGCGGTGCTGAACCCACCGCAACGGGTCGACGACCCCCGCGAGCCCGCGCTCGGCGACGAGCCGGCAACGAACGGGTCGGCGCGCGGCCTGCGGCCGCGGGTGCCGGCCGGGCGGCCGATCACCGGCTACACGCCGCGCCAACTCGCCGAGCTCGTGCGCTGGATCGAGTCCGACACACTGCTGCGCACGCAGGACGAGCTGGTGCGCGCCGCCATGGCGGAGCTCGGCTTCCGACGGCGCGGGCCGCGCATCGACGCCGCGCTCAAGGCGGCAGTCGTGGATGCCCGCACCGGCGCGCGAGCAGGGGCGGGCGCCGTCTCGTGAGCCGCCCCGTTGTCGTGCTGCTGCACGGCATCGGCTCGGACGTCCATGCGTGGGACCGCGTCCATCCGCTGCTCGAGGCGTCCCTGGACGTGCGTCCGGTAACGCTGGCCGGCCACGGCGGCCGGAGGCTGCCGTACGGACTGCCGCCGTCACCCGCCGCCCTGGCGCTGTGGGTGGCCGAGGAGCTGGCCGGGCTGGGCGTCGGGGAGGTCCACGCGGCCGGGCACTCGCTGGGCGGCTGGGTGGCGCTCGAGCTGGCCCGCGCCGGGCGGGTCGCCTCGGTGACGGCGGTCGCGCCGGCGGGGTTGTGGGGGCCGGGCGGTTCACCTCGGCGTACCCGCTACCAGCTGCGCGCCGCCCGGGCGGCGGCGCTCGTCGCGGCACCGCTGGCGCCCTGGCTCGCTCGCAGCACGATCGGGCGGAGGCTGGCGTTCGGGCTGGGTGTGCACCGCCCGCAGGACCTCACGCCCGGCGAGGCGGCGGCCATCGCGCGGGCGCTCGCGGTCACCGACGGGTTCGGTGCGGTCCTCGACATGACACGGGGCGCCTACCTCGACGCCACCGACGTGACGGTGCCGTGCAGTGTCGTCTTCGGCGACCACGACCGGCTGCTGCCTCCTGGAGTCGCGCAGCACCGCGGCGGCGTACCTTCCGTTGCGCGCTGGGTCGAGCTCCCTGACGTCGGGCACTCACCGGCGCTGGAGCGCCCGGACGAGGTCGCCCGGCTCGTGCTCGACACCGTGGCGGCGGGGGAGCGGGCCGACGGCTCCCGCCCGGCCGCCGACCTGGCCCACTACGGCTTCGAGCCGCTGCCGAGCCAGACCCGCGACGACACGGCTGCCGGCTGGGGCGAGGCGCCCGGTGCCGACGAGGAGCGGCTGCTCGCTGACCGGCCACCGCACTGGGGGTGAGGCACCCCGTCAGAAAGCGCGCGGAGGCCTCCTGCCCCAGTTCGGGTAGAACGCTCTGCCGTCGATGCTTCAGGCCTGGGTCGACCGCTCGCGCAGCAGGTCGCGGATCTCCTGCAGCAGCGCGATGTCCTCGGATGTGGCCTGGACCTCGTCGATCTCCTTGCGCTTGCGCATCTCCAGGAGCTTGTTCATGGGGACGACGACGAAGAAGTAGACGACCGCGGCGACGATGAGGAAGTTGATGATCGCCGTGAGGACGGCCCCGACGTCGACCGTGGTCTTCGGGTTGTCGCTCATGATGCGGAACGCGAAGCCGTCGACGTTCTTGCCGCCGAAGACCGCGATGAGCGGCTCGACGAACTTGCTCGTGAACGCCGTGACGACGCCGGTGAACGCGGCGCCGATGACGACCGCGACGGCCAGGTCGACGACGTTGCCCCGCATGATGAAGTCGCGGAAACCCCTGATCATGAGCCCTCCTCCATCCGCGGCGACGCGGTCAGCCCCGGACGGGGCTGCGCAGCGCACGAACATATCCGGCCGCCGCTTCGGCCGTGCACGCACCTCGTGAGCGCCCGCTCACGGACGAAGCGCCAGCGACAACCGGGCGCCGCCCTCGGCGGCCGCCAGCGCCGCGGCCGTGGCGGGTCGTGCCGCCACGACGACGAGCGAGCCCTCGGCGTACGCCGCGCTGTCCCCCGTCGACGGCACGGTGAGGACGGGGACGTCTGCCGCGACCACGTCGGCCGAACCCGTGGCCGCTCCGGATGCCGAGACCGTGGTGGCGAGCACGTCGATGCGATCCCCCGGCCGCACGAGCCGCCCGACGGCGGGGTCGGCCAGCCGGACGGGGACCGCGACGAGGTCGGCACCGAGGCCACGCACGAGTGAGCGACCGACGAAGTCGACGTCGGTGAGCGGGGTCCCCGTCCGGATCGGGCCGGCGAGCACGCGCCCGGCGACCTGCGCAGCGCTCACCGCGCCGGAGGGCACGGCAGACGGCGGCAGCTCGACGGTCGTGACGTCCTCGGCGCGCAGTGTGGCGCCACCGGTGAGGTCACGTGCGGCCACGACGGCTGTCGCTGTGGCCGGCGGAGCCGGGGCCAGGGCCTGCAGCCCAGCGGCTGCGGCCGCGGCGGCCAGGCCCGCGGCGAGCAGCCGGCGGTGGCGCGTCACGGCGCGGCGGAGGTCTCGGGACGGCAGGCGCGGCACGCCCGTGACGCTAGGGCGCGAACAGTGCTCGCGCGCCGGCCTCCACAGCGCGGCGGGCGCTCACCAGCGAGATCGGCGGCCTGTGGACGACGTGGACGAGGCGTACGTCGCGGACGACGCGTTCAGCGGGAGGCCGGCGATGTCGAGCCGGAGGAGGTGGCGCCCGTGCCCGTGGAAGTGCCGTCCGTCGAGGACCCCCCCGCCGAGCCGGAAGCCTTCGTCGAACCGGCCGGCTCCTTCGTCGGCTGCTCGCCCTTCGAGTCGCCGCCCTTGTCGCTGCGCTTGGCGTCGCCGTCCTTGGCGGCCGGCGCCTTTCCCTCGCCCGCGGAGGCGCGGCTGTCGGTGCGGTAGAAGCCCGACCCCTTGAACACGATGCCGACCGCCGAGAAGACCTTGCGCAGCCGCCCGCCGCACGCCGGACACTCGGTGAGCGGCGCGTCGCTGAAGCTCTGCTTGGCCTCGAGCGGGGTGCCGCACTCGGTGCACCGGTACTGGTACGTCGGCACGGGCGACCTCCTGCGACGATCATTGGCACTCTCAGGCCTCGAGTGCCAATCATGCGCCACGAGGCCGCCGCTTGTCACGCTTGTCACGCTCGGACGCCACCGGGCCCGGGGTGTCCCGCGTCGCCGCACGCAAACCAAGAGCGGTGATCTGTCGATTCCCGGCTCAGCCTCGGTCACCTTCGCCGGATCCGACATGATCAAGGAGAAGACCACGTTTTGCGGCGCCCAGAACGTGGTCTTCTCCTTGATCAACTGTGGTCGGTGGCATGGCGGCTCGCCCGTGGAGGCCGGCCTCGTCGGCGACGCGTACGAGCAGCCGGCGGCGCGGGCGCGTCAGGCCGTGTCCAGGTCGCGCCGGCGGAACCCGCCGTCGCCGATCAGCACCAGCGCGGCGGCGACGACCGCGAGGACCAGCACGGGAGTCCACACCATGTCGGCACCGGGCAGCTTCGGCACGTGGCCGAACGGCGAGAGCTCGCGAGTCCACGAGGGCAGGCTCAGCAGCGCGCCGAGCTCCTCGACGAGCACGAAGCCGACGAGCGCCGCCCAGGCCAGCGCCACGACGCGTGGTGCGAGGCCGAACAGGGCCACGGTCAGCCCGGCGAGCACCCACACCGCCGGCAGCCACACCAGGGCCGCGCCCAGCACCGCACCGAAGCGGTCCCAGCTCCCCAGCTGCAGCGAGTACGAGGCGGCGGCCGTGACCCCGATGACCGTCTGCAGCAGCGTCGTACCGGCTACCGCGACGAGCACGTGCGACGCCAGCCAGCGCGTCCGCGAGACCGCGCCCGCGAGCATCGGCTCGGCCCGCCCGCCGGCCTCCTCGCCGCGCAGCCGCATCGCCGTGGACACGCCGTACGCGCCCGTCACGAACGCCGAGACGCTGAGCACCAGCGCGAGGTAGGCGTCGGTGAGCGCCGCCGTGCCGCCCAGCCGGGTGATCAGCTCCGCCGCCTGCGGGCTGTCGAACACCGAGCCCAGGTCCGCCGAGATGTTGCCCATGATCAGCCCGAGCAGGGCGTACCCCACGGCCCACCCCAGCAACGCCCCGCGCTGGAGCCGCCAGGCCAGGCCGAGCGGGGAGGACAGCCGCGGCGACGCACCGGCCGGGCCCGCCCGGTCGGGCAGCAGGCCGGCGCCGAGGTCGCGCCGCGAGGCCAGCGCGTACGCCGCCCCGACGGCGAGCGCGCAGAACGCGACGGGCAGCAGCAGCACCGCCCAGCGGTCACCGGCGTACGCCCGCACCTGCTGGCCCCACCCGATCGGCGACAGCCACGACCAGAAAGCCGGCCCGGCGGCATCCCCCGACGAGTCGCCGACGGCGCGGAGCACGTACGCCACGGCCAGCACGGTCAATGCCAGGCCGGTGGCCGCCCGCGCCGACACGGTGAGCTGAGCCGCGACCGCTGCGACCGCGGCGAAGCACAGCCCCACCCCGGCCATCTCCAGCCCGAACGCCCACGACCCGGCCGCCGGCAGCCCGACCGCGGTCTGGCCGAGGGCCGTGACGACGCCGATCACGACCATCGTGCCGGCCGCAACCAGCAGGGCGGCGGTCAGGGCGGCCCGGCGCCCCACGACGGCCGCACCGAGCAGCTCCAGCCGCCCGTTCTCCTCCTCCGCGCGGGTGTGCCGGACGACCAGCATGACGGCGAACACCGCGAGCATCGCCGCGACAAGGCTGGTCGACTTGATCGTCGCCAGAGCGCCGAGCGACGTCGGGTCGTAGATCCGCCCGTAGAGCGCGACCAGCGACGGGATGTCGTTGATAGCCGATGCCGCCTCCGCCCGCGACCCCACGTAGGGGTAGAGCCCGACGGTCGCGGAGGCGGCCGAGACGTTGAACAGCACGAAGACCGCCGACCAGGCGGGCAGCACGATGCGGTCGCGGCGCAGCGCGAGCCGGGTCAACGCCCAGGTGCCGGTCAGCTCGCTCACGACGCACCCTCGTAGTGGCGCAGGAACAGCTCCTCCAGCGTCGGCGGCTGGCTCGTCAGGCTGACGACGCCGGCCGAACCGAGCGCATGCAGCACGGCGTCGATGGCCGCATCGTCGACCTGGCAGCTGACGCGCGTGCCGTTGACGACGAGGTCGTGGACGCCCGGCAGCCGCACCAAGCCGTCGGGCGGGTGCCGCAGCTCGGCCGTGATGGAGGTACGAGTGAGGTGGCGCAGCTGCGCCAGCGTGCCGGCCTCGACCACCCGGCCGGCACGGATGATGCTCACCCGGTCGCTCAGCGCCTCGGCCTCGGCGAGGATGTGGCTGGACAGCAGCACCGTGCGGCCCCGATCACGCTCCTCGTCGACGATGCCGCGGAACATCGCCTCCATGAGCGGGTCCAGCCCGGAGGTCGGCTCGTCGAGCAGCAGCAGCTCGACGTCGGAGGCGAGGGCCGCGACGAGCGCCACCTTCTGCCGGTTGCCCTTGCTGTAGGCCCGGGTCTTCTTGGTGGGATCGAGGTCGAAGCGCTCGAGCAGGACCGCACGCCGCTTCGCGTCGAGCCCGCCACGCACCCGGCCGAGCAGGTCGATGACCTCGCCGCCGGTGAGGCCGGGCCACAGCGCGACGTCGCCCGGCACGTAGGCCAGCCGCCGGTGCAGCGACACGGCATCGCTCCAGGCATCTCCGCCGAGCACGGACACCCGGCCTGTGTCGGCCCGCAGCAGACCCAGCAGCACGCGCAGCGCCGTGGTCTTGCCTGCGCCGTTGGGACCGAGGAAGCCGTGCACCTCGCCGACTTCGACCGACAGGTCCAGCCCGTCCAGCGCGCGCGTGGTCCCGAACGTCTTGACCACGCCGCTCATCTCGATGGCAGTGCTCATGCCATAACGGTAGGACGCTGTCGGCCCGAGTGGTCGGCGCCCGACCCCCCCCGGCCGGGCATACTCCGCTGCGTGCGGCATGCGGCGAAGGCACCTCGCGAGCCGCGGCCACCCGCTCGGCGAGCGGTCCGGCCACGCTGATGCCCGACAGCAACCTGCTCGTCGTCGCGCTCGCGGTCCTCGCCTTCGGCGTCCTCGGGGGGCGTCTGAGCGGGACGCCGCTCACCATGCCGATGGTGTTCACCGGTGCCGGGATCCTGCTCGGCCCGCCGGTGCTCGGCATCCTGGACTTCGACGTCGGCAGCGACGTCGTCAGCGCCCTGGCCGAGGCCACGCTGGTCGTGGTCCTGTTCACCGACGCCAGCCGCATGGACCTGCGCCGAGTGATCGCTGAGCACACCCTCGCCCAGCGGTTGCTGCTGCTCGGCCTGCCGCTGGCCATCCTGCTCGGCACCGGTGCCGGCATGCTGCTGTTCCCGGCGCTGCCGGTGGTCTCGGTGGCGCTGCTGGCAGTCGTGCTCGCGCCGACGGATGCCGCGCTCGGTCAGGCGTTCGTGGCCAACCGGTCCGTGCCGGCGCGGATCCGGCAGACGCTCAACGTCGAGAGCGGGCTGAACGACGGGCTCGGCGTACCGTTCCTCACGGTTCTCATCGACGTCGCCCGCGACGAGGCCGACACGGTGCTCAGCTACGTCGGCCTGTTCGCGCGGCTGATCGGGGTGGGGGTTGTGGTGGGCGCGGGCGTCGCCTGGCTCGGCGGAAGGCTGCTGACCGCGAGCGACGCGCGCGGCTGGACCTCGGGCACGACGCAGCGCCTCGCCACGGTGGCGGTGGCTGCGGTCGCGTACGCCGGCGCCGAACTGCTCGGCGGCAACGGGTTCGTCGCTGCCTTCGTGGCCGGTCTGGTCATCGGGACGACGGCCCGGTCGCTGCTGTCCGCGACAACGGAGTTCGCCGAGGCCGAGGGCGAGTTGCTGGCCCTGCTGACCTTCCTGCTGTTCGGCAGCGTCGTCGCTGCCGACGTGCTGGGGGATCTGTCCTGGCAGGTCGCGGCCTACTCGCTGGCCTCGCTGCTGCTCGTCCGGCCGCTGGCCGTGGCCATCTCACTGCTGGGTACGCGGCTGTCTTTACGCAGCATCGCGTTCATCGGCTGGGCTGGGCCACGCGGGCTCGCCTCCATCGTGTACGCGGTCATCGTGGCCGACGCGGGGAGGATCGAGGGCGCAGACCTGGTGTTCGCCGTCGCGGCCTGGACGGTGCTGGCCAGCATCGTCCTGCACGGTGTCTCCGCCGCTCCGCTGGCCCGCCGCTACGCCTCCCACATGGCCGCACGGCCGGACCGGGCCGCGCCGGAGCACCGTCCCGTCGGCGAGTTGCCGCTGCGCCTGCGGTCCTCCTAACCCGCCGGCCCGCCGCCCGGGTCGTCGGCGAAGACCCCGAGCAGGCCATCGACCTCGTGGCCCGCCTCGGCCGGATGGCGGAACGGCCGGTGCGGCTGGACGGTGTAGTGGGTGCGCCGCCCGATTCGGGTGCGCTCGACGTAGCCGGCATCGGCGAGGTCCTTGAGGATCGACAGCGCTGCCCGCTGGGAGATGCCGGCCCGTTCGGCGATCTCGGCGACGCGGGCATCGGGCTCGGCGGCGACCGCGAGCAGCACGTGGCCGTGGTTGGTGAGGAACGTCCAGCCCCCCGGTGCGGCCACGGGGACGACATACCACGGACGCCTCACTGCCGTCCGCGCGGGGTGAGGGCGACACGTCTGAGGAGTACGTCCCTCCGGACGGCTGCCTACGCTGTCCCGGTGGAGCCGCAGACCGGTGGGGTGAGCGTCGCTGATCCGGCGGTGTCGCCGGCCGGCGTCGAGGAGCTCGCCGCGCTCGTCCGCGACAGCGTCCTGCGAGGCCCCGCGGTGGTGCTGAGCGGCGCGGGGCTGTCGACGGAGTCCGGCATCCCCGACTACCGCGGGCCGCGCGGCTCCCTGCGCCGGCACACGCCGATGACGTACCAGGAGTTCATCGGTACGGAGGAGGCGCGCCGCCGCTACTGGGCACGCAGCCACGTCGGCTGGCGGCTGGTGGCGCGGGCCCGACCCAACGCCGGCCACCTGGCGGTGACCGAGTTGCAGGCGGCGGCCGTCGTGGCCGCGGTGATCACCCAGAACGTCGACGGGCTGCATCACGAGGCCGGCACCCGCCACGTCGTGGAGCTGCACGGCGGCCTCGACCGCGTGCGGTGCCTCGACTGCTCGGCGCGCACGCCACGGCAGTGGCTCGACCGTGCGCTCACGCACGCCAACCCCGACTTCGAGGCGCGGAGGCTGCGCGCCGGAGTCCAGGCCAACCCGGACGGCGACGTCGACCTGTCCGCCGAGGTGATCGACGGCTTCCGCCTGGTGCCCTGCCCGGACTGCGGCGGCGTGCTGAAGCCCGACGTCGTCTTCTTCGGCGAGAACGTCCCGAAGGACCGGGTCGCCCGCTGCTTCGCCGACGTCGAGCAGGCGGGGCTGCTGCTGGTGCTCGGCTCGTCCCTCACGGTGATGTCGGGCTACCGGTTCGTCCGGCGCGCCGCGGCGCTCGACATCCCGGTCGCGATCGTCAACCAGGGGCCAACGCGCGGCGACGTCGAGGCGCGGCTGCGCGTCGACGCTCCTCTCGGCCGCACCCTCGGAGAGCTCGTCGAGCGCCTCGTCCGCTGAAGCCGGACGATCGGCGGGTCGAAGTAGGCTTCGCGCCCGTGCGCCGCGTCGGGAAGTGGGCCGCCGGCGTCGGGATCGTGCTCGTGCTCGTCCTCGTCGCCGGGACCGCCTTCGCGGTGTGGACGGTGCGCCGCTCCTGGCCGGTCGACGACGGCACCGTCACGCTGTCCGGCCTGTCAGCCACCGTGCAGGTCTACCGCGACGCGTACGGCGTCCCGCAGATCTACGCCGACACGGCCGAGGACCTGTTCCGGGCGCAGGGCTACGTCCACGCCCAGGACCGCTTCTGGGAGATGGACTTCCGTCGCCACGTCACCGCCGGTCGGCTCTCCGAGCTGTTCGGGGCGGACCAGGTCGAGACGGACCGGTTCGTGCGGACGCTCGGCTGGCGCCGCGTCGCCACGCGGGAGCTGGCCCTGCTGCAGCCGGCGACCCGCCGCTACCTGCGGGCGTACGCCGACGGGGTCAACGCCTACCTGCAGGGCCGCTCGGGTGCCGAGCTGTCCCTCGAGCACGCGGTCCTCGGCCTCACCAACCGGTCCTACGCCCCCGAGCCGTGGACCCCCGTGGACTCCCTGGCCTGGCTCAAGGCGATGGCCTGGGACCTGCGCTCCAACCTGGAGGACGAGGTGGGCCGGGTGCTGCTCTCCGAGTCGCTGCCGCTGGCCCGGGTGGAGCAGCTCTACCCGCCGTACCCCTACACCCGCCACGCGCCGATCGTCGCTGCGGCCGCCGCCGCCCCAGTTGTCAGGGGCGCCGTCATCCAATCCCATGGGACGAAGGGCACCCTCACAACCACCCGAGCCGCTCTGCCGGCCGGGGTCGCCGACTCCCTGCGGGCGCTGGACGCCGACGTACGCGGCCTGGACGCCCTCGTCGGCCCTACGGGTAGCGGCGTCGGGTCCAACGCGTGGGCGGTGTCCGGCCGCTTCACCGCCACCGGGAAACCCTTGCTCGCCAACGACCCGCACCTCGCCCCGGTCCTGCCGTCGATCTGGACCCAGGTGGGGCTGCACTGCCGGCACGTCAGCCGTGGCTGCCCGTTCGACGTGGCCGGCTTCTCCTTCTCCGGCGTGCCGGGCGTCGTCATCGGGCACAACGCCCGGGTCGCCTGGGGGTTCACCAACCTCGCCCCCGACGTCTCCGACCTCTACCTGGAGCAGCTGCAGGGTGAGCGCTACCTCACCGAGCACGGCTGGGCCGACCTCGCCCAGCGCACCGAGGTGATCAAGGTGGCTGGCGGTGGCGACGTCAAGGTGGTCATCCGCTCGACGCGGCACGGGCCGCTGGTCTCCGATGCCTCCCAGACCGACGAGCTGGTGGGCAAGGACGCGCCGCTGCTCGGTGCGGACGTGCGGGATGCGCCGCCGCGCGGGGACGGCTACGCGGTGGCGCTGCGCTGGACGGCGCTCGATCCCGGCCGCACGGCCGACGCGCTGTTCGCGCTGGACACGGCGCGCGACTGGCCGTCGTTCCGCCGGGCGGCTGCGTCGTTCGAGGTGCCGTCGCAAAACCTCGTCTACGCCGACGTCGACGGGCACATCGGCTACCAGGCGCCCGGACGGATCCCGATCCGCTCGGCCGGCGACGGTCGCTGGCCGGTGGCGGGCTGGACAGGCACCCACGAGTGGACCGGCTACATCCCGTTCGAGCGACTGCCCTCCGAGCTCGACCCGGCGGACGGGCTCGTCGTGACCGCCAACCAGGCAGTGACGCCACCGACGTACCCGTACCTGCTCACCACCGACTGGTCCTACGGCTACCGCAGCCAGCGCATCCGCGACCGTCTCCACCAGGCGATCGAGAGCGGGCACCGGCTCACCGCCGGCGACATGCTCGCCATCCAGATGGACTCCCTGAACCCCGCGGCGGCCATGCTGGTGCCGCGGCTGCTCGCCGTGCCGGGACTGCGCGGCTACGCCGGGCAGGGGCAGCAGGTGCTGCGCGACTGGGACGGCCAGCAGGGCATGGACTCCGCCGGCGCCGCTTACTTCAACGCCGTGTGGCGCCGGCTCCTGCGCCTGACCTTCGACGATGACATCGCCGAGGCGGACGCCCGCCCCGACGGCGGCGACCGCTGGGTCGAGGTCGTGCGCGGGCTGCTCGACCGCCCGCAGGACGCCTTCTGGGACGACGTCGACACGCCGCAGCGGGAGACCCGCGACGACATCCTGCGCGCCGCGCTGCTGGCGGCCCGCGACGACGTGACCAGGCTGTCGGGCAAGGAGCCCGCCGACTGGAAGTGGGGGCGCATGCACACCCTGGAGCTGCGCAACGCCTCGTTCGGTGAGTCCGGCATCGGGCTGGTCGAGTGGTTGTTCAACCGCGGCCCGTACGCGGTGGGCGGCGGCACCGACGCGCCGCAGGCCACCGCCTGGGACGCCCGGGAGGGCTTCGCCGTCGACTGGGTGCCCTCGATGCGCATGGTCGTGGACCTGTCCGACCTCGACGCCTCCGGCTGGGTCAATCTCAGCGGCCAGAGCGGCCACCCGTTCGACGCCCACTACCTCGACCAGGTCGACCTGTGGCGCAGCGGCCGGCTCACCCCGATGCGCTGGGACCGCGCCGCCGTACGCCGTGACGCGCAGGCGAGCCTCGTGCTCGAACCACCTGGGCCACCCCGGTGAGCCATCCGCCCGCGGGCGTCCGGGCCGGCAAGGCGGCGCTGCGCCGCCGACTGCTCGAGCGGCGCGCGACGCTCGGGGTAGCCGACTTGGTCGCCGCCGCTACCGGCTTGCACGACGTCCTGCTGGCCGCACCGGAGGTGGCGACGGCCGGCTGCGTGGCGGCCTACGTGTCCGTCGGTCGGGAGCCGGGCACCGGCCCGGCGTTGGAGGCGCTGGCGGAACGGGGGACCCGCGTCCTGCTGCCGCTGCTGCTGCCGGGGGCCGGCCTCGACTGGGCGCCCTACACCGGCCCCGCCGACCTGGCACCGGCCGCCCGCGGGCTGCTGGAGCCGACGGCGCCGCCGCTCGGTGAGGACGCCGTGCTCGACGCGGACGTCGTGCTCGTGCCCGGGCTCGCCGCCGACCGGGGTGGGGAACGGCTGGGCCGGGGAGGCGGGTCGTACGACCGCGTGCTGGCCCGGCTCCGCGTGCGCCCGCGGCCGGCGTGGACCTGCCTGCTGCTGCACGACGGCGAGCTGCTCGACCTCCCGCTGCCCGTCGAGCCGCACGACGTGCCGGTGGCCGCGGCTGCCACGCCCTCGCGCCTGTACCGGCTCCGCGGCTGACCGGCTCGACGGCTGGCTAGTGTCGGGCCCCATGACCGCAGCCACGCCGCGCAAGGCGGTGATCCCGGCAGCCGGACTTGGCACGCGCTTCCTGCCCGCCACCAAGGCCACGCCGAAGGAGCTGCTGCCCGTCGTCGACCAGCCGGCCATCCAGTACGTCGTGGAGGAGGCCCTCGCGGCCGGGCTCTGCGACGTCCTCATGGTGACCGGGCGCGGCAAGGGCGCGCTGGAGGACCACTTCGACCGGGCCGTCGAGCTGGAGGCGGCGCTGGAGGCCAAGGGAGACACCGAGCGACTCGAGCGGGTGCGCGGGTCGATCGTCGGCGGGCTGCACTTCGTCCGCCAGGGCGACCCCAAGGGGCTCGGCCACGCGGTGCTGGTCGGCGCCGAGCACGTCGGCGACGAGCCGTTCGCGGTGCTGCTCGGCGACGACCTCATCGACCCGCGGGACCCGCTGCTGACGACGATGATCGACGTGCAGCGTCGGCGCGGAGGCAGCGTGGTCGCCTTCATCGAGATCGACCCCGCGCAGATCGGGCTCTACGGCTGCGGGGCGGTCGAGCCCACCGACGAGGACGGGGTCGTGCGGGTCGCCGACCTCGTCGAGAAGCCCGACCCCGGGGAGGCGCCCAGCAACCTCGCCATCATCGGCCGCTACGTGCTGCACCCGGCGGTCTTCGACGTGCTGCGCCGCACCGCGCCCGGCCGCGGTGGGGAGATCCAGCTGACCGACGCGCTCAAGACACTGGCCGGGATGCCGGCCGAGGCAGGCGGCACCGTCCACGCGGTGGTCTTCCATGGGCGCCGCTACGACACCGGGGACCGCGGCGACTACCTGCGCACGATCGTCAAGCTGGCCAGCGAGCGGGAGGACCTCGGCCCGGAGTTCCGTTCCTGGCTGCGCGAGTTCGTCGCAGCATTGCCGGCCGAGCCGGACGGCGTCGCTCGGGGTCGGCGGACATGAAACGGGTCGCCGACCACCTCTCCGACATCCTCGGCACGGTCCGGCCCCTGACCCCGCTGGACCTGCAGATCCTCGACGCCCACGGCGGCGTCCTCGTCGAGGACGTCGCGGCGCCGTGGCCGCTGCCGCAGTTCGACAACTCCGCGATGGACGGCTACGCCGTCCTGCTGGCGGACGTCGCCGGGGCAGCCGAGGACGCTCCGGTGGTGCTGCCCGTCATCGCCGACATCGCTGCAGGGGAGCAGCGTCCCGGCGCCATCGGCCCTGGGCTGACCGCACGGATCATGACCGGTGCCCCGCTGCCGGCGGGCACCGAGGCGGTCGTCCCGGTCGAGTGGACCGACGGCGGGGTGTCGCGGGTCGCCGTACGCCGGCGCCCGGCGGCCGGGCAGCACCTGCGCCTGGCCGGTGACGACGTGGCGGCGGGCGATGTCGTGCTCGGAGCGGGCAGCTTTCTCGGTGCGGCCCAGGTTGGGCTGCTCGCCGCGGTCGGCCGCGACCGCGTTCGTGTGCGGCCGCGCCCCCGGGTCGTGGTGCTGTCCACCGGCAGCGAGCTCGTGGAGCCCGGCCAGCCGCTCGGGCCCGGGCAGATCTCCGACTCCAACAGCTACACGCTGACCGCGGCGGCGCGGGAGGCCGGCGCGATCGCCTATCGGGTGGGGGCGCTGCCCGATGACCCCCGCCGTCTGATGGCGACCATCGAGGACCAGCTCGTCCGGGCCGACCTCGTGGTGACCAGTGGCGGGGTCAGCGCCGGCGCGTACGACGTGGTCAAGGACGTGCTCTCCCGGCTGGGCACCGTCGCGTTCGACCGGGTCGCCATGCAGCCGGGGATGCCGCAAGGGTTCGGCACGGTCGGCGAGGACGCGACGCCGATCTTCACGCTGCCCGGCAACCCGGTGAGCGCCTTCGTGTCCTTCGAGGTCTTCGTCCGCCCGGCGATCCGCAAGATGAACGGCCTCGCGCGGCTGCACCGGCCCTCGGCGCGCGCGACGCTCACTGCGGCCATCACCTCGCCGGAGGGCAAGCGCCAGTTCGCCCGGGCGCGCATCGAGCCGACCGCCGAGGGCGGCCACGAGGTGAGCGTGCTCAGCGGTCAGGGCAGCCACATGCTCGGCGACCTCGCGCAGGCCAACGCGCTCGTGGTCGTGCCGGAGGCGGTCACCGAGCTCGCGGCGGGCGCCGAGGTCGACGTCATGCTGCTCGAGCGGCGCCGGGGCTGAGCATGGGTGAGGAGCTGAGCCACCTGGACGCGTCCGGCGCGGCACACATGGTCGACGTGTCGGGCAAGGACGTCACGGTGCGC
Source organism: Jiangellales bacterium (assembly GCA_038246785.1). Lineage (GTDB taxonomy): Bacteria > Actinomycetota > Actinomycetes > Jiangellales > Jiangellaceae > JBBRVP01. Next base: position 20,169 of record JBBRVP010000001.1, read on the forward strand.
ACGGCGCGGGCCAGCGGGCAGGTGCTCGTCTCGCCCGACGTGGTGGAGCTGCTGCGCGGCGGCCGGGTGCCGAAGGGCGACGTCGCGGCGCTGGCCCGGGTGGCCGGGATCATGGGCGCGAAGCGCACGCCCGACCTCGTACCGCTGTGCCACCCGGTGGCCCTGCACGGCGTCGAGGTCGAGGTGGAGGTGCTCGACGACGCCGTGCGACTGGTCGCGACGGTCCGCACCGCCGACCGCACCGGCGTGGAGATGGAGGCGCTCACGGCGGTCAGCGTCGCCGCGCTCACCGTCGTCGACATGGTCAAGGCGGTCGACCGCGGCGCGGTCATCACCGACGTGCGGGTGGAGGAGAAGGCCGGCGGCCGCTCGGGCACTTGGCGACGCGGCGGGGCCACACCGTCGTGAGGGCTCTGGTGGTCACCGCGTCCAACCGGGCGGCGGCCGGGGTCTACACCGACGTCGCGGGCCCGGAGGTCGTCGCCGTACTCAGCGCGGTCGGGCTCTCCGTCGACGGCCCACAGGTGGTGCCCGACGGCGAGCCGGTCGAGGCCGCGCTGCGGTCCGCGGTGGCGGCCGGCTACGACGTCGTGGTGACGACCGGCGGCACCGGGCTGACCCCCGGCGACCGCACCCCGGAGATGACGCGTCGTGTGGTGGACCGGGAGGTGCCGGGAATCGCGGAGGCCATCCGGGCCCGCGGGGTGTCCGCCGGCGTACCGACCGCAGTCCTCAGCCGCGGCCTGGCCGGGGTCGCCGGGCGCACGCTGGTCGTCAACCTGCCGGGATCCCGCGGCGGCGCCCGCGACGGCGCCGCCGTGCTCGCGGAGGTCGTCGTGCACGCGGTGTCGCAGCTGCACGGCGGGGACCACAGCCGCCCCGACGGGGGTGGGCCCTGAGCAGCCGGCGCGCCTGGCCGGCCGTGCTCGCCGAGGGTCCGGTCGGTCTGCGGCCGCTGCGCTACCGCGACTCCGCCGCCTGGCGCGAGGTGCGCCTGCGCAACGCCGACTGGCTGCGGCCCTGGGACGCCACCTCGCCGAGCCCCGACGTGGTGCCGCCGCCGAGCTTCGCCCAGATGGTCAGGCGGCTCGGAGGGCAGGCGCGGGCCGGCGAGGCGCTGCCGTGGGCGCTGACGTACGCGGGGTCGTTCGTCGGCCAGGTCAGCGTCTCCGGCATCACCCGCGGCTCGGCGCAGTCCGGCCAGATCGGCTACTGGATCGACCAGGCCGTCGCCGGGCGGGGCGTGGTGCCGACCGCGGTGGCCCTGGCCGTCGACCACTGCTTCCTCGTCGCCGGGCTGCACCGGATCGAGGTCAACGTCCGCCCGGAGAACACCGCGAGCCTCCGGGTCGTCGAGAAGCTCGGCTTCCGCCCCGAGGGCACCCGGCTGCGCTACCTGCACATCGACGGCGCGTGGCGCGACCACCTCGCGTTCGCCATCACCGTCGAGGACGTCCCCGCCGGCCTCCTGGCCCGCTGGCGAGCTCGCACGGGTTGATCACGTTAACGCGATCAACTCCCCCTTCCCGCGTCCTGCAGGAGGCGGCAACGGGGAGTACGGCGCGGGAAGGGCCGAGGAGCCCGCGTCACAGCAGTCACAGCAGTCACCTCGCGACACACCGACGGTGATCCGCCTCCGCGGCGCGTCGCGGCCCTACCGTCGTGGCCGTGGGCTCCGGAGTGATCTACGCAGGCATCGTGCTGGCCTGGGCGGCCTTCCTCGTCCCGATGTGGTTGCGCCGCCACGACGAGCGCGCCGACGCGCGCGCCGCCGACGGCTTCTCCGCCGCCATGCGGGTGCTGGCCCGCCGGCAGGGCGCCGCTGCCCCCGATGCCGCTGCCCCCGGTGCCGCCAGCTCCGGCGACGGCGCACCAGGCACCCGGCGACTGCACGCGCCGTACGGCGCCGACCACACCGGTTCGCGCTCGACCGGCTCACTTCCCGTGCGACTGCGCCGGCGGTTCCGCTCGGGTGGCTCGCGACCGGTCAGCGCGGCGGCCCGCCGTCGCCGGCTGCTCGCCGTGCTCACGGCGCTGGTCGTGCTCACGGCCACCGGCGCCGTCCTCGGCCGGCTCGCGCCGGCACTCGTCGCGCCGCCGGTGCTCCTGCTGGCCGGCTACGTCGCCCTGCTCGTCGCCACGGCCCGGCTGCGGGCCGCCGCGCTCGCCGCCCCCCGCCACGGCCGAGTGGCCCGCCAACTGCCGCCGCTGAGCCGGACGCTCGACGTTCCCGCGGGAACTCCCGCGCTGTCCACGTCCGCAGCGTCCGCGCCGGTCCACCGCTCGCCCGCCGCCGAGCGGGTCGACCCGGTGGCCGACGACCACGTCCTCCGCCCACACAGCCCGGCCGCCGAGGTCCAGCCGGTCGAGATTTCCGCCCCCGCCGCCGCTGCCACCACTCCAGCTCCGGCCGCCGCCGACCCGGACGGCTGGCAGCCGGTGCCGGTGCCGGTGCCGACGTACGTCACCGCGCCCAAGGCGCAGCGCACGATCCGCACGATCGACCTGAGCTCGGCCGGCTCGTGGACGTCCGGGCACCTGGCCGAGCCGGAGGCACCCGATCGGTCCGACGAGGAGCTGCCCGCCTGGGCCGGCGCCCCGAGCGCCTCCGACGACACGCTGGATCGCCGCGCGGTCAACGACTGAGCGCTCCCGGCGGCACCGCGCGCCTTTGCTATCGTGACGCGGCACCGCGGGGCTGTGGCGCAGTCCGGTAGCGCACCTCGTTCGCATCGAGGGGGTCAGGGGTTCAAATCCCCTCAGCTCCACCTCAGGCCGCTGAGGCGGTCCGCGGATCCGCAGCCGTCTGCCCGACCTACACCCAGCGCGGGATCCACATGCGGTGCTGCCACGCCTCGTACGGGATCACCTGCGCGGTCCAGATCGGCCAGAAGTATGCGGCGTTCGCCACGACTAGCAGCAGGTAGCCGCCGACGACGAGCGCCCCGATGCGCCGCCGTCGCACGCTGGAGCCGGGCGGTCCGAGCAGCAGCCCGGCGACGAGGGCGAGCGCCATGGCGACGAAGGGCGCGATCGCCACCGCGTACCACGAGAAGATCGTGCGGTCGAGCAGCAGGAACCACGGCAGGTACGTCGCCGCGACACCCGCCAGGACTGCGCCGGCCCGCCAGTCCCGGCGGGCCGCCCACATCCACACGCACACCACGAGTGCCGCCACCCCCGCCCACCAGAACGCGGGCGTCCCGAGCGCCAGCACCGTCTCGCTGCAGCGTCCCGGGCCGGCGCAGCCACCCGTCCCGGCGTCGTGGCCGACGTAGTCGACGAGGAACGGCCGGGACAGCACGAGCCAGCCCCACGGGCTGCTGGCGTAGTCGTGCGGGGTGTCCAGGCCGCGGTGGAACGCCAGGATCTCCGCGTGGTAGTGCCACAGGCTGCGCAGCCAGTCGGGCAGTGCTGCGGCGAGGCCGACTGCCGGACGGGTCGCCGCCCACTGGCGGCTCCACCCGTCCCCGGTAGAAAGCCAGCCCGACCACGACGCAAGGTAGGCGAGCACGGCGCTGCCGGCGACGGTGAGCGTCGCCATGGGCACGTCGACGAGCAGGGCCTTGAGCCGTGCGGCCTGGACGCCGAGCGCCCGGCGGGCTGCGGCGTCCCACAGCACGCTCAGCAGGCCGAAGACGACGAGGGCGTAGGCCCCGCTCCACTTCGTGCCGGCCGCCAGCCCGAGCAGCACCCCCGCCGCGAGCCGCCACGGCCGCCAGAGCAGCCGCGGACCCCAGCGCAGCGCGCGCGGGTCGACGCCGTGCCCGTCGTTCGGGTGCCCGTCGTTCGGGTGCCCGTCGTTCGGGTGCCCGTCCGCCCACGCGTCGTACGCGGCGCGCGAGCGGTCGCGGTCGAGGAGCAGACAGCCGAACGCCGCGAGCACGAAGAAGGTCAGCGGCCCGTCCAGGAACGCCACCCTGCTCATGACGATGGACAGGCCGTCGAGCGCGACGAGCAGCCCGGCGACACAGCCGAGCAGCGTCGAACCGAGCAGCCGGCGCGCGATGCGGCAGACGAGCAGCACGGTGAGGCTGCCGACGACCGCGACACCGACCCGCCAGCCGAACGGTGTCAGCCCGAAGATCTTCTCTCCGGCCGCGATGATCCACTTGCCGATCTCCGGGTGCACGACGAACGACGGATCGGTGGGCACCGGCACCGCACGCCCCGCCGCGATCTGCGCGTCGGCGGCGGTCGGCCACTGCCGTCCGACGCCGGAGTGCAGCATCGCCCAGGCGTCCTTGGCGTAGTAGGTCTCGTCGACCATGAGCCGGGCTGGCGTACCTAGCGACCAGAAGCGGAGCACCGCCCCGATCGCGGTGACGAGCAGCGGTCCGGTCCAGCCCCAATGGCCGTTGCGCAGCGGCGGCGCGGCCAGCCGGCGGCGGCCCGCTGGTTCCGGTGGCGCGTCGCCGGCAGCGTGCTGCTGGGCGGTCGCCGTCACCGCGTCATCGTACGGAGCGTGGCTGTGCCGCGTGCGCGAGGATGCCCGGCGTGAGCGGCGTCCTCGTCCTGGCGGGCACCCCCATCGGTGACCTCGCCGACGCCTCGCCGCGGCTGGCCCGCGAACTCGCCGCCGCCGACGTCGTCGCCGCGGAGGACACCCGGCGGCTGCGCCGGCTCGCCGACCGGCTCGGGATCGCCTTGCGAGGCCAAGTGGTGTCGTACTTCGAGGGCAATGAGGCGGCGCGCACGCCGCAGCTCGTCGACGCGCTCGCCGGCGGGGCCCTGGTGCTGCTGGTGACCGACGCCGGCATGCCGAGCGTGAGCGACCCGGGCTACCGGCTGGTGGCGGCCGCCGTGGAGGCGGGGGTACGCGTGACCGCGGTTCCGGGGCCGAGCGCCGTGCTCACTGCCCTGGCCGTGTCGGGGCTGCCGGTCGATCGCTTCTGCTTCGAGGGGTTCCTGCCGCGCAAGGCAGGGGAGCGGTCCCGTCGGCTCGCCGGGCTGGCCGCGGAGCCGCGCACCATGGTGTTCTTCGAGGCTCCGCACCGGTTGGCGGCGACGCTGGCCGCGATGGTCGAGGCCTTCGGCGCCGACCGTCCGGCGGCGGTGTGCCGCGAGCTGACCAAGACCCACGAGGAGGTGCGCCGCGGCGGGCTCGCGGAGCTTGCCGCGTGGGCGGCCGACGGCGTACGCGGGGAGGTGACGGTCGTCGTCGGCGGCGCCCCTCCCGCCGCGGAGCCGACCGAGGACGCCATCGCCACGGCCATGGCCGAGCGGCTGGGCGCCGGGCTCTCGCGCAAGGACGCCGCCGCGGAGGTGGCCGCTGCGCTGGGCATCCCGCGGCGCGTGGCGTACCGGGTCAGCCTCGCGCCGACGGCCGTAAACCCGATCGGCGGGCGCGCGGCGGCTCCGTAGGATCGAGGTCATGGCTGACCCGGCCGGCGGTAAGGCGTTCTACGTCACGACGCCGATCTACTACGTCAACGACGCCCCGCACATCGGCCACGCCTACACGACCGTCGCCGCCGACGTCCTCGCCCGCTGGCACCGGCAGCGCGGCGAGCCGGTGTGGTCGCTCACCGGCACGGACGAGCACGGCGAGAAGGTCATGCGCACCGCCCTGGCCGCCGGTGTGAACCCCAAGGCCTGGTCCGACCGGCTGGTCGACGTCGCCTGGAAGCCCGTGCTCGCCACCCTCGACGTCGCCAACGACGACTTCATCCGCACCACGGAGCCGCGCCACACCGAGCGGGTGCGGGAGTTCTGGCAGCGCATCCACGACGCCGGTGAGGTCTACGAGGGCAAGTACGAGGGCCCGTACTGCGTGTCCTGCGAGGAGTTCAAGCTGCCCGGCGAGCTCGTCGAGGGGCCGGCCGGGGAGCCGCTGTGCGCGATCCATGGGCGCCCCGTCGAGCTGCTCAGCGAGACGAACTACTTCTTCCGGCTCTCCGCGTACGCCGACCGGCTGCTCGAGCTCTACGAGACGAGCCCCACCTTCGTCCAGCCCGACAGCGCTCGCAACGAGGTGGTGTCGTTCGTCCGGCAGGGCTTGCAGGACCTGTCGATCACGCGGTCGACGTTCGACTGGGGCATTCCGGTGCCCTGGGACGAGACCCACGTGCTGTACGTCTGGATCGACGCGTTGCTCAACTATGTCACCGCGATCGGGTACGGCAGCGACGCCGATGCCGACCCGGCGCAGTTCGCCCGCACCTGGCCGGCCGACGTCCAGCTCGTCGGCAAGGACATCCTGCGCTTCCACGCGGTGATCTGGCCGGCGATGCTCATGGCGGCCGGGCTCGAGGTGCCGCGGCAGGTCTTCGCCCATGGCTGGCTGCTCGTCGGCGGGGAGAAGATGAGCAAGACGAAACTGACCGGGATCCCTCCTGCGCAGGTCGTCGACGCGTTCGGCTCCGACGCGTTCCGCTACTACTTCCTTCGTGCCATCGCGTTCGGCTCGGACGGGTCGTTCTCCTGGGAGCACATGGGCGCGGTCTACACCAGCGAGCTGGCCAACGGGCTGGGCAACCTGGCCTCCCGGGTGGCCGCCATGGTCGGCCGCTACTTCGACGGCCGGCTGCCCGCGCCCGTCGACCGCACCGCCGCCGACGACGCCGTCGCCGCGACTGCCGCGCGGGTCGTCCCGGCGATGGACGCGGCCATGGGCCGGCTGGCCTTCCATGAGGCGCTCGGCGCGGCCTGGGAGCTGGTGTCGGCGGCCAACGGCTACCTCGCCGAGCAGGAGCCGTGGAAGCTGGCCAAGGATCCTGCCCAGCGCGAACGCGTGGGCACTGTCCTACACACCGCCGCGGAGACGCTGCGGGTGCTCGCCGTGGTCTACGCAGCGTTCATGCCGCGGACCGCCGCGGCGATCTGGGCGCTGCTCGGCGCCGAGGCGACACTCGGACCGCTCGCCGAGCAGCGGGTCCAGGACGCCGGGGCGTGGGACCGGCTGCCCGCCGGCGCCCTGCTCACCAAGGGCGACGCGCTCTTCCCGCGGCTCTCCGAGGAGGTCCTCGGCTGACCGGCGCCGCCGCCTCGCGGCCGCCGGCACCCGAGCCGCTGCCGCTGCCGGTCCAGGACGATCACTGCCACCTCGAGGCAGCCTTCCACGGCGACTCGCTCGAGGTCGGCGAGGCGCTCGACCTGGCGGCGGCGGTCGGCGTCGCCGCCGTCGTGCAGATCGGCTGCGACCCCGCCTCCGCGCGCTGGACCCGCGAGCTCGTAGTGCGCGAGCCGCGCGTGATCGGAGGACTGGCGGTGCATCCCACCGAGGCGACCCGGCTCGCCGCGGCCGGCACGCTGACGGCGGCGCTCGCCGACGTGGAGCGCCTGGTCGACCACCCGCGCATACGCGTGGTCGGCGAGACCGGCCTCGACTCCTACTGGGTGCCCCCGGACGACGTCGCGGGGCGGGCGGCGCAGCGGGAGTCCTTCGCGTGGCACGTCGACCTGGCCCGCCGGCGCGGCAAGGTGCTCCAGGTCCACGACCGCGACGCCCACGCCGAGGTGCTCGACGTCCTTGCCGCCGGCCCGACGCCGGAGCACGTCGTGCTGCACTGCTTCTCCGGCGACGCCGCGATGGCGCGTACCTGTGCCGACCGCGGCTACCTGCTGTCCTTCGCGGGGACGCTGACGTTCCGCAACGCCCCGCAGCTGCGCGCGGCGCTCGCCGCGGTCCCGCTCGAGCAGGTGCTCGTCGAGACCGACGCCCCCTACCTGGCCCCCGTACCGCATCGCGGCCGAGCCAACGCCAGCTATCTCGTGCCGCACACCGTGCGTTGTATGGCCGAGGTGCTCGGTCGCGACCTCGCCGAGGTGTGCGCCACGCTCGCCGCCACCTTCGCTCGCGTCTACGGCCCGGTGTGACCCCGCTCGCGTCCACATTTGGTGCCGGTGTGGCCGAAGTTACGCCAGAGGCATCACAGGAGCAACATGCGACCCAGGAGCACCAAATGCGTACGGGAGGCGGGAGCATCCGCGGGGCGGCGGCATGATCGGCTTTGGACATCCGCGACGTGGCCGTTATCGTCTCGTGACGTTGGCCGGGGTCGGGAAGCCTCGGGCGGCACGCACCAGCCATGGGGGCGCGTCCGGCCACAACGAGGCCACCGCAATGCCGCAGGACGCCGCCTGCCGACCGGCTGTGCCGCCCTTCACCCGTACCCGGATGAGACCGAGACCGGGAGCACCGTGCATCTCTCCCCCAAGGCGCTGGCGCTCAACGCCATCGCGCTCGTCGCCCTCGTCGGCGGCGCCACCGCATTCGTCAGCTTCGACAAGACCGTGACCGTGTCCGTCGACGGCAAGGCCAAGACCGTCCACACGTTCGCCGGCACCGTCGGCGACGTCCTGGACGCCGAGGGCGTCGACGTCGGTCAGCACGACACCGTTGCACCCTCGACCAGCGCCGCCGTGAGCGAGGGCACCGAGATCGCCGTCCGCTACGGCCGCCTGCTCACCCTCACCATCGACGGCCAGCGCCGGCAGGTGTGGGTGACCGCCCGCTCGGTCGACGAAGCCCTGGGTCAGCTCGGGCTTCGAGTCCAGGGCGCCGACCTGTCGGCCAGCCGTAGCGCCGGCATCGCTCGCCGCGGCTTCGACCTCGAGATCAAGACTCCGAAGGACGTCACCGTCGTCGTCGACGGCAAGCAGCACAGGGTCACCACGACCGGGCTCGCCGTCCGAGACGCGCTCGCGGAGGCCGGCGTGACGGTCGCCGGACGCGACCGGGTCGCGCCTGCCGTGAGCGCGCACATCCGCGACGGGTCGCGCATCGTGGTCAAGAACGTCATGGACAAGCGCGTCGTGACCACCGTGTCCCTGCCGTACAGCACGCTGAAGCAGCCCACGAGTGACCTGTACGTGGGCCGGACCAAGGTGGCCGTGCAAGGCGCCAAGGGCGCCAAGCGGGAGATCTGGCGCTACACCTACGTCTCCGGCAAGCTCGCCACGAGGAAGCTGCTCGACTCGACGGTGACCCGCCAGTCGGTCAACGAGCTCGTCCTCGTCGGGACCAAGGCCCGCCCCGCGCCCAAGCCCAAGCCGAAGCCGAAGCCGGCGCCGAAGCCGGAGCCGGCCACGTCGACCTCCGGCGGCTCGTCGGGCGGCTCCTCCGGCGGCAGCAACTATGCCTCCGGCAGCTCGGTCTGGGACCAGATCGCCAAGTGCGAGTCCGGCGGCAACTGGGCCATCAACACCGGCAACGGCTACTACGGCGGGCTGCAGTTCAACCTGGCGACCTGGCACTCCTACGGCGGCTCCGGCTACCCCAACGAGAACAGCCGCGGGGAGCAGATCCGCATCGCCGAGAAGGTCCGCGCCGCCACCGGTGGCTACGGTTCGTGGCCGGCGTGCGCGGCGAGGCTCGGCCTGCTGTGACGGCCTGACCGACACCTCTGCGCACCTCATGTCCGCCGGGTCGCCGGAGCCTTCTCGGCTCCTCGGCCCGGCGGACGTGCGTCTGCTGGCCGCCCGCCTCGGCCGACGCCCGATCAAGGCCCTGGGACAGAACTTCGTCGTCGACGCCAACACCGTCCGCCGCGTCGTGCGGATCGCCCGGGTGACGCTCGAGGACGTCGTCGTCGAGGTCGGGCCGGGCCTCGGGTCGCTCACCCTGGCCCTGCTCCCCGAGGTCTCCCGGGTCGTCGCCGTCGAGGTGGACCCGGTGCTCGCTGCGCAGCTGCCGCGGACGGCGGTCGCGTACGCCCCGGCGTACGCCGACCGCCTCGAGGTCGTCACCGCCGACGCGCTGAGCGTCCGCACGCTGCCCGGTCCGCCGCCCACGGCGCTGGTCGCCAACCTGCCCTACAACGTCGCGGTCCCGGTGCTGCTGCACCTGCTCGAGGCGGTCCCGTCGCTGCGCCGCGCGCTGGTGATGGTGCAGCTGGAGGTGGCCGACCGGCTCGCCGCGGCTCCAGGCTCGCGCACGTACGGCGTCCCGTCGGTCAAGGCCGCGTGGTACGGCGACGTGCGGCGGGTCGGCACGGTGGGCCGCTCGGTGTTCTGGCCGGCACCGCACGTCGACTCCGGTCTGGTGCTGCTCGAGCGCCGAGAACCGCCGGCGACACGCGCCGCCAGGTCCGAGGTGTTCGCCGTCGTCGACGCGGCCTTCGGCCAGCGGCGCAAGACCCTGCGCGCCGCGCTGGCCGGATGGGCCGGCTCGCCCGCGGCGGCCGAGGAGGTCCTGCGCAGTGCCGGCATCGACCCGCGCAGCCGTGGTGAGCAGCTCGACGTCGCGGCGTACGCCCGGCTGGGCGAGGCGGGGCGGGCGGCTCACCGGTAGCGTCACGGGCCGTGGACAGGGACGACGTACGGGCGGGGAACGCTTCGTGGCCGTGACGGTACGTGTCCCGGCAAAGGTGAATCTCGGGCTCGCCGTAGGCCCCCCCGGCGCGGACGGCTACCACGAGGTGGCCACCGTCTTCCACGCCGTGTCGCTGCACGACGAGGTCGTCGCCGAGCTGGCGCCGGAGGGGTCGGGTGTGCAGGTAGCGCTCGTGGGCGACGTTACCGAGACCGCCGGCGTACCCGCCGGCGCCGACAACCTCGCCGCACGGGCGGCGGTGGCGCTGGGGAAGCGGTGCTCGCGGCGGCCCGACGTCCGGCTCACCCTCCGCAAGGGCATCCCGGTGGCCGGGGGCATGGCGGGGGGGAGCGCCGACGCGGCCGGCGCGCTGGTCGCCTGCGACGCGCTGTGGGGCACCCGCATCGACCGTCACCTCCTGCACGAGGTGGCGAGCGAGCTGGGCGCCGACGTGCCGTTCGCGCTCACCGGAGGCACCGCGGTCGGCACCGGCCGCGGCGAGCGGCTCACGTCGGCACTGGCGCGCGGCACCTACTCGTGGGTGCTGGCCCTCGCCGCGGACGGGCTGTCGACGCCGGAGGTCTATCGCGAGCTCGACCGGCTGCGCGACGGCAGCCCCGTCGGGCCGCCCGCCGTCTCCGACGCCTTGATGGCCGCGTTGCGCCGCGGCGACGCCGAGGCGCTCGGCGCGGCCCTCGCCAACGACCTCGAGCGGGCCGCGGTGTCGCTTCGGCCGGGCCTGGGGGACACCCTCGAGGTCGGTCTGGACGCCGGCGCGCTGGGCGCCGTCGTGTCCGGCTCGGGGCCGACCTGCGTGTTCCTGGTGCGCGACCCCGACCAGGGTCTCGACGTGGCCGTGTCGCTCACGGCGTCCGGGTCGTGCCGCGGCGTACGCCGGGTGACCGGTCCGGTGCCCGGGGCCCGCCTCGTCGGCGGGCCGTGAGGTCAGGTCAGGTGCCGGCCAACCTGGTCAACCTCGAGCGGGTCCGGCTCCGCTACGGCACGCGCACCGTGCTCGACGGGGTCAGCCTCGGTGTCGCCCGGGGCGACCGGATCGGGGTGGTCGGTCGCAACGGCGCCGGCAAGTCGACGCTGCTGCGGGTGCTGGCCGGGCGCGAGCAGCCGGAGTCCGGTCGGGTCACCCACACCGGCGGTCTCGCCGTGGAGGTCCTCGGGCAGCACGTCCGGCTCGACCCGGCGGCCACCGTGCGCGCCACGGTCGTCGGGGCCGCGGCCGAGCACGAGTGGGCCGCCGACCCGCACGCGCGTGCGATCCTCGGCGCGCTGCTCGCCGACGTGTCCCTGGATGCCCGCGTGGGACCGCTGTCCGGCGGTGAGCGTCGCCGCGTCGCGCTGGCCAGGGCGTTGCTGTCCGAGGGCGCGCGCGGGGGGCTGCTGGTGCTCGACGAGCCGACCAACCACCTCGACGTCGAGGGCATCGACTGGCTCGCCGACCACCTGGCGGCCCGCGCCGGCGCGCTGGTCGTCGTCACCCACGACCGCTGGTTCCTCGACACCGCCGCGCTGACGACCTGGGAGGTCGTCGACGGCCGGGTCGAGACGTACGACGGCGGGTACTCCGGCTACGTGCTGGCGCGTGCCGAGCGCCTGCGCGCGGCCGCCGCCGACGAGGCGCGCCGGCAGGGCTTGCTGCGCAAGGAGCTGGCCTGGCTGCGACGTGGCCCGCCGGCCCGCACGAGCAAGCCGCGGTTCCGCATCGAGGCCGCCAACGCGCTCATCGCGGACGAGCCGCCGGCGCGGGACCGGCTGACGCTCGCCCGCTTCGCCGCCGCACGACTCGGCAAGGACGTCGTCGACCTCGCGGCGGTGTCGGTCGCGCGGGGCGGCCGGGTGCTGCTCGCCGACCTCACCTGGGCGCTCGGACCCGGCGACCGGGTCGGCCTGGTCGGTGTGAACGGCTCGGGCAAGACGACGCTGCTGCGCCTCCTGGACGGCTCGCTGCCGCCCGACGCCGGCCGGGTGCGGCGGGGGAGCACCGTCTCGCTCGCCCACCTCACCCAGGAGGTGGCCGGGCTCGACCCCGATCGCCGGGTGCTACAGGCGGTGGAGGACGTGGGCCGCGCCTTACGGCTCGGGGTCGCCCGCCGGCCGAAGGGCGCCCTCGGCCGCACGGCCGTCCGCGACGACTCCGCCGAGGTCACCGCCTCGCAGCTGCTGGAGCGCTTCGGCTTCGCCGGCGACGCCCAGTGGACGCCGGTCGGCGAGCTGTCCGGCGGCGAGCGGCGCCGCCTGCAGCTGCTGCGGCTGCTCATGGCCGAGCCCAACGTGCTGCTGCTCGACGAGCCCACCAACGACCTCGACATCGAGACGTTCACCGTGCTCGAGGACCTGCTGGACGGGTGGGCCGGGTCGCTGGTGGTCGTCAGCCACGACCGGTGGTTCCTCGAGCGCGTCACCGACACGACCTGGGCCCTGCTCGGCGACGGCACGCTACGGCTGCTGCCGGGCGGGGTGGACGACTACCTCGAGCGGCGACGGGCGCTGGTCGCGGCGAGCGCTGCGGTCGCCACAGACCCGGCGGCGGGCGGCAGCGTACGCCGCAACCGCGGCGACAGCCGGTCCGCCGGCAAGGAGCTTGCCCGCCTGGAGCGAGAGCTCGAGCGGCTCGCCCGGCGGGGGCAACGGCTGCACGACGAGCTGGCCGCGCACGCCACCGACCACGAGCGGGTGCTGGCGCTGGACGCCGACCTGCGTGCCCTCACCGCCGAGCGGGAACGGCTGGAGTCGCGCTGGCTCGAGCTGGCCGAGGATGTGGGCTGAGGCTCGGCCGCGCCACCGTGGCGACTAGCGCAGCGCGCGCCGCAGCCCGCCGAGCGCCTCGGCCAGCAGGGCCGGCCGGTGCTGGTCGGCGGCGTAGGCGGCCAGCACGGCCGACAGGTTCAGCGCCAGCACGCGTGCCCGCAGTTCGGTGTCGGCTTCGACGGCGCCGTACGCGTCGAGGAACACAGTCCGGGCCGCTCCGGCGAAGCCGCTGTAGACCAGCATCAGGTCGATCGAGCGACAGCCCCGGCAGAGATCACCCCAGTCGATGACGCCCGCGGCGGCCCCGGCTTCGTCGACGAGCAGGTGGCGCGCGTGCAGGTCGCCGTGGGCCAGGACCGGCGTACCCACGGCGGGCGGCAGGTCGGCTGCCCGCGCGAGCAGGTCGCCCGCGGCGGGCTCGGGCTGCCAGAGGCCGGCGGCGACGAGCGCGTCGAGCGAGGCCCGCGTCCTCGGCACGCGCACCGCCATGTCGGCGCGTCCCATCGGGTCGACCGGGAGGGCGGCGCCGAGCTCGGCCGCCAGGCTGGGCGCGTGCAGCGCCTGCAGGAACGCCCCGAGGCCGGCAGCGGCGGCCACCCGGTCGACGTCGGCGAGCCCGGCGTCGGCCAGTTCGGTGCCGGGCAGCAGGGCGGCGCCCCAGAACGGCCACGGGTAGCCCTCGGCCTCGTCCGGCTCCGCTACCAGCTCCGGTACCGGCACGGGCAGGGGGAGCGATGGCGCCAGTCGCGGGAGCACCGCGATCTCCCGCCGGACGCCGGGCAGCGCGATCTCCCGGCGTGGGAAGCGGAAGAGCCACCGCTCGTCCACGAGGTGGACGGTGTTGTCCCAGCCCTCGGCGTACGGCTGAACGCCTCCGCCGCGCAGCGCGGGGAACTGCCGCCCGACGAGCCGGGCGGCCCGCGCCGCGTCGACCACGTGCTGCGGCGCCCATTCGCTCACGGCGGGCTTGCCGGATCCGGCCCGGATCCGTCCTCGAACGGCAGCACGACCGCGCGCAGCAGCGCGGCCAGCCGGTGGCGCTGCGCCGCGGAGAGCACCGCGAGCAGCGAGCGTTCGTGATCGAGCAGGCCGGCGAGCGCCGCGTCGACGTGCTCGCGACCGGCTGGGGTGAGCCGGACGAGGACGCCGCGCCGGTCGTCGGGGTCGGGCAGCCGCTCGACCAGGCCGCGGCCGGCCAGCTTGTCGACGCGGTGCGTCATGGTGCCGCTGGTGACGAGGGTCTGCGTCAGCAGTCGCCCGGGGGAGAGCTGGTACGGCGGTCCCGCGCGGCGCAGCGCGGACAGCACGTCGAACTCCCACTGCTCCAAGCCGTGGACCGCGAAGGCCGCCCGCCGGGCGCGGTCGAGGTGGCGGCCGAGCCGGGTGACCCGGCTGAGCACCTCCAGCGGCTCGATGTCGAGGTCCGGCCGTTCGCGGCGCCAGGCGGCGACGAGCCGGTCCACCTCGTCGGCGCGCACAGCCCGCAGCGTACCCCGTCAAGCATCTTGACATCGAGAGATTCCTGCGAGCTCGGGGAGTGCGTCCGTCACGAGACGATCACAGGATGCTACGTTCGCGCTCCGTCACAGGTCGGGGTGCCATCATGGCGAGGTTGCGGGGGGCCCGCCCTCGCGGAAAGGGTGTCTCTCATGGGAGTTCCTCGACAATCGTTGGCTTCGCTCGGCGTCGTGCTGGCTGCGGGGCTCGTGCTCTCGGCGTGTGGCAGCTCGTCGGGCTCAACGCCCTCCGCGGCGCCGTCCGGGTCGGCCTCGGCCTCGGTGCCACAGATCGACGCGGCGGCGTTCACCGCCGACTTCGCGCTCATGAAGGAGCTGACCGGCCTGGCGTCGCAGGGCAAGGGCATGGTCGGGGTGCTGCTGCCCGACACGACCACGTCGACGCGCTACGTCCAGTACGACGCCCCGTACCTCAAGAAGGCGTTCGAGGCCGCCGGGCTCTCGGCTGACCAGTTCAAGATCGACAATGCGCAGGGCAGCGCGTCGACGATGCAGACGCAGGCCGAGGCGGACATCAGTGGTGGCGCCTCAGTCCTTCTGGTCGACCCGCTCGACCCCGGGAGCGGCGCGGCGATCGAGGCCAAGGCAGCGGCGGCCGGCGTGAAGGTGATCGACTACGACCGCCTGGTGACCGGTGGGCCCGCGGACCGCTACTACGTCAGCTTCGACAACGTCAAGGTCGGCCAGCTGATCGGCCAGGGCGAGATCGACTGCATCGATGCCTGGAAGGTGACGAAGCCGAACATCCTGATCATGGACGGCGACCCGTCGGACAACAACGCGAAGCTGTTCGCGCAGGGCTACAACGGCGTGCTGAAGGCGAAGTTCGACGACGGCAGCTACGTGAAGGTCGGGGAGCCGGCCGGCACCTGGACGCCGTCGAAGGCGGCGACCACGTTCGAGCAGCAGTACACCGCTCACCCGAACATCAACGCGGTCGTGACACCGAACGACGACAACGCCAACGCCGTCATTTCGGTGCTGCAGAAGAACCACATCCCGGCGAAGACGTTCCCGACAACCGGCCAGGACGCCTCGCTGCCTGGACTCCAGAACATCCTCAAGGGTTTCCAGTGCGGGACGGTCTACAAGCCGATCTACCTGGAGGCCCAGGCCGCGGCCGCGCTGGCGATGTACCTGCGGGCCGGGGTCACCCCGCCCTCGACCCTGGTCAACTCGACGACGAAGGACACCGAGATCGGCAAGGACATCCAGTCCGTCTACACGACGCCGATCTGGGTGACCACCGACAACATGGCGAGCACCGTCGTCAAGGACGGCGCGGTCAAGGCGTCGGAGCTGTGTGCGGGCTCGATCGCGAGCGCGTGCACGACAGCAGGGATCAGCTAGTCGAGCAGCCGGTGGTGGTCGGTCGCCCGGTGTCAACGTCCGATGGCGTGCACATGGCGACCGACCACCTCCCGGACCGGCAGGCATCGGGGGACGTCACCGACAGCACGAGCCCGAAGGACGGCACCATGGCCGCAGGCCCCGCGACCGATGACCAGGCCACCCCGCTGCTGAGGCTGCGCGGGATCGGCAAGAGCTTTGGTCCTGTCCATGCACTCACCGAGGTCGACCTGGACGTCCCGGCCGGTCAGGTGACTGCCCTCACCGGCGACAACGGCGCCGGGAAGTCAGTGCTGATCAAGTGCATCTCCGGCATCCATGCGGCAGACCGCGGCGAGATGCGGTGGGACGGCAAGCCGGTGCACGTCCGCACCCCCCGCGACGCCGCAGCCATCGGGATCGAGACCGTCTACCAGGATCTCGCGCTCTGCGACAACCTCGACATCGTCGAGAACATGTTCCTCGGCCGCGAACGGGTCCGCCGGATGGCGCTGGACGAGGAGTCGATGGAGCACTCCGCCCAGGAGACGCTCAAGAGCCTCGCCGTGACCACCGTCCGGTCGGTGCGCCAGCCGGTTGCCTCGCTGTCGGGTGGGCAGCGCCAGTCGGTGGCGATCGCCAAGGCGGTGCTGTGGAACTCCAAGCTGGTGATCATGGACGAACCGACGGCCGCGTTGGGTGTCGCCCAGACCGCGATGGTGCTCCAGCTGGTGCGCCGGCTCGCCGACCGGGGACACGCGGTGATGATCGTTTCTCACAACATGAACGATGTCTTCGAGGTCGCGGACCGGATCGGCGTGCTGTACCTCGGCCGGATGGTCGCCGTACGGCCGACGGCCGATATGGACCGGCAGATCGTGGTCGACCTCATGACGACGGGCGCGTCGACTCGAGCGCCACAGCCGAGCGAGGGCGGGGAGTAACCGATGGCGAAGATCGACGAAGCCGCTCCGGCCCCCGAAGACGCCCCTCCGGCGGTGACGGCCACCTCCGCCTCGGAGTACCTGCGTTCCGGCTTCGCGCGTGTCCGCGGCGGCGAGACCGGTGTGCTGCCGGTCATCGCCGGCCTGCTGCTGGTCTCCGTGATCTTCCAGGCGACCAACGACCGTTTCCTGACGGCGGGAAACCTGGTCAACCTGCTCGTCCAGGCTGCCGTGTTCAGCCTGCTCGCCATGGGCGAGGTGTTCGCCCTGCTGCTCGGCGAGATCGACCTGTCGATCGGATTCGTGGCCGGCCTCAGCGCCGTGGTCATGTCCGAGCTCGTCAAGCCCGCCCTCGGCTGGCCGTGGTGGGCCGCGATCGGCGCAGCGCTGCTGGTCTGCGCTGCGATCGGCGTTCTGCAGGGGAGCCTGATCACGCGAATCGGGCTGCCATCGTTCGTGGTGACGCTGGCCGGCCTGCTGTTCTGGCAGGGCGTGATGCTGTGGATCCTCGGCAGCGGCGGCTCGATCCTGATCGACGACAGCATCATCAACGACATCGCCAGCGGCAACCTGACCAAGATTGCCGGCTGGGTGGTGATGCTGGTGATCGTCGGGATCTTCGCCGTCTGGGCCTGGCGTGGCGACGCCCGGCGCCGCGAGGCTGGGCTGGCGGCGCCGCCGGCCTCGCTCACGCTGGTGAAGGTTCTCCTGGCCCTCGTCGGCGGAGTGGCTCTCGTCCTGCTGTGCAACGCCGACCGTGGCACCATCGTCCCGGTCTACGGCGTGCCCTGGGTGATCCTCCTGGTCTTCGGCGTCCTCGCCCTGTGGACGTTCGTGCTCGGCCGGATGCGGTTCGGGCGCTACGTGTACGCGATCGGCGGCAACTCCGAAGCGGCCCGGCGGGCGGGCATCCCCCTGGCCCGGATCCGGACCATCGCGTTCGCGCTGACCTCTCTGACCGCCGGCATCGCCGGCGTCGTGTACGCGTCGCGGCTGCGTTCGATCTCCACCGCGCTGGACGGCGGCACGCTTGTGCTCTATGCCGTGGCCGCGGCCGTGATCGGCGGCACCAGCCTGTTCGGTGGCCGGGGCAAGGCCGTGCACGGAGTGCTCGGCGGCATCGTGATCGCGGCGATCGACAACGGGATGGGTCTGCTGGGGTTCAGCGCCGCCAGCAAGTTCATGGTCACCGCCGTGGTGCTGGTCGTGGCCGTGACGATCGACGCCGTCGCCCGTCGTCGTCGACCGGCCGGGACATAGCCGGCGGCGGGCCGCCCGATCTCGGAACCTCCTGATCGAGATGGTCTCCCCGCTGCGGCGCCGATGGAGGTGGAGCCCGTGTGGGACCCGGCGAGCTATCTCGAGCACGCCGATCAGCGCAGCCGGGCGTTCGAGGACCTGCTGGCGCAGGTGCGTGCTGCGTACCCGCGGCTCGTCGTCGATCTGGGCTGCGGCCCGGCGACGGCGACGGCGAAGTTGCTGCGGCGCTGGCCCGCGGCGCGGGTCTTGGGGGTCGATTCCTCGGTAGCGATGCTGGCCGGGGCGGCGGAGGCGGCACAGGCGGGCGTCGAGCTGGTGCGAGCCGACCTGCGCACGTGGCGGGCCGATGCGCCGGTGGACGTGCTGCTCAGCAACGCGACGCTTCAGTGGGTGCCCGGCCACCTCGAGCTGCTCCCAGAACTCGCCGACCAGGTGGCAGCGGGTGGCTGGTTCGCGATGCAGGTGCCGGGGAACTTCGCCGAGCCCAGCCACGTGCTACTGCGCGAGCTGGCGACGGCACCGCACTGGCGCGACCGGCTGGCCGGTCTGGTGTGGCCGGCATCCCACGATCCCGCCAGCTACCTCGAGCCGTTCGCCACCGCCGGCTGGTCGGTCGACGTGTGGGAGACGACCTACCTGCACGTGCTGCCCGGCGACGACGCCGTCCTGGGCTGGGTGCGCGGATCGGCGCTGCGGCCGGTGCTGGCGGAGCTGTCGGCCGTGGAGGCGGCGCAGTTCGAGGCGGCGTACGGCGGCCGTCTGCGCGAGGCCTATCGGCGGCGGGAGTACGGCACGCTGCTGCCGTACCGGCGCGTGTTCCTCGTGGCAAGGCGGCCGTCGTGATCGTGGGCGTGCACCACGTCCAGCTGATCATGCCTGCCGGTCGGGAGGGCGTCGCCCGCGCGTTCTACGGCGAGCTGCTCGGTATGCGGGAGGTGCCCAAGCCGCCCGCGCTGGCCGCGCGCGGCGGGGTGTGGTTCCGGTCCGGCTCGGCCGAGCTGCACGTGGGCGTGGAGGACCCGTGCCGTCCGCCGGCGAAGGCCCACCCGGGGCTGCTGGTCGACGACCTCGACGCAGCGCTCAGGCGGCTGGCGGCTGGGCGCGTGTCGGCAACGCCCGACGCCCTGCTGCCGGGCTTCCGGCGGGCGTACGTGCGTGATCCGTTCGGCAACCGGCTCGAGCTGCTCGAGCCGGCGTGAGTGGCCCGTCGCTGAGGGCCCCTCCCGCGCCGTACTCCCCGTTCCCGACTCCTGCAGGACGCGGGAAGGGGGAGTTGATCACGTTAACGTGATCAACGCCGGGCCTGATCACCCAGGCGGGGCTTCGGCTCGAGGTGGGCGAGTCCGTTCCAAGCGAGGTTGACCAGATGCGCGGCCACCTCTGCCTTCCTGGGTTTGCGGGTGTCCAGCCACCACGGCCCGGTGAGGGCCACCATGCCGACGAGCATCTGCGCGTACAGCGGCGCCACCTTCGCGTCGAAGCCGCGCGCCTTGAACTCCTCGCCGAGGATGTGTTCGACCTGGCTGGCGGCATCGGAGAGCAGGCTGGCGAAGGTGCCGGTGGTCTGCGGCACCGGCGAGTCGCGCACCAGGATCCGGAAGCCGTCGGTGTGCTCCTCGATGTAGTCCAGCAGGGCGAGCGCCGCCTGCTCTAGGACCACGCGCGGGTGCTCGTCGAGGGTGAGTGCTGTGGTGGTGCTGTCGAGCAGCGCCTTCATCTCGCGGTCGACCACGACGGCGTACAGCCCTTCCTTGCCGCCGAAGTGTTCGTAGACCACGGGCTTGGACACGTCCGCGCGCGCGGCGATCTCCTCGATCGACGTGCCCTCGAAGCCGCGCTCGGCGAACAGCGACCGGCTGATCTCGAGCAGCTGCTCGCGCCGCTGCTGCCCGGTCATCCGGGTACGGGTACGCCGCCGGCCGTCCACGCGCTCGGTCACGGCCGCCGCCCGGCCGACTCGGTCCGGGCGGTCGGGCCGTCAGGCCGCGCGACGGGCGTCCACGCGATCGGTCCTGGGCCAGCGCACGGAGCTGACCCAGCCGAAGCGCTCGAAGGCCCAGATGACGCGTGCGCTCGAGTCGACCTGGCCACGCAGCACGCCGTGGCGAGCGCACGTCGGGTCGGCGTGGTGCAGGTTGTGCCAGGACTCACCCATCGACAGCACGGCCAGCCACCACACGTTGCCCGACCGGTCGCGGCTCTTGAACGGCCGCTCGCCGATCGCGTGGCAGATCGAGTTGATCGACCAGGTGACGTGATGCAGCAGGCCGATGCGGACGAGGCTGGCCCAGAAGAACGCGGTTGCCGCACCGAGCCACGACCAGGTGAGCAGCCCGCCGAGGACGGCAGGCAGTACCAGCGAGACCGCGACGAGGGCCGGGAAGGCGCGGGACACCCGGACGATGTCCTTGTCGCGCAGCAGGTCGGGGGCGTACTGCTGCTGGCTGGTCTGCTCGACGTCGAACAGCCAGCCCATGTGGGCGAAGAACAGGCCCTTCATGAGCGCCGGCACCGTCTCGCCGTAGCGCCACGGCGAGTGGGGGTCGCCCTCCTTGTCGGAGAACTTGTGGTGCTTGCGGTGGTCGGCGACCCAGCGCACGACCGGCCCCTCGATGGCGAGGCTGCCGGCGATCGCCAGAGCGACCCGCAGCGCCCGCTTGGCCTTGAACGAGCCGTGGGTGAAGTAGCGGTGGAAGCCCACGGTGATGCCGTGACCGGCGATGCCGTAGAAGAGCACGGCCAACCCGACGTCCAGCCAGGACAGCCAGCCGTACACGAGCGCGACCGGGGCGGCCGCCAGCAGCGCCAGGAACGGCACCGCGATGAACAGTCCCAAGGCCAACCGCTCCTTGACGCTCTGCCGGTCGGTACCGAGCGTCCCGCGCTCCGCGTCGTCGACGTCCGGTTGGTTCCACGGCGCAGCGGGCGAGCCGGGCTCGAAGACGACCGGCGGTGCCTGCTCGAGCGGTGCCGGATCGAGCGGTGCCGGATCGAGCGGTGCCGGATCGAGCGGTGCCGGATCGAGCGGTCCCCGATGGGGAGCGACGGCGGGGGCGGTGGGAGGCGTCATGCGGTGTCCGTCCTGAGCGGGGCAGTCGGGCTACGCCACCGTAACCTACGGCGGCGTAGGTAGCGCAAGGCTTAGCGGCGTGGCGGACCCACAAAACACACATTCGTGACGCCCGTGGCAGGTGTGGCGCCGGCCGCGCCACAGGAGGCGGCTGGCGTGACGAATGTGGGGCGAGGAGCCGGGACGAGCGACAGCGGAGCGCAGATGCGCCTGCGCCGTACTCTGGCGCCGCCATCCCCGGTTGGTCTGTCGGCAGGGCCCGCCTGACTTTGGATCAGGATCAGCGACGCAGGTTCGACTCCTGCCCGGGGAGCCGCTGCGCCGGAGCCGGCCACGGACCGCCGTCGCCGCGGCTACGCTGGCCGCGCCCGGCCGAGCGAGCCGGCGCAGCCCCGCCACCGACGCCGAGGAGAGCCTCGCGTGAGCGAACGCCCGGCCGCCGTCGTCGTCCTCGCCGCCGGCGAGGGCACCCGGATGAGGTCGCGGACCCCCAAGGTCCTCCACGAGATCGGTGGCCGCTCCCTCGTCGCGCATGCCGTGGCTGCGGCGGCCGGGCTGCAGCCCGCGCACCTGGTCGTCGTCGTCGGTAATGGACGCGACCGGGTGGCTGCCCACCTCGGCGAGCTCGCCCCCGACGCCCTGGTCGCTGTGCAGGACGAGCAGCGCGGCACCGGTCACGCGGTCGGCTGCGCCTTGGACGTCCTGCCCCCGCTGAGCGGCGTCGTCGTCGTCACGTACGGCGATGTGCCCCTGCTCCAGACCGAGACCCTCGAGGCGCTGGTCAGCCAGCACAGCGCCGACGGCGACGCCGTCACCGTGCTCACCGCACGGGTCCCGGACCCGACCGGCTACGGCCGGGTGCTGCGCGACCCGGACGGCCACGTCGCGGCGATCGTCGAGCACAAGGACGCCACCGCCGCCCAGCGCCGGGTCGACGAGATCAACTCGGGCATCTACGCCTTCGACGCCGCGGTCCTCGTGGACGGCCTGGACCGGATCACCCCCGACAACGCCCAGGGCGAGCTCTACCTGACCGACGTGGTCGCGCTGGCCCGTGCCGACGGGCGCCGGGTCGGCGCTCACGTCACCGCCGACCTGTGGCAGACCGAGGGGGTCAACGACCGCATACAGCTGGCCCGCCTCGGTGCCGAGCTCAACCGCCGACTCCTCGAGGCGTGGATGCGGGCCGGCGTCACCGTGGTCGACCCGGCCACCGTCTGGGTGGACGTCGACGTGGCGCTGTCCCGTGACGTCCTCCTGCACCCGGGGGTGCAGCTGCACGGGTGCACGAGCGTGGCCGAGGGCGCCGTGGTGGGACCCGACTGCACGCTGCGCGACTGCTCGGTCGGGGCGGCGGCCCAGGTCGTCCGCACCCACGCCACCGCTGCCGAGATCGGCCCGGCTGCCGCCGTCGGCCCCTGGAGCTACCTGCGTCCCGGCACGGTGCTGCATGCGCGGGCGAAGGTCGGGGCGTACGTCGAGGTCAAGGCGTCCACCGTCGGCGAGGGCTCCAAGGTGCCCCACCTGTCCTACGTCGGCGACGCCGAGATCGGCCCAGGCAGCAACGTCGGTGCGGCCACCGTGGTCGTCAACTACGACGGTCTGGCCAAGCACCGCACCGTCATCGGCGAGCACGTCCGCATCGGCAGCGACACCATGTTGGTCGCACCGGTCACCGTCGGTGATGGCGCGTACACCGCCGCGGGATCGGTCATCACCCAGGACGTCCCACCGGGCGCGATGGCCGTCGCGCGGGCCCGGCAGCGCAACGTGGAGGGCTGGGTGCAGCGGCGCCGCCCGGGCAGCGCCGCGGCCGAGGCGGTTGCCCGTGCCCCGTCTGCGGTGGGGCAGACTGGGGACGAGGGCGCTACGTCGGATCCGCGGGAGGCGAGCACGCAGTGAGCGGCATCCACGCGACGGGCAAGAAGACGCTGATGCTGTTCTCCGGGCGCGCTCACCCCGAGCTGGCCGCCGAGGTCGCGTTCGAGCTCGGCGCGGAGATCACCCCCACCAAGGCGTACGACTTCGCCAACGGAGAGATCTACGTCCGGTTCGAGGAGTCGGTGCGGGGCTGCGACGCGTTCGTCATCCAGAGCCATACCGCGCCGATCAATGAGTGGATCATGGAGCAGCTGCTCATGGTCGACGCGCTCAAGCGAGCCTCGGCCAAGCGGATCACCGTCGTCACGCCGTGCTACGGCTACGCCCGCCAGGACAAGAAGCACCGCGGCCGCGAGCCGATCTCGGCCCGGCTCATGTCCGACCTGTTCCGCACCGCGGGTGCCGACCGGCTGATGGCCGTCGATCTGCACACCTCGCAGATCCAGGGCTTCTTCGACGGGCCGGTCGACCACCTCATGGCGCTTCCGATCCTCGCGAGCTACGTGGCCGAGCACTACGGCGCCGAGCCGCTAGCCGTCGTCTCTCCCGACGCCGGCCGCATCCGGGTGGCGGAGATGTGGAGCGAGCGACTCGCCGGAGCGCCCCTCGCGTTCATCCACAAGACCCGCGACAGGGCCCGACCCAACGAGGCGATCGCCAACCGCGTTGTGGGGGAGGTCACGGGCTGCACGTGCGTCCTGGTCGACGACATGATCGACACCGCGGGGACCATCACGAAGGCGGCCGACGCGCTTTATGAGGCCGGCGCCGCCGAGATCGTCATCGCCGCCACTCACCCGATCATGTCCGGGCCTGCGGTCGACCGGCTGAAGAACAGCCGGGCCCGCGAGGTGATCATCACCAATACGCTGCCGGTGCCCCCCGAGCGCCAGTTCGACAAGCTCACGACGCTCTCGATCGCCCCGCTGGTCGCGCGCGCCATCCGCGAGGTCTTCGACGACGGCTCGGTCACCAGCCTCTTCGAGGGCAACACCTGAGGCTCGTCGGCCATCCGGTGCCTGGCAGCGCTGCTCCCGCCGGCAGCCACCGTTCACGCCGCGTGCCACTTCGCGCGGTGCCGCCCCACGAACACCCAGCAGCGGCCCCGCCCCGCGACCTCGAGCCAGCAGAGGAGGACGGTCACGGCGGCTGACCCGATTTGTCTGCCACCACCGGGCTACGCCACCGCCCGACGAGGCGTGGCGGAGCGGCCGCCGGTACCCGTGGCCTGCGGCTGGCGGGCGCGGCAGCGGACTCCCGGACGCGGCAGGTCGAGGCACCCGATCCGCAGCCGCTTGATCTTCCGAGAATTCTGTGCCGGTGGGCGCAGAACCGCCTCAAAATCGGTGATGCTACGTCGATCATGAGGCGGAGGGGTGGCCATGGGCGCAGAACCGCCTCAAGATCGGTGATGCTACGTCGATCATGAGGCGGGGGGGTGGCCATGGGCGCAGAGACGTCTCAAGATCCAGGGCGCGTGCGGGCACCTGCCGGGGTGCGGGGTCTGCGTGGTGCGCAGGGTGTGGGGGCTTCGGGTAAGAGCCGGCGGTTTCCCGCATCCTGCGCCCCAGAGCAACTGGCGGGCGGCCCGGAGCCAAGACAGACAGCAGCCGCGGGCGGCGGGCCGGGCGGATTTCGGGGGCGCCCGGGGCGGCGGTTAGACTCCGGCGGTTGCCTCGGCGAGGGCGTCCGTGCGCGGGCTCCGCAATCGACGCGGGAGTCGGCCCGTCCACCCCGTCCGCCGGTGCAGCCGCCGACCAGCCCGACCGCCCACCTCGACCACCCAGCGCCGGAGCCCACCCAGCGTCGGAGCCACCCGGTGCCCGATCACCGAGCGCCCGATCACCGAGCGTCCGACCACCGAGCGTCCGACCACCGAGCGTCCGATCACCGAGCGTCCGACCACCGAGCGTCCGACCACCGAGCGCCCGACCACCCGGCACGACCCGCCGCCGTACCGCAGCACCGAACGAAAGCCCCCGAGAAGGAGTCCCCGTGCCGTCGCAGAAGCTCGCCGCCGAACGCCGTACCGAGTTCGGCAAGGGCGCCGCCCGCCGGATCCGGCGCGCTGACAAGGTGCCCGCGGTCCTCTACGGTCACGGCACCGACCCTGTCCACCTCAGTCTGCCCGGTCACGACGCGATGCTGGCGCTCAAGGGCGCCAACGCCATCGTCGAGCTCGCCGTCGAGGGCGGGACCCAGCTGGCCATGGCCAAGCACGTTCAGCGCGACCCGATCAAGGGCTTCATCGAGCACGTCGACCTGCTCCTCGTCCGCCGTGGCGAGAGGGTCGTCGTCGACGTGCCGATCGTCGTCGTTGGCGACCCCGCGCCGGACACGCTGGTCACCACGGAGCTCAACGCGCTGAGCATCGAGTCCGAGGCCACGGCGATCCCCTCGGGGATCGAGGTCTCCGTCGACGGTGCGGCCGCAGGCACCCAGGTGCACGCCAAGGACGTCGCGCTCCCGACCGGTGTGACCCTGCAGACCGACCCCGAGGCGCTCGTGGTCAATGTGAGCGCCGCCACGACCGCCGCCGAGCACGAGGCGGAGCTGGCGGAGCTGGAGGCCGAGGCGGGGATCGTCACCGAGGCCCCGGCGGCGGCGAGCGCCGCGGACGAGCCGGCTGCCGCCGAGGGCGAGCAACCCGCCGGCTCCTGACCAGCGAGCTTCGGGCGACGGGCGGGTCGGTGACCGACGAAGGGTCCTGGCTGCTGGTCGGCCTGGGCAACCCCGGCCCGGCGTACGCCGCTAACCGCCACAATGCCGGCGCGCTGGTCCTCGACGTCCTGGCCGACCGGGTCGACGGCACGTTCAGGTCCCACCGGCGCACCCGCTCCGACGTCCTCGAGGGCCGCCTCGGCGGACTGCCCGGCCTCCGCGCGGTGCTGGCCAAGCCGCGCTCGTACATGAACGAGTCCGGTGGACCGGTCGCCGCGCTCTGCGGCTACTACGAGATCGGTCCGGGCAGGCTCGTCGTCGTCCACGACGAGATCGACCTCTCCTACGGCACGCTGCGGGTCAAGTTCGCCGGCGGTGACAACGGCCACAACGGGTTGCGCTCGGTCCGCCGATCGCTCGGGACCGGGGACTTCTACCGGGTCCGCTTCGGGGTCGGCCGGCCTCCGGGACGCCAGGACCCTGCCGAGTACGTCCTGCGGGACTTCTCGCCGGCCGAGCGCAAGGAGCTCGCCATCCTCGTCGACCGCGCTGCGGACGCCGTCGAGAGCCTCCTGGTCGACGGCCTGGACCGGACGCAGGCCTTCTACCACAGCTGAGTCGAGGCGCCCACACGAGACCGGGCACCTGGTCACTCAAGGTAAGAGCCTCATCCGAACGGATGACTACCCACCGTGTCCTCGGTCACTTTCAGTGTGCATACTCTCGTTTTGGCGGCGACAGTCGCCGCTCCTTGGCATACTCACTGTCACGGGCACAGTGTGTGACCGTCGAACCTGTGACCTGCAGTAACTATTGGGGGATGTCCACGTGCTCGCCGATGTCGCCGTGCTCGCGCCCGGCCGGACTGTCTCGCACCACGAGCGAAGCCAGCTCCTGGCTCGTCGCCGCACCGTCGCGTTGATGATCGACTCAGCTGCGGCAGCCACCGCCGCCCTCGTGGCCATGGTGGCAGTGGGCAGGCCCGCGCCCGCCGTGCTGCTCGCCACGCCGGTACTGGCCGCCCTCGGGTGGACACTCCTGCTCGCGGCGACCGGCCGCTACCGGGACCCGGTGCTGACCGGCTCGCGACAGACCGCTGCACTGCTTCGCAGCGGTATCCACGCCCTCGCCGCGATCGCGGCCATCGGCTGGCTTCTCGGGTCGACCCCGACGCGCGAGGGGGTGCTCGTCGGCGTCCCGATTGCGGTGGCCGGATCCCTGGTCGGCCGCCTGGCGCTGCGCCGCCACATCGCACGCGCCCGGCGCGACGGACGCGGCCTGCGCCGCGTCGTGGCCGTGGGCAGCGGCCCGGGGATCGCCACCTTCGTCCAGGACCTCTCGAGCGCGACGATCAGTGAGCTGATCGTGGTCGGCGCCTGCGTTGAGGGCGGCGGGCAGGCCGCCGACTCCGTCCCGGTCGTGGCCTCGCTGCCCGGCCGCCGGGCCGGCGAGCGTGTGCTCTCCGAGGACGAGGTCGTGGCCCGTGTGGTCGGTGCCGCGCGCGAGGTGGGCGCCGACACCGTCTGCGTGACCGAGTACTCCTCGTTCACCGGGCAGCGGCTGCGCATGCTCAGCTGGCTGCTCGCGGACCACGGGCTCGACCTCGTCGTCGCGCCCGGCCTGGTCGAGGTCGACGAGGATCGTCTGCGCGTGGAGCACGCCGGCAGCGCTACTGTGCTGCACGTCCGCGCCCCTCGCGTCGGCGGACTCCGGGGCGCCGCCAAGACCGGCCTCGACACGATCCTGTCCGCTGGGCTGCTCCTCGTCCTGAGTCCGCTGCTGTTGGCCGTCGCCGTCGCAATCAAGATCGACAACCCGGGCCCGGTGCTGTTCCGGCAGACCCGCACAGGGATCGCCGGCCGCCCGTTCTCGATGCTGAAGTTCCGCACGATGGTGGTCGGCGCCGACGCCATGCGGCTCGGTGAGCTCGCCGACCGCAACGAGAACTCCGGGCTGATGTTCAAGATCCGCCGGGATCCCCGGGTGACGCGCGTGGGCCGCCTGCTCCGCCGCTACAGCCTCGACGAGCTGCCGCAGCTGGTCAACGTGCTGCGCGGCCAGATGTCGCTGGTGGGTCCCCGCCCGCCGCTGCCCGACGAGGTGGCCGGCTACGACGGGATCAGCCGGCGCCGCCTGCACGTCAAGCCGGGCCTCACCGGGCTGTGGCAGGTCAGCGGTCGCTCCGACCTGACCTGGGACGAAACGGTACGGCTGGACCTGCGCTACGTCGACAACTGGTCGCTCGGGCTCGACATGGCCCTGCTCTGGCAGACCGGACGCGCGGTCGTCACAGGTGAGGGGGCGTACTGATGAGCGCAGCGCGCTTCCGAGAGGCGACCGGCTTCCTCACCGGCGGCTTCGACCTGCTCCAGGTTGGTCACCTGGACGCGATCCGCGCGGCACGCACCCGGTGCAGCCGCCTCGTCGTCGGTGTCCTGTCCGACCACGCGCTGTTGCGCACGACCGGCCGGACGCCGTACGTCGGCGAGGTCGAGCGGCTCGAACTCGTTGCCCACGTGCGCGGTGTCGACGAAGCCGTCCTCGTGCCCGACGCACAGAGCCTTCCTGCCGGCCTCGGCGCGGACCTCTCCTTCGCCGGCGACCCTCAACTCGGCTTCGCGCTCCCGCCGGCGTCCGTCGGGCCGGTCGTGCGGCTGCGGGCCCGTCATACGCAGAGCCGGCTGCTGCGCTCGGCCCTGGGCGTCCGCGGCCTCGGCCAGGCGACCCACGTCGAATCCCGGGACGCGGCCGCCACGCCCCCCCTCCCCGCCGGCGCCCGGATCGGGTACGTGCCCGGTGCCTTCGACGCCTTCCACGTCGGACACCTCAACATCCTGCGGCGTGCTCGCGAGCTGTGCGACGTCCTCGTCGCCGGCGTGGTGGAGGACCGCGTCGTCGCAGCCGTCAAGAACCACCCACCGATCGTCCCGCAGCCCGAGCGGAT
Organism: Jiangellales bacterium; assembly: GCA_038246785.1. Lineage (GTDB taxonomy): Bacteria > Actinomycetota > Actinomycetes > Jiangellales > Jiangellaceae > JBBRVP01. Next base: position 48,793 of record JBBRVP010000001.1, read on the forward strand.
CGAGGTCCTCCGCGCGATCGATCTCGTCGACGTGGTGGTGTCCGACTGGTCGCCCGACAAGTTCGCCATGTGGCAGCAGCTCGGCTTCGACGTCGTCTTCAAGGGCGACGACTGGAAGGGCACGGCCAAGGGCGACGCGCTCGTGCACGACCTCGGCGCGGTCGGCGTCGACGTCGTCTTCTTCCCCTACACCCGTCAGACCTCGAGCACGCAGATCCGTCGGCAGCTCAGCGAGTCGGCGTGAGGCCGATGACGACCATCCACACCCCTGCGGAGGGCATCATGGCGACCGGTCCATCCACGTGCGCGGACGACCCGCTCCACGTCGCGCTCGTCGGGACGCGCGGTGTCCCCGCGGCGTACGGCGGGTTCGAGACCGCCGTGGAGGAGGTCGGTCGGCGCCTGGTGGCCAAGGGCCACCGGGTGAGCGTCTACTGCCGGTCCGCCGGCGACGCAGAACCGGGCGCGGACCGATACCTCGGGATGGAGCTGGTCCACCTGCCGGCGCTGCGCCGGCAGTCGCTCGAGACGCTCAGCCACACGGGTCTGTCGGTGGGGCACCTGCTCACCCACGGGCGCCCGGACGCAGCGGTGCTCTTCAACGCGGCCAACGCGCCCTGGCTGCCGCTGCTGCGTGCCGGACGCATCCCCGTGGCCACCCACGTCGACGGCCTGGAGTGGAAGCGCGCCAAGTGGGGACCCGCCGGGCGGCGCTACTACCGGGCAGCCGAGTCGCTGGCTGTGCGCTGGTCCGACGCGCTCATCGCCGACGCGCCGGGGATCGCCCGCTACTACCGCGACGAGTTCGGGGCCGACACCGAGCTGATCTCCTACGGTGCACCGCTCATCGAGGTCGGCGACGACCGCCTGGCCGAGCTGGGCCTCGACCGCGGCGGCTACCACCTGGTGGTCGCCCGCTTCGAGCCGGAGAACCACGTCGCCCTCGCGGTCGAGGGCTACCGACGCAGCTCGGCGAAGCGCCCGCTCGTGGTAGTCGGCTCCTCGCCGTACTCCGACGACTACACACGCCGCGTCCACGCGGCCGCCGACGACCGGGTCCGCTTCCTGGGCGGTGTCTACGACCAGGGTCTGCTCGACCAGCTGTACGGCAACGCACTGCTCTACCTCCACGGTCATTCCGTCGGCGGCACCAACCCGTCGCTGCTGCGGGCCATGGGTGCCGGCACCGCGGTCGGGGCGTTCGACGTCGACTTCAACCGCGATGTCCTCGGCGCTGCGGGGACCTACTTCCGCTCCGCCGACGAGGTCGCCGGGCTGGTCACCGACGCCGAGGCCGACGTCATCGCCACGGCGGACCGCGCCCTCGCCGGCCGCACCGCTGCCGCGGGCTACGACTGGGACCTGGTCGCCGACGCCTACGAGGCGCTGTGCCGCCGACTCCGTCCGCGAGCCGACCGGCCCAGCGGCCGGCGGCTGACCCGGGTGCAGGGAGGTCGCCGCCATGCCTGAGGTCCACACCGTCAGCCACCGCGAGGTCGTCCAGCGCCTCGGCTCGGCCCAGAAGGCGCGCTCCGCGGGCGCCCCGGCGTACTCCGTGCTGGTCAACCGCCCGGCCGGCCGCCAGCTGGCCGCCCGGGCGTACCGGCTGGGGATGACGCCGGACGGTGTCACCGCGACCAGCGCAGCCTTCAGCCTGGCCGCCATCCTCGCGGTGGCACTCGCTCCAGCATGGGGGTGGTGGGGGCTGCTCGTCTGGGCCCTGCTGGCCGCCGGGTACGCGCTCGACTCCGCCGACGGACAGCTGGCGCGCCTGCGGGGGGGCGGATCGCCGGCGGGGGAGTGGCTGGATCACGTCGTCGACGCGGCCAAGATCTCCTCGTTGCACGGCGCCGTGCTGGTCTGGGCCTTCCGGCACCTCGACCTGCCCAGCGGCTGGCTCCTGGTGCCGCTCGGCTTCGCGGTCGTGGCGGCCGTGGCGTTCTTCACCCAGATCCTCAACGACTCCCTGCGCCGCGCCCACCCGGGCGGGCCGGTCGCGGCCGGCTCGCCGTCGCTGCGCCGGTCGCTGGTGGTGCTGCCCACGGACTACGGGGTGCTCTGCCTCGCCTTCGTCCTCCTGGGCACCCCCGTCGCCTTCTTCGCCGTCTACACGGCGCTGGCCGCAGCGTCGGCCGCCCACCTGTTCCTTGCCCTGCCCAAGTGGCACCGCGACATGGTCGCGCTCAACGTCCCAGAGGTGCTCCGATGACCCGTTCCCGTCCCCTCACCCGACGAGGAGGGCTCCTCGTCGCAGGCGCCGTCCTCGGTGTCACCGCCGTCGGGATCACCGGCTGCTCGAGCTCGCCCTCGACGACGGCGGCCGACGCAGCGAGCCGGGCGCCGGCCACGGCCGCGCCCACCCCAGGCAAGAGCGCGGCGTCCGCGCCGAGGGCCACGTCCGCGCCGACGGGCACGGCCTCGCCAAGGGCCACAGCCTCCCCGTCGAAGGCGGCGACCTCCGCGCCGAAGGCGGCGGCTTCTGCGCCGAAGGTCGCGGCATCCTCGCCGAGGGCGGCCGCGTCGTCCAAGCCCACGTCGCCGGGGCCGGCAGCGGCCTCGCCGAAGGCGCGGGCCTCGTCGGCCAGCGCGCTGACGCCGGTCCCGGGCGTCGCCGTCAAGACCCTCGCCCCGGTCGCGCTCACCCAGCCCGCGTCGTACGGAGACGGCGTGGTCGTCCAGGTGAGCCGCGTCCGCAGCATCGAGGTCAAGGGGCGAGGGATCGGCGAGATCAGCGGCCCGGCGGTGGCCTTCACCCTGCAGCTACGCAACAGCGGCCGCACGCCACTCCCGCTGGGGAACGTCGCTGTCACGGCCTCGCACGGCAGCGCGGACACCCCGGCCTCGCCGATCGAGTCGGCTCCCGCGCGGCCGTTCCCGCGCTCGGCGCCCGCCGGCTCCACCGTGACCGGCACCTACGTCTTCACGATCCCGCAGAAGCAGCGGGCCGACGTCAGCCTCCAGGTCGCCTATGCCGCCGGACACCCGGTGGCCGTCCTGACCGGAGCGGCCCGATGAGAGCCGCCGATAGCGCCCTGCCCACCGAACACCGGCCCGTGGCACCTGCCAGGACCCGCGCCGCACGCCCAAGGAGAAAGCCCGTGACCACGGCACGCATCCGCAAGGGAATCGCCCAGGTCGTCGTCGCGGCACTCGCCGCGGCCTACCTCGGCTCCGCAGCTCTGCCGGCGGCCGCCGACACCGCCCCCCCGGACCCGGCGACACCATCGACCGTGAGCGCGGACGCCCTGCCCACCGCACAGATCGACGGGGTCGTCTGGTCCCAGGTCGTCGTGGGCAACACCGTCTACGTGGCCGGCAAGTTCGGTACGGCACGACCCGCCGGCGCCGCGCCAGGGTCGAACACGGTGCCCCGCAGCAACCTGCTCGCCTACGACATCCGCACCGGCGTCCTGTCCTCCTTCGCGCCGACGCTGAACGCTCAGGCGCTCGCCGTCACCGCGTCGCCCGACGGCTCGACGATCTACGTCGGTGGTGACTTCACCACGGTCAACGGCCAAGCGCGCTCGCGCATCGCCGCCTTCAGCACCGCCACCGGCGCACTCGTCACGGCCTTCCACCCGACAGTGAGCTCGCAGGTGCGCGCCATCGTCGCGACCAGTTCCGCGGTCTACCTGGGCGGCAACTTCTCGTCGGTGTCGGGACTCGGCCGCCGGTTCGTGGCAGCGGTCGACCCGGCCAACGGTGCTGTCTTCGCCTGGAACCCTTCGGCCGACGCCACCGTCAACGCGCTCACGCTGACCGCGGACCGCAGCAAGCTCGTGCTCGGCGGGAGGTTTCAGAACCTGGGCACCACCCCGGCCTACGGGCTCGGCGCCGTCGACCCGGTGACCGGCTCCGCGCTGCCGTGGGCGACGACGGACGTCGTGCGCGACGCAGGGACCCAGGCCGCCATCACCAGCCTCGCCTCCGACGCCGACGGCGTCTACGGCAGCGGCTATGTCTTCGGCTCCGGGGGCAACCTCGAGGGCTCGTTCCGGGCCGACAGCGCCACGGGGCGCATCATCTGGCTGGAGGACTGCCACGGCGACACGTACTCCGTCTTCCCGACCGCCGGTGCCGTCTACACCTCCAGCCACAAGCACTACTGCGGCAACATCGGCGGCTTCCCGCAGACGACCCCGTGGACGTTCCACCACTCGACCGCCTACTCCAAGCAGGCCACCGGCACGATCACCGCCGACCCCTACGGCTACTACAACTTCGCCGGTCAGCCGTCGCCGACCCTGCTCAACTGGTTCCCCACCTGGTCGATCGGCTCGTACACCGGGCAGTACCAGGCCGGCTGGAGCGTCGCCGGCAACAGCCAGTACGTCGTGTACGGCGGGGAGTTCCCGCGCGTGAACGGCCAGGCGCAGCAGGGCCTCGTCCGGTTCGCCGTCTCGAGCCTCGCGCCCAACAAGGTCGGCCCGAACGCGAACGACGAGCTGACCCCGTCGGTCGTCTCGCTGAAGTCGGGCACCGCCCGCGTCGCCTGGCAGGCGACCTTCGACCAGGACAACGTCTCATTGACCTACAAGGTCTTCCGCAACTTCCGCAGCCTGAACGACACGCCGGTCTGCCAAACCACGGCCGACTCGACGTTCTGGCAGCGCCCGACCCTCGGGTGCGTGGACACGACCGCGACGCCGGGGCAGACCTACACCTACCGCGTCTACGCCTTCGACGCCTTCGGCAACAGCGTCACCCGCAACGCCACGAGCGTGACCATCGCGGACACGACGTCGACGAGCCCGTACGCGGACGACGTGCTCGGTGACGGCGCGACGAACTTCTGGCGGCTCGGCGAGGCGTCCGGATCGCGGGCGTTCGACTGGGCGGGCTACGACGACCTCACCCTCGGTTCCGGTACGGTCCGCGCCGCGGCCGGGGCCGTCGCGGGGGACAGCGATGCGGCCACCTCCTTCGACGGTACGGCCGACGGAAGCGCCGCGACGTCGTCGGCGGCGCCCGGCCCCGGCACGTTCACCGTGGAGGCCTGGGTCCGCACCACGAGCACCGCCGGCGGGACGATCATCGGCTTCGGCAACTCACCGACGGGGACCAGCACCAACTACGACCGCCACGTCTACCTGGACAGCTCCGGGCACGTCGTGTTCGGCGTGTACCCCGGTGGCGTGCGGACGATCAGCAGCCCGGCGCCGGTCAACGACGGGGAGTACCACCACGTGGTCGCCTCGCTGTCGAGCGCCGGGATGGCTCTCTACGTCGACGGCAAGCGGGTCGCGCGCAACACCGCGGTCACGTCGGCGCAGCCGTACAGCGGCTACTGGCGCGTCGGCGGCGACAACCTCAACGGGTGGACCGCACGGCCGTCGAGCGACTTCCTGGCCGGCACCATCGACGACGTCGCCGTGTACCCGACCGCGCTCACGCTCGCGCAGGTGCAGCAGCACTACGTACACAGCGGCCGGACACTGTCGACCGGCGTCCGACCGACAGACCCCTACGGTGCCGCCGTCTACGACAGCAGCCCCGACTTCTACTGGCGTCTCGGTGAGACCTCGGGACCGGTCGCGGCGGACACCAGCGCCAACGGCGTGGACGGCGTGTACTCGGGCGGGGTGACGTACACCCAGCCGGGCGCCACCACAGCAACCGGTCCCGCCGTGTCCCTCGACGGCGACTCGGGGGCGATCGCCTCGTCGGCGCGCGTGGACAACCCCACCGTGTACTCCGAAGAGCTCTGGTTCCGCACGACGACGACCCGCGGCGGAAAGCTCATCGGGTTCGGCCGTGAGCAGACCGGGAGCAGCGGCAGCTACGACCGCCACGTCTACATGTTCGACGACGGACGGCTGCGTTTCGGTGTCTGGACCGGGCAGACCAACGTGATCGACACGCCGGACAGCTACAACGACGGCGCCTGGCACTACATGGTGGCCACCCAGGACGGCGACGGCATGAAGCTGTGGGTCGACGGGCAGCTGGTCGGCACCAACCCGCAGACCGGGGCGGAGAGCTACTCCGGCTACTGGCGCGTAGGCGGCGACCACACCTGGGGCGGGGCGAGCAGCGACTACTTCGCCGGGACCGTCGACGAGGTCGCCGTCTACAGCACCGCCCTCAGCGCATCCGAGGTGCAGGCGCACTTCACCAAGGGTGGTGGCGAGCTGCCGAACCAGCCCCCGACGGCACGGTTCACGTCCTCGGCGAGCGGGCTGACCGCGTCCTTCGACGGGACCGGATCGTCGGACCCGGACGGCACGGTGGCGTCCTACGCCTGGGACTTCGGCGACGGCTCCTCGAGCACGCAAGCCAGTCCGCACCACGCGTACGGCGCCCCCGGCACGTACACCGTCACCCTCGCCGTCACTGACGACCGCGGCGGCTCCGACACGGTGCGCCACGACGTCACCGTGGCGGCAACACCGAACCAGGCGCCGACGGCACGGTTCACCTCCTCGGCGAGCGGGCTGACCGCGTCCTTCGACGGGACCGGGTCCTCCGACCCGGACGGCACGGTGGCGTCCTACGCCTGGGACTTCGGCGACGGTGCCAGCAGCGGCCAGGCCAGCCCGGAGCACGTCTACGCGGCCAGCGGTGACTACACCGTCAGGCTCACCGTGACCGACAACGACGGCGCCACCGACTCCACGACGAAGTCGGTCACCGTCACCGCGCCGAACGAGAAGCCGACGGCACGGTTCACCTCCTCGGCGAGCGGGCTGACCGCGTCCTTCGACGGGACCGGGTCCTCCGACCCGGACGGCACGGTGGCGTCCTACGCCTGGGACTTCGGCGACGGCGCCAGCAGCAGCCAGGCCAGCCCGGAGCACGTCTACGCGGCCAGCGGTGACTACACCGTCAGGCTCACCGTGACCGACAACGACGGCGCCACCGACTCCACGACGAAGTCGGTCACCGTGACCGCGCCAGCGAGCGACGTGTTCGCCCGCGACGACTTCGCTCGCACCGTGACCGGAGGGCTCGGGAAGGCGGACATCGGTGGGGACTGGGTGATCGCCGGCGGCGCGGCGAACACCTCCGTCGACGCGGGGCTGGCTCGGCTGCGCATGGTTAACCCCGGCGCAGCGACGGCGGCATACCTGGCCGTGTCGTCGACGTCGAGCGATGCGCAGGCGACGGTGTCCGTCGACAAGGCGGCGACCGGTGGCGGGATCTACGTCGGCGTCGTGGCCCGCGGCAACCACGCCAACGCCTACCGCGGCAAGGTGCGAGTGCTCAGCACGGGGGCGCTGCAGCTGATCGTGTCCAAGGTGGTGTCCTACAGCGAGACGACGGTCGCCAGCACCACGATCCCGGGCACGCTGGCCGCCGGGGACACCTTGACCCTGCGCATGCAGGCGGACGGCACCTCTCCGACCGCCCTGCGGCTCAAGGCGTGGCGGACCGGCACGACGGAGCCCGCGCAGTGGCAGATCGCCACGACGGACGCCACGGCGGGGCTCCAGCAGGCCGGTGGCGTCGGCATCTGGAGCTATCTCTCCGGTTCGGCGACGAACGCGCCGGTCACGGCTTCCTTCGACGACCTGGTCGTCCGGCGGCTGCCCTGAACGGCGTCCTCAGCAGCCCGCCACGCGAGGAGCACACTCCTCGCGTGGCGGGCACCCACGCCGCTGCCCGCTCGGGACGGGTACGCCGGCTGCGAGGTCGCCTGAGCGGCCCCGCGTCCGGCGCCGTGGCCGCCCAGCTCGCGCAGGCCGCGGGCAGCCTGCTCCTGCAACTGGTGGCGGCGCGCTCGCTCGGAGCCGACGGGCTGGGCCGCTTCGCCCTGCTGTTCGGGGTGATCGTCTTGACGACGAGCCTGTCGACCGGTCTCGTCGGTGACTCCCTGACGGTCCTCGACCGGCAGCAGCCCCCGGTGCGCGCCGGTCTGCAGGGGTGGACGGTCCTGGTCACGGCGACCGCCGCGACGGCTGTCGCCATCGTGACCCAGGTCACCGGCATCCTGCCGGCGACCGGCGCGGTGGTCATGGGAGCGGCGACGGCCGCATTCATGGTCGAGGACCTGCTGCGTCGCCTGCTCATGGCCTCGATGCGCTTCTGGTCGGTCGTCGTGGTCGACCTGACCGGCGGTGTCGTCGCCCTCGCCGCGGTCGGCGTCGCCGCCGCTCGAGGGCCGCTGACGTTGACCTCCTTCCTGGTCGCGCTGCTGCTCGGTCAGCTGGTGGCCGGCACGATCGCCGTCGCACTGCTCCCGCACCGGGACCGCTGGCTGGCCCGCGGCGGACCCCGAGCCATGGCCGCCGTGTGGGGGTTCGGGCGCTGGCGGGCCGGGCAGCAAGCCGTGCGGCCCTCCCTGCTCGCGCTCGTCCGCCTGGTCGTCGTGGCGCTTGCGGGAACGTACGCGCTCGGATCTCTCGAGGCGGCACGGCTGCTCTCGGCGCCCCTCATGTTGGCGATCAGCGGCATCGGGTCCTACCTGCTCGCTCACTGGGCCATCTCCGACGGTTCCGACCTGCGGCGCGACCTGCGGCGGGCGGACCGGCTGGCGACGCTGCTGCTGGTCACGAGCACCGTCGGGGCGGTGGTGCTGGTCCTGCTGGCGCCGGTCCTGGAGCTCTTCGTGTCCGGCGGCAACTTCCCGGTGGACGCCACGGCGGTGCTCGGCTGGGCGCTCTACGCGGCCTCGGCCGCCACCGTGCTGCCCTACGGAGGACTCGCAGCGGTGCGCGGGCGGGCGGCTGCGGTCCTGGGCTGGCGGGTCGCGGACTCGGCGCTGTCCCTGGGCCTGGTCGTCGCGGTGCTGCTCGTCGGGGCGCCCGCGAGCGCGACGCCGTACGCATTGGCAGTCGGCTCCTTCCTGGGAGGCGCCGCCATCCGCCTCGGCGTGCTGCCGCGCCTCCTCCCCGATCGAGCAGGCGGTCGTGCCCGGTGACCCGGACACGCGGGTCACCCCGCTTGCCGGCCGGTCGCTCGGAGTAGCAGGATCAGCACTCGTTGTACGTCCGCAGGGCGCGGACCCGGAGGGGAGCCTCCGCGAGCGACGGGAGCGGACCCTGAGCGATGTCCCGCGTCCACACCCTCGACGGTGGTGGTTCCCTGCCGCCGCCGCCCTGGCGTCGCTGGCCTTTCCCGGGGTCGCCGCGCTGCCGACGCCGTCATCGGGTGCGCCCGACGGGCATGTCCAGGTCTCCCTCGACGCCGACCCGGCTGCGCATCGAGCGACCACCGAGGCCGGCTCGACAGTCGTCGGGCAGACGGCGTACGCCATCCCGGCGGGAGCCCGCGTCGTGTCCCCGAGTGGCTCCGACTTCGCCTCCGGCAGCGTGCAGTCGCCCTGGCGGACGCTCAAACACGCGCTGGCGGCGGTTCCCTCCGGCGGCACTGTCGTGCTTCGGCACGGCCGCTACCACGAGTCCGTCTCGACCTCGAAGCGGGTGACCGTCCAGGCTTATCCGCACGAGGCGGTCTGGCTCGATGGCGCCAGCTCGGTCACCGGGTGGTCGCGTGACGGCGAGGACTGGCGGCGCGACGGATGGACGTACGAATTCGACTCCTCGGCCAGCTACACCCGCGGAGCCGGCGACGGGACCGGCAGCTGGCGCTGGGTCAACCCGGCGCACCCGATGGCTGCGCACCCCGACCAGGTGTGGCTCGCTGGTCGTGAGCTGCGACAGGTGTCCTCGCGCGCCGCGGTGGCGCCGGGGACGTTCTTCGTCGACGAGCCGGGCGACCGGCTCTACGTCGGCAGCGATCCCTCCGGTGTGCTCGTCGAGGCGAGCACCCTGGGCACGGCGATCGCGCTGCGCGGGCCGGACTCGGTCCTGCGCGGGATCGGCGTGCGCCGCTACGCCACCGCGGTCCCCGACATGGGCATGGTGATCAGCACCGGAGCGGGCAACCGGCTCGAGAACGTCGTGGTGAGCGACAGTGCGACGCAGGGCCTCGTCATCACCGGCCGGTCCACGACGGTCTCGAGGATCACGGCCACCGGCAACGGTTTGCTGGGCCTGCTCGGTGGTGACAGCGCCGACGGCCTCCGCATCCGGGACAGCCGCTTCACCGGCAACAACACCGAGCACTTCAACCACTCGCCGGTCTCCGGCGGCGTGAAGGTGACCGGAGTCCGCTCGCTGCACGTGGAGGCGAGCTACTTCGGCGGCAACGACGGGCCGGGACTGTGGATGGACGAGTGCGTCAACGACGCCGACATCGTCCACAACGACGTCGTCGGCAACGCCCACCACGGCATCTCCTTCGAGGTGAGCGGGCACGCGTTGCTGGCGGACAACCTGGTCGCGGGCAACGCCGGCGCCGGGATCAAGGTGAACAACTCGCAGGACGTCTCGTTGTGGAACAACACCGTGCTCGGCAACGCGGGGAAGCCGCTGTGGGCGGCCCAGGACCCGAGGACGCCGGAGAACCGGCACGGGACGCGCTACACCGATGCGAGCCTGAGCTGGCGCATCGGTCCACTGCTCCTGCACAACAACGTCTTCTCCTCCGACGAGGCTGGCTGCCTGCTCTGCATCGAGGACTACACACGGCGCCGCTCAGGCGCCCAGATCGGCGTGTCCAGCGACGGCAACGTGTTGCACCGCGGCTCGCAGGCGACGACGCCGTGGGACGGGCTGTGGCCCGCGGCCGGGGCAGGCGCCATCGGTCACCGGACGCTGGCGTCGTGGCGGGCGGGCACCGGACAGGACCGGAGCAGCCTCGCCTTCCTCGGCCCGCCGGTGACCCTCGGCACCGGCGACCTGCGAGCCTCGATCGCGACGCGCGGCCCGGCGGTCGCCCGCCCGCTTCCGGCGACGGTGGCCGGAGCCCTGCACCTTCCCACCGGCACGCGGCGACTCGGAGCGATCTTCTAGCGCTCGCTAGCCTGGGCGGATGCCAGGCCCGGCCGGTCTCGCGACCGTGCTGGTCGTCTGCCGGGCCAACATCTGCCGTTCACCGGCCACAACCCTGCTCCTGGGCCGGGCTGCGGAAGAGGCGCTCCTGCCGGTCGCCGTCAGCAGCGCCGGAGTGAGCGTGCGGCCCGGGATCCGGTGCTGCTCACAGATCGCAGCACTCCTGCCTCCCGGGCAGGACCTGGCAGCGTTGGTCGAGCAGCACCGCAGTCGACAGGTCGACGTGGCGAGCATGCAGGCCGACCTCATCCTCGCCGCGGACCGCTCGGTGCGCGCCGACCTCGCTCGCCGGTTCCCCGACGCCGTCTCCCGCATCTTCACAGTGCGGGAGGCGGCGTCGCTGGCCGCCACGCCGCCACTGGCGCCGGCATCAGCGCCGCCCGGCGGCGAGCGGTCTGCCTGGTCCGCGTTCGGGCAGGCGATGGACGAGCAGCGGATCGGATCCCTGCCGCGCGGGCCCTCACGGTGGCCGAGGCTCGTGCGGTCCGGGCGGGACCCCGCGGCATCCCTCGACGTCGGCGATGCCCACGCACCCAACGGACCTCGCCACAAGGACGTCGCAGCAGAGCTCTCAGCTGCGGTCGAGGCCCTGGTCGGCAGCCTCGTCCGGTGGCGCGCCGGCTGAACCTCGCACGGCCATCGGTGCGGCCGTCGCTGGGGGAACAACGCCCGGCTCGGACTCCGCCTGCTCGGAGCGGTAGTGCATGGGGGCGGCCGGGTCGTGCCGCGGGACCGCCACGAGCACGGTCCCGAGCAGCCGGGCGCCGGCCCTGCGCAGCCCGTCCAGGGCGCGCCGCAGTTGCTCGCGATCGGTGCGACCGTGGCGAGCGACCACCACTGCCCCGTCGACCTCGCGGGCCACGACCGCGGCGTCCGTCACGGCCAGCAGCGGCGGGCTGTCGACCACGATCCGGTCGAACAGCGTGGCGAGCTCGCGCAGCGTCTCGGTCATGTGCTTGGACCCGAGCAGGCTGCCCGGATCCGGCGGTGTCGTGCCTGCGGGGAGCACCGTGAGGAGCCCGCCGCGCCAGGACCGCAGGGCAGCACGCAGCTCGTACTGGCCGGCGAGGACGTTGGTGAGTCCGACGGCGCCCTCGATGCCCAGGAGTGTGGCGACCGAGGGTCGGCGCAGGTCGGCATCGACGAGGCAGACGCGCAAGCCGGCCTGGGCCAGCACGATCGCGAGGTTGCACGCGACAGTGGTCTTGCCCTCTCCCACCGAGGAAGAGCTGACCACGATGCTGCGCGGTGCCTCGTCGACGTCGGCGAAGGCGAGGTTGCTGCGCAAGGTGCGGTAGGCCTCGCTGTGATGGGAGTGCTGGTCGAGGGCGACGAGCGGTTTCCGGTCGGCCTTCGCCACCACGCCGACGACCGCCAGCGGCGACGCCCCGGACAGCTCCAGGAGGTGGTCCGGCGTCTTCAGCTTGGTGTCGTACTGCTCGCGCAGCAGCGCCAGCACCACGCCGGCGGCCAGTCCGGCGAACAGCCCCAACACCAGGTTGAGGACCGGCTTCGGCGACGCGGGGGCCGTCGGCGCGACGGCCGGCCGGACGACATCGACGGCGACGTCGGAGGTGCGTGACCCTGGCGGGGTCTCGAAGGCCACGATGTAGTCGACGAGCTGGCGGGTCACGGCGTTGGCGATGTCGGCGGCCTGCTTCGCCGACGTGTCGTCCACGGTGACGTCCAGCAGCGCGGTGTCCACGGGCCCCTCGGCGCTCACGTGGGTGGCCAGGTCCTGCCACGACGTGTCCAGGTTGAGCTTGTCGATGACCGGCCGGAGCACGTCCGGGCTCTGGGCGAACGCGGTGTAGGTCTTGATGCGGCTGATCGCGAACTGGGACCCCTGCTGCAGGTCCCGGGAATCGCCGAGTGGACGGGCGAGATTGACCGCAGATCTCGTGGTGGCCTCGTACGTCCTCGGCGTCGCCACCGTCACGCCGATGGCCGCGAGCACGCCGAGAGCCGCGGCGAGCGCGATGACGATCCAGCGCCTGCGGAGGATCTGCGCGTACTCCCTCAGCTCCATGCCACCCCTCACATCGAGCGGGACCCGGCGCCGCCTCGCGAAGCTTCCATGCTAGGCGTAGCCGGCCACTCCGCGTGGCGGTTCGACATCGATCGGCGACCGGCCGGCTCGGTTGCCATCGCGGCGAGGACGAGGGCGAGAAAGGCCGGTGTCGCGTCCATCAACCCGCTCTCGAGCAGGCTGCGACCGACACAGAAGACCACCACCGCGGCCCACAGACCTCGCTCGGCCGGCGTCGCCCGGACCGCGCAGACCAGCGCGCTCGCGGCCAGCACGAGCAGGATCGCGAGCCCCACCAGACCCGCCTGGACGAGCGCCGACACCCAGGAGCTGTCGAAGATCTGCTCGTTCCAGTACTGCCCGGAGACCGGGATCCGCTTCACCGACAGGCCCGCCCCCAACCACCGCTGCAGCTCCGAGCGGGGGTAGTCGATCGCCGCCGACCACGCCACTGTGCGCGAGTTCAGGGTGCCGATCCCGGATCCGCGGTCGGACTGCAGGAAGTCGGCGAGCAGCGGCGAGGCCAGGACGAGATAGCCGAGCACGGGGACCGCGCAGGCGACGCCGGCGAAGACCGCCCTCGGAACCCGGGGGGCCAGCACGAGCAGGACAGCCGACGACGGCACCACCGTCGCGAGCGCGGTCCGGGAACCGGTCAACCAGACCACGCCCAGCAGGACCGCGCCGAGGGCGAGCTGCCACATGGCCGGCCGGCGCACGCCTTCCCACACGACGAGGAGCAGGGCAAGCCCGCACAGGCCGGCCAGCTCGTTGGGCGCCAGGGGAACGACTCCGCCGCTGAGCCGACCGCCGGCCAGCGTGCCCGCACCGGAGGCCGCCGCCAGCAGACCCACCGCCCCCATCGAGGCGAACATGGCCCGCGCGACGGTTGTCGCGGGACATGCGCGAAGGAGCAGGTGCACCGTCGACGCCAGAAGCACAACCCGCACTCCCAGCACGGCCGACGGCAGCGGGTCCCCGGCAACCAGGGCACCCAATGTGGCGACCGCCGCGTACGTCGTCACCAGGACCAGGGTTCGCGAGCCGCGAGGGTGCGGCGCCGGCGCCGCGCGAGCGGCTCCGAGCGCGAGGAGGAACGCCGCGACGGACACGACGCCCTTGGCCGCGACCACCGGGTCCAGGCCGCCCTCGAAGTAGACCCCTCTCCGCCACGAGACGGTCGCAGCGACGAGCAGCAGGCAGCACAAGAGCAGCCGCCGCGTCGACACGTCGTCGAGGGTACGGCGGTCGTGCCCTCCGCGGGCCGGAGTCGTCACCGTCCCCGTGCGGGTGACTACGGTCGGCGGATGCCCGACGCGTCGACGATCCTGGTCGCCCACCCGAGCGCGGACCTCTACGGCTCCGACCGGGTGCTCCTGGAGAGCGTGTCGGCGCTGGCCGGCGCGGGCTGGACGGTGGTCGTCACAGTGCCGGTGGACGGCCCGCTCGTCGACGAGCTGGTAAGTCGCGGCGCCCGGGTGCACCGGTGCCCGGCACCGGTGCTGCGCAAGAGCGCGCTGCGCCCGCGTGGTGCTCTGCAGCTGGCTCGGGACCTGCTCACCGGGGCGCGCCAGGGCAAGGCGCTGTTGCGTGACGTGCGCCCCGACCTGGTCTACGTCAACACGCTGACGATCCCGCTGTGGCTCGCCCTGGCCCGGCTGCACCACGTTCCGGCGCTCAGCCACGTCCACGAGGCGGAGGCGTCGGCGCCCTGGGTGCTGCGCTTCGCCCTTGCAGCTCCGCAGGTGCTGGCGACCACCATCGTGACCAACAGCGCCTTCAGCACGGGCGTGCTCACCGGCGTCGTGCCTCGGCTGGCCGACCGCTGCGTCGTCGTGCTCAACGCCGTGCCCGGCCCACCGGTGGTCCAGCCGCCTCGGCCGGAGCTCACGCCTCCGGTCCGACTGCTCTACCTGGGCCGGGTCTCCGAGCGCAAGGGCGTGCAGGTCGCGGTGGAGGCGCTGCGACTGCTGCGCCGCCGCGGGACGAGTGCCGAGCTGCGCGTCGTCGGCGCGGTGTTCCCGGGATACGAGTGGTTCCTCGACCGGCTACGCAGGCAGCTGGACGAGGGTGGCCTGCAGACGGCCGTACGGTTCACCGGTTTCGTCCCTCAGGTCTGGGACGCGCTCGCCGCCGCCGACGTCGTGCTCGTGCCGTCCACCGTCGACGAGCCCTTCGGCAACACGGCTGTCGAGTCGGTGCTCGCGGCCCGACCGGTCGTGGTGAGCGACACGAGCGGCCTGCGCGAGGCGGCGGCCGGCTACGCGTGCGTCGCCTGGGCGCCGCCGGGCGACGCCGGCGCCCTCGCCGACGCGGTGCAGCACGTGGTCGAGTGCTGGGAGACCATGCACGCCGCCGCGCTCGCCGACGCCGTCGTGGCCGCCGACCGGCATGCGGTCACCCGCTACGGCGAACGCCTGCTGGCCGCCGTCGAGCAGGCCCGCTCCGGCCGGTCCAGGCGGCGCTGAAGGGTACGTCGGCACGCCGACGTACCCTGGACGCCTGACCCGGCATCGCCCGCGCCGGTGAGTTCGCGCTGCCCGAAGGGACCCATGAGCCTGCCCGGTGTCCTCCGCGCATTGCTCGCCGACCCGGCAATGGCCCGCGCCGTCGACGAGGCGCGCGACGGCACGACGGCTGCGCTCGACCTCACCGGGCCCGCCGCGCTCCGTCCGCTCGTCGTGGCCGCCCTCGCCGGCGGGCCGGACGTGGGCGGCGCCGGACGCCCGGTGCTCGCGGTGACCGCCACGCAACGCGAGGCCGAGGAGCTCGTCGATGCGCTGGGGTGCCTGCTGCCGGCCGCCGTCGTCGCCGACTACCCCGCCTGGGAGACACTGCCCCACGAGCGGCTCTCCCCGCGCAGCGAGACCGTGGGACGCCGGTTGGCCGTGCTCCGGCGGCTGGTCCACCCTGATCCAGGCGACCCCTCGGCAGGCCCGCTGCGGGTGCTCGTCGCGCCGGTCCGCAGCGTGCTTCAGCCGCAGGTGCACGGGCTCGCGGACCTGGTCCCCGTGCGGGTGCATCCAGGCGACGAGCTGCCTCTCGAGGACCTCGTCCGGGGGCTGGCCGCCGCGGCCTACGCGCGCGTGGACCTCGTCGAGCGCCGCGGCGAGTTCGCCGTGCGCGGCGGCATCGTGGACGTGTTCCCACCTACCGAGGAGCACCCGCTGCGGCTGGAGTTCTGGGGCGACGAGGTCGAGGAGGTGCGCTCGTTCAAGGTCGCCGACCAGCGCTCGCTCGAGGTCGTCGAGCGCGGCCTGTACGCCCCGCCCTGCCGCGAGCTGCTGCTCACCGACGAGGTACGGGCGCGCGCGGCCGCTCTCGCCGCGCGCCACCCGGAGCTCGCGGAGATGCTCGACCGGATCGCTCACGGCTCCGCCGTGGAGGGAATGGAGTCGCTGACGCCGGTCCTCGTCGACGAGCTGGAGCTGCTCGTCGACCTGCTGCCCCGTGACACCCACGTCCTCGTCTGCGACCCCGAGCGCGTGGCGGCGCGGGCGCACGACCTCGTCGCGACGAGCCAGGAGTTCCTCGAAGCGTCCTGGGCGGCCGCGGCCGGCGGCGGGCAGGCCCCGGTCGATCTCGGCGCGAGCGCCTACCGCTCGCTCGCCGACGTCCGCACCCATACGCTCGGCCGGGAGCTGGCGTGGTGGAGCCTGAGCCCCTTCGCCTCCGACGCCGGAGATGTCACCGACGCCGGCCGCGATGCCGGCAGCGACGCCGACGAGGGCGCCGTCGAGAGCCGCACCCTCGACGCGCAACCGGCCGGCTCCTACCGCGGGGACGCCGAGCGCGCGGTGGCCGACGTACGTGGCTGGCTGGCCGACGGCTGGCGGGTCGTCCTCGTCACCGAGGGGCACGGGCCGGCCAAGCGCCTGGTCGAGGTGCTCGGTCAGCACGACGTCCCCGCCCGCGCCGACGAGGAGCTGCTCGACCTCCCCGAAACCGGCATCGTCCACGTCACCACGGGCGTGCTCGCCCACGGGTTCCTCGCGCCGACCCTGCGGCTCGCGGTGCTCACGTACGACGACCTCGTCGGCACCCGGCCGGGGGGCAAGGACCGCGGTCGGATGCCCAGCAGGCGCCGCCACCAGATCGACCCGCTGGAGCTCGTCCCGGGCGACCACGTCGTGCACGACCAGCACGGCGTCGGTCGCTACATCGCGATGACGAGTCGCACCGTGCAGGGGGCGACGCGGGAATACCTGGTGATCGAGTACGCCCCCTCCAGGCGCGGGCAACCGGGTGACCGGCTCTACGTGCCGACCGACCAGCTCGAGCTGGTGACCCGCTACGTCGGCGGCGAGGCGCCCTCGCTCGACCGGATCGGCGGCGCCGACTGGGCCAAGCGCAAGGGACGCGCCCGGAGGGCCGTCCGGCAGATCGCCGGCGAGCTCATCCGGCTCTATGCCGCCCGGCAGGCCGCCCCCGGGCACTCGTTCGGACCCGACACGCCGTGGCAGCGCGAGCTGGAGGACGCCTTCCTGTATGTGGAGACCGCCGACCAGCTCTCCACCATCAACGAGGTCAAGTCGGACATGGAGCGCCAGGTCCCGATGGACCGGGTGATCGCCGGCGACGTCGGCTACGGCAAGACCGAGATCGCCGTGCGGGCTGCCTTCAAGGCTGTGCAGGACGGCAAGCAGGTCGCGGTCCTGGTGCCTACGACGCTGCTGGTACAGCAGCACCTGCAGACCTTCGGCGAGCGCTACGCGCCGTTCCCCGTGGTGGTCAGGGCGCTCTCCCGCTTCCAGAGCGACGCCGAGTCGCGGGCGACGCTCGAGGGGCTGGCATCCGGCAGCGTCGACGTCGTCATCGGCACGCACCGGCTACTCACCGGCGACATCCGCTTCAAAGACCTCGGACTGCTGGTCGTCGACGAGGAGCAGCGTTTCGGGGTCGAGCACAAGGAGCAGATCAAGCACCTCCGCACGCACGTCGACGTGCTGACGATGAGCGCGACGCCGATCCCGCGGACCCTGGAGATGTCGATCACCGGCATCCGCGACATGAGCGTCATCACGACGCCGCCGGAGGAGCGCCATCCCGTCCTCACCTTCGTCGGGGCGCAGGACGAGCGGCAGACGGCCGCGGCGATCCGTCGCGAGCTGCTCCGGGAGGGACAGGTGTTCTACGTCCACAACCGGGTCGACACAATCGAGAAGGCTGCCGGCCGGCTGCGCGAGCTCGTGCCGCAGGCCCGCATCGCCGTCGCGCACGGGCAGATGGCCGAGCACGTCCTCGAGCAGGTGATCGTCGACTTCTGGGAAAAGCGTGCAGACGTCCTCGTCTGCACGACCATCGTCGAGACCGGCCTGGACATCTCCAATGCCAACACCCTCGTCGTCGAGCGCGCCGACCTGCTCGGGCTGTCCCAGCTGCACCAGCTCCGTGGCCGGGTCGGCCGCGGGCGCGAGCGGGCGTACGCCTACTTCCTCTACCCCCGCGACAAGCCGATGACGGAGACGGCGCACGAGCGGCTGGCCACCATCGCCCAGCACTCCGACCTCGGCGCCGGCATGCACGTGGCCATGAAGGACCTCGAGATCCGCGGCGCCGGCAACCTCCTGGGCGGCGAGCAGTCCGGTCACATCGCCGAGGTCGGGTTCGACCTGTACGTCCGGCTGGTAGCCGAGGCCCTCGAGGACTACAAGGGCGGCGGTGTCGAGGAGGTGCTCGAGACCAGGGTCGAGCTGCCGGTCGACGCGCACCTGCCGCACGAGTACGTGCCGAGCGAGCGGCTGCGCCTGGAGGTCTACCGGGGGCTGTCGGCGGCGCACACCGAGGAAGCCGTCGAGGCGGTGCGGGCCGAGCTGGTCGACCGCTACGGCGAGCCGCCGGTTCCGGTGCACAACCTGCTTGCCGTGGCCCGCTTCCGGGTCGCGGCGCACGCGGCCGGACTGCGCGAGGTCGTGGCGCAGGGCAACCACGTCCGGTTCGGCCCGGTGGAGCTGGCCGAGAGCCGCCAGCTCCGGCTGCAGCGGCTCTACCCGCGGACGCTGGTCAAGGCGACGGCTCGTACCATCCTCGTGCCGAGACCGGCTGAGTCGGGGTCCCGCTTCGGCTCCCAGCCGCTGCGCGACGTCGAGCTGCTCGCCTGGTGCCGGGACGTGGTCGACTCGGTCCTCGTCGAGCCGCTGCCGGCCGCAGCGGCGGCACCGTGACATCCTCGGGGACGTCGTTGCACCCATCCGCACGAGCAGACGAGGAAGCCGCCGTGACCCACCGTGGCAGCAGGGTCCCGCGGTCCCGACGCGTCCGGGCCGCGATCGCCGCGCTGGCCGTGATTGCGGGCGGGGTGCTCAGCGCCTGCGACCCCGAGCAGCTCGGGGCCGCGGCGGTCGTCGGGGACAACCGGCTGACGGTCTCGCAGGTGCAGCAGCAGGTGCGCGACTACGCCGACTCGCTGCCGCGCCCGATCGACCTCGCCCGCCTGGACCTGTCCACGTTCCAGCGCAGGCTCGTCCAGGACTTCGTCACCCACCAGCTGCTCCTGGCGGTGGCCCAGGACAAGGGCATCGAGGTCACCGAGGCGCAGATCGACAAGGAGCTCGCCACCTTGCGGGCGCAGGGGGACCAGCAGTACGCGCAGCTCCTCGCCCAGCAGGGCTACACCGAGGACAGCGTGCGCGACTACGTCTTCGACCAGCTCGTGGCACAACAGCTCGGCGGCTCCGCCGCGACGAACGAGGCGCTGACCGCCGCAGCCGAGCAGCTCCATCCGTGGGTGAGCCCCCGCTACGGCACCCTCGAGGGCTTCCAGATCAAGGACACCAGCGGCTCGCTGTCGGTGCCGGTCTCGCCGACGCCGACACCCAGCCCCGCCGGCCCGTGACGACCGCGCCGGCGGAGGGCGCGGCGACGCGCGGGAAACCGCAGGGGGCCCGGCTGCTCGACCTCGTCGCGGTGATGGACCGGCTGCGATCGCCGGGCGGCTGCCCGTGGGACGCCGAGCAGACGCACCGTTCGCTGGCTACGTATCTGCTCGAGGAGACCTACGAGACCCTGGAGGCCATCGACAGCGGCGACGACGAGCACCTGCGCGAGGAGTTGGGCGACCTGCTGCTGCAGGTGGTGTTCCACGCCCGGATCGCGGAGGAGCGCGCCGGCGACGCGTGGTCGATCGACGACGTGGCGGCCGGGATCGTCGGCAAGCTGGTCCGCCGCCACCCGCACGTGTTCGCCGGCGAGCACGCGCCCACTGCGGCGTATGTCGCGGCGAGCTGGGAGCAGCGCAAGGCCGCGGAGAAGGGGCGCGCCTCCGTCCTCGACGGACTGCCGACCGCTCTGCCAGCGCTGTCGCTCGCGGCCAAGCTGCTCTCCCGCGCGCAGAGCCACGGCGTCGACGTGATCGTTCCGGACCCCGGTCCCGAGGGCGACCTCGGCGACCGGCTGCTCGCCCTGGTCGCCCAGGCTCGAGCGGCCAATGTCGACCCCGAGCAGGCGTTGCGAGACGCGGTGCGCCGGCACGCGGCGGCGGTGCGCGCCGCGGAGGCGGTCCAAGGCTGATCGGCCCCCGGCGCGCCACGCGGGTCCCCAGGAGCCGTGGCCGCAGTCGATAGGCTCGGGTCGGACCCGCCACCGAGCAGCAAGGGGAGACACCTGCATGGCCACGATCGAGGGCGTCGGCGCCCGCGAGATCCTCGACTCCCGCGGCAACCCCACTGTCGAGGTGGAGGTGGTCCTCGACGACGGCACCGTCGCCCGGGCCGCCGTCCCGTCCGGCGCCTCGACCGGCCAGTTCGAGGCCGTCGAGCTCCGCGACGGTGACGCCGACCGCTACGGCGGCAAGGGTGTGGAGAAGGCGGTCACCGCGGTGCTCGACGAGATCGCGCCCGAGCTGGTCGGCTTCGAGGCCAGCGAACAGCGCCTCGTCGACCAGGCGCTCATCGACCTCGACGGCACCCCGGACAAGTCCAAGCTCGGCGCCAATGCGGTCCTCGGTGTCTCGCTCGCGGTCGCCAAGGGGGCAGCCGAGTCCGCCGGGCTGCCGCTGTTCCGGTACGTCGGGGGGCCCAACGCCCACCTCCTGCCGGTGCCCATGATGAACATCCTCAACGGCGGCGCCCACGCCGACGGCGGCGTGGACATCCAGGAGTTCATGGTCGCGCCCATCGGGGCGGCGACGTTCCGCGAGGCACTGCGCTGGGGCGCGGAGGTCTACCACGCGCTCAAGTCCGTGCTGAAGGGGCGAGGGCTGGCCACCGGCCTCGGCGACGAGGGCGGCTTCGCGCCCAGCCTGCCGAGCAACCGCGATGCCCTCGACCTGATCCTGGTCGCGATCGACAAGGCCGGCTTCCGGACCGGCACCGATGTCGCGCTCGCGATCGACGCCGCCGCGTCGGAGTTCTACCGCGAGGGCGGGTACGCGTTCGAGGGCTCGACGTCCACGGCCGAGCAGATGACCGCCTACTACACGGAGCTGGTGGCGTCCTATCCGCTGGTGTCGCTCGAGGACCCGTTGAGCGAGGACGACTGGGCCGGCTGGCAGGGCCTCACCGCACTGCTCGGCGAGCGGGTGCAGATCGTCGGCGACGACATCTTCGTCACCAACCCCGAGCGCATCCAGCGCGGCATCGACGAGCGGTCGGCCAACGCCCTGCTCGTCAAGGTCAACCAGATCGGCTCGCTCACCGAGACGCTCGACGCCGTCACGCTGGCCCACCGCAGCGGTTTCCGCTGCATGATGAGCCACCGCTCGGGCGAGACCGAGGACACCACGATCGCGGACCTCGCGGTGGCGACCGACTGCGGGCAGATCAAGACCGGCGCACCGGCCCGCTCCGAGCGCGTCGCGAAGTACAACCAGCTGCTCCGCATCGAAGAGGAGCTCGACGACGCGGCACGCTACGCCGGCGCCGCGGCTTTCCCGCGGATGCCGCGGGCCTGACGTGGCCTCGCCGCCACCGGCGAGAAGGCCCGGACGCCGCCCGGCCGGCGAGCGACCGGCGCCGAGCGGGAGGTCTGCGCCCGGGCGACGAGCCGGCTCGCCGCCGACGGGCCGCCCGTCGACCGCCGCCCGCGCGGGGGCCGGCCGGCCGCGCGCCGGTGGCCCGGTGCCGCCGCCTCCGCGGTCGCCCGCCGAGGCTCGCAGCCGAGGCGCGTCGCTGACCGGACGGGCAGCCGTGCTGGTGCTGGTCTTGGCCGTGCTCGTGGTCTCCTCCGCGTACCCGCTCCGTTCGTGGTTCGCGCAGCGCGCACAGATTGCCGAGCTGCGAGCCGAGCAGACCCGCCTCACGGACGACATCGCAGCGCTGCAGGCGCAGACGCTGCGCTGGGAGGACCCCGCCTACGTCAAGGCGCAGGCCCGGCAGCGGCTCGCCTTCGTCCTGCCCGGCGAGGTGGGTTACACCGTCGTGGGGGCCGCGCCGGCGCGCTCGGCGCAGAAGCGGGCCGCGGCAGCGCGGGTGGATCAGTCGCAGCCGTGGTGGACGCGGATGTGGAGCAGCGTCGAGCAGGCCGACGGCTCTGCCGGCCGGTGACCCGGCCGATGTGCCCGCCTGATGCGCCCGCTGTGAGCGGCTCCGACCGGGTCGCCGTCGCGGCGATGCTCGGCCGCCCACCGCGCGGTCTGCGGGCGATCGCCCACCGGTGTCCGTGCGGCCTTCCCGACGTGGTGGAGACATCGCCTCGGCTCCACGACGGCACGCCGTTCCCGTCGCTGTACTACCTCAGCTGTCCCCGCGCCACAGCCGCCGTCTCGACGCTGGAGGCCGCTGGCCTCATGCGGGCGATGACGCTGCGGCTGGCCGCAGACGAGGGGCTGCGCGACCGGTACGCCGAGGCGCACGCCGACTACCTGCGCCGCCGTGATGGCGTCGCCCAGGTGCCGGAGATCGACGCGGTCAGTGCCGGCGGCATGCCGACGAGGGTCAAGTGCTTGCACGCCCTCCTCGCGCACGCGCTTGCCGCCGGACGCGGGGTCAACCCGCTCGGCGACGAGACGCGCGACGCGGTGGGGCAGTGGTGGGCGGCCGGCCCATGCGTGGAGCCGTGCGAGGAGGCCGGCGGGTGAGCCGTGTCGCCGCCGTCGACTGCGGCACCAACTCATTGCGCCTGCTCGTCGCCGAGGTCGACCGCGACCGCGGCGTCTTCGTCGACCTCGACCGGCGGATGGAGATCGTGCGGCTCGGCGAAGGCGTCGACCGTACCGGGCGGATCTCCGCTGCTGCCCTCGAGCGCACGCTCGCCGCCCTGGGCACGTACGCCGCCCGCTGCCGGGAGCTCGGCGCGGGGGCTGTCCGCATGGTCGCCACGAGCGCCACCCGCGACGCCGCCAACCGGGAGACCTTCGTCGAGGCGGTCACGGCGGTCCTCGGCGTAGCCCCGGAGGTCGTCACCGGCGAGGAGGAGGCGGCGCTGTCGTTCGCGGGGGCGACCCGGGAGCTCGGTGCGGTCGGCGCTCCGTACCTGGTCGTGGACATCGGGGGAGGTTCCACCGAGCTCGTGCTGGGCTACGACGACCCGATCGCCTGGCGCAGCCTCGACGTCGGCTGTGTGCGGCTCACCGAGCGGCACCTGCACGACGACCCGCCCACCGTCGAGCAGGTCCAGGCCGCCACGGCCGAGCTGGACGAGGTCCTCGGCCCGGCCCTCGAGGTCGTTCCGTACGCCGCGAGCCCGACGCTCGTCGGACTGGCCGGCTCGGTGACCACGGTCGCGGCCCACGTGCTGCGGCTCGACCGCTACCGACCCGAGCGGATCCACCGGGCGCGCCTCACGTCGGGGGACGTGCTCGCCGCCTGCGCCGACCTGCTGGCGATGACGCGCGCCGAGCGGGACGCCCTGCCGTACCTGCACCCGGGACGCGTCGACGTCATCGGCGCCGGGGCGCTGATCTGGGCCTGGGTCGTCGAGCGCGTCGGGCTGCCGGAGCTGGTCGTGAGCGAGCACGACATCCTCGACGGGATCGCCTGGTCGCTGGCTGACGCCTGAACCCCGGCTCGTGGTGCGCTGGCCCAGGGCGCGCCCTGGGCCCCACGGGCGTCACCCACATTGGGGATGTGCGCGGAGCCGAGGATCCGGCGGCCACGCGCCGGGCGAGGCCTGCCACAGTCGTCGTCGTGTCCGGTCAACCCAGCGGGGAGACGCTGCCGCACCAGGTGACGGGGCAGGCCTTCCCGAGCCCGGTGCCGGCGGGCGCCGGCTGGCCGGGCGACCCGGCCGTCCCGCGTACGCCGGTCGCCCGCAACGCGGCCGAGTTGCCCGTGTTGGCGGCATCCGCCCGTGGGCTGGACGCCCTCGGCGCCCGGGTCAGCGTCTGCCGGGCCTGCCCCCGACTGGTCGCCTGGCGCGAGGAGGTGGCGCTCACCAAGCGGCGGTCCTTCGCCGACGAGCCCTACTGGGGACGCCCGGTGCCCGGCTGGGGCGAGCCGCGCCCGCGGGTCCTCGTCGTCGGCCTGGCGCCGGCCGCGCACGGCGGCAACCGGACCGGGCGGATCTTCACCGGCGACCGGAGCGGCGACTGGATCTTCGCCGGGCTGCACCGCGCGGGGCTCGCCGCCCAGCCGACGAGCCAGTCCGCCGGCGACGGGCAGCGGCTGGTGTCGACGCGCATGGTCGCCGCCGTGCGGTGCGCGCCACCGGGCAACGCACCGACGCCCGGCGAGCGCGACACGTGCGCGCCGTGGCTGGACCGCGAGCTGGCGCTGGTGCTGCCGTCCCTGCACGTGGTCGTCGCGCTGGGCGGATTCGCCTGGCAGGCCGCGCTCGGCGCGCTGGCGCGCCGCGGGCTCGCCGTACCGCGCCCGCGCCCGCGTTTCGGCCACGGCGCCGAGGTGGCGCTGCCCGGCGGTCCGGTCGTGCTCGCGTCCTTCCACCCCAGCCAGCAGAACACCTTCACCGGCCGGCTCACCGAGCCGATGCTCGACGCCGTCCTCGCCCGCGCCGCCGCCCTGGCCGCCAACCAGTCAGGCCCAGCCGTGGCCGGGACCACGGCAGAGCCTGACAGACGAGCGGGACCGGCCGGTGCGTGAGCGTCGCTGACTTCCGGGTCCGCAGCCGTAGGTACCCTCGCCGACATGCCGACCCCGCCGGCCCGGATGCCCGGTCGCCCCACGATCCTCGTGCTCGGGGGTGGCTACGTCGGGCTCTACACGGCGCTGCAGCTGCAGAAGCGGTTGCGCCGGGGCGAGGCGCACGTCGTCGTCGTCGACCCGCGGTCCTACATGACATACCAGCCCTTCTTGCCCGAGGCGGCGGCGGGCAGCCTCGAGCCGCGGCACGTCGTCGTGCCGCTGCGCCGCATGCTGCGGCACTGCGAGGTGATCACCGGCCGGGCCACCGAGATCCGCCACCGCGAGCGCTGCGCCAGGATCGCCCCGGTCGAGGGGGAGCCGTACGACCTGCCCTACGACCACGTCGTGGTCGCGCTCGGATCGATCGCTCGCACCCTGCCGATCCCCGGCCTGGCGCAGGTGGGCATCGGGTTCAAGCAGGTCGAGGAGGCGATCGCGCTGCGCAACCACGTGATCGGCCAGCTCGACATCGCCGAGAGCACCGACGGTCCCGCACGGCGGCGGGCGGCGCTCACCTTCGTCGGGGTGGGCGCCGGCTACGCGGGGGTCGAGGCCTTGGCCGAGCTCGAGGACATGTCCCGGGACGCCTGCCGCTACTACGACAGCATCGAGCCGCGGGAGCTGCGCTGGGTGCTCGTCGAGGCCACCGACCGGGTGCTGCCCGAGGTCGGGGAGGACATGGGCCGTTACACCGTGCACGAGCTGCGCGCCCGCGGCATCGACGTACGCTTGCAGACGCGGCTGGTGTCGTGCGTCGACGGGCACGTCGTGCTCTCCGACGGCACCGAGTTCGACGCCGAGACGCTCATCTGGACCGCCGGGGTCAAGGCCAGTCCGGTCCTCGAGGACTCCGACCTGCCGCTCGACGAACGCGGCCGACTGCGCTGCCGTGCCGACCTACGGGTGAGCGACGACCACGGCGTCGTCGACGGGGCGTGGGGGGCCGGTGACAACGCCGCCGTGCCCGACCTGACCAAGCCGCCCGGCGCCACGTGCGGCCCGAGCGCGCAGCACGCGGTACGCCAGGCCCGCCGCCTCGGCAACAACCTGGTCGCCGTACTGCGCGGTGACGAGCCGACTGACTACCGCCACGCCTACGCCGGCTCCGTTGCCTCGCTCGGGCTGCACAAGGGCGTCGCCCAGGTCTACGGCATCAAGCTGCGCGGGTGGCCGGCCTGGTTCATGCACCGCACCTATCACCTGAGCCGGGTTCCCACCGTCAACCGCAAGTTCCGCGTCACGGTCGACTGGACGTTGGCGCTGTTCTTCCGGCGGGAGGTGATCTCGCTGGGTGCGATGCACGACCCGTACGCGGAGTTCCGCCGGGCAGCGGGACCGGGCTAGCGCTGGCTAGCGTGGGCCCCGGACCCCACGATCCGCCCCCGTAGCCCAACTGGCAGAGGCCGGCGGCTTAAACCCGCCCCAGTGTGGGTTCGATCCCCACCGGGGGCACCACCGGGGCACCATCCCGGCCGCCCGCGTCTGGGCGTCCCCAGGCCTGTTTCCACGCGGGAACGGCGACCTCGTCGGCTCCGTTACGCTCAGGGAACGCCCGTACGAGCCGTCCGCGGCCCCTGGAGGAGTCGATGCAGAGCAACAACCCGGTCTTCAACCGCGAGGAGGCTTTCTCCCGCTTGGGCTACGCCGGATTCCGCGAGGAGGCTCCAGCGCCTTCGGCGCAGGTCCTCGAGGACATGTACTCCCAGCCGTCGGCCACTCCGGTGCGCACCGGCCGGATGACCTACGACGACGTCGTTGTCAAGACCGGCATGACGTTCGCTGTGCTGCTCGCCGGAGCGACCGTGGGGTGGTTCAACCCCGGTCTGTGGATGGTCGGACTGATCGTGGGGCTCGTGCTGGGCCTGGTCAACGCCTTCAAGCGCGAGCCCAGCCCGGCGCTGATCCTGGCGTACGCCGCGTTCGAGGGACTCGCCCTCGGCGGCATCAGCGTCTTCTACGAGGCCACCTGGGACAACATCGTCCCGCAGGCCGTCCTCGGCACATTCGCCGTCTTCCTGGCGGCGCTCGTGGCTTACCGCAGCGGCCGCATCCGGGTCACCCCGAAGTTTCAGCGGATCCTGCTCATCGCCCTCGGCGGCTACCTGGTGTTCTCCGTGGTCAACCTCGTCGCCATGCTGTTCGGCTTCGGTGGCCCGTGGGGATTCCGCAGCGGCGCGATCGGCGTCGTGATCGGGGTGTTCGCTGTCGGCCTCGGCGCGCTGTTCCTCGTCCTCGACTTCGACTTCATCGCCCAGGGCGTCCGCAACGGCATCCCCGAGCGCTACAGCTGGACGGCGGCGTTCGGCCTGACGGTCACGCTGGTCTGGATCTACCTCGAGATGCTGCGGCTGATCGCCATCCTGCGCGGCGACGGCTGACCGACCCAACCGCCACCGGCTCGCCGACGAGGCCCGGGAGCCTCGGCTCCCGGGCCTGTGCCGCGTGGCCCCATCAGGTGAACGAGCGGTGGGCCCGGCGCTTGTCGTGCTCGTGCACGATGGCGGTCGCGGGGCCGTGCGCCAGCCCGTACTCGTCGCGCAGCCAGCGGACCCGGTCGTCGAAGCGGAGGAGCGAGGGGCCGTCGTCGATGGCCTGGAACCACTCGGAGAGCTCCTTGCCGGTCACCTGCGGGACGCGGGCGACCAGCTGCTGATGCGTCTCGTCGGAGTGGTGCAGGCTCATGCTTCCTCCAGTGGTACGGGACTGGTACGGGACCTCACGCGGCGTCGGCAGCGCAACGGCCGGGTCCGCGCGCGTGGCCCCGAGCGTGCCTCACCGGCGTCGGCGGCACAAGCCCGTCGGGATGCGGGCGGACTGGCCGGCTGGCTCACGGCAGGGCATGGCGCACGGCCCGCAACGCCTGGACCGCCTCGGTTGCCCAGTCGGTCCGTAGGGTGCTGGTCTGGTCAGTGTCCAGCTCCTCGAGGGCGGCGGCGAGATCATGTCCGAGGACGGCCAGCTGGTCGCCGGCCGCGTGCGGCGCCAGCCGGGGCAGCTCCCGCTCCGCCGGGGCGCGGCCCGCGCCCAGCGCCGCGGCCTGCTCGGCGAGGCCGGCGAGGTGGCGGGACAGGTCGTGGGCGACGTCGGCGAGCGAGGGCCGGCCCGGCTGCCACGACCGCTGCAGCCGCGGCGCGCCCAGGCTGCGCAGCCGGTCGGCGACGCGGTCCACCTCGGTGGCGACCTCCCGGACGTCGTCGGTCTCCCGGCCGGGCGCCACGGTGTCCCGCCGGGTCAGGACAGCCGCTCCAGGATGACCGCCATGCCTTGCCCGCCACCCACGCACATCGTCTCCAGGCCCACGCTGGCGTCGCGGAAGCGCAGCCCGTTCAGCAGGGTGGTCATGATGCGCGCTCCGGTCTGGCCGAAGGGGTGCCCGAGCGCGATCGCGCCGCCATGCACGTTGAGCCGCTCCGGGTCGATGCCGAGGTCGCGGTAGGACGGGATGACCTGCGCGGCGAACGCTTCGTTGATCTCCACGAGGTCCATGTCGGCGATGCTCATGCCGGCGCGGGCGAGCGCCCGCCGCGACGCCTCGACCGGGCCGAGTCCCATGATCTCGGGGGAGAGCGCCGACACGCCGGTGGCGACGATCCTCGCCAGCGGCGTGACCCCGAGCTCGGCGGCCTTGGCGTCGCTCATGATCACGACAGCGGCGGCACCGTCGTTGAGCGGGCAGCAGTTGCCGGCCGTGACGGTGCCCTCGGGGCGGAACACCGTCGGCAGGGTCGAGACCTTCCCATACGTCGTCCCAGGACGGGGGCCGTCGTCGGCGGCCAGGACCGTGCCGTCGGGCAGCGTCACCGGCGTGATGTCCTGGGCGAAGAAGCCGCTCTCGATCGCGGCGACCGCGCGCTGCTGCGACCGCACACCCCACTCGTCCTGCTCCTGGCGGCTGATGCCGCGCATGGTCGCGACGTTCTCTGCGGTCTGCCCCATCGTGATGTAGACGTCGGGCAGCTCGCTGTCCTCGCGCGGGTCGTGCCAGGTCTCGTTGGTCTCGGCGTACTTCACGGTGCGCGCCTGAGCCTCGGCGAACAGCGGGTTCTGCGACTCCTCCGGGTCGACGCCCGCGGCCCCGAAACCGGCGTAGCGCGACACGCACTCGACCCCGGCGGAGACGAAGACGTCGCCCTCGCCGGCCTTGATCGCGTGGAAGGCCATCCGCGCGGTCTGCACGCTGGAGGCACAGAAGCGGTTGACCGTGGAGCCGGGCAGACCGTCGAGCCCGAGCAGCACGGCCACCCGGCGAGCCATGTTGCCGCCATGCTGGTCGTGCGGCTCGGCGCATCCGAGGTAGAGGTCGTCGATGGTGGTGGAGTCGAGCTCGGGCACCTTGTCGAGGGCAGCCCGAACCATCTGGACGGCCAGGTCGTCCGGCCGGACGTCCTTGAGCGAACCCTTGAAGGCACGCCCGATCGGCGAGCGAGCAGTGGCGACGACGACGGCCTCGGCCATGAGCGAACTCCCGCAGTGAGGTTACCGGTGGGTACGGCGGTATCCCCGAGCCTAGCCCGCCCGCCCGGCTAGAGATCGGCTAGGGCGCCCCCGAGACGGCGAGGTCCGCGTCACCTCCCGGTTCGCCGTCGCCGGCACCGCCGGCACCGCCGGCACCGGCTGCACCGGCTGCACCGGCCGGGGCCGGTGGCTCGACGGCGGGTACCGGCTGGCGGCGCCGCCGAAGGAGCAGCGCCCAGCGGCCGCGCGGCCCCCGCTCGGTGCCGGCCACCTCGGTGGCCGAGACCTCGGTCCCGGCGACGTCGGCTGCCTGCGCCGCCGCCTGAGCCACCGGGGCCACGCCTTCGCCGCGCACGGCCTCGGGCCGGCGCTCGAGGCCGCCGTCGGGCCACAGCCCGACGGCTGCGCAGACGCTGGGCAGCATGGCGGCGGCGCAGCGCGCGTAGCCGGCGGCGGACGGGTGGAAGCGGTCGGCGCTGAACATCTCGCGCGGACGTGCGGCGAACTCGGCCCCGAGCAGGTCGGCCAGCGACACGCTGCGACCGCCGGCCTCGACGACGGCGACCGTCTGCGCGGCCGCGAGCTGGCGGCTGGCCCGGCGGGCGACCGTGCGCAGGGGCTGCGCGATCGGCTCGAGGGTGCCCAGGTCGGGGCAGGTGCCGACGACGACCTCGGCGCCTGCGACCCGCAGCCGGCGCACCGCCTCGGCCAGGAAGCGGACGGCGTCGGCCGGCCGGACCCGATGGGTGACGTCGTTGGCGCCGATCATGATTGCCGCCACGTCGGGGCGTGGCACGGTCGCGAGTGCCCTTTCGACCTGCTCGGCCAGCCCCTCGGACTCCGCCCCGACGACCGCGACCCGGGTGAGCCGCACCGAGCGCCCCGAGACCGCAGCCAAGCCGCTGGCGATGATCGCACCGGGGGCCTGCTCGGGGCGCTCCACGCCCAGGCCGGCCGCCGAGGAGTCGCCCAGGACGACGAGCTCGTAGGGCACGCCGGGGCCGGACCCGTAAAGACCGTCGACCGGACGCGCCTCCCCGAACGGCTGACCGATCCAGCGCCTGGCCAGCCGCGCCTCGAGATGGAGCAGGCCATACCCCATGCCGGCCAGCGCTCCGATGCCACCGCCACCGAAGGCGGCGGCGGCGGCGATGCGACGGGCCTGGCTGGCGCGGCTCACGACAGACTCCTCCCCGGACGCTCGAAAGCTCGCCTGACCGACGTACGTGACTGTCCCCACGGTAACCAGGAGGGACGACCGGGGGCGGGCGTACGCGGGAGCGCCACGATCAGTCCGGGCCGGTGACCCCTGGGCGGGCGAGGAAGCCACGCACCGCCTCGCGCGCGCCGTCGCGGATCTCCGGGCCATGGGTGAAGGCGGCGACCGAGTAGTCGAGGTCGGCGAGTCGATGTGCCGTGCGCTGGCTGAGCCGGAAGTCCGTGCAGAAGAAGCCCAGTGACCACCCGACGCCGCGCACGTTGAACAGCGCGTCTCCGGTGATCAGGACGCCGCTGCGCTCGTGGAGCAGGCTGACATGACCCGGCGAGTGACCGGGCGTGTGGACGACGGTGAGCCCACCGGCGACCGGCAGGACGTCACCGTCGGCCAGCTCCTGCCCCACGGCCGTGGGGGCGAAGACTCCGCCGGGCATCCGGTTGAGCAGCCGCCCGAGTGGTTGCGAGTCGTCGCGCGGCGGGACCTCGCCGCGACGCAGGTAGCCGGCGTCGGCGGCGTGGACGTCGACCTGCCGCCCGGTGCGGGCGGCGACCTCGGCGGCTCCGCCGGCGTGGTCGGGATGGGCGTGGGTGAGCACGATGCGTACGACGTCCGACGGTGACGAGCCGACGTGGCGCAGCGCCGCCGCGACCTTCGGCGGCGACCGCTTCAGCCCGAGGTCGACCAGCGTCACCGAGCCGTCGTCGTCACGGATCAGGAAGCCGTTGAGCCAGTCGCGGGCGAAGGGGATGCGCCAGACGCCGGGGGCGAGGGCGATGGCGGGGGGTCGGCTCACCAGCCGAGGCTAGTGGGACCATGAACCGGTGCGCGTCGCCGAGTCCGTGATCGATCTCGTGGGCGGGACGCCGCTGGTCCGCCTTCGGTCCGTCACCGAAGGCCTTGCCCCCACCGTGCTCGCCAAGGTGGAGTACCTCAACCCCGGCGGGAGCGTGAAGGACCGCATCGCGCTGCCGATGGTGGAGGCGGCCGAGGCGGCGGGGGAGCTGACGCCGGGCGGCACGATCGTCGAGCCGACGTCGGGCAACACCGGCATCGGCCTGGCGCTGGTCGCCCAGCAGCGCGGCTACCGCTGCGTGTTCGTGTGCCCGGACAAGGTCAGCGAGGACAAGCGCAACGTTCTCACGGCGTACGGCGCCGAGGTCGTGGTCTGCCCGACCGCCGTGGCGCCGGAGCATCCGGACTCCTACTACAACGTCTCCGACCGGCTCGTGCGGGAGACCCCGGGAGCCTGGAAGCCCGACCAGTACTCCAACCCCCACAACGCCGCCGCCCACTACGCGAGCACCGGTCCGGAGATCTGGGACGACACCGACGGGCGGGTGACCCACTTCGTCACCGGCGTCGGCACCGGCGGCACCATCACCGGCACCGGCCGCTACCTCAAGGAGCTCAGCGGCGGGCGGGTGCGCGTCGTCGGCGCCGACCCGGAAGGCTCGGTCTACTCCGGCGGGACCGGCCGCCCGTACCTCGTCGAGGGCGTCGGCGAGGACTTCTGGCCGGCCGCCTACGACGCCGGCGTGCCCGACGAGATCATCGCGGTGAGCGACCGCGACTCCTTCCTCATGACCCGTCGGCTGGCCCGCGAGGAGGGCCTGCTGCTCGGCGGGTCGTGCGGCATGGCGGTGGCGGCGGCCCTGCGCGTCGCCGAGGCGGCCGGACCCGACGCTGTCGTCGTGGTCCTGCTCCCCGACGGCGGCCGCGGCTACCTGTCCAAGATCTACAATGACGGCTGGATGGCGTCGTACGGCTTCCTGTCCACCGACAGCGGCCGGACGGTCGGCGAGGTGCTGCGGGTCAAGACCGGGGACCTGCCGGCGATGGTGCACACGCACCCCAACGAGACGGTGCGCGACGCCGTGCATATCTTGCGCGAGTACGGCGTCTCGCAGATGCCGGTCGTCAAGGCCGAGCCGCCGGTGATGGCCGGTGAGGTGGCCGGCAGCGTCAGCGAGCGGGACCTGCTCGACGCGCTGTTCGCCGGCAAGGCCCACCTCGCCGACCCCGTGGAGCGGCACCTGGGACCGCCGCTGCCGCTCGTCGGCTCGGGCGAGCCGGTCGCCGTGGCCCGCGAGGCGCTCGAATCCGCTGATGCGGTCATGGTCGTCGACGACGGCAAGCCGGTCGGCGTGCTGACCCGACACGACCTGCTGGGCTTCCTCGCGGACTGACCTCAGCGCTCCGGCGCGGTGCGCACGAGCCGGAAACCCACTCCGCGGACCGACTCGATCCGCAGCGGCACGCCGCTGGACTCGAGCTTGCGGCGCAACCGCTTCACGCTGGAGGACAGGTCGGACGCCCCGGCCAGGAAGCGGGTCCTCCACACTGAGAGGTGCAGGTACTCGTTGGTCCACACCCGGTCGGGCTCGCGCACCATGATCGTGAGCAGCCGATGCTCGTACTGGGTGAGCCGCAGCGCCTCGCCGCGCCAGGTCACGCTCATCCGGCGCTCGTCGATCGCGAGACCCTCGGGGAGCGGGTGCACCGCGGGAGCCGTCGAACCGGTCGAGCGCCGGCTGAGCGCGACGACCGCGGAGTCCAGATCGGGGACGAGCAGCACGATCGCCGATCCGTCGATGCGCTTCACCAGGTCGCACTGCTGCTCGGCATCGGCCGTGACGGCGACGACCAGCGGTGCCTCGACCGCGCCGGACCGGCGTTGAGTGTCGGCCGGTTGCTCGGAGGAACCCACGCCACCCCTCCCAGCCCGGCCGCTGCGTCACACCCGGGCAGCGGGTCCGGTCGATGCGGACCAGCTGCTCTGTCGGCGACCCTACTGAGGCTGCCCGGGAACTGCCCAGATGGTGCCCACCTCGGCATCTGGCCGTGCGCGCCCCGACGCACCTAGAGTCCGATCTGCTACCGGCTGTAGTCATTGGGTGACTTAAGGGAGTGGCAACATGGGTGCTTTCTGGCGACGACCCACGTGGGCAGCGCTGCTGGCGACGGGGGCGCTGGTCGCCGGAACTCTCCCGGCGAACGCCGCCGGGGCCGGCTCCGCGGCGTCTACCGCCCAGCGTGCCCCGGCGTCCGCCGGCCCCGCCGCCGACCACAAGGCCCCCGGCGGCGACGCGCTGCACCCGCAGGTCAGCACCGCGAGCAAGCACGACAGCTCGGCTCCGCTGCGCACGGTGGCCCACCGCAACGCAGCGACCTACCAGCGCGAGCTGCGCAAGCTGGAGGGCGCCCGGCCGACGCCGGCCACCCCGCGGCTGGTCCTGCCCAAGGCCAGCTCGCACGGCAAGGCACCGGCGAAGGCCGACGCCGGGAGTGCCCGGCTCCAGCAGGCGATGCCGACTCGTGCGGGCATGCCCGACTTCCAGGCCGACTTCGAGGGCATCAACAACATCGACGGCGTCTACCCGCCCGACACCAACGGCGATGTCGGCGGCAACTACTACGTCCAGTGGGTCAACCTCTCGTTCCAGGTCTTCGACAAGAACACCGGCGCCAGCCTGCTCGGCCCGCTGCCCGGCAACGCGCTGTGGGACGGTTTCGGCGGGCCGTGCGAGACCACGAACGACGGTGACCCGATAGCGCAGTACGACCCGCTGGCAAACCGCTGGATGCTGTCCCAGTTCGCGCCGTTCTCCGGCATCCAGTGCATCGCGGTCTCGCAGACCGGCGACCCGACCGGCGCCTACTACCGGTACTCCTTCACCATCGACCCGACGATCTTCAACGACTACCCGAAGTTCGGCGTGTGGCCCGACGGCTACTACATGTCGATCAACCAGTTCAACCAGGCCCTCAACACCTACCGCGGCGCCGGCGCCGTGGCCTTCGAGCGCACCCAGATGCTGCAGGGGCTGCCCGCCCAGATGGTCTATTTCTCGCTGGAGAACGTGAACATCGCCTTCGGCGGACAGCTTCCGAGCGACCTGGACGGGACGGCCCCACCGGTCGGCGCGCCGAACGTGTTCCTCGAGGCCGACGACAACAGCTTCGGCTTCCCGACCGACCGGCTCAACGGCTGGAACTTCCACGTCGACTGGGCCAACCCGGCCGGCTCGACGTTCGGCAACAGCGGCCAGCCGAGCTTCACCCTCGACACGGCGCCCTTCGACACCAACCTGTGCGGGTACGCCCGCAGCTGCATCCCGCAGCCCGGCACCACCCAGGGCCTGGACGCGATCTCCGACCGGCTGATGTACCGGCTGCAGTACCGCAACTTCGGTGACCACCAGGCGATGGTCGTCAACCACACCGTCGACGTCGACGGGACCGACCATGCCGGGGTGCGCTGGTACGAGCTGCGCAGCACCAACGGCGGCGGAACCTGGTCCATGCAGCAGCAGGGCACGTACGCGCCCGACGCCGACAACCGGTGGATGGGCAGCATCGCGATGGACGTGTCCGGCAACGTCGCGCTCGGCTACTCCGTGGCGAGCGGCACGACCTACCCGTCGATCCGGGTCGCTGGGCGCCTCGCCGGTGACCCCGCTGGCGAGCTGCCGCAGGCCGAGAACCAGCTGATCGCGGGCACCGGCTCGCAGACCGGCACCGCCGGCCGCTGGGGCGACTACTCCGCGATGCAGGTCGACCCCGCTGACCAGTGCACCTTCTACTACACGCAGGAGTACATCGCGACGACCGGACCCGTGCCCTGGCAGACCCGGGTGGGTTCGTTCAAGTTCCCCAACTGCACCGCCGGACCCAGCGGCACGATCGCCGGCACCGTGACCGACGGCACCGGCAACCCGGTCGCCGGCGCCACCGTGACGGCTGGCGCATCCAGCACGGTGACCGACGACCAGGGCCACTACACCTTCACCCTGCCGGTCGGCACGTACGACATGACCGCGACCGCATTCGGCTACGACACGGACACCGCGAACGGCGTCGAGGTGGTCGCCGGCCAGACCACGACGCAGAACTTCGTCCTGGCCAAGCAGCCGGTCGTCACGATCAGCGGGACAGTGCGGGACGGCTCGGGTCACGGCTGGCCGCTTTACGCCAAGGTCAGCCTGCAGGGCACCCCCCTGCCGGCCGACTACACCGACCCCGGCACCGGGTTCTACAGCGTCGACGTGCCGGCGAACCAGACCTACACGCTCGTCGTCGAGGCGCAGTACCCCGGATACCTGCCGTCGACCGAGGACGTGGCCGTCGGCGGATCCGACCTGTCGCACGACGTCCGGCTGCTGGTCGACTCGGCCACCTGCACGGCGCCTGGCTACACGATCCAGACGCAGGGAACCACCGAGACGTTCGACTCGGGGACGCTTCCCGCCGGGTGGTCGGTCGTCGACAACATCGGCAACGGCCAGGTCTGGCAGTTCGACGACCCGGGCAACCGGCGCAACCTCACCGGGGGCCAGGGCGGGTTCGCGATCGTCGACAGCGACCACTACGGCCCGGGCAACTCGCAGGACACGTCCCTGGTCAGCCCGGTGGTGGACCTGAGCGGCGTCGCCAGCCCGGCCGTCGGCTTCGCCCAGGACTACAACAACCTCAACGACGTGGCCGACGTCGACCTCAGCACCGACGGCGGCAGCACCTGGCAGACGATCCTGCACCAGACCACGGACCAGCGCGGACCGGACTTCGTCACGATCCCGATCCCGCAGGCCGCGGGCAAGGGCCAGGTGCAGGTGCGCTTCCACTACTACGACGCCACGTGGGCCTGGTGGTGGGAGGTCGACGACGTCTTCCTCGGCTCCCGGACCTGCGCGAAGGTGCGCGGTGGTCTCGTGTACGGCACGGTCAGCGACGCCAACACCGGCGCCGGCATCAACGGCGCCACGGTGACCAGCGACGACCACCCGGCCGACCGGGGCGTCACCCGGGCGACCCCGAACGACCCCAACCTGCCCGACGGCTGGTACTGGTTGTTCTCCTCGCTGACCGGCAGCCACCCGTTCACCGCGAAGTACGGCAGGTACGTCGCGCAGACCAAGGACGTCAACGTGCGGGCGGACTGGGTCCGCGAGGCCGACTTCAGCCTGACCGCCGGACGGCTCGTCGTCCGACCGCAGAGTCTGTCCGCCATCGTGACGCTCGGCCAGTCCACGACGAGGACGTTCACCGTCACCAACAACGGCACCGCGCCGGCGAACGTCGACCTCGTCGAGCGGCCCGGCGACTTCGTCATCCTGCGACCCGACGGCACGCTGGTCCGTGGCAAGGACATCCTCGATGCCCCCGGGGCACCGCTGAAGCTGATCCGCGGCAGGTTCCTGCCCTACAACACGGCGAAGGGGACCAGTGAGGCGGGGGAGAACGAGGGCCGGCCCAGCGACGCCGAGGCCTGGCTGGACCAGCCGGACTACCCGACCGACATCATGGACAACGCGCTCGCGTACAACGGCGGGCTCGTCTACTCCGTGGGCGGCCTCGACGGCTCTGGCAACCTCACCACCGCGGCGTACACCTACGACCCGTCCGCGCTGTCCTACTCGCCCATCGCCAACCTGCCGGAGGCCCGCGAGAAGCCGGGTGCGGCGTTCATCGGCGGCAAGCTGTACGTGGTGGGCGGCTGGTCGGCGTCCGGCGCTCCGGCCGCCTCGGTGCTGATTTACGACCCGGCCAGCGACTCGTGGTCGACCGGGGCCACCATGCTGTCCCCGGTCGCCGCGCCCGCGGTGGCCACGGTCAACGGCAAGCTGTACGCCTTCGGGGGCTGCGACACCGGATCCAGCTGCGGGGTGACGAGCGCCGAGGTGTACGACCCGGCGACCAACGCGTGGACCGCGATCGCTGACTACCCCGAGCCGACCTCGTGGCAGTCGTGCGGAGAGATCAGCGGCACGATCTACTGCGCGGGAGGTTCGGCCGGGTCCGGGACGAGCAAGCACACCTACTCCTACAGCCCGGCCTCGGACAGCTGGACCCAGCTGGCCGACCTGCCGATCGACCTGTGGGCCAGCGGCTACACGGCCGCCAACGGGATGCTGCTCGTCTCCGGCGGCGTGACGGACGGGTTCAACACCGTCACCAACCAGGGGTTCGCCTACACGCCGGGCACCGACACGTGGGCGCCGCTGCCCAACGCCAACGAGGCGCTGTACCGCGGGGGGAGCACCTGCGGCTTCTTCCGGATCGGCGGCTCGGCGGGCGGTTTCGTGCCGGACGCGGCCAACATGCTGCTGCCCGGCTTCGACCAGTGCGGTACGCCGGTCGACGTGACCTGGCTGCGCGAACGGCCCCGGACGATGACGTTGGCGCCGGGGCAGACCCGTACGGTCACCGTCACGTTCGACTCGAGCAAGGTCACCCAGCCTGGTCGCTACACCGCGCAGATCGCCTTCGACCAGGACACCCCGTACAGCGTCGACCCGGTCGCGGTGACGATGGTGGTCAATCCGCCGCCGTCGTGGGGCAAGCTGCTCGGCATCGTCCGGGGGCGCAGCTGCAGCAACGTGGTCGCCCCGCTGCCGGGGGCCACGGTGCAGGTCAACGGCTTCCGGTATGGCCAGACCCTGCGGACGACCGCTGACGGCAGGTACGCGATCTGGCTCGACAGCAACGTGGGCCAGCTGGAGATGATCGTCGCGAAGGACGGCTACATCCCGCAGGTCCGCGACAGCCGGGTGCTGCCCGCCCAAGTCACCAGGGAGAACTTCACGCTACGCCGCCTCTGCTGAGCCCGCCTTCCCCGGCGCCTGGCTGCCTGACCGCCTCCCCCATCATTGCGGCGGGGGTCCCCAGGCACGGTGGCCGATTGGGGCGGGGTCCCCAGGCACGGTGGCCGATTGGGGCGGGGGTCCCCAGGCACGGTGGCCGATTGGGGCGGGGGTCCCCAGGCACGGTCCTATCGTGGCGGGGGTCCCCAGCCACAGTGGCCGATTGGGGCGGGGTCCCCAGACACGGTGGCCGATTGGGGCGGGGTCCCCAGCCACGGTGGCCGATTGGGGCGGGGGTCCCCCGCCCCAGAAGCTGCATGGGGGCCGGACCGTGGCAGGGGTCCCCACGACCAAGTGCGGACGCGGCCACGAGCGCCGGCGGAGCCAGCGCTGAGGGCCGGCGGAGCGAGCGTTGCGGCGGAAGCGGCGCCCGCGGGCGCGCTGGCATCGCGAGGCGTGCCGACGGCTCAGGCCTCCGGCAGCTGGACCCTCGTCGGCGCCTGCTCCGGTGCGTAGGCGACCTGACAGAAGCCGTGGTTGCAGTAGCCGCCGGGATGCTTGCGAAGGTACTGCTGGTGGTAGTCCTCGGCGTAGTAGAACGGGCCGGCCTCGACTGCGGGGCGGATCTCGGTGGAGATCTCTCCGAAGCCGGCGCGGGTGAGCGCCTGCTGGTAGCGCCGCAGCGACGCCTCGGCCCGCTCGAGCGCGGCGTCGGTCGTCGGGTAGATCGCCGAGCGGTACTGCGATCCGACGTCGTTGCCCTGGCGGTCGGGCGTGGTCGGGTCGTGGTTCTCCCAGAAGGCCGCGAGCAGCCGCTCGAGTCCGACCTGCGCGGGGTCGTAGACCACCTGCACCGCCTCGGCGTGGCCGGTGCGCCCGCTGCACGTCTG
Source organism: Jiangellales bacterium (assembly GCA_038246785.1). GTDB lineage: Bacteria > Actinomycetota > Actinomycetes > Jiangellales > Jiangellaceae > JBBRVP01. The sequence goes on from JBBRVP010000001.1 coordinate 87,818, forward strand.
CTCGTACGTCGGGTTGGCGGTGTGCCCGCCCATGTAGCCGACCGCGGTGGAGTGCACCCCGTCGATCTCCCAGAAGATCCGCTCGGCGCCCCAGAAGCAGCCCATGGCGACGTAGAGCACCTGGTGCCCTTCCGGCCACGGGCCCTGGAGCGGCGTGCCCAGCACGACGTGGCGGTCGGCGACGGGCATCGGTTGGGCGCGGCCCGGCAGCGCCTCGGCGGCGGAGACGGTGCGGCCTCGGCTCGAACGATCGGTGAAGAAGCTCACGGGAGTACCTCCGGTCGGTGACGTCCACTCCAACGGATCCACGGTCCCGGCGCATCCCGAAAGACCTGACGAACCGGTGACGCCGGGGGCGCCCACCGCTGCCGCGTAAGGTCCCGGCCATGCCCGGTTTCGAGACCCTCGCGATCCATGCCGGCCAGGCGCCGGACCCGCTGACCGGCGCGGTCGTGCCGCCGATCTACCAGGTGTCGACCTACAAGCAGGACGGCGTCGGCGGCCTGCGCGGCGGCTACGAGTACTCCCGCAGCGCCAACCCGACGCGCACCGCGCTCGAAGAGTGCCTCGCCGCGCTCGAGGGCGGCGCGCGCGGGCTGGCCTTCGCCAGCGGACTTGCCGCCGAGGACACCCTGCTGCGCACCGTGTGCCGGCCCGGTGACCATGTCGTGATCCCCGGGGACGCGTACGGCGGGACGTACCGGCTCTTCGCCGGGGTGCTCGCCGAGTGGGGACTCGGCTACACCCCCGCGCGCGACGACGCGGAGTCGATCGCCGCAGCGGTCGAGCCCGGCCGGACGACGATGGTCTGGGTCGAGACGCCGACCAACCCGCTGCTGAACGTCACCGACATCGCAGCCGCCGCGCAGGTCGCCCACGACGCCGGCGCGCTGCTCGTGGTCGACAACACCTTCGCCTCCCCCTATCTGCAGCAGCCGCTCTCCCTCGGCGCCGACGTGGTCGTGCACTCGACGACGAAGTACCTCGGGGGGCACTCCGACGTCGTCGGCGGCGGGTTGGTGGTCGCCGACGCGGCGCTGGGCGAGCGGTTGGCGTACCACCAGAACGCCATGGGATCGGTGCCGGGGCCGTTCGACGCCTGGTTGGTGCTGCGCGGGATCAAGACCCTCGGCGTCCGGATGGACCGGCACTGCGCCAGCGCCGAACGCGTCGTCGACGTGCTGACCTCCCACGATCAGGTCACCGAGGTGCGATACCCCGGACTGCCCCGGCACGCCGGACACGATGTCGCTGCCAAGCAGATGCGGGCGTACGGCGGGATGGTGTCGTTCCGTGTCGCCGGCGGCGAGGAGGCGGCGGTGGCGTTGTGCGCGCGCACGGAGGTGTTCACCCTCGGCGAGTCGCTCGGTGGCGTCGAGTCGCTGATCGAGCACCCGGGCCGGATGACCCACGCCAGCGCGGCCGGCTCGCCGCTGGAGGTGCCCGGGGACCTCGTGCGGCTCTCGGTCGGGCTGGAGACCGTGGACGACCTCGTCGACGACCTGGTGCGGGCTCTGGGGTGAGCCGGCGGTGAGCCAGCGGTGGGCCTGATCGGTTGCCTCGACGTCGGGTCGACGTTCACCAAAGGCGTGCTCGTCGACGCGGTGACCGGCGAGCTGCTGGCCGGCGCGGCGCTCCCCACGACGTCGGGCACCGATGTGCTCGACGGTATCGAGACCGTCAGGGCGGGGCTCGGGCCGCACGACGACCTGCTCGTCTGCTCCAGCGCCGGCGGGGGGCTGCGGCTGGCGGTGGTCGGCTACGAGCGGTCGGTGACTGCCGAGGCCGGCCACCGGGTAGCGCTGTCGGCCGGATCCCGGGTCGTGCACGTGCATGCGGGCAAGCTCGGCGCCGGCGACCTGCCGGCGCTGGCCGCCGAGCGTGCCGACGTCGTGCTGCTCGTCGGGGGCACCGACGGGGGCAACGCCGACGTCCTGCTGCACAACGCCCGGGCCGTGGGCAGGTCGCGGCTGTGGGTGCCGGTCGTCGTCGCCGGCAACGCCGCCGTCTGCGAGGAGGCCGTCGCTCTGCTCGAGCACCCCAGGCGGGCCGTGGTCGGCGCGCCCAACGTGCTGCCCGAGATCGGCCGGCTCGAGCCCGGGCCGGCGCGGACGGCCATCCGGCGCCTGTTCATCTCCCACGTCATCGGCGGCAAGGGGCTGACCCGACGGCCGGCGCAGTTCCGTGCCATGGTGCGGGCCGCGACGCCGGACGCGGTGCTCACCGGTGTCGAGGCGCTCGCGGCGGAGGTCGGCGACGTACTCGTCGTCGACGTCGGCGGGGCGACGACCGACGTCTACTCCGTGCTGGACGTCGAGCGGCTCGACCCCGAGCAGGCCAGCGACGTCGCGGGTACGCCGCGGGCGCTGCGCACCGTGGAGGGCGACCTCGGCGTCCGGTGGAGCGCGCCCGGGGTGGTGGCGGCCGGTGCCGTCGAGCGCCTGCTGCCCGCCCGCGGGGCCGAGCGGCTCGCCGCGGCCGCGGACCGCCGCCACGTCGCCCCGGCCTGGCTGCCTACCGACACCGCCGGACGGGCCGACGACCTGCTCCTCGCCCGGCTCGCTGTCACCGTGGCGCTGCGCCGGCACGCGCGAGGCGGCCGGGACCTGCGCCGCGTGGGGCTCGTGGTCGGCTCCGGCGGGGTACTGCGCCACGCCACCGTGGCCGGGCGGGCGAAGGTCCTGGGTGCGGCGACGACCGACCACGCCGGCGGTTGGCGAGTGCCGGACCGGGCGGTCGTCGTGGTGGACGAGCGGTACGTCTTGGCTGCGGCCGGGCTGCTGGTGGTCGAGCACCCCACGGCGGCGGCGGCGTTGCTGCGCCGGTACGTGGCGGCGGGCTAGCCCATTAGCCGACAGCGCGTGCGGCCGCTGCGTCGACCATTGCCCGCAGTGCCGCCACGTGTCCCTCGAAGGCGGTCCGGCCCGCCACGGTCAGGCGGGCCTGAACCCGCCGCCGGCGACCGGTCGCTGCGCGCTTGAGGTCGACGTAGCCGGCCTCCTCCAGGGTTGACAGCTGCTTGGACAGCGCGGAGTCCGACAGCGCGAGCCGGTCGCGGAGGAACCCGAACTCGACCCAGTCGGCGGCGGCCAGCAGCGACACGATGTCCAGCCTGGGCCGCGGGTGGATGAGCTCGTCGAAGCGCGCCGTCATGCCGGGCGCCGGGCACGGCGGACAGCCCGTCGGCGGACGCCTCCAAGCAGCAGTGGCCCGCCGAGGACGAGTACGACGGCCACGACGATGCTCGCGGCGGTGACCGGGTGGCGGGCGCCGTCGGCCTGCGCGAGCAAGGCCAGCCCGACCGTCGCGGCGGCGAGCACGACGACCCCGCCGAGCACGAGCCGGGCGACGTGGGGCGCGACGTCGCCGCGCACGCTGAGCTGCCGGCTGCCGTGCCGCCCACTGACGACGCGGGGCGCGACACTGGCGTGCACGGTGCCGAAGACGAACGTGGCGAGCGCCGCCAGCCACGCCGAGCCGAGATCGGTGAGCAGGCCCAGGCCGATCCAGCCGACGGCGAGCCCCCACCAGTACCAGGTCGGCACGTGGATCTGGTCGATGACCTGCCGCCGGGCGCGTTCGACGGTCTCCAGCGCCTCGGAGGCCTGGCCAGGGGAGACGTTGTCCACGGTGGACTCCTTTCCTTGTTGGAAAGTCAACGTAGAGTTTCCTGATCGGCAAGTCAAGCAGCATCCGGCCTGCCCGCCGGGGCCGGCCGGGCACGCCGACCGGCGGGCCGAGCCCTCCTGCACGGCGCCCCCGCACACCACAACGGCGGTCGCTCCCGCCTGCCCCGTCGCCCCAACCCACCTTCGCGACGCGAGGGGCTCCTGGGGCCGCCCGCCGGCGCATCAGGCCGAGCGGCGGCGCCCGCGGCGCAGCCGCAGGTAGTCGGCGACGACGTACTCGCCGAGCCGCTCGGTCGACGGGGTGAACATCCGCCCGCCGTTGCGCTTGACCAGCGCGTCGACGAAGCGCCGCAGCCCGGGGTCGTCGCCGAGGACGAAGGCGTTGACGGTCGCGCCGTAGCGGGTGAGCGCGTCGACCTCGCCGACGGTTCGGCGTACGGTCTCCGGCACAGGCGGCCAGGCGAATGCCGGGTGTCCGCCGTCGTCCAGGTGTGCGGTGGGCTCGCCGTCGGTGACAACCAGGACAACCGGGTCGCTCGCCGCGTGGCGGCGCAGGTGCTGCCCGGCGAGCAGCAGCGCGTTGTGCAGGTTGGTCCCCTGGATCCACTCCGGCTCGACCGCGGCGAGCTCCTCGATGCTCATCCGGGCCGCCCACCGGTGGAATCCGATGACCTGCAGCGCGTCCTGCCGGAAGCGCGTGCTCACCAGGTGGGACAGCGCGAGCGCGGTCTGCTTCATCGGCCCCCAGCGGCCCTCGCTGACCATGGAGTAGGACAGGTCGACGCACAGCGCGACGGCGGCCGAGGCCCGACGCTCGGTCTCGACGATCTCGAAGTCCTCCACCTGCAGGCGCACGGGGCGCCGCGGACCGGAACGCTGCACCGCCCGGGTCACGGTGCGCACCACGTCGATCGGCTGCTCGTCGCCGAACTGCCACGACCGGCTGGACCCGGTCGGGTCTCCGGCGCGGCCCGCGTCGTGCAGGTCGTGGGCTCCAGCGTCGCGGGCGTCGAGCTGGGCGAACACCCGGCGCAGTGCGGTCTGGCCGAGCCGGCGCAGCGCCTTCGGCGTGAGCTGGAGCCCGTCGGTGCCGCGGCGCAGCCACCCCTGCTCGGTCAGCTCGCGCTCGAGGTCGCGCAACGCGCGTACGTCGGCGGCTGCCCGCTCGCCGAGCTGGCGTTGCACCGCCTCGACGTCGACGTCGTCGAGACTGGCCCCGGGGTAGTCCTGCCCCATCGCCTCGGCCAGCGCGTCGAGGTCGGACAGCTCCTCGAGGACGCCGGCTGCCTGCCCGTAGCCGAGCGGCTCGTCCCCCTGCACGCGCTCGCGGCTGCGCCAGTCCAGGCCGGGGCGCAGGGCGCGCAGGTTGTCGTCGAGCTGCGCCAGCTCGCTGGCCAGGTCGACGTCGGACAGCGCGTCAGACATCAGTCGGGCCAGCTCGTCGCGTTGCTGCGGGCTGAGCGAGCGGAGCAGTCGCTCGGCGGCGGCCGCCCGGCGGGCGAGTGCGTCGACCAGCTCGTCGACGTCCTGCGGCTGTTCGGGGAACAGCTCGCCGTGGCGTGCCATGAACTCGCGGAAGCGGTCGGTGGTGTCCTCGCCACGGGCGTGCGCGGCGAGCAGCGCGTTGAGGTCGGCGAGCATGTCCTTGACCCGCTGCATCGCCGCCGGGTCCGGCTGCCCGTCGGTGCCGGACATCGCATCGCGCATGCCGCGGAAGCGCTGGTCGAGGACCTGCTCGCGGAGCAGCTCGCGAATGCGTTCGTACGCCTGCCGCGCCTCGGCCGACCTCCAGTCGTAGTCCGCCAGCTCGGTGACCGCCCGCGCTGTGTCGTCGGGCAGCAGGTCGAGCCGGGTCTCCCGCAGCCGGGCGTCCTCGCCGGCATCGCGGGCCAGCTCGTCGCGCTCCGCGGTGACCGCCTCGTCGAGCAGCTCGCGCACCTCGTCGAGCACCCCGGCCAGGTCGCCGCTGCGGCGCAGGTCCCGGCGGCGCTGCCGCACCTGGTCGAGCAGGTCGTCGAGCCCCCGGCCCGGCTGCGGGCCGCGGCGCAGCAGGTCGCGCATCGCCTCGGCCAGGCTGCCGCCGGAGAGCACGTCCTGCCCGAGATCGTCGACCGCCGAGCGCAGGTCGTACGGCGGCGCCAGCGGATCGCGGCCGCCGCGCCACGGACCGTACCGGTAGCGGCTCACCGCTGGCGTGTCCCGTAGCGGACCGTGCCGTCGTCGAGCGTCTCCTTGCCGAGGCGGCGGCTCAGGTGCAGCCCCTCGAGGACGAGGTCGAGCGCCGACGCCGCCTCCGCCGGGCCGGAGGCGTCGCCGAGGCCCAGCCGGTCGAGGACCTTGGCCAACCCCGGCACCGGTCCGAGCTGGTCGAGCAGGCGCTGGGACGCCACCAGGTCGCCGTCCTCGACGGCGATGCCGTCGGCGAAGCGGTCGGTGACACCGGACAGGTCCAAGCCGCGCAGCCGCTCGCGGAACACCTCCGACACCGCGACCCGCAGCAGGTGGTCGAGCACCTCGCCCTCGCGCCCCTCCTCGCCCATCTCGAACTCCACCTTGCCGCGCAGCGTCGGCACGACCGCCGGCAGGTCGCCCGTGCGGGCAACCGGATCGGCCTCACCGCTCAGGGCTCCACGGCGCAGCGCCGAGGCGGCAGCGCCCTCCGCGCAGGCGACCGCGAACCGCGCCGAGACGCCGGACCGCTGGTCGACGGCGGGGGACTCGCGCACGCCGCGGGCGAAGCGGGCCACCACCTCGAGGACGTGCTCGGGCACCCGGGCCACGAGGGACGCCTCCTGGCGGACCAGGTCGATCTCGTCGGCGACGGCGAGCGGGTAGTGGGTGCGCACCTCGGCACCGAAGCGGTCCTTGAGCGGGGTGATGATCCGGCCGCGGTTGGTGTAGTCCTCGGGGTTGGCGCTGGCCACCACGAGCACGTCGAGCGGCAGCCGCAGCACGTAGCCGCGCACCTGGATGTCACGCTCCTCCAACACGTTGAGCAGCGACACCTGGATGCGCTCGGCGAGATCGGGCAGCTCGTTCACCGCGAAGATCCCGCGGTGGGTGCGTGGTACCAGCCCGAAGTGCACGGTCTCCGGGTCTCCGAGCGAGCGGCCCTCGGCCACCTTGACCGGGTCGACGTCCCCGACGAGGTCCCCGACCGAGGTGTCGGGGGTGGCGAGCTTCTCGGCATACCGCTCGCTGCGGTGCACCCAGCGCAGCCGCAGGTCGGCGCCGTGCTCGGCGACCTGGCGGCGTCCCCAGGGGGTCACCGGGTCGTACGGGTGCTCGTGCAGCTCCGCGCCGGCGATCGCCGGCGACCACTCGTCGAGCAACCCGACGAGGGTGCGGATGAGGCGGGTCTTGCCCTGACCGCGCTCGCCGAGCAGCACCACGTCGTGACCGGCCAGCAGCGCGCGTTCGAGCTCGGGGAGCACGGTCGCGTCGAAGCCGACGATGCCCGGAAAGCGCGGCTGTCCCGACCGCATCCGCGTCAGCAGGTTGTCGCGGACCTCGGCCTTGACACTGCGCAGCGCGTGGCCGGAGTCGCGCAAGGCTCGCAGTGTCGTCGGAAGCCCGGTAGGGGGCTGGGGCAGTGTCGTCACGCCGTCGACGGTACGTCGCGACACCGGGCCCAGCACGCCCGCCCCGCAGCGTGGGGATGGGGGCGAGCGGGCCGGGGTGCCCGGGGACGGCGTCTGCTACGGGAGCAGGCGCCGCGCCTCCTCCACGTCGACGTCCCGGGCCAGGCTGTCCCGCGCCGGATCGAGCGGATCGACGCCGGGTTGGCTGGTCTGTTCGCGGTCGGCTGGGCGCTCCCCCTCGGCGTCGCCGCTGTCCGGCGCGGCGGCGTCGTCGTACGGCTCCTGGTGCACGTGTCCCTCGTTGTCACGCGTGATCGTCTCCTCGGGGGTCGAGGAATCGTCCTGCGTGGGCAGTTCGTCGCGCACGCTCTGCGGCCTGCCCGCCTCCCCGGCCCCGAAACCCTGGCCGCTTCTGTTGGCAGCAGCGGCCGGACCGCTGGCGCGCGTGCGGAGCTCGAGCTCGGGGATGAGGAACGCGATGACGAACGCGACGAGGACGAACGGCACAGCCACGAGGAACACGTCGTGCATCGCGAGCGTGAAGCTGTCGAGCACAGGGCCCTTGATAGCCGGCGGGAGTTTCTGGATCGCCTGCACATTGTTGGCGATGTCACCCTTCGGCGCGGCTGGACCTGCCGCGGCCGGCAGTTCCTGCGCGAGGTGGTGGGTGAGCCGGTTGTTGAGCACCGCGCCGAGCAGCGCCACGCCGAACGCACCGCCCATCGACCGGAAGAACGTGATCGCGGACGTGGCGACTCCGAGGTCGCGCATGTCGACGGCGTTCTGGACGGCCGTGACGACCGTCTGCATCGTGAAGCCGAGGCCGGCGCCCAGGACGAAGATGGCGATGGCGATATACCAGTACGGCGAGTCGACCTGCAGCCTGGTGAGGATGAGCAGGCCAACCACGACCACGGCCGCACCGATGATCGGGTAGATCCGGTAGCGGCCGGTGCGGGTGATCGCCGCTCCGCCGCCGATCGAGGTGGTGAAGATGCCGATCACCATCGGCAGCAGCGCAAGTCCGGACTCGGTCGGCGTCATGCCGCGCACAGCCTGCAGGTAGACCGGCAGGAAGATGATCGCGCCGAACATCGCCATGCCGACGAGGAACGCGAAGATGTTCGAGTACCGGAACACGCGATTGCTGAACAGCCGCATCGGCAGGATCGGCTCGACGGCGCGCTGTTCGACGACGACGAAGAGGACGGCGAGCACGAGGCCGGCGCCGAGCAAGGTCAGCGAGATCGGGTCGAGCCAGCCGTACTGGCCGCCGGCCCAGGCTGTGTAGAGCAGGATCGAGGTCACCGATGCGACGACGACCGCCGCGCCGAGATAGTCGATCTTGTGGTCCCGCCGGACGAGCGGGATTCGCAGCGCCATCGAGGTGATGACAAACGCGGCGAAGCCGATCGGCACGTTGATGAAGAAGATCCACCGCCAGCCCGGGCCGTCGGTGAAGAAGCCGCCCAACAGCGGCCCGGCGACGCTGGAGACGCCGAAGACGGCGCCGAACCAGCCCTGGTAGCGGCCGCGTTCGCGGGGCGGGATGACGTCGCCGATGACGGCGAGGGCGAGGGCGAACAGGCCGCCGCCGCCGAGGCCCTGCACGGCCCGTCCGGCGATCAGTGACGGCATGGAGGTGGCAACCCCGGCGACCAGCGAGCCGAGCACGAAGATGCCGATGGCCGCCTGGAATATCGGTCGGCGGCCGTACAAGTCGGAGATCTTGCCCCACAGCGGCGTTGACGCCGTCGAGGTCAGCAGGTAGGCCGTGACCACCCAGGACAGGTGATCCAACCCGCCGAGCTCGCTGACGATCCGGGGGAGCGCCGTGCCGACGATGCTCTGGTCGAGCGCGGCCAGGAACATCCCGGCCATGAGGCCGCTGAGCACCAGCATGATCTGCCGGTGCGAGAGGTAGGAGTGCTCGACTGCCGGTGGGGAGGCCTCGACCACGGGAGCGATCTCGCTCATCGGTTCTCCAATGCGGGTGTGCTGGTCGCGGTGCACGTGCCAGGAGCGCCGCCGGCGGCGGCGCCGAGGTCGGCGGCGAGCCGCTCGACGAGCGCGAGCAGGCGGTCGCGGTCGGATGGGTCCCACCGCTGCAGGGCTTGCCGGACGGCTGCGGCGCGGGCTGCGTGGGCGTCGTCGAGAACGCTACGACCCTGGGCCGACAGCGCCAGTCGGGCGGCCCGGCGGTCCTCGGGATCGGGGCGCCGCTCGAGGTAGCCGGCGTCGGTGAGGTGGCTGACGTGGCGGCTCACCGTGGAGGTGTCAAGCCCCAGCGATCCCGCCAGGTCGCTCACCCGGGGAAGCGTCGCGCAGGCCGCGTAGTGCAGGACGAGCAATGTCGCCGGTTCGAGCGGGCCGCTGTCGACGATCTGGCGCATCCGGCGCAGGACCTCGGTGAGCGTTACGACGAGGCGGCCCTCGGGGGAGCGGTCCAGGCCGGTTGTGTGCACCGCACGACTGTAAAGAACTTGGGTGGCGCATGCAAGCCGAACATGAGAGGCGCTCGTGGGTGGACCTGCACTGGCCTTCCGGGCACATTTGGGGCCTGTGTGGTCGCCGGAGCTGATGGGGCGCCACTGGAGCCCCGATCGACACACGAGCCTCAAATGTGTACGTGGGAGCCGCGGGTGCGGGGGCAGGCCCGGCACGTGCGCTGCCGGCACGGGCGGCGCCGGCACGCGCAGCGCCGGCGCGGGAGGTGGCACCACGAGTCGGTCGGGGCCGCGCCGACAGCAGTGCCAGACTCCGCTCATGACGACGACGCCGGCATCGCTGCGGTCGCCCGAGGTCACGCTGGCCGACGTCAGGGCGGCTGCGCAACTGCTCCGCGACGTCGTGCGGCCGACGCCGCTCGAGCACTCGCGCTGGCTCACCGAGGCCGTCGGGGGGCCGGTGCACCTCAAGTGCGAGAACCTCCAGCGCGCGGGATCGTTCAAGATCCGTGGTGCCTACAACCGCATGTCCGGGCTGACCGGGCAGGAACGGTCGCACGGAGTGGTTGCGGCCAGCGCGGGCAACCACGCGCAGGGCGTCGCGCTGGCAGCGCGGATGCTCGGCATCAGGGCGACCGTGTTCATGCCTCAAGGCGCTCCGCTGCCCAAGGAACAGGCCACCCGGGGCTACGGGGCCGAGGTGCGATTCGCCGGACGCAGCGTCGACGAGGCCCTCGTCGCCGCGCGTGAACATGCGAGCACGACCGGGGCGGTGCTCATCCACCCGTTCGACCACCCGACCGTAGTCGCCGGGCAGGGCACCTGCGGCCTGGAGATCCTCGAGCAGTGCCCCGAGGTCCGCACCGTCGTGGTCAGCGCCGGCGGGGGCGGGCTGCTCGCCGGCATCGCCGTCGCGATGGAGGCCGCACAGCGACCCGTCCGCGTCGTCGGCGTGCAGGCCGCCGAGGCGGCGGCGTACCCGCCCTCACTGGCGGCTGGGCGGCCAGTCTCTGTGGAGCGGATGGCCACCATGGCCGACGGCATCGCCGTCGGCTGTCCGGGACGGGTGCCGTTCGACATCGTGCGGGAGCGGGTCGACGAGGTCGTGGTGGTGTCCGAGGAGTCGCTGTCGCAGGCCCTGCTGCTCGTGCTCGAGCGCGGCAAACTGCTGGTGGAGCCGGCCGGCGCTGCTGCGGTGGCCGCGGTCAACGAGGCCCCCGAGCGCTTCGAGCCGCCGGTCGTCGCGGTGCTCTCCGGTGGCAACGTGGACCCGCTGCTGCTCATGCGCGTGATGCGCCACGGCATGGTGGCCGCTGGTCGCTACCTCTCGGTACGGGTGCGTATCCCGGACCGCCCCGGCGCGCTCGCCCAGCTCCTGGCCGACTTGGCCGCCGGGGACGCCAACGTGCTCGACGTCGTGCACGAACGGACTTCGGCGCAGCTGCACCTCGGACAGGTCGTGGTGGCGGTGCAGTTGGAGACGCGCAGCCGGGAGCAACGGACGAGCCTGCTCGAACTGCTGCGCAGCCATGGATACGTGCTGTCGTTCTCCTGATCTGTGAGTGCCCGTGACGATGAAGTCGAGCGCACACTCTGGTCCGTGGGTGAGGGCCCGCGCGATCTGCTCGCCTCGCCGGCTCGACGAGCGGAAAGGCAGGACGCTTGGCCGCGTTGAGCGCGTCGCACCGACCAGCTGCCCGGTCTGCGGCCAGCTGCCGACCGTGACCCGGCTCGGCTGTGGCGGCTGCGGCACCGAGCTCACCGGCAGCTTCCCCCTGCCGCTCCTGCGGGCTCGACTCCGCCGACCGCGAAATGCTTCGCGTCTCTCTCGCGTTGCGTGGCAGCATGAAGGAGCTGGGCGGCATCTCGGGTGAGCTACCCGACCGCCCGGTGACGCTTCGGCGGGCTGCTCGCCCGGGTGGACTGCGCCGAGGCGACCCCGGCGCTCCCGTCGCGCGAGGACGTGCTCGCGCGGCTGGCGGTCGGGGAGCGACATCGAGCAGGCCGCCGTCCTGCTCGGCGAGCCATCGGGCTGTGTCCGACAGTTCGTCGGCGCCGATGAGTCCTGGGCTCCGGCCAGGTCTTCTGCCACGAGGCTCCGCTTGGACCTGCAGCTGTCAGTGCTCGCTGCCAGTCTGAGGGGCCGGTGACATCCGGCCCGCACCATCGACCCGCACCATCGAACCCGCACCATCGAGAGGGGCACCCGCGTGCCAGCAATCCAGGCCACCGGCCTCGTCAAGACCTACCGACCGCGCTCGGGGGTGGTTCGCGCCCTCGACGGCCTGGACCTCGAGGTCGAGGAGGGCACCGTCCTCGGTCTGCTCGGGCCCAACGGCGCGGGCAAGACCACGACCGTCCGGGTCCTTGCCACGCTGCTGCGTCCGGACTCCGGGGAGGCGTACGTCGCTGGGCACGACGTCCTGCGCAAGCCCCAGGCGGTCCGTCGCCTGATCGGGTTGTCCGGGCAGTCCGCCGCCGTCGACGACAACCTCACGGGACGCGAGAACCTGTGGATGTTCGGCCGGCTCTACCAGCTGCCTTCCGCCGAAGCCCGGCGGCGGGCCGACGACCTGCTCGAGCGCTTCGCGCTCGTCGACGCCGCCGACCGGGTGCTCAAGACCTACTCCGGCGGCATGCGCCGCCGGCTCGACCTCGCCAGCGCGCTGATCGGTCGTCCCCGGCTGCTCTTCCTCGACGAGCCGACTACCGGACTCGACCCGCGCAGCCGGTTGGGCATGTGGGACGTCATCCGTGACCTCGTCCGCGAGGGCACGACCCTGTTGCTGACAACGCAATACCTCGAGGAGGCCGACGAGCTCGCCGACACCATCGCCGTCGTCGACGCCGGGCGGATCATCGCCCAGGGCACCGCCGACATGCTGAAGTCGCAGGTCGGTGGCGAGCGGATCGAGGTGGTCGTCCACCGCGCCGACGCGATCGCCGCTGCGGTGCAGGTGCTGCACGACGATGCCGCGGCCGAACCCAGTGTCGACGAGCACACCCGACGGGTCACCGTCCCCGCCAACGGCGGCGCGCGGCACCTCGTCGAGGTCATCCGCCGGCTCGACGAGGCCGGGATCCTCCTCGACGACGTAGGGCTGCGCCGGCCCACGCTCGACGACGTGTTCCTCTCGCTGACCGGGCACGCGGCCGAGGAGACGACCCAGGACGCCGACGGGAGCGACTCCGACAGCCGCGGGGCCGACCGCGCCGCCGGCGACACCGGCCCTCACACCGACACCGGAACTCCCACCGACAGCACCGGGCTCGCCGCGGCGGGCCGCCCGAGCCGGAGGTAGCCATGACGACAACCGCCATCCCCACGAGCGCCCGCGACGCCCGGCCGCCTGCGTCCGGAGGCGCCCGCGCCGCGGTCGCCGACTCCGTCGTAGTCGCGTGGCGCAACCTCAAGCGGGTCCCGCGCATCCCCGAGCTGGCGATCTTCGCGATCCTCCAGTCGATCATGTTCGTGCTGCTCTTCGCGTACGTGTTCGGGGGCGCGATCCCGCTGCCCGGCGGGGCGTCCTACACCGAGTTCCTCATGCCGGGCATCTTCGTGCAGACGCTCGGTTTCGCGTCGATCACGACAGCGATCGGCATGTGCGAGGACATGAACAAGGGGCTCATCGACCGGTTCCGGTCGCTGCCCATGGCGCGCTCCGCGGTGCTGGCCGGCCGCACCTCTGCCGACACGCTCTACAACGTCGGCATCCTGGTCGTGCTCATGGCGACCGGGCTCGTGGTGGGCTGGCGGGTGCACAACGGCATCGGCGACTTTCTCGTCGCGATCGTGCTGATGGTCGCCTTCATCCATGCGATGACGTGGCTGGGGGTCTTCCTCGGGCTCACCGTGCCGACCGTGGAGTCCGCGCAGCAGGTCGGGTTCATCACGATCTTCCCGCTGAGCTTCGTGTCCAACGTGTTCGTGCCCCCGGCCAGCCTGCCTTCGGTGCTGCAGCCGGTCGCGGAGTGGAACCCGTTCAGCGTCATCACCTCGTCGTGCCGCGAGCTGTTCGGCAATCCCAATCCGTACGTCGCCAGCGACAGCTTGCCGGCTCAGCACCCGCTGCTGCTGTCGGTGATGTGGATCGTGCTGTTCGTCGCCGTGTTCGCGCCGCTCGGTGTGGCGCGCTACCGCCAGGCGTCGACCCGCTGACCCGGCACCTGCCGAGTCGGGGGCGCGGCGACGGGCCGGGTCGCGCCCGGTGCTCGCCCTGGCCCGTCGGCCGCCGGCGGCCTCAGACGACGTAGGGCTCCGCAGCCACGATCTCCACGGTGAGCGTGCGACCGTTGGGCGCCTCGTACGACGCGGTGTCGCCGACCTGCCTGCCGTTGAGCGCGCGGCCCAGCGGGGACTGCGGCGAGTAGACGTCGAGGGTCACGCTCGAGTCGAGCGTGGTCAACTCGCGGGAGCCGAGCAGGAACTGCTCGGTCTCGGTGTCACCGGCGAAGCGGATGGTCACCTTCATGCCCGGCTCGACCACGCCGTCGTCGGGGGGCGCCGGCCCCACCTTCGCCCGCTGCAGGAGCGACTGCAGTTGACGGATGCGGGCCTCCTGCCGGCCCTGCTCCTCCTTGGCCGCATGGTAGCCGGCGTTTTCGGAGAGGTCACCCTCCTGCCGCGCGGCGTCGATGCGGCGCGACATTTCGCTGCGGGCCGGCCCCATGAGGTGCTCGAGCTCGGCCTTGAGCTGGTCAAAGGCCTCCTGGGTGAGCCAGGCGACGTCGTCGTCGGGCGCCGGCGTGGTGGGCACGGGGTTGCTGGGCGCGGTCATGGCTCCGCGGCTCCTCGTTGATCTCGGGTGCTGTCCTGTCGGGTGCTGTGTTCTCGGGTACGGCGGTCACGCAGGTAACGCTCGGTACGGCGTTGCCCGCCCGAGCGGGCGTCCAGCGGCGACTCCGATCCCGGGGGCGCCGCCGAGCGGGGTGACCGGAGAATGCGTCAGTCCCGCCGGGAGCTCCGGCGGGGCTCGTGGGGATCGCCCGAGCCTAGCAAAGGACGGCTCAGCGGGGACGTGCCTGACCGGACGCGGTGCAGCCCACCAGCTCCGCGGCGGCGGCCGGTCGTTCGGTGACGATGCGCTGGTCGAGCAGCACCTGGCGCTGCGCTCCGGCGGGCACCGTGACCGACACCCTGCCGACCACGGCGGAGTCGCTGGCCCGCGCCTGCAGGAAGCAGGTGGCGGGGACGCCCTCGCGCAGCGTCACCTCCGCCCGTACGGAGACCGTGCTCGGACTGTCGACGTCCCAGCCGAGCAGCCGGGAGGTCACGACGGGGCGGGCCTGCAGTAGCGCGAGCCACACCAGGCCCGCCACCGCCAGCGCGACAGCAGCCGCGGCCCCCGCCCACACCAGCCGGCGCCGCCGCGGCGAACCGGCACGCCGTCCGTAACGCTCGTCGAGCGCGCTGCCGGGTGCGGTGGTCATCGAGGGTCCTCACGCTGGGTGGGGCACCATTGTCGCGCCGTCCGCCTCGAGCGGGCGGTCCACCTCGACCGCAGCTGCCGGAGCCGCCCCGATGCCCGTGCCCGACGATGGCCTGCGCCTGCTCCATGTCCACGCCCATCCGGACGACGAGTCCAGCAAGGGCGCGGCGACGACGGCCCGCTACGTCTCGGCGGGTGTACGCGTGATGGTCGCTACCTGCACCGGCGGCGAGCGCGGCTCAGTCCTCAACCCCGCCATGGACCGACCCGAGGTCATGGAGCGGATCGCAGACATCCGCCGAGCGGAGATGGACCGCGCCCGTGCGATCCTCGGTGTCGAGCAGGTGTGGCTCGGCTTCGTCGACTCGGGCTTCCCCGAGGGCGACCCGCCTCCGCCGCTGCCGGAGGGCTGCTTCGCGCTGGCCCCGCTCGACGAGGCCGTGGCCCGGCTCGTGCACGTGGTGCGGACGTTCCGTCCGCAGGTCATGACGACCTACGACGAGGACGGCGGCTACCCGCACCCGGACCACCTCCGCTGCCACGAGGTGGCGGTGGCCGCGTTCGACGTGGCAGGCGACGCGGACGCATTCCCGGAGGCGGGCAAGCCATGGCAGCCGCTCAAGCTCTACTACCACCACTCCTTCCACCGGGCCCGCACCCAGGCCCTGCACGACGCGATGCTGACCCGCGGCCTGGAGTCGCCGTACGCCGAGCGCCTGGCGCAATGGCCGCTCGACCCGTCCCACGACCGGCGCATCACCACGAGAGTCCCGTGTGCAGAGTGGTTTCCGGTCCGCGACGAGGCCCTCCGGGCGCATGCGACGCAGGTCGACCCGGACGGCCCGTGGTTCCACGTCCCGCTCGAGGTGCACCAGGAGGTGTGGCCCACCGAGGACTACGAGCTCGTCACCTCCTTCGTGCCGGCGCCGACGCCGGAGGGCGACCTGTTCGCCGGTGTTCCAGACGCAGCGACCCAGCCGGGGGCCCGGGCGGCGACAACTGCGGCGGCACGAGGGACGATGAGCCCATGACCACTGCCGTGCTCGCCGGTCTCGGCGCCCAGACCACCGACCAGAACCTGCTGGAGAAGTACCAGCCGGGACCGATCGCCCTGGGCGTCGTGGTGCTGCTCGGGGTCGCGGTGTTCTTCCTGTGGCGCAGCATGCGCCACCAGCTCAAGCGCATCGACTTCGACGAACAGGCCCCTGACGACCAGTCGCGGATGCGTGGCTCTGGTGGCGGCCTGCACGGTGACGGCGACAGTCCGGCGGCCTGACCTGATGGTCCGCTCGTCAGCCGGCGACGCGGATCCTGATCCGCCGAAAGCCCTTGCCCTTGCTCTCGACCTTGACGATCTCGATGCGCCCGATCTGGCGGGTGCTCGCGACGTGCGTGCCGCCGTCGGCCTGTGTGTCCAGCCCGGCGATGTCGACGATGCGGACGACCTCGAGCTCGGGCGGCAGCAGGTTGGTGGCCGTGCGGATGAGGTCGGGGTAGCTCGCGAACGCGGCATCTCGGGGCAGTGTTGTCGTGGTGATCGCTCGGTCGGCCAGCACCTCCGCGGCGCACGCCTCGGCCACCCGGTCGCGGAAGCCCTCCGGCAGCACCGGCAGGTCGACGTCCATGCGCGCCTCGAGCGGCTGCATGCCGCCGCCGGTGACGAGGGTGCCGAAGTCACGGAACACCACTCCCGACAGCAGGTGCACGGCGGAATGTGTACGCATGAGCGCCGTACGCCGCTCGTCCTCGACCGCGCCACGTACCGACGTCCCCACCGGCGGGAGCGGGTCGTCCTCGTGCGGCACCAGCCACAGGTCGTCGCCCTTGCGCACGCCGACGACGCGGGTGCGTACGCCGCCCCAGAGCAGCTCGCCGGCGTCGGGCGGCTGCCCGCCGCCGCCGGGGTGGAACGCCGAGCGGTCGAGCACGAGCCCCTGCTCACGGTCACTGGCCAGCACCGTGGCCTCCCAGGTCCGCAGCGTCTGGTCGGCGAGCTCGAGGCGGGTCGTGCGCCCGTGCCGGTCGGACGCGGTCGAGGCGCGCTCGCTGGCGTCGGGATGCATGGCCGCGAGCGTAGGCCGTGCCCCGGGCGGCCGGCACCGGACGCTACCCCGGGAAGCAGGCCGCCACCCCGCCCCGCGCGCCTCTGCGGCGCCGAAGGGCTGCGCCTCGACACGGGCCTATCCGTGCTGGACATCGGCTGCGGGACCGGGCTGAAGTGCCCGCTGCTGCAGTCCCGCATGTGCCCGGCCGGGCTGCTCGTCGTCGTCGGCTCGACATGGAGCGTTCGCACGTCACGTTCCTGGGCGGGCGCGTTGTGGTGGACGCGGGCACGCTTCCCTGCGCGGCCGACTCGCCTGCTCAGCAGCGACCCGGCAGCGACCACCAGTGACCCTCCACCTCGGTCCCGTCCCTGCCATGGAGGCCGCACATGCCGCTAGCCATCGACGACTACGCGCTCATCGGTGACACGCACACCGCGGCCCTCGTCGGGCGCGACGGCTCCATCGACTGGTTGTGCCTGCCGCGGTTCGACTCCGGTGCCGTGTTCGCGGCGCTGCTCGGCGACTCCTCGCACGGCGCCTGGTCGCTGGCCCCCTCCGCGCGGGCAACGGTCGAGCGCCGCTACCGCGAGGACACCCTCGTCCTGGAGACGACGTTCAGCACCGAGAGCGGCACGGTGCGCGTCATCGACTTCATGCCGCACCGCCACGAGCACCCGACGCTGATCCGCCTCGTCGACGGTGTGGACGGCGAGGTGGACATGCGGCTGCGGCTGCGGCTGCGCTTCGACTACGGCTGGGTCGTGCCGTGGGTCAACCGCACGCGCCACGGGCTGCGCACGGTCGCCGGCCCGGACGCCCTGACGATCCAGTCGGATGTGCCGCTGGTCGGGCACGACATGGCCACCGAGGCCGACTTCACGGTGCGGGCCGGGCAGCGGGTGCGGTTCGTGCTGGCCTGGCATCGTTCGACCGACCCGCCGCCCCCCGAGTGCGACGCAGACCAGGTGCTGGCCATGTGTGAGGCGACATGGCGGGAGTGGGTCGGTCGCTGCACGCACGAGGGCCCGTGGCGGGCGGAGGTCGTACGGTCGCTCATCACCCTCAAGGCGCTGACCTACGACCCGTCCGGGGCGATCCTCGCTGCGCCCACCACTTCGCTGCCCGAGCAGCTGGGCGGTACCCGCAACTGGGACTACCGGTACTCGTGGCTGCGCGATGCCACGTTCTCCTTGATGGCGCTGACGTCCAGCGGCTACCTCGACGAGGCGCGTGACTGGCGCGGCTGGCTGTTGAGGGCCGCGGCCGGCGACCCCGCCCAGCTGCAGATCATGTACGGCCTCGACGGGGAACGCCGCCTCACCGAGCAAGAGCTGGAATGGCTGCCGGGCTTCGCCGGCTCGCGGCCGGTTCGCACCGGCAACGACGCCGCCAGACAGTTCCAGCTCGACGTGTACGGGGAGGTGATGGATGCCCTGCACCAGGCGCGCTGCGCCGGGTTGGCGGTCGACGACGACGCCTGGGACCTCCAGCGCGCTCTCATGCGCTACCTCGAGGACAACTGGCAGCGGCCCGACGAGGGGCTCTGGGAGGTACGCAGCGGCCGCCAGCACTTCACCCACTCCAAGGTCATGGCCTGGGTCGCGTTCGACCGGGCCGCGACCGCCGTGACCCACCATGGCCTGCCGGGTGATGCCGGCCGGTGGCGAGCCTGCGCCGATGCCGTGCACGCGCAGGTCTGCGCCGCGGCGTTCGACCGCGACCGAGGCGCCTTCACCCAGGCGTACGGCTCGACCGCGCTGGACGCCAGCGCGTTGCTGATCCCCCTGGTCGGGTTCCTGCCGCCCGAGGACCCGCGAGTCCGCGGGACGGTCGCCGCGATCCGTCGCGACCTGTGCAGCGACGAGCTCGTCCTGCGCTACCGCACCGACCGGGACGGCTCCGACGGTCTGTCCGGCGACGAGGGTGCGTTCCTGCTCTGCTCGTTCTGGCTGGTGGACAACCTGGCGATGCGCGGGGACACCGACGAGGCGAGCGAGATGTTCGAACGCCTCCTTGGGCTGCGCAACGACGTCGGGCTCCTCGCCGAGGAGTACGACCCGGTCCGACACACGCTGCTGGGCAACTTCCCGCAGGCGTTCTCGCACGTCGGGCTGATCAACTCGGCGTTGGCACTGGCCGGTGCCGTCGACCTGCGGCAACGGGCTCGGGCCGGTCGGCGCTGAGCGGTCGCCGGTGGGTGAGCCCTGCCTGGAGTCGGGCGAGCTCGCCAGCGGGCGGCTGCCCGCCCCCGTCGGGCTAGCACGCCGAGCGGTCGAGCGCGATCCCCTGCCGACGATCACTCGCCAGCACGGTGGCCTCCCAGGTCCGCAGCGTCTGGTCGGCGAGCTCGAGGCGGGTCGTGCGACCGTGGCGGTCGGACGCGGTCGAGGCGCGCTCGCTGGCGTCGGGATGCACGGCCGCGAGCGTAGGCGGCATCGCAGGGCAGGCCGGCACCGCACGATCGGTCGCGAACCAGCGGGCCAACGTTCCGTGCGGGAAGCATGAGGCCATCGTCGGGGTTCCCGCTGCGTGAGCCGAGACCGACAGCCGATGCGGGCCGTGTGGAACGACGCCGTGGTCGCCGAGTCCGACGACACCGTCGTCGTCGAAGGCAACCATTACTTCCCGCGCGAGTCGTTGCGGGAGGAGTTCTTCCTCGGGTCCGCTCACCACAGCGCGTGCCCGTGGAAGGGCGAGGCCAGTTACCTCACCCTCGAGGTCGGTGGGAAGCAGAACCGCGACGCCGCGTGGTTCTACCCGGCGCCGTATCCCGCGGCGCGACAGATCACCGACCGGGTCGCCTTCTGGAAAGGGGTGCAGGTGGTCACGCCGTCGAGCGCCGAGGAGGCGAGCAGCAAGGGTGCTCGGACCCGGCAGCCGCGTTGAGGCTGCCCCGGCCGGAGCGGTACCGGTGGTCCGGGCCGGTGTACGACGTCATCTCCCTCGAGCGCCCGCTCTACCGCCCCGCACGCGTCCACGGCGTCGAGCTGCTAAGGCTGCACCCAGGTCAGTCCGTCCTGGACCTCGGCTGTGGCACCGGGCTGAACTTCCCGCTCCTGCAGTCGAGCATCGGCCCGGCCGGACTGATCGTCGGGGTCGACGCGAGCGCCGGCATGCTCGCCGCGGCCCGCCGCCGGGTGCGGCGCGCCGCGTGGGACAACGTGGTATTGCTGCGCTCCGACGCCGCGGACCTGGAGTCGCAAGCGGTCCGCGTGCTCGCCCGGGACGGCCTCGGAGTCGACGCGATCCTGGCGACGTACGCGCTGTCGGTCATCACGCGGTGGCGGCAGGCATGGGCCCGGGCCCGTGCCGCGGCGGCACCGGGTGCCCGCGTCGCGGTCGTCGACCTCGGCCTTCCCGCCGGCAATGCCGCGGTGCTCGCCCCACTGGCTCGCCTGGCCTGCGCGGTCGGCGGTTCCGACCCGCATCGCGGCCCTTGGGCTGCCGTCGTCGGCGAGACCGTGCAGCGGTCGCACGCCACGTTCCTGGGCGGGCACGTCGTCGTGGACGCCGGCACACTGCTGGACCCCGCCGACCGCAGATGATCAGCTGCGCTCGCGCCCGACCGGATCAGGTGACGGTAGATCGTGGGATCGCGACGATCTGCACCTCCGGATGGAGGCGCTCGAAGTCGTCAGGGTTGCGCGTCAGGAGCGGGATCCGCTCGGCCGCAGCCACCGACGAGAGCAGCAGGTCGAACCGACGTGGTCGAGGGCTGCGCCCGGTGGCTCGAACGGCGGCGCACAGGCCGCCGTACATCCGCGCCGCGCTCGCCGAGTACGGGATGGCCTCGAACGTGGCCAGGACGCGTTGGTAGCGGACCTCGCGTGCGGCGGCGAGGACCGGGTCCGCGGTGTGCAAGCCGTAGGCAAGCTCGGCCAGCGTCATCGTGCTGATGGCGGCGGCGACAACGAGGTCGCCGAGGTTCGCTGGCGGGTCGATGACGGCGGAAGTGTCCAACAGCGCCCGCGGCAGCGGCGTCATCGAACCCACGGATCGCGCGAGGCGTCGTCGAGCCCGCCGTCGAGTGCACGCCGCTCGTCCGCGAACGCCGCGACATCCCAGGCCGGCGCGTCGCCCAGCGCCTGTGCGATGCGTTCCGCGGGAACGTACGTGGTCGGCCCGGCGACAACCTCGCCACGGTGCGGAACCAGATCGGCCACGGGAACCCCGCGGCGCGTCACCGTGAAGGACTCGCCGGCCAGCACCCGGCGCATGACCTCGCCGCTGTCGTTGCGGAGCTCGCGCTGGCTGATGGTCGGCATGCGCCAACGTAGCACCTAGGTGCTACGAACGCCCTCCTTTCACCGCGGGGGGGAGCGCCGCCGCCGGGGGCACGACGACGAGGACCCGCCACCACGCCATCACCGCAGCGCAGCCCACCACCGGTGACCACCGATGACGCCGCAGACTGCCCGGATCGGCGGCGGTCAGCGTGATGCGGCGCGACGGAACAGGTGGCGCGACCACACGTAGCCGCCGGCGGCGATGAGGATGCACCACGCCAGGGCGAGGGTGGCGGTCGTGCCAGGGGCGTCTCCGGCGAGGAGTCGCCGCGTGGTCTCGATGATGGGCGTGAACGGCTGGTGCTCGGCGAACCACCGCAGCCCCGCCGGCATCGACGCGACCGGTACGAAGCCGGCGCTGAGGAACGGTAGGACGATGAGGAACATGGGCAGGTTGCTGGCGGTCTCGACGCTTCTGCTGACCAGACCGAGCGCGACGGACAACCAGGTGAGGGCGAAGGCGGTCAGCGTGAGCAGGCCGAGGAGCCCGAGCCAGTCCATCGGGCCGGCCGAGGGTCGGAAGCCCAGCACGACGGCGGTCGCGAGAAGGGCGCCCATGGCGAGCAGGGACTGCAGGACAGCACCGAGGACATGACCGGTCAGGACGGACCCACGGGCGATCGCCATGGTGCGGAAGCGGGCGATGATCCCTTCGGTCGCGTCCATGGCGATCGAGATGGCGGTGCCCTGCGCGGTGGCCGCGGCCGCCATGAGCACGATGGCGGGGGTGACGTAGTCCAGGTACGCCGCCCGGCCGCTCGCACCCGGTGTGACACCACCGGGCAGGCCGGCGCCGAGCGTCCCGCCGAACACGTAGACGAACAGCAGCAGGACCACGATCGGTGTCCCGACGAGCAGCGCGGTCATGCTCGGGTAGCGGCGCATGTGGAGCAGGTTGCGCCGGAGCATGGTGGCGGAGTCGGTCAGGGCGAGCGAGATGGTGGTCATCGGAGTTCCTCTCGTGCTGCGTACCCGGTGAGGGCGAGGAAGGCGTCGTCAAGGCTCGCCTTGGTCACGTCGAGGTGGCCGACTGTGACGCGGGACCGCTCGAGGCGGTCGAGCACGTCCTGCAGCGCGGCGAGGTCGCCGGACCCCGGAAGGCTCAGGGTGAGCTGGTCGTCGTCCCGGACGCCCTCGGGGATGGCCTGTGCTGCGTTGTCCAGGTCAGCGGGATCGGTGAGGTGGACGTGGATCGTGCCGCCGGGCACGTGGCGTTTGAGCTCGGCGGGGCTGCCCTGCGCGACGATCCGCCCGCCGTCGAGCACGGCGATCCTTTCGGCGAGGCAGTCGGCCTCATCGAGGTACTGCGTGGTGAGGAAGATCGTGATGCCGGCGCGGACGAGGCCTCGTACGATCTCCCACACGTCGCGTCTCGCGCGCGGGTCGAGCCCGGTGGTCGGTTCGTCGAGGAAGATGACGGCCGGGTCGCCCATCAGCGTCATCGCGAGGTCGAGCTTGCGGCGCATGCCGCCGGAGTAGGTGGCGACCTGCTTGCGGGCGACGTCTGCGAGGTCGAACCGGGCCAGCAGCTCGCGTGCCCGCCGGCGGCCGGCGGCTCGGGGCAGGTGGTTCAGTTCGGCCATCAGGCGCAAGTTCTCCTCACCGGTCAGCAGGCCGTCGACCGCGGAGTGCTGGCCGGTGACGCCGATGACGGCGCGGACCGCGGCGGCGGCGCGCTCGACATCGTGTCCGGCGACGGCCGCGGAGCCGCCGTCTGGAGGGATGAGGGTCGACAGGATGTTGACGGTGGTGGTCTTGCCCGCACCGTTGGGGCCGAGGAGCGCGAACACGCTCGCCGACGGCACCGTCAGGTCGATGCCGTCCAGCACGGTGTGGTCGCCGAAGACCTTGCGCAGGCCGGAGACGCTGATTGCGGGCGGGCGAATGGTGGTGGGCATGGGTCGTCGTGTCCTTCCAGACCCGAGGTCGGGCAAGCGGGGATGTGCCGAGCGGCTTCGGGCAGTCATGAGCCGCAGCGGCGGGTACGGAGATGGTGGTGGGGATCCGTCGGCACAGCTGGCGCCGGCGGTGTTGTCGCCGGGGGTGGGGGCCGGTGGCCCGCGCGGATCAGATGTCGAGGTCCTCGACGGCGGGCTGCTCGGCGGCGGCCGCGACGATCTCGTACAGCTCGGTGGGGATCAGGCCACGCAGTTCCTCGAGCGAGCCCACGACGTCGAGGCTGGCTGTGGCGGCGGTCGTGCCCCACGTCTGCTCGGCGCTGAGGTGCTTGCGCCAGCCGCGGGCCTCGCCCTCGGGGCCGGCGCGGTGGGTGTACTCCGGTGAGCGCTCCGTGTGCACGACGTACTTGCCGGTGCGACTGCGATAGACCCGGTATGTCTCGACGCGATCCTTCGTCGATCGTCCCCACTCGGCGAGCTGGACGCCCATGAACCGTTGCCGGCGACCCTTGCCGGGCCCGACCCGCACGGTGATCTCCTCGAACCCCTCGAGGCGTCCCTCTTCAGCCTCGACCAGCCGGCGCAACCCACGTGCGATCGCCGCCGACAGGTTGCCGCCGGCCAGCTCCTGGGCGCGCTGGTACAGCGCCAGGTCGCCGTCGGACACGTAGATCGTCTTGTTCGGCACGCAGCTATTGTAGCCACAAGAGGAGTGTACGCATACGTATATCTAGATAGCAAGGTTGGTGGCCCATCTGCCTCGCGCCGGGAGGTGCGCCCGCCGCCGATCCGACCGCGCTGGCCGTGCGACCCCTTGCCCCCGTACGCGTTTGGGCCTCAGGGGGCTGCTGGGGCACCGGTGGCGCCTCTCCCTCCTCCGCAGGCTCTTGCACCCCAAATGTGTACGGGGGCGCGGCAGACGGCCGGCGAGGCGGGCGGGGCCGGGCGGGGCCGGGCGGGGCCGGGCGGGCGGGCGGCCCGGCCGGGCCGGGTCGGCGGGCCGCATGCGGGGACGGCCAGCCGTTGGACTCGACGCGCGTGTGCCACCGTGGGGGAGTCCTGCGGCGGCGACGCCGCCCGTGACCCGAGAGGGATGCTGCGGTGCCCAACCGGCTGGCCGACGCCACGAGCCCGTACCTCCTGCAACACCAGGACAACCCGGTCGACTGGTGGCCGTGGGGCGACGAACCGTTTGCGGAGGCCCGCCGCCGCGACGTACCCGTCCTGCTCTCGGTCGGCTACGCGGCCTGCCATTGGTGCCACGTCATGGCGCACGAGTCGTTCGAGGACCCGGCAATCGCCGAGCTCATGAACGAGCTGTTCGTCAACGTCAAGGTCGACCGGGAGGAACGTCCGGATGTCGACGCCGTCTACATGGACGCCGTCACCGCGATGACCGGGCACGGCGGTTGGCCGATGACGGTGTTCCTCACCCCGGATAGGCAGCCGTTCTACGCCGGCACCTACTTCCCGCCCACCTCGCGGCACGGGATGCCCAGCCTGGGTCAGCTCCTGCAGGCCGTGTCCGAGACCTGGCGCGAGCGCCGCGCCGACGTCGTGGCGCAGGGCGCCGAGGTCGTCCGCCGGCTGTCCGACGCGCACACCGTGCCCGGTGCCGGCGAACCGCCGGGCGAGTCCGACCTGCGCGCCGCCATCGACGTGCTGAGTGGCGAG
Source organism: Jiangellales bacterium (assembly GCA_038246785.1). GTDB lineage: Bacteria > Actinomycetota > Actinomycetes > Jiangellales > Jiangellaceae > JBBRVP01. The sequence goes on from JBBRVP010000001.1 coordinate 112,807, forward strand.
CTCGACGCACGCCACGGCGGCTTCGGAGACGCGCCGAAGTTCCCACCGTCGATGGTGCTCGAGGCGCTGCTGCGCCACGCGGCGCGCACCGGCGACCACCGCGCACTGGCGATGGCCGAGCAGACGCTGGAGGCGATGGCGCGCGGCGGCGTCTACGACCAGCTCGCCGGAGGCTTCGCGCGCTACAGCGTCGACGCCGCGTGGGTCGTCCCGCACTTCGAGAAGATGCTGTACGACAACGCGTTGCTGCTGCGCGTCTACGCGCACGCCTGGCGGGCGACCGGCTCGACGCTGCACGAGGGCGTGGTGCGCGACACCGCGGGCTTTCTGCTGCGCGACCTGCGCACCGCAGAGGGCGGCTTCGCCTCGGCGCTGGACGCCGACACCGTGGTCGAGGGACCCGGCGGCCCGCACAGCGTCGAGGGCGCGACGTACGTCTGGACGCCGGCAGAGCTGTGCCACGTGCTCGGGGACGCCGACGGCGCCTGGGCGGCTGACCTGCTGTCGGTCACCGAGCACGGAACCTTCGAGCATGGAGCCTCCACGCTGCAACTGCGCACCGACCCTGACGATCCGCCCCGCTGGTCGGCCGTGCGGCGCCGGCTGCTCGCGGCGCGGGCGGATCGACCGCAGCCCGCCCGCGACGACAAGGTCGTCGCCGGCTGGAACGGGCTTGCGGTCGCTGCGCTGGCCGAGGCCGGTGCGCTGCTCGACGAGCCGGCGTGGATCGAGGCGGCGAGGGCCTGCGCCGACCTGCTCGTACGTCTGCACCTCGACGAGCACGGACGCCTGCTGCGCACCTCCCGAGCGGGGGCGGCCGGCCGCAACGCGGGCGTGCTCGAGGACCACGGCGACGTCGCCGAGGGGCTGCTCGCCCTCGCCCAGGTCACCGGCGACCCGGCGTGGCTCTCGCTCGCCGAACAGCTGCTCGAGGTCGTGCTGCGCCACTTCACCGACCACGACGCAGCTGGAGCGGGGTTGCAGTTCTGGGACACCGCCGACGACGCCGAGCAGCTGGTCCGCCGGCCGCGGGACCCCACCGACAACGCCACCCCTTCCGGTCGGCACGCGGCCGCCGGCGCGCTGCTGACGTTCGCGGCGCTGACCGGCTCCGCCCGCCACCGACAGGCGGCCGAGGCGGCTCTGGACGTGGCGACGCTGCTGGCCCGCCGAGCTCCCCGCTTCGCCGGCTGGGGTCTCGCCGTGGCCGAGGCCCGTCTCGCCGGACCGGTCGAGGTGGCGGTCGTCGGTGAGGTCGACGACCCCGACGCGACCGCCCTGCGCCGCGTCGCGCAGTGCTCGACCAGCCCGGGCGCCGTGGTCGCCTTCGGCGCGCCCGGCTCGTCCGCCGCGCGGGAGGTTCCGCTGTTGCGCAACCGGCCGCTCGTCGACGGCCGGCCCGCCGCGTACGTCTGCCGTGGCTTCGTCTGCGAAAGACCGGTCACGACACCGGACGAGCTCGCCCGCGCGCTGCGGCCGGCCGGGTCGGAGGCGGTCCACGACGGCTGAGGGCGCTGCTGCATACGCCACGCGCCCGGGTTGAGCCGGCAGCGGCGGGGCAGGTTCGCATCGTGCGGGACCCGACCGCCTCCTCGCGCGGCCCGGCACGGCACCGCCCGCGGTGGAGACCGCGCGTGGGCGACACCGGGCCGGACCGCGGCCGCCCCGCGGCACCCAAGCCGGCGCCCGCCGCGGCGTCCCGGCCGCAGCGGGCCACCTCGCGGCTCGGGTCGTCGCTGCCGGCGTGGCTGCGCGTCACCGTCGCATACTGCGCGGCCGGGCTGGTGCTCGTGGTCGCCGGCTGGATCCTCCTACAGCTGCTGGTGGCCGTGCGCGTGGTCACCTTCGCCGTGATCGGCGCCCTGCTGCTCGCGGCGGTGCTGAGCCCGCTGTCTCGCTGGATGGCCCGAGCCGGGGCACCTCGCTGGGTGGCCGGCCTGACTCCGCTCCTGCTGTTGCTCGGCGTTCTCGCGACCTCCGGCTACTTCATCGTCCGGCGGACGCTCAGCCAGCTGGGCGACCTGCAGGGGGCGCTGGCCGCCGGTGTGAGCCAGCTGCGCAGCTACTTCACCGGGCCGCCGCTGTCCCTCAACGCGGACCGCCTGGACCAGATCCGCGACATCGTCGTCGGGCGCATCAACGAGGTCTTCCATGACCCGCTGGCCTCGGCCGCCTTCGTGCTGGAGGTCCTCAGCAGCGTCATCCTCGCGCTGTTCCTGCTGTTCTTCCTGCTCAAGGACGGCGCTCAGATGTGGCAGTGGATCGTCCGGCTCGTGCCGCCGGAGCGCCGCGAGCGGGTGGACGGCGCCGGGAGACGCGGCTGGTGGACGCTGACCCGATACGTCGTCGGCTCGGTCGTCATCGCCCTGATCGACGCCGTCTCGATCGGGGTGGCGCTCTATCTGATCGGCGTACCGCTGGCCTTGTCCCTTGCTTTGCTCATCTTCTTCAGCTCCTTCGTGCCGATCCTCGGCGCCACCGTGAGCGGTGCAGCGGCCGTTCTCGTCACGCTGGTCAGCCTGGGCCTGCCGGAGGCGCTGCTCGTGCTGGGCGTCGTCGTGCTCGTCCAGCAGCTCGAGGGCAACCTGCTCCAGCCGGTCGTGATGGGCCGAGCCGTCGAGCTGCACCCCGTGGTCATCCTCGTCGCCGTCAGCTCCGGAGGGCTGCTGGCTGGCATCCCAGGCGCGGTGGTCGCCGTCCCGCTCACGGCCGTGAGCTACCAGGTGATCCACTACCTCGCCGATCCGGACGCCGAGCCGGGTGACCCCGTACGCCGCGCAGGGCCGGACGGCGCGACCAGCTGAGGCAACTCGCCGACGGCTCGCTGCCGAACCTGTCAGGCCGCGGCGTGGCTGCGACCCCGCGTCGGCCTGACAGATTGCGGGGGTGGGGTGCCCGTCGGTTCGAGGCAGCCGTCACCGCACGGTGGCCGGCCGCTCGGCTGCATCCAGTGCCGGGCTCTCGTGCAGCGTCGCCGTGCACTCCAGGAGGAGTGCGTGGACGAACGCCTGCGGCAGGTTGCCGCGCAGCTGGCGCTGCTGGACGTCGAACTCCTCGCTGAACAGGCCGGGCGGGCCGCAGGCGGCGCGGTTGCGCTCGAACCATCGGTACGCCGCTACGTGAGCGCCCTGGTGGTGCTTGGCCAGGGCCATGAAGAACCCGCAGACGGCGAAGGCGCCCTCGGCGTCGCCGAGCGGCTGCGCGCCGTGCGCATAGCGGTAGGCGTAGTGCTCCTCGGCCAGCTCACGCTCGACGGCGGCGAGCGTCGTCCGGGTCCGCGGGTCGTCGGCAGGCAGCGCCCCGCGTACCGGTGGGAGGACGAGCGCCGCGTCGACCTCGGGCAGGTTGGCGGCGCGCTGCCACGCCCCGTCCCGGCGCAGACACCGGCGGCTGGTCTCGGCGAGCAGCCGGTCCGCCAGGCCCGCCGCACGGCCCACGAGGGGTCCGTCGGACGCCCCGGCGACCCGGCGCAGCCCGGCGACGCAGGCCAGCCGCGAGTGGGTCCACCATTCGTCGGCGAGCTCCCAGATGCCGGCGTCGGGCTCCTCCCAGCGGTCCGCGACGACCTCGACCGCCAGCTGGACCGCACGGCGTCCGTCGTCGTCCAGGCGGTCGCGCTCAGCCGCAGCCGCGAGCAGCTGCAGGACCTCACCGACCGAGTCGAGCTGCCACTGCCGGTTGGCATGGTTGCCGACGACATCGCGGCCCCCGGGATAGCCGGACAGGCCGAGCCGGCGCTGGTCCGGGACGCGGCCACCGTCGACGAGGTAGGCGGGCCGCAGCCGGGGCCCGTCCTCGAGCAGCCGGGCCGTCACGAAGCGCACAGCGGAGTCCAGCAGCGCGTCGACGCCGGCCGTGGCGGCGGCCACCCCGGCGTAGCACTGGTCACGCACCCACGCGTAGCGGTAGTCGTAGCTGCGCCCCTGCTCGGCTCGCTCGGGCAGCCCAAGCGTCGCTGCCGCGACCATGCCTCCGTCGGCGCTGGTCAGTCCGTGCATCACCGCCACCGCGTGGCGGGCGTCGCGGGGTGCGATCGTGGCGGCCAGCGCCGGCACCCGCATCTCCCAGTCGTGCAGCGTCTCCTGCCACAGGGCGCCGGCATCGACCGGATCCGGGAGGCTGCGGTCGCTCACCTCGAGGACGAGGTCGTGGTGCTCGCCCGGCACGGTCAGATCCATCGTGAGGACGCCGGAGTCGTCCAGGTGCGCGCGGGCGGCGCCGCTCCAGCGGAAGTACAGATCTCCGGTGCGACCGGTCCACCGACCCGCGTCGTCGCGGTGCACCCGGCGGGCTCGATGGCTGCCGAACCCGGCGCGAAGGTCGAGGACGACCCGCACCTCGGCATCCTCGTGGACGGGGATGATGCGGCGCAGGAGCACCAGCCGGTGCTGGTCCGCGGGCCGGGCAAGGGCCTCGTGGCACTCCAGGCAACCGGTCTTGGTGGTCCAGCGGTCGCGCCACACGAGCGAGCCGGGGATATACGAGCCGCCCCAGACGAACCGCTGGCGCGGGGTGACGGCGTATGTGCCGGCACCGCCCACCAGAGTGCTGAACACTGCGTCGTCGTGCCAGCGTGGTGCGCACAGCCAGGCGATGTCACCGCGGGGTCCGACCAGGGCACCCCGCTCGCCGTCGGCGAGCAGGGAGTACTCCCGAAGGACGTGCGGCGGGAAGTCGCCCCCGGCGATCTCGCCCGCGCTGCGCGCGGTCACGCCACACGCCACTGGTCGGCAGACCCGCGAAGCCGCATGCCGTGGCCGGGCACGGATCGGTCGAGGGTGAGCCGCCCCTCGCGTACGGCGGGTGCGCCGTCGACGAGCAGCGGCTCGAGGCGGGCATGGTCGGCGAACCACTCGACGTGGCGGACGTTTGCGGCCGCGGCCGCGACCGGCAGGTGCAGCGCAGGGGCGCAGTGCCCGGAGACGTCGAGCCCGGCAGCGGCGGCGACGCCGGCGTTGGCCAGCCAACCGGTGTAGCCGCCGCAGCGGGTGACATCGAGCTGGAGGCAGTCGACGACGGGGCACAGCGCCGCCGCGTCGTAGGGCAGCGAGACGTACTCCCCGGACGCCACATCGGAGCGCACCGCGGCCCGCGTCGCCCGCAAGCCGTCGAGGTCGTCGCTGGTGACCGGCTCCTCGAACCAGGTGACGCCCAGCTCGTCGAAAGCCGCCCCCATCCGCCGGGCCTGCCCGCGGTTGTAGCCCCCGTTGGCGTCGACCATGACGTCGATCCCGGGGCCGCACAGCTCGCGCACCTTTCGTACGCGGCGCAGGTCGCGGTCGAGCCGGGTGCCCCACGACTCCGCGACCTTGATCTTCACAGCCGAGCAGCCGGACCCGAGCCAGCCATCGACCTGTTCGCGCAGCTGGTCGTCGTCGAGGCTGGTGAAGCCTCCGCTGCCGTAGACCGGCACGGCCTCGCGGGTCACGCCAAGCAACTCGGCGAGCGGCTGCCCCGCGAGTCGTGCCGCCAGGTCCCACAGGGCGATGTCGACCGCCGAGACGGCCTGCATGCTCAGCCCGCGGGAGCCGAGGTTGCGGCAGGCCCGGGCCATCGTCTGGTAGGCGCCCCGGACGTCGTGGACCCGGCAGCCGGTCACGGCCGAGGTCAGGTGCTCCTCGACGAGCCGGGCGGCCGCCCCGGACGAGTACGTCCAGCCGAGCCCGGTCTCACCGCCTGCGTGGGCCTGGACGACAACGGCGGTGGTGGCCTCCCAGGTGAGCGTCCCGTCCGACTCCGGCTCAGGGGTCGGGAAGCGGTAGACCGAGACCCCGACGGACTCCACCCGCAGACCAGCGGGGACCCGTTCGCCGAGCCGGGTAGCCGTTTCTGCGGGGGTCACCAGCGAGCCCTTCTCACCCCGGCCGCGGCGCCGGCCAGCGCGGCCCCGAACGTCAGCGCGACGCCGGCCAGCACTCCCGCCCGCGCCGCGCCCGAGGGCTTGGCCGGGCGCGGTGCCCAGCGTTCCTCCGGACGGGGTCCCCCGTCGTCGCCGTGCAGCCCCGCCTGCAGCAGCTCGGCGAGGTGGACCGCACCGCGCCCGTCCGAGGCTCCCTGCTCGATCTGGGTGCGGCAGCTGAAGCCGTCGGCCATGACCACGTCAGCGGCGGCGGCGGCGCGCACGGCCGGCATCAGCACCCGCTCCGCGCACGCCTCGGACACCTCGAAGTGCCCGTTCTCGAAGCCGAAGTTGCCGGCCAGGCCGCAGCAGCCGGAGTCCAGCATGTCCAGGTCAACGCCCGCGTCGCGCAGCAGCGCCGTGTCGGCCTTCGTGCCGAGGATGGCGTGGTGGTGGCAGTGGGTCTGCACGTGGACCGTGCGGCGCACCTGCGGTGGTCTCCAGCCGGGCGTGTGGTCGCGCAGCAGCTCGGCGAGTGTGACGGTCTGGTTGCGCAACCGCTCCACGTCGGTGTCGTCCGGGAACAGCTCGCTGAGGTCCGAGCGGAACGTGGCCGTGCAGCTGGGCTCTAGCCCCACGACGCGCGTGCCGGCCCGCAGGTGCGGACGCAGCACGTCCAGGGTCCGCCGCATCACCCGCTTCGCCATGTCGAGCTGTCCGGTGGACACCCAGGTCAGCCCGCAGCAGACCCGCTCGGTGGGCACCACGAGCCGCCAGCCGGCTGACTCCAGCACGTCCACCGCGGCCTGCGGGACCGCGGGGTGGAAGTGGTTGCCGAACGTGTCCGGCCACAGCAGCACCTCGCCGCGCTCGCCGCTCCCGCCGGGCTCACGGGCGGCGAACCACTCCTGGAACGTCTGCGCCGCGAAGACAGGGGCCTCGCGGTGCTGGTCGATGCCGCCGACGCGCAGTGCCAACCGTCCGACGCCGGGCGCGTGCATCATCGCGTTGACCAGTCCGGGCGCGTAGGACGCGAGCGCTGCCCACACCGGCAACCAGCCCATGGAGTAGTGGGCGAACGGGCGCAGCCGTCCCTTGAAGTGGTGGAACAGGAACTCGGCCTTGTAGGTGGCCATGTCGACGTTGACCGGGCAGTCGGCCTTGCAGCCCTTGCAGGCCAAACAGAGGTCAAGGGCGTCCCGGACGTCGGTCGAGCGCCAGCCGTCGGCGATCGCGCCGCCGCGGCTGGCGCCGTCGAGCATCTCGAACAGCAGGCGCGCCCTGCCGCGGGTGGAGTGCTCCTCCTCGTGGGTGACTATGTAGGACGGGCACATCACTCCGCCCTCGTGCCGGCGGCACTTGCCGACGCCGACGCAGCGCAGCACCGCCCGGCCGAAGCTGCCCTTGTCGTCGGAGTAGCCGAAGACCGTCTCGACGCCGCCGTGGTCGTAGTCGACGCCGAGGCGCAGCATGGAGTCCAGCGGGTACGTGGGGGCTACCTTGCCGGGGTTCATCCGGTCGTCCGGGTCGAAGATCGCCTTGAACCGGCCGAACGCCTCGACGACCTCGGATCCGAACATCTTCGGCAGTAGCTCTGCGCGCTGCTGGCCGTCGCCGTGCTCGCCGGAGAACGACCCTCCGTAGGACGCCACCAGGTCCGCGGCCCGCTCGAGGAAGCGGCGGTACGCGGCGACGCCGTCGGCGCTCATCAGGTCGAACGGGATGCGAGTGTGGACGCAGCCCTGCCCGAAATGGCCGTACAGCGAGGCCTGCTGGAGTCCGAACTCGTCGTAGAGCCGCTCCATGTCGCGCAGGTAGTCCCCGAGGTCGGCGGGGGACACCGCGGCGTCCTCCCAGCCGGGCCAGGTGTCGGACCGGCCGGGGACCCGGGCGGTGGCCCCCAGCCCGGACTCCCGGATGAGCCACATCTGCTTCTCGAGCTCTGGGTCGTCGAAGACCGCGACGTCGTCGTCATCGACGCTCTTGCCGAGCCCCTCGAGCATGTCGGTGGCGTACCGGTCGGCCACCTCCTGCGTGTCGCCACCCATCTGCACGAGCAGGTAGGCCGAGCCCTCCGGCAGACGCGCCAGCGCCTCTGTGTTGAGGTGCTTCTTGTCCTGGAAGCCGATGAGCTTGTCGTCCAAGCCCTCGAGCGCGATCGGTGAGTGCTTCAAGATCTCCGGTACGGCGTCGGCGGCCGTGGCGACGTCCGGGTAGCCGATGAAGATCGCCGTGCGGGCATGCACCCGCGGCACGAGCTTGAGCCGGGCCTGCAGTACGACGACGCAGGTGCCCTCGCTGCCGACGAGAGCCTGAGCGACATGGAAGTGCTTCTCCGGCAGCAGGCTGTCCAGGTTGTAGCCGGACACCCGGCGTGGGATGTCTGGGTAGCGGGTCCGGATCGGGCCGAGGTAGCGGTCGCGCAGCTCGCGCAGCTGGGCGTAGACCTCCGCCTGGCGCCCCCCTTGGCGCTGTATCCGCTCGTAGTCCTCCTCGCTCGTCTCGCCAACCCAGAAGCGGCTTCCGTCGTAGAGCAGCACCTCGAGCTCGACGATGTTGTCGACGACCTTCCCGGTGCGTTGCGCGGTGGCCCCGCAGGAGTTGTTGCCGATCATCCCGCCGAGCGTGCAGTGGTTGTGCGTCGCCGGCTCCGGGCCGAACTCCAGGTCGTAGGGCTGCAGCTGGTCGTTCATCAGGTCCAGCACCGCACCGGGCTCGACCACGCAGGTGCGGCTGTCGGGGTCGACGGATACCAGGCGGTGGCAGTACTTCGACCAGTCCAGGACGACCGCGGCGTTGGTGCACTCGCCGGCGAGGCTCGTGCCGCCACCACGGGAGAGCAGCGGCGCGCGGTGCCGCCGGCACACTGCCACGGCCGCGACGGCCGCGTCGACGGTGCGCGGCACGACCACCCCGATCGGCGTCTGCCGGAAGTTGGAGGCGTCGGTGGAGTAGGCGGCCCGGGACCCCGGGTCGAAGCGCACCTCACCGTCGACGACCGCCCGCAGGTCGGCCTCCAGCGCAGTGACGTCGACGCCGGCGACCGACTCCTCGGGGCTCGGCGCACGCAGCAGCGGGTCCGGGAGCGACGTCGTCGTCACGAGAAGATCTCGTTGATCTTGTCTTTGGCGATGGTGGCCACCGTGGCCGCCTTGTGCGGCTGACCACGCAGGAAGGCCTCCGTGAACGCCTTGGCCTGCTTGTACTCGATCTTCCCGGGCAGTGGGGGCTCGTTGGGGTTGACGTCGCAGTCGACCAGTGCCGGGCCGGGATGGGCCAGGGCGTCGCGGATCGCACCGGCGACGTCGCCGGGCTGGGTCACCTTGACGCCGTGCGCCCCACAGGCCCGCGCCCAGGCGGAGAAGTCGGCTGCCGGCTCGCGGTGCCGCACGGCGAACTCGGGGTAGCCGAGCACGATCTGCTCCCAGAGGATCTGCCCGTAGCTGTTGTTGTTGTTGACGACGACCTTGATCGGAAGCTCGCGACGCACGGCGGTGAGGAAGTCGCCCATGAGCATCGCGAAGCCGCCGTCACCGACGAAGGCGACGACCTGCCGGCCGGGGAAGGCGTGCTGGATGCCGATGGCGTACGGCAGCCCCGGCGCCATCGTGGCCAGGTTGCCGGACAGGTAGAACTCCCGTCCGCCGCGGATCGTCCAGTGGCGGGCCGCCCAGGTGGCGATGGTGCCGGAGTCGCAGGTGAGGATCGCGTCGTTGCTGGCCGCGTCGTCGACGCAGGCCATGAGGTACTGCGGTGCCACCGGATCGCGGGAGGCGTCCTCCAGCGAGGCCATCTTCTCGCGCCAGGTCGCCATCCCCTCCTGGTGCTTTCCCAGGAACTCCCGGTCGTGGTCGTCGAGCATGGGCAGCAGTGCCGACAACGCGAGCCGGCTGTCGGCCACCACCGGCGCCTCGGTCGGCAGGCGCATCCCGATCAGGGTGGGGTCGACGTCGATCTGCACCACGCGCACCGAGCCTGGGGCGGGCAGGTGCGTGGAGTACGGGAACGATGTGCCCACCATCAGCAGGGTGTCGCACTCCTCCATGAGCTCCTCGCTCGGCGCCGTGCCGAGCAGCCCGATCCCACCGGTCGTCAGCGGGTGGTCGTCGGGGACGACGACCTTGCCGGACAGTGTCTTGACGATCGGGCTGCCCAGCCGCTCGGCGACCGCGATCACCTCATCGCGAGCGTGCCGCGCGCCGATGCCGACGAGCATGGCGACCTTCGTCCCTGCATTCAGCACGTCGGCAGCGCGGCGTAGCTCCTCCTCGGCCGGAGGCAGCTGGGGTATGGCGAGCGTCGGCATGCTGGCTGGTGCTCCACCAGGACCCACGTGCTCGTAGGGGTCCTCGGTGACCGGCGCGACCTGCAAGTCGTTGGGGAAGGTGAGGTGCGCCACGGTGCGCTTGGCCAAGGCGTTGCGGACCGCGAGGTCGACCACCCCCGGCAACTGCTGCGGGTTGGTGACCATGAGGTTGTAGGCCGCCAGGTCCTGGTAGAGCCGGTCCAGGTGCACCTCTTGCTGGTAGTGGGTGCCCAGCACGTTGGTGGCCTGCATCCCGGTGATCGCCAGCACCGGAGCGTGGTCGAGCTTGGCGTCGTAGAGACCGTTCATGAGGTGGATGGCGCCAGGGCCGGACGTCGCGACGCACACGCCGAGCTTGCCGGTCGCCTTCGCGTAGCCGGTGGCCATGAACGCGGCGGCTTCCTCGTGGTGCACGAGGAAGAACTCCAGCTCGTCGCGGTGCCGCCGGAAACCTTCCATCAACCCGTTGATGCCATCTCCGGGAAGGCCGAACACGGTGTCCACGCCCCACGCGATGAGCCGCTTCGCAAGGGCCTCGCCAACGATCTCGTCCACGGTGTGTTGCGCTCCCTCCGGCTGGATCCGTTGCCTGCTCACCAGTGCACTACCCAGGGCATCGCGGCTGAATCGGCGAGCCTCGGCGTCGGCGGCGAAGGGCGGGAGTTGACTGGCGCCGCGACGACGACGAGGAGGCCAACCCATGGACCGACGGCTCGGCCGGCTCGCCCAGGTGCACGTGAGCGTGTCCGACCTGGACGCCTCGGTGAGGTTCTACCGCGACGTCCTCGGCCTGCGGCACCTGTTCACCGTCCCCGGCCAGCCGATGGCCTTCTTCGACGCCGGCGGCGTACGCCTCTACCTCGGGGTGACGGAGAACCCGCAGTTCCGCTCCCGAGCGATCCTCTACTACGCCGTCGACGACCTCGCGGCGACACACGCCGCCGTCGTCAGCCGTGGCGCCATCGACCTGTCGGGACCGCACCTGATCAACCGCCACGGCGACACCGGGCTGTGGATGGCCTTCGTGGAGGACCCGGACGGGACGCCGGTCGGGCTCATGGAGGAGCGCGGCGCTGGGTAGACCAGGCCCGTGACCGACAACGAGCGGGACTTCGACGTCGTGGTGCTGGGCGCCGGCTCCGGCGGTGAGTCCGTGGCCGGCGAGCTGGCTGACGCCGGTCGCCGGGTCGCCGTGGTCGAGGAGCACCTGGTCGGCGGTGAGTGCCCCTACCTCGCCTGCATCCCGAGCAAGGCGATGCTGCTGGCCGCGGCGGAGCACCGGCGCAGTGGCTCGGCCGACCACGTCGGCGCGTGGGAGGAGGCCGTACGCCGCCGTGACCGGGCCGCCGAGCACCAGGACGACACCGGCGCGGTCACCGACCTGACCGAGCGTGGGGTCACGGTCGTGCGTGGTCGGGGACGGGTCGCCGAGCGGTACGCCGGGGGCGGCAGCCTCGCCGTCGACCGCGGGCCCACGCTGCGCTGGCGCACCCTGGTCATCGCTACCGGCAGCGCGGCCAGCGCCCCACCGGTCGACGGCCTGGACACCGTGCAGGTCTGGACCAGCGACGACGCCCTGACTAGCCCCGACCGGCCGGCGTCGCTGGCCGTGCTCGGCGGCGGCGCCGTCGGCTGCGAGCTCACGCAGGTCTACGCCTCGTACGGCGTGGCGGTGACGCTGCTGGAGCTCGCCCCCCGGTTGCTGGCCACCGAGACGCCGTGGGCAGGGCAGGCCATGGCCGAGGTCCTGCGCGGCCAGGGCGCCGACGTCCGCACGGGGGTCGAGCTGGCGCGCGCCGAGCGCGGCCGGCGCGGCGCCGTGCTGTACCTGGCCGACGGCGCCAAGGTCGAGGCCGAGGGCGTGCTGCTCGGCACGGGGCAGCGGCCCCGCACCGACGACCTCGGCCTCGAGCGGCTCGGCGTCGTACCCGACGGCTCCGGTGCACTGCGCGTCGACCCGCGCTGCCGTGCTCTCCGCGACGGGGACCCGTTGCCGGACGTCTTCGCCGTCGGGGACGTCACCGGGATCGCTCCGTACACCCATGGCGCCAACTACCAGGCCCGGATCGTCGTCGCGCACCTGCTCGGGCACGGCCGCGACGCCGACTACTGCGGCGTCCCGCGGGCCGTCTACACCGACCCCGCGGTGCTGGCGGCCGGAGAGACCGCCGAGCAGGCCCGCGACCGCGGGGTCGACGTCGCCACAGCGGCGCTCGACGCGACCCAGACCTCCCGGGCGTTCCTCGAGCAGGCCGACGGGCCGGCCCGGGTCGAGCTGGTCGTCGACGGCGCTGGCGGGCGCATCCTCGGCGGCTGCGTCGTCGGCCCACGCGCCGAGGAGTGGGGCGGCGAGCTCGTGCTGGCGGTCCGGGCACGCCTCGACGTGGCGACCTTCGCCGACTCGGTGCGCGCCTTCCCCACCTGGTCGGAGGCGTGGTTCCCCCCCGCGCACGATCTCGTCGAGCGGGGCGTCGGGGGTCGCGCCTAGGGTTTCGGTCATGGGTGCTGGTGAGGGGGTGCCAATCGGGTGCCGGATGGGTGCCGGATGGGTGATCGCGTGTTGACGTTCGACTGGTCCGTCCAGCTGGCCGATCCAGCCCTGTCGGCGGCCGTGGCGGCGCTGCGCGATCGGCTGGCCGGTGCCGGCTGGTCGCCCGCGGACGGCACCGAGGCAAGGGTCGCCGTGCTCTGGACCGACCGTCCCGACGTGGCGGCGGAGGCGCTAGGGCACCACGACCCCGCCCGCCCGCTCCTGCTCGCCGGTCCGACGCTGGCCTGCGCGGACGTCGAAGGCCGCCTCGCCGAGGCCGCCGGTGTCATCGTCGGCACGCCGACGCCGGTGCACGACGTCCGGGTCCGCGCGGGGTCCCTGGCCGCGACCGAGCTGATCAGCGATCATCCGCACACCGGTTGGGCCCACCTCGGCGCCCACGTCCACGTCCGCGACCGCGTGCTGCGGGTCGACAAGGCGGCCGACGACGTCGAGGTGCTCTACACGGCCAATGTCTCGCTGGCCGAGCATGCAGTGGCGGCTTGGCGGCCCTCCACGGGGACAGGGATCTTCACCCTCGGCAGCGAGGCGGCGGCGGCGAGCTCGCCGGCGCTCGCGCGCCTGCTCGTGCAGACGCTGCGCCGGCTCGGGGGCCTCACGGCGCCGCGGCCGGTGCGGGTGGGGCTGCTCGGCTACGGCGCGATCGGCCACGAGCACAGCCGCGCCGTCGCCGCGGTGCCCGGGCTCGAGCTCACCGCGGTGTGCGACGCCTCGTCGGCCAGGCGCGAGGCCGCGCTGGCCCACTCCCCAGCCGCCACCGCCTGGGCCGACGCCGACTCCATGCTCGACGAGTCCGAGCTCGACCTCGTCGTGGTGTCGACCCCCCCGCAGTCGCATGCCACGTGGGCGCTTCGTGCGGTCCAGTCCGGCCGCCACGTCGTCGTCGAGAAGCCGTTCGCGCTCCGCACCGAGGAGGCCGACGCCGTCCTCGCGGCAGCGCGGGAGCACCGGCGGCTGGCCGTCGTCTACCAGAACCGCCGCTTCGACCCCGACCATCTCGCCTTGCGTCGGCTGGTCCGCGAGGGGGCGCTGGGCGAGGTCTTCCATCTCGAGGCGTTCGTCGGCGGATACGGCCATCCGTGCAACCTCTGGCACTCCGACGAGGAGGTCTCCGGGGGCGCGTTCTACGACTGGGGAGCCCACGTGCTCGACCAGGTGCTCGACCTCGTCGACGTACCCATCGAGCACGTCACGGCGGCGACGCACAAGCGCATGTGGTTCGACGTCACCAACGCCGACCACGCCCGTGTCTCGCTGCGCTTCAGCACCGGGGCGGAGGCGGAGTTCGTCTACTCCGACCTCGCCGCCGCTCTCAAGCCGCGGTGGTACGTGCTCGGCACCCGGGGGGCCGTCGTGGGCTCGTGGCGGGTCGAGCGGGTGGTGACCCGTTCCGACGTCGGCACCCTGCTCGAGGACGTGCTCGCGCCGGCTGACGCGCCGCCGGTGCTCGATCTGCACGCCGCCGACGGTTCGGTGACGCGGGTGGCGACGCCGTCCGCGGCGCCGTACGCCTTCCACGCCGAGCTGGCCGAGCACCTCCTGCTCGGGCTGCCGATGAGCGTGACCGGCGCGCAGTCGCGGCGCGTCCTCGCGGTCATGGAGGCCGCTGCGGAGTCCGCGCGCGACGGCGGACGCCCGGTGGTGCCGCGGTGAGCCGGTGAGCCTGCTCGTGGTCATGGGGTCCGGCGAGACCGCCCCCACGATGGTCAAGGTGCATCGCGAGGTGCTCGCCGCGTCCGGTGACGGCCCGGCCGTCCTGCTCGACACACCGTTCGGCTTCCAGACCAACGCCGACGAGCTGGTCGAGCGCACGCTGGGTTACTTCGCCGACAGCGTCGGTCGCCGCGCCGAGGTGGTGTCGTGGCGCAGCGCCGGCGCGCCGCTGGTGGCGCGCGAACGGGCGTTGGCGCTGCTCGGACGTGCGGCGTGGGCGTTCGCCGGGCCGGGCAGCCCGACGTACGCGCTGCGGCAGTGGATCGACACGCCCATGCCTGCCGCGCTGAGCGCGGTCGTGCGGCGCGGTGGCACGCTCGTCATGGGCTCGGCGGCCGCGGTCACCCTCGGCAGCCACGCCGTTCCGGTCTACGAGATCTACAAGGTCGGCGAGCAGGCGCGGTGGGTGCCCGGCCTCGACCTGCTCGGCGCCCTCACCGGCATCCACGCCGCCGTGGTGCCCCACTACGACAATGCCGAGGGTGGCACCCACGACACGCGCTACTGCTACCTCGGCGAGCAGCGGCTGGCCGCGATGGAGGCCGAGCTGCCCGACGAGGTCGGTGTGCTGGGTGTCGACGAGCACTCTGCGCTGCTGCTCGACGTGGCGGCCGGCACGGCGCAGGTCCGCGGCAACGGCCGGGTGACCGTACGCCGACGGGGGCACTCGGAGGTGCTGCCGGAGGGCACGCAGGTCGACCTCGCCGAGCTGCGTGCCCTGGTGCGCGGCGAGCGCGCGGCCGGCCGGCCGGCCGCGGCGACCCCGGTTTCCCCGGTCGTGGACAGCGCCGGCTCCCTGCCGGGAGCCGGCGCGACGCCCGGGTCGCTGCCCGCGCCGTCGCTGCGCGCCGAGGCCGAGCGTGCTCGCGAGCGCTTCGACGCCGCGGTCGCCGGGCGCGACGCCGACGCCTGTGTCACCGCGGTGCTCGAGCTCGAGCAGGCGATGGCCGACTGGGCGGCCGACACGCTGCAGAGCGACGAGCGCGACGAGGCGCGCCGCGTCCTGCGCGGCCTGGTCGTCCGGCTCGGCGAGCTCGCGGTGGCGGGGGTCCGCGACCCCCGGGAGGCGGTGGCGCCGTACGTCGAGCTGTTGCTCGACGTGAGGGCACGGGCACGCGAGGTCGACGACTTCGCCGCGGCCGACGTCGTGCGTGACCGGCTGGCCGCTGCCGGGGTCGAGGTCCGCGACACTCCCGCCGGACCGCAGTGGGCGCTAGCGTCCCCCGGGTGAGCGAGCACAGCGCGCGCGGCGACGTACCGGCGAGCGAGCCCGTCGCCGAACCCTTCTCCCTGCGCCCGTTGCGGCCAGAGGACGGCATGGACATCGCCACCTGGCGCTATCCCGGCGCCTGGGCGCTCTACGACGCCGTGGAGGCTCCGCGCGCCGACGAGGGCTACTGGGCGGTGCTCGACGCGGACGACCGGCTGGTCGGCTTCGCCTGCTTCGGGGCCGAGGCCCGGGTGCCCGGCATGGACGAGCTGCCGGGCACGCTCGACGTCGGTCTCGGGATGCGCCCAGAGCTCACCGGCCGTGGGCACGGCGCCGCTCTCGGCCGCGCGGTGGTCGCCCACGCCCGGGCGGTGGCGCCCGGTGAGCGGTTGCGCTGCAGCGTCCAGGCCTGGAACGAGCGCAGCCTGCGGGTCGCCCGGGCCAGCGGCTTCGCCGACGGCGAGGAGCACCTGGTCGGCAGCGGCGCGGACGCGGTGACCTACCTCGTACTCATCCAGCCCGCCTGACGCCGCCGTCGACACCGCCGTCGACACCGCCGCGACACCGCCGCCGCGACACCGCCGCGACACCGCCGCGACGCCGCCGCGACGCCGCCGCGACGCCGCCGCGACACCGCCCGGCGCACGCCTCCGATGGCTCGATCACGCCCCCGCGGGCGCTTCTCTGCACATTTGGGGCCGGTGGGCCTGGCGTGGGTGCCGGGGCGCCCCCGTGGTCACCTGGATCGCATGGGCCCCATATGTGTAGGGCGGCGGCGGCCGGCGTGGTGAATCGACACCCCACATGGCAGGTGTTCGTCCGAAGCGTTCGCCATCGGCGTACGTACCAGACGTTGGAGTAATCTTGTAATTGTGTCAGCATCACGGCATGACGACTTTCGACGGCAGCGACACGCTGCGCGGCTGGCTGGCCGGCCGCCTCCCGCATGACTGGTTCACCGCGGCGCCCGAGCTCGTGCTCGACCGTGAGGAAATCACGATCATCGGCACCCTGGCCGAGCCCGATCTGGGCGAGGGGGCCGGCGAGGACGAGCGCGCGGCCGCCGCGGCTGGCCGGGCCGCGGAGTTCCGCGAGCGCACCCGTGAGCAGCGCATCGAGATCGCCCGCGAGATCGAGCGCCGCACAGGGCGCAAGGTGGCCTGGGGCGTCGACGTCGGCGGCGCTCGCCGGCTGTTCACGACACTGTCGGTGCCCGTCATGACCCGGCTCCGGCAGCCGGAGCGGCAGGTGCTGGACACCCTCGTCGCGGCCGGAGTCGCTCGCTCGCGCTCCGAGGCCCTGGCCTGGTGCGTGCGGCTCGTCGGCAAGCATTCCGACGACTGGCTGGCGCAGCTGCGGGAGGCGATGACGCACGTGGAGGACGTACGCCGGCGCGGCCCCGACGCCTGACCGGTTCCGGTCGGCGCCCGGTCCGGGTCACTGCGGGGCCTCCCGACCCTGGCGGAGCGCCAGCGATGTTCGCGACCATGCACAGCTCAGGCACGCCCAGCTCCGGAATGCCAAGGGGCGCCGAGCGGAGGAGTCGCAGTGGGACGACCGGGCCGCGCGCGAGCTCACGAGGTCGCCGCGTCCGCCGTCGCCGGCGGGATCGTTGTCGGCTACGACGGCTCGCAGGACGCCTACGGCGCGCTGTGCTGGGCGGTCGACGAGGCCCGTCGCCGCGAGCTGAGGCTGCACGTGGTCCGCGCGTGGACGATCGGCAGTGCGCTGGCGCAGGTCGCCCGGCCGTACGGCAGCATCCCCAGCGTGCAGGAGCTGGCGGCCGAGCTGTCGCGGCAGACCGACCGGGACCTCGCCGACGCCGGTCTCGGGGAGCTCGGCGCGCAGGTGCACCTCATCGAGGGCTCGGCTGCCAAGACGCTCGTTGCGCTGTCCGAGCGGGCCGAGATGGTGGTCGTCGGGAGCCGGGGTCTCGGCGGCTTCGCGGGCCTGGTGCTCGGGTCCAGCGCCGCGCAGGTCGTGCACCATGCCCGGTGCACCGTGGTCGTCGTTCGGCCCGCGCGGGACGCGGGCTGACCGGACGCGAGCCGACCGCACGCGGGCTGACCGGACGCCGGCCGACCAGCGCCGGCCGACCAGCGCCGGCCGACCGGAGGGGGCCGGCTTCGGCAGGCGCGATCCCGGACCGATCGCCGGCTCCGCACCGTAGGGCGCCCTTCGCGACCCGAACTCCCCCTTCCCGCGTCCTGCAGGACGCGTGAAGGGGGAGTCGATCACGTTAACGTGATCAACGTGGGGCCGCCGGCCAGGCTCAGCCCGCGGCGTATGCCTCCTACCTACGCAACCGTAGGTAGGGCAGCCGTACGCACGCGGCGCCGGTCCACGGCGAAAGGCGGCCGCAGCGGTAGCCTCGCAAAAGCCGGCGGAGGAGGTGAGGGGGCATGGCGCTGCGCGACCTCGTCTACCGCGCCTACGGACGACGGCTGCGCGCCGACCTGCCGCCCGACCGCATCCCGCGCCACGTCGGCGTGATCATCGACGGCAACCGGCGCTGGGCCCGCGCGACGGGCGAGCACCCCTCGCGCGGCCACCAGCGCGGCGCCGACAAGATCGTCGAGTTCCTCGGCTGGTGCGACGAGGTCGGCGTCGAGGTCGTCACGCTGTGGCTGCTGTCCACGGACAACCTGGCCCGCCCCGCCGACCAGCTCGACCCGCTGTTGCGCATCATCGAGCGGCTGGTCGCCGACCTCGCCGAGGGCGGTCGCTGGCGCATCCACCCGGTTGGCGCGCTCGATCTGCTGCCGGCTGCCACGTCGGCCGCGCTCAAGGACGCCCAGGCGCGCACCCGCGGGGTCGACGGGCTCGTCGTCAACGTCGCCGTGGGCTACGGCGGTCGTCGTGAGCTCGCCGACGCCATGCGGGCCCTCGTGCAGGAGCACGCCACCCGCGGCACCTCGATCGAGGAGCTCGCCGAGCTGCTCGACGCCGAGCACATCGCCGAGCACCTCTACACCAAGGGCCAGCCCGACCCCGATCTGGTCATCCGCACCTCCGGGGAGCAGCGGCTGTCCGGCTTCCTGCTCTGGCAGAGCGCACACACCGAGCTGTACTTCTGCGAAGCGCTGTGGCCGGACTTCCGCGAGGTCGACTTCCTGCGGGCCCTGCGCTCCTACGCACAACGCGAACGCCGCTACGGCAGCTGACGCCGACCCCTCAGCTCCACGCGAAGAGCCGCTGGGTGAGATCGACGTGGCGGGGGCCGCGCGGCGGTCGCCGTCGCGCCGTCATGCCCTCAGTGCACCGCCGCCTTGGGTGTGGCGTGTCGCACCGGTGACGGGGCGGGGGTCCGGCGTAGCGTCACGCGCGGCGGCCGGCGGGGAAGCCGACCGTCCGGGAGGCCCGATTGCCGTCGACGTCCGTCGTCGGGGAGAGGGCCGGGAGCCGGCCCTCGCGGGTCCGGCCCGGTCCACCGACCGATACGAGCCCCGGTCGCTGCGACCCGGGCGAGGGAGACGGACGTGCCCGTGAGCGAGCGCCGCACCGCCCGCAAGACCTACGTCGTCGACACCAGCGTCCTGCTTGCGGATCCTCTTGCGCTGAGGCGCTTCGACGAACACGAGGTCGTCCTCCCGGTCGTCGTCATCACCGAGCTGGAGGGCAAGCGTCACCACCCCGAGCTCGGCTACTTCGCCCGCACGGCCCTGCGGCTCCTCGACGAGTTGCGCGTCGAGGCCGGACGGCTCGACGAGCCTGTCCCGGTGGGGCAGTCCGGGGGCTCGGTCCGCGTCGAGCTCAACCACAGCGACCCGACGGTGCTGCCGGCCGGGTTCCACCCCGGCGACAACGACACCCGCATCCTCGCCGTGGCGCGCAACCTCGCTGCCGAGGGGCGTGAGGTGGTCCTCGTCTCCAAGGACCTGCCGATGCGGGTGAAAGCGAGCGCCGTCGGCCTGGCGGCGGAGGAGTACCGCGCAGGATCGGTGGTGGAATCCGGCTGGACCGGCATGGCCGAGCTCGAGGTGGGCGCCGGCATCCTGGACACGCTCTACGACGAGGGCATGGTCGACCTCATCGGCGGCGATCTCGCCGGTGACGACCTGGCTCGTGTGCGCGACCTGCCCTGCCACACCGGACTGGTGCTGGTGTCCGGGCGCGGGAGTGCGCTGGGCCGGGTGACGGCGGGCAAGCAGGTGCGGCTCGTGCGCGGTGACCGGGAGGCGTTCGGCCTGCGCGGACGCTCGGCCGAGCAGCGGGTCGCCCTCGACCTGCTGCTCGACCACGAGGTCGGCATCGTCTCCCTCGGCGGGCGGGCCGGCACCGGCAAGAGCGCGCTCGCCCTCTGTGCGGGCCTGGAGGCGGTCCTGGAGCGGCGGTTGCACAAGAAGGTCGTCATCTTCCGCCCGCTGTTCGCGGTGGGCGGTCAGGATCTCGGCTACCTGCCCGGCAGCGAGGCGGAGAAGATGAACCCCTGGGGGCAGGCCGTCTTCGACACCCTGGGCGCCCTGACGACGACCGAGCTGGTCGAGGAGGTCGTCGCGCGCGGCATGCTCGAGGTGCTGCCGCTCACCCACATCCGCGGGCGGTCGCTGCACGACGCGTTCGTCATCGTCGACGAGGCACAGTCGTTGGAGCGCAACGTGCTGCTCACGGTTCTCTCGCGGGTCGGCAGCGGTTCGCGGGTGGTCCTCACCCACGACGTGGCGCAGCGCGACAACCTGCGGGTGGGTCGCCACGACGGTGTGGTCGCCGTCGTCGAGAAGCTCAAGGGACACCCACTGTTCGCCCACGTCACGCTGACCCGCAGCGAACGCTCTCCGATCGCGGCGCTGGTCACCGAGATGCTCGAGGACCTGCCTGTCTAGTGCTGGCCCGCGTGTCTCCCGCGTGAGGAATCGCACGGCCGCAGACTCCCTGGCGGTTTGATTGCGTCGACACCTTTCCGGCATGGTTGGCCCCCGTGACCGGCTACCGCGGACGCCACCGCACCCGCCGCCGCAGCTCCCGGCTGCCGCGGCACGCGGTGAGCACGGCGGCGGCCACGGTCTGCGCGGTCGCCGCCGTCGGCGCGGCGACCTCCACCCCGGCGGTCAGCGACCCCGTCGGGGAGGCCGGCGCGACCTTCGCGGCCGGCACGGTCGGCGACGCCCTGGCCGTCGAGCCGGTCGGCGGCACCCTCGCGGTCGAGCCGATCGGCGAGCCAGTGGCCGGCACCGAACCGTCCGCAGCGCCGGCGGCCAGCCGGGAGCGCGCGCGGGCCGACCTCGCGGCCCGCGAGCGGGCCGCCCGCGAGCGCGCCGAGCGCAGGCGCAGCCAGGCCGAGCGCCGGGCCGCCCAGCGGGAGAAGGAGCGCCGCGAGCGGGCGCAGGCTGCCGAGCAGGCCGCGCGCGCTGCCGAGCGGCGAGCCCTCCAGCAGAGTCCGCAGGCGGTCGCGGCGCTGCTCGCCGAGCGTGACTACGGCTGGGGCGCCCGGCAGTTCGGCTGCCTCGACTCCTTGTGGATCAGTGAGTCGGCGTGGCACTGGTACGCCACCAACCGCAGCTCCGGCGCCTACGGCATCCCGCAGTCGCTGCCGGGCCGCAAGATGGCGCAGTTCGGCGCGGACTGGCGCACCAACCCCGTGACGCAGATCCGCTGGGGGCTCTGGTACGTCCAGCAGGCCTACGGCACCCCATGCAGCGCCTGGTCGTTCAAGCAGGCCCACAACTGGTACTGAGCCCGGTGCTGCGCGCCGGGCCTCACCCGCAGTTGATCAAGGAGTTATCCACGTTGAGCGCGGCGCTGAACGTGGATAACTCCTTGATCGACGGGGGCCTTCAGGGTTGACGTGATCGACGACGCGGTCACGGGCGTGTCATGCGCAGGACGTCGAGGGCGTCGTCGAGCTCGGCCTCGGTGAGCTCGCCCCGCTCCACGTACCCCTCGTCGAGGACCACCTCGCGGATGGTCCGGCCGTCGGTCATCGCCCGCTTGGCGATCGTGGCCGCCGCCTCGTACCCGATCACGCGGTTGAGCGGGGTGACGATCGAGGGCGAGGACTCCGCGTAACGGCGGCAGCGCTCCACGTCGGCCTCCATGCCGGCGACGACCTTGTCGGCGAGCAGGCGGGAGACGTTGGCCATCAGCCGCACCGACTCGAGCACGTTGCGCGCCATCACCGGAAGCATGACGTTGAGCTCGAAGTCTCCCTGGGAGCCGGCGAAACCAACGGCCGCATCGTTGCCGATCACCTGGGCCACGACCATCCGGACCGCCTCGCAGACCACTGGGTTGACCTTGCCGGGCATGATGCTCGATCCCGGCTGCAGGTCGGGCAGCCGCAGCTCGGCCAGCCCGGCGGTGGGACCGGAGCCCAGCCAGCGCAGGTCGTTGGCGATCTTGTACAGGCCGACGGCGACGACCCGCAGCTGCCCGGACAGCTCGACCAGCCCGTCGCGGGCGCCCTGCGCCTCGAAGTGGTCCCGCGCCTCGCGCAGCGGCAGGTCCATGTCCGCGGCGAGCCGAGCCACGACCGCGGCTGCGAAGCCGGGCGGGGTGTTGATGCCGGTGCCGACCGCCGTCCCGCCGAGGGGGAGCTCGGCCAGCCGCGGGAGGGCTGCGTGCAGACGCTCGACGGCGTACGACATCTGGCTGGCGTAGCCCCCGAGCTCCTGACCCAGCGTCACCGGCGTGGCGTCCATCAGGTGCGTGCGACCGCTCTTGACGACGTCGGCGAAGTCGGCGGCCCGTGCCCGCAGCGTCCCGGACAGGTGCTCCAGCGCCGGGACGAGGTCGCGCAGCGTCGTGCGGGTCGCCGCGAGATGGATCGCGGACGGGAACGTGTCGTTGCTCGACTGCGAGGCGTTGACGTGGTCGTTGGGGTGCACCGGGCGACCGAGCGCCTCGGTGGCGCGGGTCGCGATCACCTCGTTGACGTTCATGTTCGTGCTCGTGCCCGAGCCGGTCTGGAAGACGTCGATGGGGAACTGGTCGTCCCAGTCGCCCCGGGTGACCTCGGCCGCGGCGTCGTGGACGGCCTGGGCTAGATCAGCGTCGAGCACACCGAGGTCGGCATTGACCGCAGCCGCGGCGCCCTTGAGGCTCGCCAGCGCCCGCACCACCTCCCGATCGACGGGCACACCGGAGATCGGGAAGTTCTCCACAGCACGCTGCGTCTGCGCCCGCCACTTCGCGGCCGCCGGGACGCGCACCTCGCCCATCGTGTCGCGCTCGATGCGGAAGCCGTCGGGAGCGTCGTCGGACATGGCCGCAACCTATCGTCGAGGGCTAGCGTCGCGACCATGGCCGACCCCTTGACGCCGACGCCACCCGGACTGGTCGGGGTGGAGCATGCCGACCCGTACGGCGCCGCGCTGCTGGCCGCCCAGGGGGTCGCGGGTGCCGGGCTGCTCTGGCCGGGCCGCGGGGGCTGGCCGCTGTCGCGCCCGGTCCGCTTCCTCGCGCAGGTCGCCTTGACCACCGGCGCTGCCATGGCCGCGACCGCCATGGCCCACCTCGGCCGCGACCTGCGGCCGCAGTCCCGGCCCGGCGAGGACACGCTGCTTCACCGCGACGGGGCGTACGCGGTGGCGCGCCACCCGATCTACGCCGGACTGCTGCTCGGCGGGCTCGGCCTCGCCGTCCTGCGCCGGCGGCCCGAGCCGCTGCTCGCCGAGGCAGTGCTCGCCGCGGTGCTCCACGCGAAGTCCCGGCACGAGGACCGGCTGCTGCAGGAGCGCTTCGGCGGCGAGTGGGAGGCCTACGCCGCGGAGGTGCCGGCACTGGTGCCCCGCTGGGGCAGCAGGGGCTCCGGACCTCAGCTGACTCGGGCGACCTCCCGTACCCGCCCGTCGGCCAGGCCGTAGACCAGACCGACGACGACGAGTCGCCCCGAGGTGGTGGCGCCGGCCAGCACCCGGGAACGTTCCACGAGCCGCTCGACCGTCATCCGCACGTGCTCGGCCTCGACCGCGTCGACGTCGGGGTGCGTGCGGTCTCCGCCCACGGCCAGGACACTGGGCACGACCCGTTCGACGAGGTCGCGCAGGAACCCTGTCGGCAACTGTCCGGACCCGACCGCGTCGACGGCCGCTCGCACCGCACCGCAGCTGTCGTGACCGAGCACCACCACGAGTGGGACGTCGAGCGCCTCGAGGGCGAACTCGAGCGTGCCCAGGACAGAGGTGTCCACGACGTGCCCGGCGGTGCGTACCACGAACAGTGCGCCGAGACCCTGATCGAAGACGATCTCGGCGGCGACCCGGGAGTCCGAGCACCCGAATACCGCGGCGAACGGGCGCTGGCCGGCGGCCAGCTGGCTCCGTCGGGCAGCGTCCTGGGCGCGGTGCGCCGGACGCCCGTCCACGAAGCGACGGTTGCCGGCGAGCAGGGCCTCCAGGGCGGCGGCCGGAGTGCCTTCGCGAGCGCCGGCTGCGTCGTTCGGGGCGGCAGGTGCGGTCACGCGGCGATCGTCCCACCCGTGACCGCTGGTCCGCCTGGGGGTTCGCTCGATGAACGGGCGGGCAGAGCCTGCTTGCCAACCGACGACCAGTCACGTGATAGTCGTCCCAGTCATCGGAGACCGGTGCGACCCCAGGGAAACCGAGCAAGGGAGCTGCGGTGCACGTGCGATCAGCTGGGCGACGCGGACGACGACCGGTGGTGCTGGCTGCCAGCTTGGCGCTGGGGGCGTCCATGCTCGCGGCTTGCGGGTCCGACAGCGGACCACCGGTCCTGACCTGGTACATCAACCCGGACAACGGCGGTCAGGCGCAGCTGGCCAAGAAGTGCACCGACGCCGCTGGCGGCAAGTACACGATCAACACCTCGATCCTCCCCAACGACGCGACCGCCCAGCGCGAGCAGCTGGTCCGGCGGCTGGCGGCCAGCGACTCCTCGATCACCATGATGAGCCTCGACCCGCCCTTCATCCCGGAGTTCTCCGAGGCCGGATTCCTGAAGCCGCCGCCGCAGCAGGATGCGGCGGAGTTCACCGATGGCGTCGTGCAGAGCGCGGTGAAGAGTGCGACGTGGAAGGACCAGCTGGTCGCCGTACCCTTCTGGGCCAACACCCAGCTGCTGTGGTACCGCAAGTCGGTCGCCAAGAAGGCCGGGCTCAACATGGACCAGCCGGTCACCTGGGACCAGCTCATCAAGGCCGCGAAGCAGACCAACACGACCGTCGGGGTGCAGGCCAACCGCTACGAGGGCTACACCGTCTGGATCAACGCGTTGATCTCCGGCGCCGGCGGCAAGGTGATCGACAACCCCGAGGCGCCCGCCGACGAGGTCAAGACCGGCCTGGAGACCCCCGCCGGCAAGGAAACCGCCACGATCATCCGGGAGCTCGCCGACAGCGGGGTGGGCGGGCCCGGACTGTCCACCATGGACGAGGAGGGAGCTCGGCTGCAGTTCCAGTCCGACAGCGGTGGGTTCATGATCAACTGGCCGTATGTCTGGCAGGCAGCTCAAAGTGAGGTCAAGGGCGGCACCCTGGACAAGTCATACCTCACCGACCTCGGCTGGACCGAGTACCCCCGCACCGACCAGGACAAGCCGGCCGCGCCGCCCTTCGGTGGCATCGAGCTCGCCGTCGGCGCCTTCACCGACCACGCCAGCCAGGCCTTCGACGCGGTGAAGTGCATCACCAGCAAGCAGAGCCAGACGGAGTACATGCTCTCCTCCGGCAACCCGGCGGCGCTCAAGTCGGTCTACGACGATCCCCAGGTGAAGAAGGCCTTCCCGATGGCGCCGTTGATCGTCCAGTCGCTGGACAAGGCCGTGCCCCGCCCGCAGACGCCGTACTACGGCGAGGTGTCGGGCAGCCTGCAGCGGACGTTCCACCCGGCGTCGTCTGTGTCGCCCGACCGGACTCCGGTAGAAGCCAACGACCTCATCGTCGGCGTGCTCAGGAAGGAGCAACTGCTATGACCGCCACCGCGCCGGCGACAGCACCGGAGCAGCCTCGCCTGGACCAGAAGGCCAAGGCGGCCATGAGCGATCGGGCGAAGGCAGAGCGCAAGCTCGGCTGGATGCTGGCCGGGCCGGCGTTCGTCGTCATGATGGCCGTCACCGCCTACCCCATCCTCAACGCGCTCTACCTCTCGCTGTTCAACTACCGGCTCACCGACCCGGCGGCCCGGCAATTCATCTGGTTCCGCAACTACGTCGTCATCCTCACCGATGCTGTGTGGTGGCACGCCGTCTGGATCACCGTGGTGATCACGGTCGTCACGGTGGTCGTCGAGCTCGTCTTCGGCTTTGCGCTGGCCATGGTGATGCACCGCGCGTTGACGTTCATGCGGCCGGTCCTGCGCACCGCGATCCTCGTCCCGTACGCCATCATCACCGTCGTCTCGGCCTTCGCCTGGCAGTTCGCATTCGCCCTCGACTCCGGCTTCGTCAACACGTGGTTCAGCTGGCTGCCTGGCATCAACCAGGACACCGCGTGGTTCTCCGGTACCTGGACGTCGCTGTTCGTGATCTGCCTGTCCGAGATCTGGAAGACCACACCGTTCATGTCGCTGCTGCTCCTCGCCGGACTCGCCCAGGTGCCCGAGGTGCTCCAGGAGGCGGCCAAGGTCGACGGAGCGACGTGGTGGCAGCGGCTGTACAAGGTCACCATCCCGAACATGAAGGCAGCCATCATGGTGGCGGTGCTCTTCCGCACCTTGGACGCGTTCCGCATCTTCGACAACGTCTTCATCATGACCAACGGCGCGCAAGGGACCGAGACGGTCTCGTTCCTCGCCTACCGGCAAACGATCACCCGCACGGAGATCGGGCTCGGCTCGGCGATCTCCGTGCTGCTGTTCCTGTGCGTGGTCCTGATCTCGTTCGTGTTCATCAAGGGCTTCCGAACCGACCTTTCCCAGGTGAGGGGTGACAAGTGAGCGGATCGCGCAGAGAACGCACCTGGTGGATCGTCGGAGGCGCGTTCATCGTCTTGTACTGCATGATCCCGGTGCTCTGGATCATCTCGCTGTCGTTCAAGGCGCCGAGCGACCTCAACAACAAGAAGTTCTTGCCCAGCGCCCTGTCGTGGGAGAACTACACCTTCGTCTTCAGGCGCGGCGCCCAGGGCGCCGGCGACATCTTCATCCCGGCGCTGCGCAACTCCTTCATCATCGCGCTGTCGGCGACGTTCATCTCGGTGGTGCTGGCCACGTTCGCGGCCTACGCCATCGCCCGGCTCGAGTTCCCCGGAAAGCGGATCATCCTGGGCAGCGCGCTGGCTGTCGCGATCTTCCCAGTGATCTCCATCGTGACGCCGTTGTTCAACCTCTGGCGCGAGATCGGCCTGTACGACACGATCCCGGGCCTCATCATCCCTTACCTCTCGCTGTGCCTGCCGCTGTGCATCTGGACGTTGTCGGCGTTCTTCCGGGAGATCCCCTGGGAGATGGAGCAGGCGGCGCAGGTCGACGGGGCGACGTCCTGGCAGGCGTTCCGGAAGGTCATCGTCCCGCTCGCTGCTCCCGGCGTGTTCACCACGGCGATCATCTCGTTCTTCATCGCCTGGAACGACTTCATCTACGGCATCTCGCTGACCTCGACCACGCGGGCCCGGCCGGTGCCGGCGGCGTTGTCGTCATTCACCGGTGAGTCGCAGTTCGTGCAGCCCACCGGAAGC
The DNA here is from genome assembly GCA_038246785.1 of Jiangellales bacterium. Taxonomy (GTDB): domain Bacteria; phylum Actinomycetota; class Actinomycetes; order Jiangellales; family Jiangellaceae; genus JBBRVP01. Next base: position 139,995 of record JBBRVP010000001.1, read on the forward strand.
ATCTCGGCGGCAGCAGTCGTCGTCACCATCCCCGTCGTGATTCTCGTGCTGTTGTTCCAGCGGCAGATCGTTGCCGGCCTGACCAACGGTGCCGTCAAGGGCTGACCAGGAGGAAACATGGCATCGATCGAGCTCAAGGACATCAACAAGGTCTACGCCGACGGCTTCCACGCGGTGAAGGACGTCGACCTCGAAATCCGCGACGGCGAGTTCATGATCCTCGTCGGGCCGTCCGGCTGCGGCAAGTCGACCCTGCTGCGCATGGTCGTCGGACTCGAGGACATCAGCACCGGCGACATGATCATCGACGGCGACCGGATCAACGAGAAGGCGCCCCGCGAGCGCAACCTGTCGATGGTGTTCCAGAACTACGCGCTCTACCCGCACCTGACCGTTTTCGAGAACATCGCCTTCCCGCTCCGGCTGGCCAAGGGCCAGCATTCCGAGGACGAGATCAAGAGCAAGGTGGAGGCCGCGGCCGACATGCTCGAGCTGCGCGAGCACCTGCCGCGCAAGCCGGCCAACCTCTCCGGCGGCCAGCGCCAGCGGGTGGCGATGGGACGGGCCATCGTGCGCGAGGCGAAGGCGTTCCTCTTCGACGAGCCGCTGTCCAACCTCGACGCCAAGCTGCGCGGCCAGATGCGCACCGAGATCGCCCGGATGCAGCGCAACCTCGGGGTCACGACGATCTACGTCACCCACGACCAGACCGAGGCGATGACCCTCGGCGACCGGGTCGCGGTGCTCAAGAAGGGCCTGCTCCAGCAGTGCGCCAGCCCGCGCGAGCTCTACGAGCAGCCGGTCAACCTCTTCGTGGCCGGCTTCATCGGCTCACCGCCGATGAACTTCCTGCCCGCCAACGTCAAGGGCGACGTGCTCTCTACGCCGATCGCGGACATGCCCATGCCCGAGCAGGTCAAGGGCAAGGTGGAGGACGGCTCGATCCTCATCGTCGGGGTGCGTCCGGAGCACTTCGAGGACGCCAGCCTGGTCGAGGACGACAAGCGGGCGAAGGGCGTGACGTTCGAGGCAGACGTCGACGTCACGGAGTGGCTGGGCAGCGAGCAGTTCGCGTACATCCCGTTCGAGGCCGACCCGAAGGTCAAGGACAAGCTCGAGGAGCTCGACCGCGACCTCGACGGCGAGGGGATGCGCACGCAGCTCATCGTCGCGGTCGACCCGATGAGCAGGATCCGCGAGGGCGACACCGCCCAGCTGTGGTTCGACGCCCGTCGCATCCACGTCTTCGACCCGACCAGCGGCGACTGCCTCACCCGTGACGACGAGGTGGCCAAGGAGATCGGTGAGCGCTCCGACGAGGAGCGCAGGCGTCAGCTGGAGCGCGCTCGCGATGACCGGGGCAAGCGCAGTGACGGGCAGTCCGACGTCGCGCAACCGGCTTGAGGGTGGCCTGACATCGGCCGGCAGCCGGCCTTGCTAGCGTCCGGCCGGTGAGTGGCGACATCGAACCGTCCGGTCTGCGGGCCGGTGACGCGGACCGCGAGCGCGTGGCCGAGTTGCTGCGCGAGGCCGCTGGCGACGGTCGGCTCAGCCTCGCGGAGCTGGAGGAGCGACTGGAGGCGGCGTACGCCTCTCGGACGTACGGCGAGCTGGCGGCCGTCACCGCCGACCTGGCGCCGCCGCTCGACCGGTCGCGCGGGTCGCGCCCGGCGTCGCCCGCGCCACCGGGCGAGCCCGCCGCCCGGATGCTGGCCGTGTTCGGCGAGGAGAACCGGGTCGGCCGCTGGGAGGTGCCCTCCACCGTCGTGGCGCGCGCCGTGTTCGGGTCGGTGAACGTCGACCTCACCGACGCCGTCGTGCGCGACCGCGAGGTGCTCGTGGACGCCTGGGCGGTGTTCGGAGCCGTCCTCGTCACCGTCCCCGAGGGAGTAGAGGTGCACCTGGAGCCGGGAGTCGCGGTGTTCGGCACGCGCACCAATCAGGTACCGGTGCCGGACGGGCCGCCGTCGGTCACCGTGCGCCTGCGCGGCGGAGCCGTCTTCGGAGAGGTGGGCCTGCGGCTGTCGAAGCGTCGTCGACGGCTGGGCCGCTGAAGCTCACTCGTCGCGTTTCACGGCGGCGGCCAGCCTGGCGCGGGCGCCGGCGAGCCACTGCTCGCACAGCGCCGCCAGGTCCTCTCCCCGCTCCCACAGCGCGAGCGACTCCTCGAGCGTCGTGCCTCCCGCCTCGAGCCGCCGCACCACCTCCACGAGCTCGTCGCGGGCCTGTTCGTAGCCCATCTCCGGTCCGGCGGACGGCTCGTCCGGCCCAATCGTCACGCGCTCCTCCTCGGCACCGACGACACCCTACGGTGGCCGGATGAGCGCTGGGGAGGCGTCGGTCATCGGCGGGTGGCCGCGCCCACGCCGTGCCGTCCCGGCTGACTCAGCCGAGCTGGTCCGGCTGCGGACTCTGATGTTCGCCGCGATGGGCACGGCCACGGACAAGGTGGCCGATCCGGTGTGGCAGGGCGAGTGCGCGACCCTCCTGCAGGGGTGGCTCGGTCGGCCCGATAGCTCCGTGGCGGCCTACGTAGTGGACGCGCCCGAGGCTGGCCTCGCCGCCTCCGCGGTCGCCGAGGTCACCTGGCGGATGCCCTCACCGCTGCGCCGTGATCCGCGGGTCGCGCACGTCGGATCGGTGTGCACCGACCCGCGGTGGCGCCGGCGCGGGCTGGCCAGGGCGGTACTCGGCGCGCTGCTGGCCGACCTCGACGCGGCAGGGGTGCCGCGGGCCGACCTGCACGCGACCGGCGCCGCCGACCGGCTCTACCGATCGCTCGGCTTCGTCGACGTGCGGTGGCCGTCGCTGCGCCGTGAGCTGTGACGCCCCGAGGCCTCCCGCGGCGGTCGTTCGACCCGGGCGGCCAGATCGCCCCGGGCGACGCGCAGGCGCAGCGCCTCGCCGGCGGACACCTCGCCGGGGTCGCGGACGACGACACCGTCGGAGCGCTGGACGACGGCGTACCCGCGCTCCAGGGTCGCCGCCGGTGACAGCGCTCGTACCCGGGCGCGGAGGTGCTCCAGCCCCGCCATGTCGGTGTCGAGCCGGGCCGCGACGCAGCGTCGAGCCCGCATCAGCGACGCGGCGACGTCTGCGGCGCGGCGCTCGAACAGGTCCGACGGGTCGGCGAGCGCGGGACGCGACCGCAGCGCGGCCAGGCCGGCCAGCTCGCGCTCCACCGTGCTGCCGAGCCGCTGGCGGGCGCGCTGGCGGAGCGCGTCGATGCGCGCCTGCTCCTCCGCCACGTCCGGTACGACGTGCTTCGCCGCGTCGGTGGGTGTCGAGGCACGCAGGTCGGCGACGAGGTCGACCAGCGGAGCGTCCGTCTCGTGGCCGATCGCGCTCACCAGCGGCGTACGCAGCCCCGCGACCGCCCGGACGAGCGCCTCGTCGGAGAACGGCAGCAGGTCCTCGACGGAGCCGCCTCCGCGGGCCAGCACGACCACGTCGACCTCGGGGTCGGCGTCGAGCACGCGCAGCGCCGCGAGGACCTGCACCACGGCGGTCGGGCCTTGGACGGCGACGTTCTCCACCCGGAAACGGACCGCGGGCCAGCGTCGGCGCGCGTTCTCCAGTACGTCGTGCTCGGCCGCCGACCCGCGCCCGCAGACCAGGCCGATCGTCCGCGGGAGGAAGGGGAGCGGGCGCTTGCGCTCGGCGTCGAAGACCCCTTCGGCGGCGAGCACCCGGCGCAGGTGCTCGAGCCGGGCCAGGAGGGCGCCGAGCCCAAGGTGTCGGATCTCGGTCGCGGCGATGGACAGCGTTCCGCGGGCGAACCAGTACGACGGCCGCCCGTGCACGACCACCCGAGCCCCCTCGGCCAGCGCGGGGACGACCCCGTCGATCACCCCCCGCGCGCAGGTGACCTGCAGCGACGCGTCAGCCGCCGGGTCTCGCAGGGTGAGGAAGACGGTGGAGGCCCCGGCTCGTCGGCTCAGCTGAGCGACCTGACCCTCGATCCACACGGCGCCCAAGCGATGCACCCAGTCCCCGAGCGCCTTGGACACCGTCCGTACCGGCACCGGGTGCTCGGCCGAGCTCTGCAGCGTCACGGCCCGACCCTAAGCGGCTCGCTCACCCACGCCGGCCCCCCGCGTTGTGTCAGGCCCGTGCGGCCACAGCCGCGTGAGCGCCTGACAACTCGCGCGGCTGGTGGGCCCTCCGCGTTGTGTCAGGCCCGTACGCGGCCACAGCCGCGTGAGCGCCTGACCAACTCGCGCGGGTGGTAGGGCCACCTACCATGGTGGGCATGTCCCACTCCCGGCGCCTCCTGCTCGCCACCCCGCGGGGCTATTGCGCCGGCGTCGACCGCGCCGTCGTGACGGTCGAGAAGGCCCTCGACCACTTCGGCGCCCCGGTCTACGTGCGGAAGCAGATCGTTCACAACGCCTACGTCGTGGCGGCGCTCGAGGGGCGCGGCGCCGTCTTCGTAGAGGAGCTCGATGAGATCCCGGACGGCTCGCTGGTGGTCTTCAGCGCGCACGGGGTGTCTCCCGCGGTCCGCGAGGACGCCGAGCGGAGGGGACTGCGCACCATCGACGCCACCTGCCCGCTCGTGACGAAGGTGCACCACGAGGCGCGCCGGTTCGCTGGTGACGACTACGACATCCTGCTCATCGGCCACGAGGGGCACGAGGAGGTCGAGGGCACCGCGGGCGAGGCGCCGGGTCACATCCAGCTGGTCGCCGGCCCGCACGCCGTCGGTTCGGTGCAGGTGCGTGATCCGGCCAAGGTGGCCTGGTTGTCGCAGACCACTCTGTCCGTCGACGAGACGATGGAGACGGTGGATCGGCTGCGGGAGCGCTTCCCCCTGCTCATGGACCCCCCGAGCGACGACATCTGCTACGCGACGCAGAACCGTCAGGTGGCGGTCAAGGAGATCGCCGCAGACGCCGACCTTGTCCTCGTCGTGGGTTCGGGCAACTCCTCCAACTCCGTCCGCCTCGTGGAGGTCGCGCTCGACGCCGGCGCCCGGGCCGCTCACCGGGTGGACTCGGCGGCTGAGCTGCGCGACGAGTGGTTCGACGGCGTCGCCTCGGTCGGGGTCACCAGCGGAGCCTCGGTGCCGGAGGTGCTCGTCCGTGGCGTCCTCGACGAGCTTGCTCGGCGGGGTTTCCCGGAGGTCCAGGAGGTCCGTACGGCGGAGGAGACGCTGATCTTCGCGCTGCCGAGCGAGCTGCGCCGCCATCTCAAGCAGCCGGTGGCTGCGCGGCCCTGAGGCCGGCCCTCTCGCGCATCCAGCCGATCTCCGGCTGGCCGCCTACCGCCGGCCGGCGGCGACCGCCCGCCGTGCAGCGGCCGGCGGCGACCGCCCGCCGTGCAGCGGCCGCCGGCAGCCTCTTCGCGCCTCAGCCCGTGCTTCGCCTCTCGCGTGCTGTCGCAGCGTGCCCGGCCGCGGGTGAGATGCCGTAGCGCGGGTCGGCGAGCGTGGTGTCGCCCTGCTCGCCGCTCGGCTCGTCCAGCGTCAGCAGCGTCGCGGTCGCGGAGGCGACGAGCTCAGGGGCCGCCACCTCGCGGGCGACGGTCTCGACCTGGCCCACTGCAGGCAGGTCCTCGGTGGTCACCTGCAGGTCGGCCAGCCGCCGCGCCGACACCAGCACCCGGCTCTCCAGCGAGGACACCGCCTTGTTGTAGGCCGTCACTGCGCCATTGAGCTGGCCGCCCAGCCGGCTCACGTGGCCGCCGAGCGTGGCCAGCCGGCCGTGCAGCTCGCGGCCGAGCTGGTGGACCTGGGCAGCGTTGGCCGCCAGCGCCTCCTGCCGCCAGGTGTAGGCAACGGTGCGGAGCAGGGCGATCAGCGTCGAGGGAGTCGCCACCACCACGTTGCGGTCGAAAGCGTGCTCGAGCAGCGTCGGATCCTCCTCCAGCGCGGCGTTGAGGAACGCCTCGGCCGGCACGAACATCACGACGAACTCTGGCGTCGGGTCGAAGTGCTCCCAGTAGCGCTTGGCGCCGAGGGAGTCGATGTGCTCGCGGAGGTGCCGGGCGTGCGCCGCGAGCCGGCCGGCCCGGGTGGCGTCGTCGCGGGCCTCCATCGCCTCCAGGTAGCCGCTGAACGCGACCTTGGAGTCGACGACAACGTGCTTGCCCCCCGCCAGCTGGACGACGAGGTCGGGCCGGAGCAGGCCCTCGGCGCTGGACACCGACGGCTGCTCGACGAAGTCGCAGTGCTCGACCATGCCGGCGGCCTCGACGACCCGACGCAGCTGGAGCTCGCCCCAGCGTCCGCGCACCTGCGGCGCCCGCAGGGCAGCCACGAGCTGCGCCGTCTCCTGCCGGAGGCCGTACGACGTCTCGTTCATCGTCTGCACCTGCCGGCGCAGGTCGGCGTAGGCCTCCGTGCGCGCCCGCTCGACGTCGCCGAGCTGACGCTCGACCTTCCCCAGGGACTCCTGCAAGGGCCGGACCAGCAGCTCGACGGCCTGCCGACGCTGGTCCAGCGCCGCCGTCGACGCCTGCTCCGACACCTTGGCGCGCTCGTCGGCGATGGCCACCAGCCGGTCGGTCGACCGGTCCAGCGCCTCCTGGGACAGCAGCCGGAAGCGCTCTGCCAGCTCACCCTGCGCGCGCTGGAGGTCGCCCAGGCGCTGGGCGGACGCCGACCGCTCCGCCTCCAGCGTCGCGCGCAACCGGCTCGCCTCCACGGCCGCGGCGTGGGCGGTGGCCGTGCCCTGCTGGCGACCCAGCAGCAGGCCCACGACGAGCCCCGCGGCCAGGCCGACGATGACCGGGATTGCGGCGAGGAAGTCCATGTCAGACAGGGTGGCCGACCCCCCGGACACAACCACCGATCTGGGCGCGCGCCACGCCGACGTACCCTTGCCGCCCGTGGCGCTCACCCTCGGCATCGTCGGCCTGCCCAACGTCGGCAAGTCGACGGTGTTCAACGCGCTGACCAGGAACAGCGTCCTCGCCGCGAACTACCCGTTCGCCACGATCGAGCCCAACGTCGGCGTCGTCGGCGTGCCCGACCCGCGCCTGCCCGTGCTGGCCGAGCTGTTCTCCTCCGCCCGCCAGGTGCCGGCCACCGTCACCTTCGTCGACATCGCCGGGCTGGTCCGCGGGGCGTCCGAGGGCCAGGGGCTGGGCAACACGTTCCTCGCCCACATCCGCGAGGCCGACGCGATCTGCCAGGTCGTCCGGGTCTTCGCCGACCCCGACGTCGTCCACGTCGAAGGTGAGGTCAAGCCGGAGTCCGACCTGGAGACGGTCAACACCGAGCTGATCCTCGCCGACCTGCAGACGCTGGAGAAGGCGCTGCCCCGGTTGGAGAAGGAGGCTCGGCTCGTCAAGGACCGGCAGCCCCTGCTCGCCGCCGCGCGTGAGGCCCGCGGCCTGCTGGACACCGGACGGACGCTGTTCGGGACCGGGGTCGACCGCGATGCGCTGCGCGAGCTGAAGCTGCTGACCACCAAGCCGTTCCTGTACGTCTTCAACATGGACGAGGACGAGTTGGTCGACGCGGACCTGCGCGCCCGTTTGCAGGCGCTCGTCGCGCCGGCCGAGGCGGTCTTCCTCGACGCCAAGATCGAGGCGGAGCTCGTCGAGCTGCCCGCCGACGAGGCGCTCGAGCTGCTGCAGTCGACGGGCCAACCGGAGTCCGGACTGGACATGCTGGCCCGGGTGGGCTTCGCGACACTCGGGCTGGCGACCTTCCTCACCGCCGGCCCCAAGGAGGCCCGCGCCTGGACGATCCGGCGCGGCGCCACCGCGCCGGAGGCGGCCGGGGTCATCCACACCGACTTCCAGCGTGGCTTCATCAAGGCCGAGGTGGTCTCGTACGACGATCTGGTCGCCGCCGGCTCGATGACCGAGGCCAAGGCGCGGGGCAAGGTGCGCATCGAGGGCAGGGACTACCTCATGCGCGACGGCGACGTCGTGGAGTTCCGGTTCAACGTCTGACCGTGCCGCCGGCCGTATCTCGAGCCGCGTCCCGCGCCTCTTCGGCGTGACCCAGTGGTGGCGATCGGGGGTTCTCCGTGCGGGCGCTCGGACGTGCGTTGGTCGTGGCCGTCGTGCTTCCGGTCGCGCTCGTGCTGTCGACGGCACCTGGCCGGGCCGACGACACGCTCACGGTGCAGGAGCATCGGACCGCGCTGGCGATCCTCAGCCGGCAGCCGGTCAGGGAGGGGGCGTTCGCCGCCTGCCTGTTCCGGCTCTATGCGCAGGGGCTCGGCATCGTCCGCGCTCAGCACGAGTGCGAGGTCGCGCTGCCCGGGCTCGCCGGAGCAGCCGGCACGCCCCTGCCGGCTGGCCACGTCTCCGCGTCGAGTGGCGTCGGCCTGCGCTGCCCGGGCACCCTGAACGGTCCGGCCGCCCGCGGGCAGGCGTATGGCCGCCCGTACGCCGACCCGCGCGCGATCTCGGAGGACCTCGGCGGCTACTCCTGGGGCGGCTCGGGGGAGGTGAAGTCCGCCGACGAGTGGTTCGTCTGGCGCGGGCTGTCCGAGACGGAGTCCGCACGCCGCAAGGCGGAGGCGGTCGATCGCTACTTCGACGCCGTGGGGGACGCCCAGCGGGCGTTCGACGACTGGACCGCCGCGGTCGACGCCGCGAACAACGCCCACCAATCAGGGGATCCGCAGGCGATCAAGGCGGCTGACGAGAAGCAGCGCCAGGCGAGCGCGGCCCTCGACGACGCCCAGACCGCCAGGGACATCGCGCTGCACAACGCGCAGGCCGACCCCAACAAGGCACCGCCGGACGTCTCCGACGTCGACCCGGAAGCGGCCACCTGCGGGGCCGATGCGCTGGCCTTCCTCGTGGAGTGCGACCGCGCCGACTGGAGGACTCCGGACTGCCGCGAGCTGCAGGCGCGAATGCACCACTGCGTCGACCCGGCGCTGATCTACCCTGACCCGCTGGACGGCTCCATCGCCTGTGGGGAGTCGCTCGCCGACCCCGAGCAGGTCGCCTCCGCGCTGGAGGCGTGGTGCCACGAACGGGTGCGCTACGGGCCGGACGTCGACGACCCGTGCTCGATCCACCCCCGGCAGGGAGCTCCCGACTCAGAGGAGATGGCGCTGCGCGGTTACGTCTGGGACGCCGGCTCCGCTGCGGTCACCGTCTGCGGCTCGCCGCTGGCGTACGTCTCGCAGGACTCCTGCGTCGTGCCGCTCCGGCTGCCGGACTTCGGCCAGACCTCACTCGACGAGGTCCTGCTGTGGGCGATCGACAAGCTCGGCGGCCCCGTGGTCATCCTGCCCGCCGACCCGCGCACCAGCGGACCGCGCCCACCGCTGGATCCCCCCAGGCCCGGGATCTGACGCCCCAGGCACTGTGGCGGAGCTGTACCAGGCCTTGGTGCGGCAGGGTGACCCCAGCGATGCCTCGTTCTCGCGAAGCTGGAGCGCCAGCTCGCTCACGCGTCGTCCCCCCGTACGCACCGCTGCTCTGCTTGAGCCCTGGACTCCGACCCGGCTCAACTCCCGGCTGCACGACGCCCTGCGGCTCGCCAAGGTGTTCGGGCGAGCTGTACTTCTTCCTGGAGTACCGCGACCTGCATCCCGACGACGCCCACCTGCGAACCGGGCTGCGCGAGTGGCTGCAGCGCCACGACCTGCCGCCGCTCGCGCCGGACCAGCTCGACGAGCTCAACCGGCGCATTCCCGACAAGGACGTGCGGGTCAGCCGTCCTACCTGCGTCGTCGATGCGAAGTACAAGGCGGAGAAGCCGGGCGGCTTCCCCCACGCCGACCTCTACCAGCTGCTCGCATACTGCACGGCGCTGCGCCTGCCGGTCGGCCATCTCGTCTACGCGAAGGGCAACGAACAGGGTCGTACGCACGACGTGGCCGGGACCCATGTCACGATCCGCGCCCACACCCTCGACCTCGCCGCGCCGCCCAGCGACCTGCTCGCCGAGGTGGACTCCCTCGCCACCCGCATCGCCGAAGATCGACTGCGATGACCGACCCGATCCAGCCTCGCCCCTCCCTCGCCGCCACAACCGGGGATGATCGGCACCCGCCCCCACAGTGCACAGCGGCGGCCGCCTAGTAGATCGGCACCCGCCCCCACAATGCACGGCCTGTCGCGGCGGGATGATCAGCACGCCCCACAGTGCACGGCGGCCGCCGTGTGGATCAGCACCACTGTGGGGGCTGGTGCCGATCACGGTCCGAGGCTGAGCCGAGGCACTGGCGGACGTCGCCGCCGACAGGTGGCCGCGTGTCCCGCCGTCGCGTCGGCTCGGGCCGTGTGACGAGGGCGACCGCGGACGCAGGGCCAGGCGGGGGGTCAACCGCACTACGGTGCTGCGATGACGTCGCGTCGCAGCTGCCTGTCGATGCCGGGCTCCAACCCGCGCATCCTGGCCAAAGCGGCGAGCGCGCCGGCGGACGAGATCGTGATCGACCTCGAGGACGCCGTCGCCGTGGCCGACAAGGACGCCGCCCGCTACGCGGTTTCCGCGCTGCTGCAGGGCGGGTCGCTCGCCCACCGGCAGATCGCCGTACGGGTCAACGGTCTGGACACGCCGTGGTGCCACCGCGACGTCGTCGCCGTGGCCGGGAGCGTCGAGTCGCTGGTCGTGCCCAAGGTCGAGAGTGCCGGCGACGTCGAGTGGGTGTCGCGGCTGCTCGACATGCTGGGGCTGCCGACGCGGGTGCAGGCCCTGGTGGAGACCGCCGCCGGCCTGACCCACACAGCCGAGATCGCCGGCTCCGACCGCGTCGACTCGCTGATCCTGGGCTACGCCGACCTGCGCGCATCGCTGAGCCGCCCTCCCGACGCCGCCGAGCCGCCCGCGCGCTGGCTCTACGCCCAGGAGACCGTGCTTGCCGCCGCCCGAACCGCGGGTGTGCAGGCCATCGACGGTCCATTCCTCCGCCTCGACGACCCGGACGGCCTGGCGGCCTGGACCGCGCACGTGCGATCGCTCGGGTACGACGGCAAGTGGGCCATCCACCCTGGGCAGGTTGCGACGCTGGACGCCGCGTTCACCCCGACGCCGACCGAGATCGAGCGGGCCCGCGCAGTGCTGGCCGCACTGAGCGGCGAGGCGCCGGGTGCCCTGCGCTTCGACGGCGCGATGGTGGACGAGGCGGTCCGCAAGCAGGCCGAGCAGGTCGTGGCGCGCGCCGAGGCGTCGGCCCGATGAGCCGCCCGGGCGCGGCCCGGCCGCTGGGCGGCCCCTACTTCGAGGACCTGACGCCCGGGCAGATCCTCGACGACGCCCCCGCGCTGACGCTGACGCCGGGCCACGCCGCGCTGCACCAGGCGATCGCCGGCGACCGGCTGCGGCTCGCCCTCGACGCCCCCCTCTGCGCAGCAGTCACCGGCGCCGCCACGCCGCTCGCCCACCCCAACCTCGTCTGCGACGTCGCGATCGGCCAGTCCACCGGCTTCACGCAGCGGGTGCGGGCCAACCTCTTCTACCGCGGCCTGGTCCTGCAGCGCCCCCTGTTCATCGGCGACACGCTGCGCACAACGACCACGGTCGTCGCGATGAAGCAGAACCGGGTACGCCCGGACGCGCCCGCCACCGGGCTCGTGGCGCTGCGCATCACGACAGTCGACCAGGAGGGCCGGCCCGTGCTGGACTTCTGGCGCTGCCCGATGCTGCCGTTGCGCGACCGCGACGCCGCCACCGGACACGCCGACTCCTTCGACGACATCCCCGACGAGCTCGACCCGGCCGCCGTGGACGCGGCCGTCCCGGCCTGGGACCTCTCGCCGCTGCGCAAGAGCGCCCCCGGCCCGTACGGCGCCGACCTCGAGCCCGGGACGGTGTTCGACCTGGAGGCGGGCGAGACCGTGAGCGCCGCGGCGGAGCTCGTACGGCTCACGCTCAACCTCGCGACTGCGCACACGGACGCCACGACCACGGAGCACGGCCGCCGGCTCGTCTATGGCGGGCACACCATCTCCGTCGCCGCCGCGCACGCGAGCCGCGGCCTGCCGGCGCTGGCCACCATCGTGGCGTGGCAGCGCTGCGACCACGTGGGACCGGTCTTCGAGGGCGACGTGCTGCGCACCACGCTGCACGTGGAGCACGTGCGCCCCGCAGGCGACGGTGCACTGGCGCAGCTACGGGCCGAGGTCACGACGGCACGCGAGGACGGTGAATCGCCCGTGCTCGACTGGCGCTTCGTCGGACTGCTCGCCTGACGGCTCAGGGAGGAACGGCGTGAACGGCATCCTGGACGGCCTGCGCGTGGTCGAGGGCTCGGCGTTCGTCGCCGCGCCGCTCGGTGGCATGACGCTCTCGCAGCTCGGGGCCGACGTCATCCGCTTCGACCCGATCGGCGGCGGGCTGGACTACCGCCGGTGGCCGGTGACCGACAAGGGGGACTCGCTGTTCTGGGCGGGGCTGAACAAGGGCAAGCGCTCGATCCAGATCGACGTACGGTCCCCCGAGGGCAAGGAGCTCATCGCCGAGCTGATCGCTGCCGCCGGCCTGTTCCTCACCAACTTCCCGATGGGCGGCTGGCTCGGCTACGACCGGCTGCGCGGGCGGCGTGAGGACCTCGTGATGGTCGGCGTGCAGGGCAACCGCGACGGTTCCTCCGAGCTCGACTACACCGTCAACCCGTCGACCGGGTTCCCGTGGGCGACCGGCCCGCGCAACCTGTCCGTACCGTTCAACCACCTGTTGCCCGCGTGGGACGCGATCACCGGCATGCTCGCCGCCAACGGACTGCTTGCCGCGGAGCGGCACCGCACGCTCACCGGTGAGGGGCAGCTGGTCACCGTCGCGCTGTCCGACGTCGCTTTCTGGATGGTCGGAAACCTCGGGAAGATCGCGGAGGTGCAGGTCAACGGGCACGAGCGGGTCAAGGACGGCAACTACCTCTACGGCGCCTTCGGCCGCGACTTCGGCACCAAGGACGGCCGGCGGGTCATGGTCGTGGCACTCACGCCGAGGCAGTGGAAAGCGCTCGTCGTCGCGACCGGCCTACACGAGGAGTTCGCCACCATCGGCCGGATGCTGGGCGTCTCGCTCGACGAGCAGGGCGGGCGCTACGCGGCGCGCGAGATCATCGGCGCCACCCTGCGGCCGTGGGTGCTCAGGCACACGCTCGCGGAGCTGCGGGTTGTCTTCGACACCCACGGCGTGTCGTGGAGCGTCTACCAGACCTTCCGCCAGCTCGTCGAGGAGGATCCGCGCTGCTCGCCGGCCAACCCGGTCTTCGCGGAGGTGGAGCAGCCGGGGATCGGCCGGTATCTCATGCCCGGATCGCCGCTGGACTTCGGCGCCGCCGACCGCCTCCCCCCGCGGCGCGCCCCGGTGCTCGGCGAGCACACCGACGAGGTCCTGGCCGACCTGCTCGGGCTGGCGGACTCCGAGATCGGGCGCCTGCACGACGCCGGCGTGGTCGCCGGCCCGGCGGGCTGAGTCGGTGGCGGCGGGCGCTCGGGGCCGGGCTCCGCCGGACGTGCTCCGCCGGAGGTGGCCGCCCGGACGTGCCCTGCCGGACGTTGCCGTGCCGCCTCGACCCACACTCGTCATTTCTCGGCGGCCGTCTGGGGCGGCGGTGGCGGCTCTGGCGTTACCAGCGTCGCGAGTGTGGGGTGAGTAGTCGCCGGGATCGGCAGTGGTGGCCCGGTACGAGGCACGAGCGACCTGCCGCCGCACCGCCGCCGCCTCGCACCCCACGTCCCGATGTCCCCCCGGGATCTTGAGGCAGCCCCGCCGTCATGGCCGCACCTCCGCCTCATGATCACGGAGGCCATGGCAATCTTGAGACAGATCGGCGCCCATAGGGGCGGAAACGTCGGTAGATCCAGACGCCGCTCGCGCGCCTGACCAGCTGCGGGTCTCGAAGCGGCCGCCACCGCCGAGGCCGAACATTGAGGTGCGTCCAGCACACGCCACCCCAGCAGCGCGTCTGGCCCATCCGCTCGGAAGCGGAATGCGACGCTTCCTCACCGTGTGTGGACGACCTTGCACCGACGCGCATGACGCGTCGGTGGGGGGGCCATGCGGGTCGACGCGACGGATCGCGCCGTAGATCTGGCGCGTCGCGGGAGCCAGGCGCTACGGTCCGCTCCGGCACCGCGCCCGACCAGACCGGTCGGCGGTCAGGGCCCAAGGGGAGGCAGCACATGTCGGTCCGCGGACGACGGGCGACGATCGCCCTGACCGGACTCGCAGCAGTGGCACTGGCGATGAGCGTCCCGGCGGCGTCGGCGACGGGCGGGTCCAAGCTCCCGCCGTCCGCCCAGCGCCAGATCCGGGCGCTGGTCAACGGCACCAACGGACATCTGGGCAGCGAGCCCGCGCCGGCGGCGCGGGCAGAGGGCCGGGGCGAGCCCGAGGGTGACGCGCTCGAGATCGCCGACCGGGCCGAGCAGTACTCCTGGATGCGCACCGCTCCCGCCGATGAGGTCCCCGCGGCTGCTTTGGCATCGGCCCGCCGCCAGGCGGCTCGGATGCCCGTCACCCAGGCGCCGTGGCGCGAGCTCACCCACCAGCCGTACCAGGCCGAGCCCAAGGGCTACACCGACCCCTACTGGAGCAACGACGGCGCCGGCTTCGGCCTCGTCTCCGGCCGGGCCACCGCGCTCACCGTGGCCCGCGGTGCCGTCTATGCCGGTGCCGCCGACGGCGGGGTGTGGCGCAGCACCAACGCCGGCCGCACCTGGAAGCCGGTCTACGACGGCGGCACGAGCATCTCCGTCGGCGCCCTGCTCACCGGCCCGGACGGGTCGGTGTGGCTCGGCACGGGCGAGGCCAACACCAGCTCCGACGCCTACTCCGGGCAGGGCGTCTACCGCAGCCGGGACCGGGGCCGGACCTGGCACAAGCTCGGCGGCCACGCACTCGACGGTGCCGAGATCTACTACCTCAAGGCCAGCCCGGACGGGCACGTGTTCGCGGCCACGACCCGAGGGCTCTACCGCATCTCCGCCAGCGGCGCGGGTCGGTGGCAGCAGGTGCTCGCTCCGGTCTACGGCGACGGCCCGTACGACAACCACGTGACTGACGTCGTCGTCCGGCCCGGCACCGGTGGCAAGGTCGTGCTCGCAGCGGCGGCGTGGCGCAACGGGGCGTCCTACAACGGGTTCTACGTCTCGACCAAGCACGGGCGTCCGGGCACCTTCACCAAGATCACGCCGACCGGCGACATCGACGCGGCAGACATCGGACGTACGACGCTGGCCTACGCCCCCGACGGCTCCGCCCTCTACGCGCTGGTGGAGTCGCCGGCCCTGCTCCTCGCCGGCGCCGCCACCAACCTGCAGGGCGTCTACAAGGTCACCGGCGGCGACCCGGCCGGTCCGTACGCCAAGATCGCCGACTCGGCCTCGCTGGGCGCGTCCGGCTCGGCCCTGGAGAACCTGCCCGGCTACCACGTCGGCGTGCAGTCCTGGTACAACCAGGTGCTCGCCGTCGACCCGAACGACTACCAGCACGTCTACGTCAGCCTCGAGGAGGTCTTCGAGACCCGCGACGGCGGCGCGAGTTTCACCACTGCAAGCCCGTACTGGAACTACGGCCTCGCCTGCGGAGCCTCCTGCCCGAAGACCACGCACCCAGACCAGCACGCGCTGTACGTCGCCGGTGGTCAGATCTGGATCGGCAACGACGGCGGCATTTACCGCCGGCCGCTGGCTGCCTCCGGCTACGGGCACTGGGCCAACCTCAACGCCACCATCCACAGCCTGCAGTACTACGGCGCGGGCTCCGGTCGCATGCCGCGACGCGGGCTGGCGTTCTGGGGTGGCCTGCAGGACAACGGCACCTCGGTGCTCTTCGGGGCGAATGCTCGCCGGATGATCGAGCCGGCGGGCGGCGACGGCGGTCAGGTGCTCGTCGACCCGGTCGACGGGACCAACGCAGTCGGGGAGTACGTCTACCTCGACATGTACCTGACCACCGACGGCGGGCACTCCTTCCGTGACATCGCGCCTCCGGACAGCCCGGACGGGCTGGCGCGGTTCATCGCACCGTTCGTGGCCGACGTCAACGACCCGGACCACTGGGTCGCCGGCGGCCAGCACGTGTGGGACGACACCCGTGCCTGGCAGACGGTGTGCAACTCCTCGGCCTGCGACTGGGCCGAGGCGCACGACCTGGGCGCCGGCAACGTCGCCACCGCGCTGGCCGTCAACGGCGACACGACGTACGCGGCCTGGGTCGGCGGCGGCGGCAACCCCAGCCCGGCGTTCGCCAGCGGGATCGACACCAACTACGGCGGCACGTGGCACCGGATCACTGCGGCGAACCTGCCGCAGCGCTACCTTGCCGGGCTGCAGGTCGACTCGGCCGACCCGGCGCACGTGTTCGCGGTCTACAACGGCTACTCCCGCCGCTGGATCGAGGGCGGTGGCGTCGGTCACGTGTTCGAGTCTCGTGACGGCGGGGCGCACTGGAAGGACATCTCCGGCAACCTGCCCGACATCGGCGGCGACGACCTCGTGCTGTCCGGCCACTCGCTGGTCCTCGCCACGGACATCGGTGTCTTCGTGAGCGCCCAGGCGCGCCCGCAGCGCTGGTCGAGGCTGGGCTCGTCTCTGCCGCACAGCTCGGTGAACGACCTGTCGGTGACGCCGGGCGGCAACCGGATCGTCGCGGCAACGCATGGCCGCGGCCTGTGGGTGACGCCGGCCCGGTGATGCCACGACGGTGACCACTGTCGCTGCCGCGACGATGACCACTGTCGCGGTCGCGACGATGACCACTGTCGCCGCGGCGACGGTGACGGCCGTGCCGGTTCCCCCGAGCCGATCCGGGTCGGGGGAACCGGCGGCTGCCCCGCTGCGTCAGAGCAGCACGCAGAGCGAGGGCGGTGACGGCGGTGCGTACGGGATCCTGGTCGACCGCGGGCCGGTGCGTGCTCGGCGTCGCGGTCGTGGTCGTTCTCGGCGGCTGCGCGGCATCCGGCGAGACCGGCGCGGTGGTGTCGGCGTCGCCAGGGGTGGCTCGGGCGAACTCTTCGCCACCCGAGTCGAGCGACCCGGGGCCGGAGCCGGCCGGTACGCCGCCCGCGACCCCTTCGGCGACGCCGTCGGCGACCCAGCCCGTCGGACCGTCGGCGACCCCTTCGGGCACGGCCATCCGGACGCCGCCGCAGACGCCGCCCGGGATGGGTAGGTCGCTGGAACAGGCCCGCGTGCTGGATGCCCTCGCCACCGCTGTCGCCCGCGCGGTGGGCGGTTCGACCGGCGCGGTCGCCATCGTCGATGCCCCGATCAGCCTGGGCTGCCTGCCGACCGCGGACGCGGAGAATCCGGTCGACCCGGTGCGCGGTCACGCCCTGTGCGCCGCTTCACCGGGCGAGCTCACGCTCGGCGACGACGGACGATCCGCGCTGCGCCGGGCCTTGCTCGGGCGGATCGTCACGTTCGTCGGCGCGCCGGACGCGCGCGAATCGGCCGATGTCGTGGTCACCCCGGTGGCCGTGGACGTCGGCACCCGCCGCGCCGAGGTCGGGCTGCTGCTCGACGACCGCCAGCCCACGCGGGCGGTGAGAGTCGAGCTGCACCGGATCGACGGACGGTGGGTCGCCGGGCCTGCATACGGTCCTCGCTGACCGGCCGGCTCGACCGACCCTCGGGCGTGCCCAAGCCGGCTGTGAGCTCTCAGTCCGCGGGCTGGGGTACCGGCTCGTGGAGCATGACACGCACGACGTCGCGGATCGACACCATGCCGATGACGCGTTCGTCCGTGCGGATGGGCATGTGACGTACCCCGGCGTCGAGCATCGTGCGGCCCACCTCGACGATCGGGTCGCTCGGCGCGGCCCAAACCGTGTCGAACGTCATGACGTCGCTGGTCGAGACATCCGCGGGATCGGCTCCCTCGGCGATGGCACGCACGATGTCGCGCTCGGACACGATGCCGACTGGGACGTCCTGGTGCAGAACCAGGAGGGCGCCGACTTCGTCACCGACCAGCGCCTCGGCGATCTCGCGGAGCGACGCGTCCTCGGAGACGGTGGCCACGGGCCGGGCCACGAGCGAGCGGACAGCGTCCGTGGCGAGTGGAGCTGTCTGGCTTGGCATGAGGCCATCCCCTTTCGCATCCCCGTGGATCGATCGTCGGCCCCGCTCGGTGCCGGAGCGTCCCCGTACCATCGAGCATTGACA
Organism: Jiangellales bacterium; assembly: GCA_038246785.1. Taxonomy (GTDB): domain Bacteria; phylum Actinomycetota; class Actinomycetes; order Jiangellales; family Jiangellaceae; genus JBBRVP01. The sequence goes on from JBBRVP010000001.1 coordinate 158,034, forward strand.
CCGCTCGGGTCGGTCCACAGAGTCGTTGGTCCCGCGACGTCCTGGGCTCGACCGGGTGCCAGCCCGGGACCGCGGCCGCTCAGCCCCGCCAGCAGTGCGGCAGCGCCGGCGTCCAGCTCCAGCGGGAGCTGTCGGCGACGTAGTAGTCCGCCACCCAGGTGCCGGTGTCCAGCCGGTCCCAGACGCGCGAGGTGCCGACCAGCGTGCCCACCGACTGGCAGCGCACCCAGGCCAGGGAGCCGTAGTCGATCCGCCATACCGCCGGGTAGCCCGATCCCGGCCCCTGCCGCGTGACGAGCCCGCTGGTCGCCATCGTGTGGAACGGGTAGCCGCAGGCGGGCAGCGGCGCGCTGTAGCCGGTGCTCGACGGCGTCGACAGGTAGCGGTCGGTGACCCAGTTGCCGTCCAAGAGCCGGTCCCAGACGGCGGTCGGACCGACCGGCTGCGAGACCATCTGGCACAGGATGTGCACCGTGCTCCCCGCGGCGTACGTGCGCGCCACCGCGTAGCGCGAGGAGGGGCCTGCCCGTCCGTTGAGCGCGATGCTGCTGGTCACCTGGTAGGGGAGGGCGACGGTGGCCGTGGGCGCGTCGAAGCGGTCGCTGTCGACCTCGATGCTGACCCCGCGCCACGTCTCCGTGTGCGGTCCGCGGTACTGCTTGGCCCGTTGGTGGCGGGTCCACCTGGTGTCGGGGACGGTGGGCCAGCCGGTCAGCGCGGAGCTGGCGTCCCAGCGGGCGATCCAGACGGCGTCGGGACGGGCGTAGAAGTTCGAGGAGAACACGGCCGCCAGGTCCCGGGCGCCGGAGTTCTGATGGACGTAGGTGCCGGCGAGGTAGCCCTGCCGGTGCAACTCCTTCGTCCAGGAGGACAGGAAGCGTAAGACGCCGCCGCGGCAGGACGCGTCGCCGGTCGCGTAGTGCTCCATGTCGTAGTAGATGGCCGAGCCCCTGCGCATCCCGAGCCGCGTGGCGTCGGCGATCGCCGAGCGCGCTGCGGCAGTGCCCTGGCTCGCGGCCGAGGCGTTGCTGATGTGCAGCGAGTTGGGTCGGAACGTGCAGCTGGCCTGGCGATCGAGGAAGACGGGGACGACCCGCCAGCCGCCGGCGGCCACGGCCGACACCCAACCGGCGGTCAGCTGCGGCTGTGCGCAACTGCGCTCCCGGCCGCCGATGTACGCCACGACGCCGCGGTAGGGCGAGGCCTTCCACGCTGTCAGCGCCGTTACGGACGGTGCCGTGCAGGTGTCGAAGGCGTACCCGGTCAGCGTGGTGGCGGTCGACGCGAAGGGGTAGCCGATGACGGTCTGCGGCTCGGCGGCTGCAGGTGGCGCCAGACCCAGCCCCGCGAGGAGCAGCATGCCGGCGAGGACAACGCGCGTACGCATGGCAGCCTCCAGTGCTCGCCTCAGCATCCGCCGCCAGCGTGGCCGCAGCAAGGGGAACCTGCACCTCTCGCGCACCGGGCGTCCCATCGGCGATCTACCGACGGGTGCGCACCCAAGGGCGCGAAGCTGTCGGTAGATCCATGCACGGCGAGGCTCGACGAGGCGGGACGGCTCGCCAGGTCGCCGTACCCCAGGCGCCTGCTGCGGTGAGCGTCAGACCTCGTCCCGGCTGACGCGGCCGCGTCGTGGGATCTTTGAACCTAGCCACACGACCGGGTCGAACTTGCGGTCGGCGACGCGCTCCTTCATCGGGATGATGGCGTTGTCGGTGATGAGGATGCCCTCGGGGCAGACCTCGGTGCAGCACTTGGTGATGTTGCACATCCCGATGCCAGCCTCCTCCTGGGTGAGGCGGCGGCGGTCGTGCGTGTCGAGCGGGTGCATGTCGAGCTCGGCGTAGCGCAGGAAGAACCGGGGCCCGGCGTAGGCGGACTTGTTGTCGTCGTGGTCGCGGATGACGTGGCAGACGTTCTGGCAGAGGAAGCACTCGATGCACTTGCGAAACTCCTGGCCACGCTCGACCTCCTTCTGGGCCATGCGGTACTGCCCGTCGGGGTCGCGCGGACGCGGGGCGAACGCCGGCACCTGCTTCGCCTTCTCGTAGTTGTAGGACACGTCCGTGACGAGGTCGCGCACGAGCGGGAACGTCCGCAGCGGCGTCACCGTCACGGTCTCGCCCGGCTCGAAGACCGACAGCCGCGTCATGCACATGAGCCGCGGCTTGCCGTTGATCTCGGCGCTGCACGAGCCACACTTGCCGGCCTTGCAGTTCCAGCGCACGGCTAGGTCGCCGGCCTGGGTTGCCTGCAGCCGGTGGATCGCGTCGAGGACGACCTCACCGTCCTCGACCGGCACCGTGAAGTCGGTGAGCTCCCCGCCCGACGCGTCGCCGCGCCAGACGCGCATCGACAGGTCGTAGCCCACCTACCCGCCCTCCTGGAAGATCTCGCGGAGCTCGTCCGGCATCTGCGGCAGCGGCTGCCGACGCACCTCGATCCGGCCGCCGACATCCTGGCAGACGAGGTTGATCGTCCCCCAGATGTCGTCGGTCATCGGGAAGTCCTCGCGGGTGTGGCCCCCCCGGCTCTCGGTGCGCTCCATGGCAGCGCGGGCGATGCACTCGGAAACCCGCAGCATGTTGGCCAGGTCGATCGCCAGGTGCCAGCCCGGGTTGTACTGCCGCTTCCCGGTCACGGCGGCCCGAGCGGCGCGTTCCTTGAGCCCGCCGATCTCCTTGAGTGCGCGCTCCATCTCCTCCCGGGTGCGGATGATGCCGACGAGGTCGTGCATGACCTCCTGGAGGTCGTGCTGCACCTGGTACGGGTTCTCCCCGCTCGTCCGCGCGAACGGCGCCAGCGCCGCACCCGCGGCCGCCTCGACGGCCGCCGCCGAGACGCTGGGCCGCCGCCCGCGCAGGCGGATCACTGAGTAGGCAGCGTTGAGCCCGGCGCGGCGGCCGAAAACGAGCAGGTCGGACAGCGAGTTGCCACCCAACCGGTTGGAGCCGTGCATGCCGCCGGCCACCTCCCCGGCCGCGTAGAGCCCATCCACCGCCGACTGCGCCGTGTCGGGGTCGACCTCCACCCCACCCATCACGTAGTGGCACGTCGGCCCCACCTCCATCGGCTCGGCGGTGATGTCGACGTCGGCGAGCTCCTTGAACTGGTGGTACATCGACGGCAACCGACGCTGCACGTAGTCGGCGTCGCGGCGCGAGGCGATGTCGAGGAACACCCCGCCGTGCGGAGAGCCGCGGCCCGCCTTGACCTCGCTGTTGATGGCCCGCGCCACCTCGTCGCGGGGGAGCAGCTCGGGCGGGCGCCGGTTGTTCTTCTTGTCGACGTACCAGCGGTCGGCCTCCTCGATGGAGTCGGCCGTCTCGGCTTTGAAGAACTCTGGGATGTAGTCGAACATGAAGCGGCGGCCCTCACTGTTCTTCAGCACGCCGCCGTCACCGCGCACCGACTCGGTCACGAGGATGCCGCGCACCGAAGGCGGCCAGACCATCCCGGTCGGGTGGAACTGCACGAACTCCATGTTGATCAAACCGGCGCCGGCGCCGAGCGCCAGCGAGTGCCCGTCGCCGGTGTACTCCCACGAGTTGGACGTCACCTTGTAGGACTTTCCGATGCCTCCGGTGGCGAGCACGACGGACGGGGCCCTGATGACGAAGAACTGGCCGGTGTCGCGGCGGTAGCCGAACACGCCGGCGACCCGGTCGCTGCCCCTGGAGTCGTGCAGCAGCTGGGTGACCGTGCACTCCATGTAGACGTCGATGCCGGAGGCGACCGCGTGCTGCTGCAGCGTGCGGATCATCTCCAGCCCCGTGCGGTCGCCGACGTGCGCGAGCCGCGCGTAGCGGTGTCCGCCGAAGTCGCGCTGTGAGATCAGCCCGTCAGGCGTGCGGTCGAACAGTGCCCCCCACTCCTCGAGCTCGCGGACACGCTGCGGCGCCTCCTGGGCGTGCAGCTGGGCCATGCGCCAGGAGTTCAGCATCTTGCCGCCGCGCATGGTGTCGCGGAAGTGCACCCGCCAGGAGTCCTCGGGGTAGACGTTGCCCATCGCCGCGGCGATGCCGCCCTCAGCCATGACGGTGTGCGCCTTGCCTAGCAGCGACTTGCAGACGATGGCGGTGTGTGCGCCCGCGTCGTGCGCGGCGATCGCCGCGCGCAGGCCGGCACCGCCGGCCCCGACGACGACGACGTCGTAGTCGTGGCGGGCCAGGCCGCTCGTGGCGTCGGACGTGCTCACAAGCCATCCCTTCGCTGGACGTCGGTCGGCGACGTCGGCTAGAAGAACCTCGGGTCGGAGAAGGCGCCGGTCGCCAGCAGGTATACGTACAGGTCGGTCAGGGCGACGCCGAACAGCGACACCCAGGCGAACAGTGGGTGGCGCGTGTTGAGCCGCGACACGACAGTCCAGGCGCGGTAACGCAGCGGATGCCGTGAGAAGGCGTTGAGCCGACCGCCGATCGCGTGGCGGCAGGAGTGGCACGACAGGCTGTAGAGCCACAGCAGGGTTGCGTTGGCGACGAGCACGAGCGTCCCGAGGCCGACGTGGCCCCAGCGGCCCTGCGGGTCGCGGAAGGACAGGACGGCGTCCCAGGTGAGGATGAAGTTGAAGACGAGGCCGATGTAGAAGAACCAGCGGTGGGAGTTCTGCAGGATCAGCGGGAAGCGCTTTTCGCCGCTGTAGCTGCGGTGCGGCTCGGCCACGGCGCAGGCGGGGGGCGACAGCCAGAACGACCGGTAGTAGGCCTTGCGGTAGTAGTAGCAGGTAAGGCGGAAGCCGAGCGGGAAGACGAGTACGAGCAACGCCGGCGACAGCGCCCAGGGCACCGTGAGGCCGGCGTGGTAGGACCCCGGCACGCAGCTGTCGGCCACGCAGGGGGAGTAGAACGGCGAGAGGTAGGGCGCCACGTAGTAGTCGGCGCCCTGGAACGCCCGCCACGTCGAGTAGGCCACGAAGGCGAGCAGGGCCAGCACCGTCACGAGCGGCTGCAGCCACCAGCGGTCACGGCGCAGCGTGCGACCGGCGAGCCGGGCGCGCCCCGGTGCGCTGACTCCGGTGGCCACGTCAGGGGGCCCGGCGGTCGGGAGCGCCGAAGCCCTCGTCGTCGGCGTCGGCCCACATGCTGCGGTCGTACGGCGTGTCGGGGATCTCCTCGAGGGTCGGTGCCGCGGGGCGATGTCCGGGCTGCGGCTCGCCGAGCTCGGCGAGGTCCTCGGCGATCCGGCGGATGTCGCTGAGGAGTCGGCGCACACCCAGCGTGTCGCCGTAGTCCCGCTGCACTGCCGTCACCGCCGCGTCGAGCCGCTCGAGTGTCTCTCGCACCTCGGCAACCGACCTGCCCGCGACTCCGTGTTCCGCCATCCGGCCTCCTCTCCCATCCGTCCCGAGCCGTCCCATGCCGTCCCAAGTATGGTGGCCTGCTCCAGGCATCCTGGCACCGCATCCTGGCGAACGGCACGCCACCCGGCCACCACGGAACCGATCCGTCATGGCTCGCTGCCACAGTGGCCTCTGTGCACCCGACGCGCGGCCCGTCCAGGGCGACCGGCCAACAGGTCGTGGTGGCGGCCGCCCTGCTGCGAGCAGGACAATTGCTGGCCGCTCGCCGCTCGGGACCCGCCACGGTCGCCGGCGGCTGGGAGCTGCCCGGGGGGAAGGTCGAGCCGGGCGAGTCCGAGCCGGCCGCGCTGGTCCGGGAGTGCCGTGAGGAACTCGGCGTCGAGGTGGCGGTCGGGAACAGGGTAGGACCGGCCGTGCCACTCGGCACCAGCACCGTGCTCCACGCCTGGCACGCCCGGCTGGTCGACGGCGAGCCGGTCGCGCTGGAGGACCACGACGCGCTGCGCTGGCTCGGCCCCGACGAGCTCGACGACGTGGACTGGCTGCCCGCAGATGCTCCCGTGGTGGCCGCGCTCGCCGCGCAGCTGCGCGCAGCGGGGGATCCGTCACGGGGGCGGGAGCCGTAGGCTGGTCGCCCTTCCCCCGTACGGATCGAGTGCTCCCGCATGCCCCTGCGCACCCGCGACGACCTGCGCAACATCGCGATCGTCGCCCACGTCGACCACGGCAAGACCACCCTCGTCGACGCGATGCTCTGGCAGGCGGGAGCCTTCCGCGACTCTCAGCATGGGGCCGAGCGGGTCCCCGACCGTGTCATGGACTCGGGCGACCTCGAGCGCGAGAAAGGCATCACGATCCTCGCCAAGAACACCGCGGTCCGGTGGGGCGAGACGACGGTCAACATCGTCGACACCCCCGGCCACGCCGACTTCGGCGGGGAGGTCGAGCGCGGGCTGTCCATGGTCGACGGCGTCGTCCTGCTCGTCGACGCCTCGGAGGGACCGCTGCCGCAGACCCGCTTCGTGTTACGCAAGGCCCTGGAGGCGCGGCTGCCGATCGTGCTGTGCGTCAACAAGACCGACCGCTCCGACGCTCGCATCGGCGAGGTTGTCGACGACGTCTACGAGCTGTTCCTCGATCTGGACGCAGATGAGGGGCAGATCGACTTCCCGATCGTCTTTGCCTGTGCCCGCGAGGGGCGGGCCTCGTTGGAACGGCCGCTCGACGGCCGCTCCCCCGACTCAGCCGACCTACAGCCACTCATCCGTACCATCCTGCAGACCGTGCCACCGCCCATCTACCACGACGGCGCGCCCCTGCAGGCGCACGTCACCAACCTCGACGCTTCTCCCTTCCTCGGCCGGCTGGCGCTGTGCCGGGTCCGCGAGGGCACGATCCGCAGGGGCCAGCAGGTGGCCTGGTGCCGCCACGACGGCACCGTCCGGCGGGTCAAGGTGACCGAGCTGCTGGTCACGAAGGCGCTCGAGCGGATGCCCGCCGAGCAGGCTGGTCCGGGCGACATCATCGCGGTCGCTGGCATCCCCGAGATCACCATTGGCGAGACGCTCGCCGACCCCGACGACCCGCGCCCGCTCCCGCTGATCACCGTCGACGAGCCGGCGCTGTCGATGACCGTCGGAATCAACACCTCGCCGCTGGCCGGGCGTTCGGGCGGATCGAAACTCACCGCCCGGCTGGTCAGGGACCGGTTGGATCGCGAGCTCGTCGGGAACGTGTCGCTGCGGGTACTGCCCACCGAACGCCCCGACACCTGGGAAGTGCAGGGACGCGGCGAGCTCGCGCTGGCCGTGCTCGTCGAGACCATGCGGCGGGAGGGCTACGAGTTGACCGTGGGAAAGCCGCAGGTCGTGACCCGGGAGGTGGGCGGCACGCTGCACGAGCCGGTCGAGCGGCTCACCATCGACGCCCCCGATGACTACCTCGGCACGCTCACCCAGCTGCTTGCCGCGCGCAAGGGGCGGCTCGAGCAGATGGTCAACCACGGCATGGGCTGGGTGCGCCTGGAGTACGTCGTCCCGGCCCGCGGCCTCATCGGCTTCCGCACCGAGTTCCTCACCGAGACCCGCGGCACCGGGCTGGCACATCAGGTGTTCGAGGCCTACGAGCCGTGGTTCGGTGAGCTGCGCGCCCGTCCAACCGGGTCGCTCGTCGCCGACAGGTCCGGAGCGGCCACGTCGTACGCGATGTTCAACCTCCAGGAGCGCGGCACGCTGTTCGTCGAGCCGGGTACGGAGGTCTATGAGGGCATGATCGTGGGGGAGAACTCCCGCGCCGACGACATGGACGTCAACATCACCAAGGAGAAGCGGCTCAGCAACGTCCGCTCCTCCTCCGGCGACGAGCTCGAGCGGCTGATCCCGCCGCGGCGGCTCTCCCTCGAGCAGGCGCTCGAGTTCTGCCGAGAGGACGAGTGCGCGGAGGTGACGCCGGCGGCGGTTCGGCTGCGCAAGACGGTGCTGCCGGCGGCCGAACGGGCCAAGGCGGCGGCGCGTCGGCGGCACGCCGGCTCGTGAGCGGGCGCCGTTCCTGTCGGAACGTGTCCGTTCGGTGACGTCGCGCGCCGGCGCTGTCACAGTCTTGGGCTGTTCTCAGCCGCGGCGGTCACAATTGGCTAACACTGGGTCCGGGTCTGTGGCGCAGGCCCCCTGATGTCCTACAGTCTCACCGTCTGGACACTGGGCGCCCGCAGATCTTGCGGACGTCCCCGGTCCAGGACGCAGGACGAGCCGAACGGAGGTCGTGCCGCCCCATGGTGATGCACAGTGACACCGAGGCCGACGTCGCCCGGGCCGTCCCCGCGGGCGAGGCCCCGACCGCGATCGAGGGCCGTTCGCTCAAGCAGATCGCCTGGGCGCGCCTGCGCCGCGACAAGGTCGGCGTCGCCGCGGTGATCATCATCGCCGTGATCCTGCTGCTGGCAATCTTCGCGCCGCTGGTCACGAGGCTGCTCGGGGTGGACCCCTACTCCTACCACCCGGACCTGCTCAGCGAGAACGGCTCGCTGCCCAAGGGGGTCCTCAACTCGGGCGTCAGCTGGGCGCACCCGCTCGGCGTGGAGCCCTCGACCGGCCGGGACATCCTCGCCCGGCTGCTCTACGGCACCCGCATCTCCCTGGCGGTGTCGCTGTCCGCGACGGTGGTCGTGCTCGTCCTCGGCCTGTTCTTCGGCATCATCAGCGGCTACTCCCGCGGCGGGCTGGACACGGCGCTAGGCCGTTTCATGGACATGCTGCTGGCCTTTCCGCAGCTGCTCATCCTGCTCGCGCTGAGCTCGGTGGTCATCCAGCGCTTCGACTCGATCGGCATCACCGGCAACTTCGGCCGCGCCCTCTACATCACCTTGATCCTCAGCATCTTCGGCTGGCCCTACCTCGCCCGCATCGTGCGTGGTCAGGTCCTGAGCCTGCGCGAGCGGGAGTTCGTCGAGGCAGCCGTCAGCGTCGGCGCGAGCACCCGGCGCATCCTCAGCCGCGAGGTCCTGCCCAACCTGTGGGCACCGGTGCTCGTCTACACCTCCCTCATCATCCCGACCTTCATCGCCGCCGAGGCGACGGTCAGCTTCCTCGGCGTCGGCGTGACCGAGCCGGAGACGACCTGGGGCGCCATGCTGTCGGACTCGGTCACCTACTTCATCGTCGACCCGCTCTACCTGTTCATCCCGGGCACCCTGCTCGTCGTCGTGGTGCTCTCCTTCAACCTGCTCGGCGACGCCATCCGCGACGCCCTCGACCCACGGGCGAGCCGGCAGTAGGCCGGCCGCCCACCGCAATCGTCCCCGGCGCGAGCCGGGGCGCCGCGCTCGGCGAGCGCGGATCACAGAGGACCGGGGCACGGGCCCCGGCACCACAGGAGGAAACACATGGGCAAGGCCAGGCTCGGCCTGCAAGCCCTCGCGCTCGCAAGCGCGGCAGCGCTGGCGCTGTCCGCGTGCGGGGGCGGGAGCAGCGACAAGGGCAGCAATGCCGCCGGCGGCAGCGGTGACACTCCGCAGAAGGGTGGAACGCTGACGTTCCTCACTTCCTCGGAGAAGCTGCAGCACCTCGACCCGCAGATCATCTACACCGGCGAGGACATCGCGTATTCCAGCGCGTTCTGGAACCGGTCGCTGACCGCCTACAAGAACGACCCCGATCCCGAGAAGGGCCAGGAGCTGGTGCCGGACCTGGCTACCGACACCGGGCAGGTCAGCGAGGACGGCAAGACCTGGAAGTTCACCGTCCGCGACGGGGTGAAGTGGGAGGACGGCAACCCGGTCACCTGCGAGGACGTGAAGTACGGCATCAGCCGCACGTTTGCCACCGAC
>JBBRVP010000002.1:0-159159 GCA_038246785.1 Jiangellales bacterium
ACCAGCTCGTCGGAGAACAACTCCCGACGCAGCCGACGAGCCTCGGACTCGGACACACCGTTCGTCTCATTGCTGGTCGCAGTCACACAGGACTCCTTCGTCATCGGACCCGCCGCTTACACAGACCATCTGACACCCCCCAGGCGCGGGTGCTGGACCCGCACGACCTGCGCCGCGCCGGGCGGCACCTGCTGCACGTGCTCGCCCCTCACGAGGCGCTGGCCGACGAGGAGCAGGCGCTCGAGCGTCGCGAGCTGTTCCTCGTCGACGCTGGTGACGGCACCGTCGCGCTGGCCGGGTCGCTGGACCCGGTCGGCGCCGAGACGCTGCGCACTGCCCTGGATGCCGCCGCCGCGCCGCCGCGGGCCGCGGAGGATCCCGACGCGCTGGCCTGCACGCCGGCCCGCCGGCGAGCAGACGCGCTGATCGCCCTCGCCGAGCACTACCTGCGCACCGCCGACCTGCCCGCGGTACGTGAGCAGCGCCCGCGGGTCACCGTCACCGCGACCCTCGACGCGCTGCGCCACGATGTCGCGGCGGCGCGGCAGCCGGCCGGCCGAGACGCCGCCCGCAGCGGAGGCGGGCGACTGACGTGGGGCAGCCCAGTGACCGCGGCCACTGCCCGTGCGCTGGCCTGCGACGCCGAGGTCATCCCGGCCGTGCTGGGCACCGCTGGCGAGGTGCTCGACCTCGGCCGCTCCGCCCGCACGGTCAACCGGGCCATGCGCCGGGCGTTGGAGATCCGCGACCGCGGCTGCGTCTTCCCCGGCTGCGACCGGCCCAACGCGTGGACCGACGCGCATCACGGCGTGCACTGGGCCGACGGAGGTGCCACATCGGTCGCCAACTGCGCGCTGTTCTGCAGCCGGCACCACCACGGACCGCTGCACCACGGCTGGCGGCTGCACATCGGCGAGGACGACGGACTGCCCTACGTCATCCCACCTCGCTGGATCGACCCGCGGCAAAGCCCCCGGCTGCACGCCCGATTCAGCATGCCCACCGCGGCGTGACGAGAGCACGGGAAGCGGCTGCGGCGGTCACAGGTAGCCGATCGGGTCCACGGTCGAGCCGTCGCGGTACACCATGAAGTGCAGGTGGCAGCCGGTGGCGTAGCCCGTCATGCCGACGTACCCGATGATCTCACCGACGGAGACGTGCGCGCCGGCATGCGTCCCGAAGCGGGACTGGTGGCTGTAGCTCGTCATCAGCGACCGCCCGTTGTACCAGCCGTGGTCGATGAGCGTCTGGTTGCCGTATCCCACCTGGTAGGACGTCCAGACGACGGTGCCGCTGCGGGCGGCCCGGATGGGCGTCCCGCAGGAGGCGCCGAAGTCAGTGCCGTCGTGCAGCTTGTAGACGTGGGTGATCGGGTGCACGCGCATGCCGTAGGGGGAGGTGATGGGTGCGCCGTAGATGGGGCGGCTCAGCGGCGCGCCGGAGATCACGGGGGCAGCGCGTCCGCTCGACCGGCTCGACGACCCCGTCGCCCGTGGCTTCGGCGTGGAGGCGCGCGGCTTGGCGGTGTAGGCGCGGTGCTGGGCGGCTGCCTGACGGCGGGCCCGCGCTTCGGCGGCGCGCTCGGCAGCGCGCTCGGCAGCGAGCTCACGGGCCCGCTGGCGGGCGGCCCGTTCGCGCGCGGCACGCTCGCGGGCGGCGCGCAGCTTGGCCAGCCTCACCTGGCGGGCTCGCTCGCGCCGGATCCGCTCCTTGATGAGTCGCTCGATGCGGTTCCGCTCGGTGCTCAGCAGTTGGTAGCGGCGCAGGTCGGCGGCCTGGGCGCCGCGCGCCGCGGCGAGCGCGGCCCGCCGCTCGCCGACCAGCTGGGTCACCGCAGCCTCCCGCTCGGCGGCGGCGGCCTCCAGCCGCTGGGTCCGCGTCAGCCAGGTCGCGGCCTCCGCGCGCTTGCGGTCGGCGAGGTCGCGCAGTCCGTCGAGGGTGGCCCGCTCGGTGGCCAGCCGAGCCCGGTCGTCGCCCATGTCGGTGACGACGACGTTCTCCGAGCGGATGACCGACTGCACCGCGGACAGGCCGTCGCTGAGGGCGGTGGGATCGGTGGAATTGGTGAGGGCGAAGCCGAGCTCGGAGACGCCTGAGCCGCGGTAGGCGCCGGCGGCGATCTGCCCCATGCGGTCGTGCTGCGCGGTGATCCGCCGCGAGATCGCCGCGACCCGGTCCTGGGCATCGGCCAGGGCCCGCTCTGCCTCGGCCAGTCTCGCCTTCGCGGCGGCATCACGGGCCTGCGCCCCGACGAGCTCACCGCGCGCCTGGGCGAGTGCCTGGCGGGCCGGCGGCAGCTTGGCCTCCGCCCGACGGACCCGGGAGGTGGCCGCGACCAGCGCCGCGCTGTCCTCGTCGAGGTCCTGGCGGGTGGTGGCGAGCTGGCTCTGCACCTGCCGCTTGCGCTGCTCCGGCGTTGCCGCCTGGGCAGCCGGCAGCGTCCCGACGAGCACGAGCGTCACGGCAGAGCCCACCAGAGCCAGCGCACGGCGGTGCCGGTGCAGCCCGTGCCCGCTCCCCTGCAGGTGCCCTGCCGAGTGCTCGTGCCCTCCGGTGCCGACCGGGGAAGTCCGCGGGCCGGGGCCCACGGGTCGGACGTGGAAGGACACGGGGTCTCCTTCGTGACGGCAGCCCACCGGGCACCGTAGGGGAGAAGACCTCCGATATCGGGGATTTGAGGGGCTCGAGTGACCACGTGAGTCGCCCTACGCCCCACCAGTCACACGCGCAGGTAGCGCCTCAGGGTCACGAACGCGGCCACCACGGCCAGCGCCACCCCGGCCGCGAACAGCCACGGGTAGATCGACAGCACCTGCTGCCAGCCCACCCACTGCGTGAACCGCAGCCGCTCGAGCTGGCCCTGCACGACCAGGACCTGGAAGGCGGCGAGCAGGCCACAGGCCAGTGCGGCGCCGATGACCGAGGCGACGACGGCCTCGAGGATGAACGGCAGCTGGATGTAGAAGCTCGCCGCGCCGACGAGTCGCATGATCGAGGTCTCACGCCGTCGGTTGAACGCCGCCACGCGGATGAGGATGCCGGTGAGCAGCAGCGCCGCCGTGAGCAACGCGACCGACGCCGCCCAGGTCGCCCACTGCAGCCGGTTGATGATGTCGAAGATCGGGCCGAGGGTGGAGCGCTGGTCGCTCACCTCGAAGACGCCCGCCAGCCCGGAGACGGCGCTGACCACGCCCTCGTACTTCTCCGGGTTCTTCAGCTTGATGCGGTAGGACTCCTGGAGCTGATTGGGGGTGATGTTGTCGGCCAGATCGGCGTTGAAGCGCAGCTTGAAACGCTGGTACGCCTGCTCCTGCGTCTCGAAGAAGACCCGCTGGACCTCCGGCGAGCCGCCCAAGGTCTGCCGGATCGCGGCCTTCTGCTCCTTGCTCGCCTTCCCGCCGGCGCAGTTCGCCCCGGTGTCGAACTCGTTGCAGAGGAAGACCGAGATCTCGACGCGGTCGTACCAGTAGCCCTTGGTCAGGGCCACCTGCTCGCGCATGAGCAACCCAACGCCGAGCAGGCTCAACGAGACCGTGGTCACCACGACGAGGGCGACGGTCATCGTGAGATTGCGGCGCAGGCCGATGCCGATGTCCTTGAGGACGTACTGGAGACGCATGCCTACCTTGGTTATCCGGTCGGGGACGGGACGGTTGGCCGCTCAGCGGCTGTAGCCGTAGACGCCGCGGCTCTGGTCACGGACCAGCTGCCCGTCCTCGAGCTCGACGACCCGCTTGCGCATCTGGTCGACGATCGTCGAGTCGTGGGTGGCCATGACCACGGTCGTGCCGGTGCGGTTGATCCGGTCGAGCAACTTCATGATGCCGACGGAGGTCGTGGGGTCCAGGTTGCCCGTCGGCTCGTCGGCGATGACGATCGCCGGGCGGTTGACGAACGCGCGGGCGATGGCAACCCGCTGCTGCTCGCCGCCGGAGAGCTGGTCGGGCATCCGGTCCTCCTTGCCGTCAAGGCCCACGAGCTCCAGCACGGCCGGGACGTCGCGGTGGATCTGCCCGCGGGAGCGGCCGATGACCTCCATCGCGAAGGCGACGTTCTCGAACACCGTCTTGTTGGCCAGCAGCCGGAAGTCCTGGAAGACGGTGCCGATCTGGCGGCGCAGCGCGGGCACCTTCCACTGGGAGAGCCGCGCCAGCTCCTTGCCGGCGACGAAGATCCGGCCCGCGGTCGGCCGCTCCTCCTTGAGGACCAGCCGCAGGAACGTCGACTTGCCCGAGCCGGAGGCGCCGACGAGGAAGACGAACTCGCCCTTCTCGACGTCGAGGGTGATGTCCTCCAGCGCTCCCCTGGCCTGGCCGGGGTAGAGCTTGCTGACGTTGTCGAACCGGATCACAGCGACATCACAGGACCTCGTGGCGCGGGGCGCCGGTGCGGGGGCAGGACCGAGCCGGGCGCGCCGTAGCACCCGGAGACGCTGGCCAGTGTACGTCCGGCGGGGCGGCCCTCAGACGTCCGACGCGGCGGTCTGCTTGCGCCCGCGGATCCCCGACTCGATGAACCCGTCGATGTCCCCGTCGAAGACCGCCTGCGGATTGCCGACCTCGACCTCGGTCCGCAGGTCCTTGACCATCTGGTACGGGTGCAGCACGTAGGACCGCATCTGGTTGCCCCACGAACCGCCCGAGTCCGTCTTGAGCGCGTCCATCTCGGCCTTCTCCTCCACGCGGCGGCGCTCGAGCAGCCGCGACTGGAGCACCCGCATGGCGGCCGCGCGGTTCTGGATCTGCGACTTCTCGTTCTGGCAGGACACGACGATGCCGGTGGGCAGGTGCGTGATGCGCACCGCCGAGTCGGTCGTGTTGACGCTCTGCCCGCCGGGGCCCGAGGAGCGGAACACGTCGACGCGCACGTCGTTGTCCGGGATGTCGACGTGGTCTGTCTGCTCGGTGACCGGCAGCACCTCGACGCCGGCGAAGGAGGTCTGCCGGCGGCCCTGGTTGTCGTACGGGGAGATCCGCACCAACCGGTGGGTGCCCTGTTCCACGGACAGCGTGCCGTAGGCGTACGGGATCTTCACCGCGAACGTGGCCGACTTGATGCCGGCCTCCTCGGCGTAGGAGATGTCGTAGACCTCCGTGGGGTAGCCGTGACGTTCGGCCCAGCGCAGGTACATCCGTAGCAGCATCTCGGTGAAGTCCGCCGCGTCGACGCCGCCGGCCTCGGCGCGCACCGTGACGAGGGCCTCGCGCTCGTCGTAGTCGCCGGACAGCAGCGTGCGGACCTCGAGCTCCTCCACGATCTTGCGTACGTCTGCCAGCTCGCGCTCGGCGTCCGCAAGCGCCTCGGCGTCGTCCTCCTCCTCCGCGAGCTCGAACATGATCGCGAGGTCGTCGACGCGGCGGCGCAGCTCGTCGAGCCGGCGCAGCTCGCCCTGCGCATAGGACAGCCGGCTCGTCACGCGCTGCGCCTTGTCCTGGTCGTCCCACAGGTCCGGAGCGGAGGCCTGCTGCTCCAGCCCGGCGACCTGGGCGCGCAGCCGGGCAGGGTCGGCGACCGCCTCGACGCCCGCCAGGGTGTCGGCGATCTCCTTGACCCTCGCTGCGTAGTCGCGGGCTGCCACGTCTGTCGAGGGTAGTCGGCTCCCGAGGACGTGAGTGCTTTCCGCGTCAGCGGGACGAGAACCCGCCACCGTGGCAGTATCGACGAGACTCGCGACGGCGTTGCGGATGGCGAACGCTCCACGAGGGTGATCCACCACGTGGGTCGAGACCCTTGCCGTGCGCGGCTCCGGTCCAGCGAAGTCCTCGCCGGGCGCGCGTGAGGCGGAGCTCGCCGCCGGGTAGGCCGCCGCACTTGACTACTCCGACGGTGGCGCTGCTGGGGACGGGGACGATGGGCGCCGGGATGGCGCGCAACATCGAGCGGGCGGGGATGCCGCTGCGGGTGTGGAACCGCACCCGCGAGCGCGCCGAGCCACTGGCCGCCGACGGGGCGCTGATCAGCGCGGACCCGCGCAGCGCCGTCGAGGGTGCCGACGTGGTCCTGACGATGCTGTGGGACGCCGACACGGTGGAGAGTGCGCTGCGGCAAGCCGTGGGCGGATTCGCGCCGGGCACGGTGCTGCTGCAGCAGAGCACCGTCGGAGTCGAGGGCGCCGAGCGGCTGGCGGAGGTGGCGACCGAGCTGGGACTCGCGTACGTCGACGCACCGGTCCTCGGCACCAAGGCACCCGCCGAGCAAGGGACGCTCGTCGTGCTGGCATCAGGGCCGGACGAGGAGCGCGCCCGGGTCCAGCCGGTGCTCGACGCGATCGGCTCGCGGACGCTCTGGCTCGGACCGGCAGGGTCGCGGCTCAAGCTGGCCGCCAACGCCTTCGTCATCACACTGGTCGCCGGCATCGCGCAGTCCGTCGCGCTGACAGCGCGGCTCGGGCTGGACCCGGCGCGCTTCCTGGAGGCTGTCGGCGGCGAGGCGATGGACGCGCCGTACGTCCAGCTCAAGGGCCACACCATGATCGCCGGGGACTTCGCGCCGGCGTTCGGGCTGGCCGGCGCGCTCAAGGACGCCGACCTGATACACCACCCTCGTCGACGCCCTACGGGCCCAGCAGCGAAGCGTCGTCGAGGCCGGGCACGGCGACGAGGACCTGTCTGCGGTCTACCGCGTGTACGACACGCGCAGCTGATACGTCGCTCATCGCAGCGACAGCGCCCGTCCGGCGGAGCACCATGACGTCGAGCAGACGCCACGAGCCTCGGGAGCAGCATGGCGACATCGGGGCGCGACGTCCGGTCGGTGGTGCGTCGGCTGCCCTTCACCCTCACGGTGGTCACCGTCACGCTGCTGCTCGGTGTGGCGACCGGCACCCTGTGGTCGCGGCTCAGCGACAAGGCGCTGCTCGACCACGTGGCGTACGGCCTCCCGGCCCTCGACGCGGGCCGCTGGTGGACCGTGGCGACCGGCGCGGTCTTCGCCATCAGCCCGGCCCAGTACGTGCCAGTGCTGACCACCTCCCTGTTCCTCGTCGGATTCACCGAGCTGCGCTTCGGGACCCTGCGCGCCATGGCTGTCTGCGTCGGGATGCATCTCGTCGGCGTCCTCGGCGCGGCCGGGTTCCTCGCGCTGGCCAGCGGCCACGGGTGGGCGTGGGCCGACGCCACCTCGCGCGTCCTCGACGTCGGATTCTCCGCGGGAGCCCTCGGCGGCGCGGCGGCCGCGACCGTCACGCTGCCCCTGCCGTGGCGCGGGCGCGCCCGGGCGGTGCTGCTGGCGTACGCCTTGGTCGCCTTTCTCTACATCGGCGCACTGTGGGACCTCGAGCACCTCATCGCGATCGTCGTCGGGCTGGCGATCGGCCCGCTGCTCGCGGGGAGGCACATCGACCTCCGCCCGCGAGTGCTGAGCCGGCACGAGTACCGGCTGCTCGCCGCCGGCGCGTTCGCCGTCACGGCGGCGGCGTCACTGCTCAGCTCCTTCGCGCCGTCGGGTGGCCCGCTCACCGTCGGGCTGGACGATACGGCGACCTCCCCGACGTCCGGAGTGGTCTTCGCCGTCATCTGGGGAGTCGTCGCCGACGGGCTGCGACGCGGACGCCGTCGCGCGTGGCTGTTCGCGCTCGGCCTCACGGCGGCGCTGCTCGTGCTCGTCGTCACCACCGGGGTCGTGCTGGCGGCCACCGGTCGGCCGGGCTGGCCAGTGCTGACCTACACGCTGCTGCTCAGCCTTGCCCAGCTCGTCGTGCTCGTCGTGGGGCGACGCGCCTTCCGCAACCCCTCCCGGCGGCGGGCCCGGCGTACTCCGGGATCGCTGCTGTTCCAGGGCAGCGAGGACGACCGCGCCGAGGCGATACAGGAGCTGCGGGCCTGCGGCACCGTCAACCACCTGGCCTGGATGACGACGTGGCCGGAGAACCGCTGGTTCGCGCCGGCGGGGACCGGCGGCTACGTCGCCTACCGCGTGCACGCCGGCGTCGCGATCGGGCTCTGCGACCCGGTGGCCGCCGGCCGGGACGAGCGGTCCGCGCTGCTGGCCTCCTTCGCCGACAGCGTCCAGGCGGAGGGCCTGCTCCCCTGCCTGTTCTCGGTCACCCAGGAGGCTGCCGACCACGCCGCCAGCCGGGGCTGGCAGGCGCTGCAGGTGGCCGAGGAGGCGTTCGTCGACCTCGGCTCGCTGGAGTTCCGCGGCAAGGCCTGGCAGGACGTTCGTACGGCACTCAACAAGGCCGCGGCGGCCGGGGTGACCCACCAGATGGGCGCCCTCGCGGAGCTGCCCCGAGGCATCCAGGTGCAGGTCCGGGCGATCTCCGAGCAGTGGATCGGCGACAAGGGGCTGCCCGAGATGGGCTTCACCCTCGGCGGCGTCGACGAGGCCATGGACCCGCACGTGCGAGTCGGGCTCGCCGTCGACGGCGACGGGACCGTCCACGGCGTCACCTCGTGGATGCCGGTGCCCGAGCCGGGCGGCGGAGCCCCGCGGGGCTGGACGCTGGACGTCATGCGGCGGCTGCCGGGCGGCTTCCGGCACTCGATGGAGTTCCTCATCGCCTCGGCCTGCCTGGCCTTCCGAGAGGAGGGCGCGGCGCTGGTGTCGCTGTCCGGCGTGCCGCTGGCCCGCGCCGGAGCCGGGGACTCGGCTGCCGAGCGCGGCGGGCTCGACGCCTTCCTCGACACCCTCGGCGCCACGCTCGAGCCGTACTACGGCTTCCGGTCACTGCAGGCGTTCAAGGCCAAGTTCTCACCGACGTACGCCCCGCTGTACCTGGTCTTCCCGGAAGCGGGGGCGCTGCCGCGGATCGGCGTCGCGCTGAGCCGGGCCTACCTGCCGGAGGCCGGCGTACGTGACCTGGTCTCGCTGACCCGCGGTTCTCACTAGGCGCGAGGCGCCGCCGCGATGTTGAGGCGGTTCTGCTGTGGTGGGCGCGACATCGCCTCAAGATCCGGCGTATCCGAGCGATCTTGAGGCATCCCTGCGCCCATCGGCACCGGAACGTCTCAAGATCGTGCGGCGGCGGCATCGCGCGCGCCGCCTCTTCGGCCGTATCTCAGCGGACGGCCCGAGCCTCCTCTCTGGTGCCGAAGCCCGAGCGGGCCGGCCGCGCACGAGCGCGACGAGGAGAGGCACCCACCGTGAGCACGCCGATGACCCGGATCCCGACGAGGCAGCTGAGCGCCGGGGAGCGCGCCGCAGCGCTCATCGAGGCGCTGGGGCTCGTCGTGGCGGCCGCCGTGCTGCTCTCGGCCTACCTGCACTTCGCGCAGTCGCTGCTGGGCTGATCGGCAGCCGGTCAGCCAGCGACCGCCTCGGCGGTGGACTCCACCAGGATCGGCACGCCCGCGGCGTACGCCCCGGTCACAGCGGTCACGAAGCTCACCGGCGACACCGCCCGCAGCGCCACCCGCACCGCACCGTCACGGGTCACGGCGACGTCGACCACCGCGAAGCCCTGGAAGCGCTCGGCGAGCCCGTTGCGGGCGGCGTAGTCGCGTACGGCAGCCGCCGCAGCCCCGTCGTCGAGCGGGACCCCCGCCTCCACGCCCTGCTGGTAGACGACCTCGTCGGCGACCTCCTGCGCGGCGGTGACGGCGGCACCGTCGGCGTAGGACACGAGAGCCCGCCGGGTGAGGTAGGCCCGGGTGGAGGTGACGACGACGACGAGCAGCAGCGCACCGACGACGGCGAAACCGATCACCATGATCGTGATCTGGCCGGACTCTCGGCGGGCACGGCTCACGGCAGGTCCCGGTAGGCGTCGACGGTCGCCACGTGCCGGCCGGTGACCGGCACAGCGACGTTGACGGCGCCGGAGAGGAAGTCCGGGACGAACGGCAGCGGCACCGTCGTCGCCACCACGACCTCGACCTGGCCTCCGGGGCGGTAGCAGCCCGGATCGGCCGGGCAGACCGCGACCGAGGCGGAGCCGGGCGACAGGCCCTGGTCGTCGAGGGCCAGCCGGGCCGCCGCGTCGGCGCGCGCGTGGTCGCCGGTCACCGTGAAGACCCGGCCGGCCTCGCGGGCGGCCTGCGTCACGCCGTACGCCGCCCGCTGCACCGCGAAGGCCGACAGCATGATGTAGACGAGCGGCAGCAACAGCAGCAGCCCGAGGAAGAAGAACTCGACCAGCGCGCTGCCCCGCTGCGCGCGCCGGGTGCCGGTGACACGGCGGGCGAGACGACGCGGGCTCACAGCGCCGACTCCTCGACGGCGTGCCCGGTGACGCTGATCGCCTTGGCCGGCCCCAGCGGGCCGAGCACCGGCAGGGTGGCGGTGACCCGCACCGCCATCACCGTGCCGCCCCCCTCAAGACCGGCCGACACCGACTGGACGAGGCGGGCGCTGAGGGCGCCGTCGATGCATGCCCGGGCCGCTGCCTGGGCGTCGCCCGGTCCGCGGTCGGCGTCGGCACCCAGCCGCGCGCCGTCGGCGGCGCAGGCGGTGAGGGTGTTGCGTACGTGCAGAGCGAAGCCGACCTGCAGCACCCCGAGGAACAGGAAGAGCAGTGGGATGGTGACGAGCACGAAGTCCGCGACCGCCGCTCCGCGCTCGACCGCGCCGCCGGCCGGCCAGGACGCCCGACGGCTGCGTGGTGCCTGACCGCTCAGATCTGCCCCATCGCCCGGTTGAACAGGCTGATGAGCTGGTCCTGGGCCACGCCCCAGATCGCCGCCACGAGCAACGCGGTCATGAGGGTGACGAGCACCCAGCCGGGGATGTCACCCCGTTCCTCGCGGAGGCGGTGATGGGTCACCTCGAGCCGGGCGGTGAGTCGACGGGACATGCGGTGTGCTCCTCGGATGCGTCGTGCGGGATCGGATCGGGCGTCGGGTCGTGGGTTGGTCAGGCGGTGAGGTTGAGGCTGAGCAGGCCGGGATAGAGGGCGAACACCACGGTCACCGGCATGACGAGGAAGACGACCGGGACCACAAAGACCAGGTCCTCCCTATCCCGCATAGGCCACCACCCGCGGCCGGCCTGCGCGCCGGCCCGAGTTCTCACCCGGCCCGGCGCACCTGCACCCGCTGGTGGTGGTCGCGGGCGAGCGCGGTGAACGTCACGACCGGGGTGGACATGTCGTGGTCGTGGCCCCGCCAGCGGATGCGCACCGCGCGGCCCGGCTGGGTGAGCCGGTCCTCGGACAGGTTGACCTCGGGGCCGACGTAGCAGTCCAGCCATTCCACCGGCCCGGACGTCGACGCGGCGATCTCCGCGCGGGCCGGGCGTACCTCCGCCGGGAATGGACCCTCGAGCACGGCGTTCGGCCAGTCTGCGGACAGCCGCCCGTACGCGCCGGGGATCATCGGGGCGACCACCAGGTCCACCGCGTCGGTGAGCCTCACCCGGCCCGCCGCCGGTAGCGGTGCAGCACCGCGAGCTCGCCGATGGTGAACCCGGACCATCCGGGCTCGGCCCACGTCGTCGACAGGTCGCCCACGGCCTGGGTGCGCAGCTGGTCCGGGTTGCGGTACAGCCGCGCGGCGACCTGGAGGATGACGTGGCCGAGCCCGCCGGCCGGTTCGGCGGCCTCGAACCCGACGCCGCGCGTGTAGTCGGAGACGACGGCGGTGGCGAAGTCCAGGGCCAGCGTGGCGGTCGCGGTGTCCAGGTCGGCCTGGATGAACGCGGCCAGGTTCTCCGCGGTGGGCAGCACCGCGCTCAGCCGCCGTTGACGCCGGTCAGCTTGACGATGGCCTCCGGGTAGAGCGGGCCGGCGTCGTAGCGGGCCTGCACCCGGATGCCGACCTGCCCGGAGGTGGCGTAGGTCTGGTCGAGGACCTTCACCTGGGGGGCGATGTCGCGGGCCACGGCGACCGTGGACGGCACCCACAGCACGACCGTGGTCGCGAACGGCGTCGTCCCGGCGGTGGGGATGCGCGCAGTGACCGTCACCGGGAAGCCGAGGATGCGGAACGCCCCGGCCTCGGTCGGGTCCGGCTGCACCAGGTAGCGCCCGGTGGTGTCCTTGAGCTTGCGCAGCACCCCGAACACGAACGGGGTCATGAGCCACTTCGCCCCGGACGGGTCGACGTTGGCGGTGAGCAGCTTGGTCACCGCGTCGCTCATCGCGTCCAACGTGATCGCGCCGGACACCGGGACGGCCTGCGTGCCCGGGGTAGGTCAGCAGCCCGGTCGGCTGGGTGCCGTCGACGACGGTGGAGGCGATGAACGCGGTATCCAGGGCGGCGGCCACGTCGGAGACGAGGCGGGCCTGGAGCACCGAGTCGAGGGCGACGACGGACTGGCGGAGCAGCTCGTCGGACACCCGGGTAATGACCTTGACCGACTTCATCGCCTTCGGCAGGAGCAGCAGCTCGCCGAAGGTCACGTCGTCGTCGGGGATGGCGGCACCCTCGGCGACCCAGGCGGCGCCGGTGGAGGACAGCAGCCGCGGGATGCGCAGGCTGTTGCCGCCGTTGGTGTCGAAGATGCGCGGGCCGGCGGCGAGGAACACCGACTGTGCCTGCAACGGCTGCAGGAGCAGCTGCGCGACCTGCTGCTGGGTGAGGACTCCGCCTGCGGCGGGGGTCTGGGTGGACTCGGGCACGGGATGGCTCCTGACGTGATCACGGTTGGATCGCGTAGGCGCCTGGCCTCAGCGGACGACGGGCTCCCGGCCCGAGACCATCATACCCCTACCCGGTACCGCGGAGCAGTCCGAGCAGCGACACCGCCGTCTCGTCGGGGCGGGCCCCCTGCCCGGCGTCCCCGGTCGGTCGCCGCGAGCCCAGGTGCGGCTTGCGGGCCAGCAGCTCGTCGACGGCGGCGGTCACGTTCTCCGGGGTCGGGGCGGCGAGCAGCTCGGCGGTGCGGGGCAGGTCGTCGGGGTCGGCGAGCCGCCCGGTGCCGGCCACCAGCGCCACCACCAGCCGGTCAGCCAACGTGTCGCGGTCCTTCGCCTTCACCCGGTGGGCGGCGGCCTCGTCGCGCAGCTGCTGCACGTACTCCCGCGAGAACGTCTCCTGCTCGCCGCCGGTAGGCCCCTGCGCCCGCGCTGCCTCCTCGGCGCCCTCGTG
This sequence comes from Jiangellales bacterium, assembly GCA_038246785.1. Classification (GTDB taxonomy): domain Bacteria; phylum Actinomycetota; class Actinomycetes; order Jiangellales; family Jiangellaceae; genus JBBRVP01. Next base: position 12,966 of record JBBRVP010000002.1, read on the forward strand.
CTCCTGCGTGGCCCCTGCGGCCTCCTGGGTGGTGTTCTCGGTCATGCCGTCCCTCCTGAGTTGTCGGTGCGGGTCTGGTCGGCGGCTGCGAACAGCCCGGCCGCTGCGAGCGCGGCTGGCTGCGACAGCCCGTTCTGGTCCTGCAAGGTCTGCGCCAGCTCGGCGCGGGCCGCCACGTCGGCGACGCCGCCGGCGCCGTCCATGGTGCGCATGGCGGCTCGCTGCTCCGGTGTGTAGCCGAGGTCGTCGCGGGCCTGCTCGACCGGCACGATCCCGGCCGCGACCAGCTTTGCCGCGGCGTCGGCGGCCTGCGCCACCGTCGGGGTCTCCGGGTCGGACCACACCGGCTCGACGTCTGCGAGGTCCGGGCGCGGCCGGCCGGTGGCGACCTCGGCGGCCAGCCGCACCACCTCCGCCCACGACTGCGAGAACGCTCGCTGACGGGCGCGGGCGCGGGCCGCCAGCCCCGACTCCGACGCCCGCAGCGCCTCAGCCGACGCGGGCTGGTCCATGGCGATGCCGACCATGGCCGGCGGCAGCTGCGAGATGGCGGCGATCTGGTGGGTGAGCACCGAGATGGCCTCGGTGTACGGCGTGAGGGCGGCGGCGTCGAGCTGGCCGACCTGGGCCTCCTGCCGGGAACCTTCCAGCTGCCACACCCGGGCCGGGCCGTCGACGAACGGGTTCACCGGGTTCCCGTCGTCGTCCACGACGATCTCCACGCCGAGGGTGAACCGGCGCGGACGCGCCCCGAACTCGGCGCTGACCATCATGTCCGACGCGAGCTTGGTCACCGCGTCGACCAATGGCTCCACGTCGGCGATCTCCGACACGCCGCCGAGGCTGCCCACCGCGGGCCGGTTCACCAGCTCGACGACCGGGACGACGCCGAGCGGGTTGGGCAGCGTCTCGACCACCGCCCAGCCGTCGACCGGCAGCGCGCCGCCGAGCGGGACCTGCGACGCGGTGCGCAGGCGCAGCACGGCGTCGGGCAGGTACAGCACGCCGTAGCCGTGCTGGTCGAACTCCCCGCCGTGCCAGCGCTTCAACGCGGCCGCCCGGTCGCCGGTGGCCGGGTTGTAGGCCACGAGGGTCTGCCGCGGGTCCTCCGGGCGGATGCGGGCCCCGCCGCGCGGATCGGCCCACACCGACACGGGGCCGCGGCCGAACACCAGCGCCGCGCGGGTGGCCTGGTCGGCGCCGTCGACCATCCCGGCGCGGCGCCACAGCCGCCACAGGTCCAGGTCGCGCGGCGACCCGGCGCCAGCGGTGAAGCCCTCGACGCGCAGCCGGTCGGCCAGCACGTCGACGACCAGGCGGCAGTGGTTGACCGGCAACCGCACCAGCCGGCCCTTCAGCGCGTCGGCGTCGGTCTGGGCCAGGTACGCCAACGGCTGCGCCCCGTCGTAGTACAGCTGATGGGTGCGCAGCGGGGTCTGCGCGTCGTCGAGGCGACGCGACAGCCGCGCCACCTGCTCGCTCGTGTTCACCATGACAGTGCTCGCTTCCTGCTCGGTCGGTTGGCGTGGTAGGCGGCCCGGTCGTAGGCGACGATCGCGGCCACCGCGGCGTCGATCTTGCGTGGCGATCCGCGCTTGTCCTTCGTGACGAGATCGCCGAGCGCGGTCGGCTTGGCGGTGCAGTGGGCGACGTGCGCGGCCAGCCGCGGGTCCCCGTCGTGGGACAGCGACCGCGACGTGACCGCGGCGTAGAACCTGTCGGTGGCCGGCGCCATCCGCTGCGCCGCCGCGGTGTTCCACTCCAGCACCCGGTCCTCGCCGTGCCGGCCCGCCCAGGCCTCGATCTCCGATCGCCAGCCCCACGGGTCGGCGGCCAGCTCGACCACCTGGTAGCGGTCGAACGCCTCGGCGACGGCGGCGTCCACATCGGCCCGCGGCACCCGCCAGCGGGCATCCCCGGGGTTCTCCCACACGTCGAGCACGAACACGAACCCGTCGAGCGTGGCGCCGACCAGCGCGGTGGAGTCGCCGGACGCGGAGCCGTCGAAAGCGAGCACCACCCGCTCGCCCGGCTCCACCAGCCGGTCGGCGCGGCAGGCGTCCCACGCGCCGAACGGCAGCCAGCCCTCCGCCTGCGTCACCCACTGCCCGAGCCTCAGCTGCCGGAACGTGGCCTCCCGCGTGGTGCGTGCCAGCGCCGCCAAGGCGTCCTCGGCGAGGAACGGCCTCCGGTCGGCCAGCGCCGGGTTGGCCGCGCGCCACGCCTGCCGGTCGTCGACGGCGCAGCCGTCCGGCGCCGAGAACTCCTTGAGGTAGAACGCCTCGTTGCCCTCGCGGCCGTGCTTCACCAGCTCCCACATCACCGAGTCCGGCGACGCGGCCGGCGTGGAGATCGCCAGCGTCAACGACTCGGCGCGCTTCCCCGCCGACGTCGTCGCCGCTTCCCACACCTCGCGGGTCACCACGTGCAGCTCGTCGACCACCAACAGGCTCGGGTCGTGGCCCTGTAGCGCGTCGGGCTCGGCCGGCAGCGGCAACAGCACCGCGTCGTTGTGTGGGACGTAGAGCCGATCACGGAACACCTGCACCCGCTCGGCCAGGTTGTCGTTCAGCTCGACCATGCGGCGGGCCAGCTTCAGCGTCAGCCCGGCCTGCCGTTCGTCCGAGGCGACGACGAGGGTCTCCGCGCTCGCCGGGCCGACGAACAGCTCCGCCAGCCCCAGCGCCGCCGCGAGCGCGGTCTTGCCGTTCGCCCGCGGGATGCTCACCAGCGCGGTCCGCACGCCAGGCGCGTACGCACCGGCGACGATCTCGCGTTGGAACGCGCGCAGCCGCAGCGGCTTCCCCGCGCCGATGCCGCGCGGGGTCACCACGTAGTCGCGGACGAAGCGCTGCACACGGCGAGCGCGAGCCCGCGGCCAGCCACCCAGGTCCAGCGGCGGAACGCTGATCTGGCCCTTGGCGCCGGACTTCACGTGATCACACTCGCGAACTTTGACTGGGACGGGGACGGAACGCCGGGCGTCGAGGGGGTCCCTCCCCTGGTTGTCAAGTCGACACGCCGTCCGACACGCCGACTTTTGAGACGGGTTTCGACTTCTCGGCGTTCGGCGTCGGACGGTGGCCGGCCTGCCTTGCGCCCGTTGCAGCGGCGGCAGCGGACGGCCACGTTCTCAATCCGCAGAGCCAGGTCTGGGCGTTCGCTGACGGGGATCACGTGGTCGGCGGTGAGGTCGACGGTGCTGCCGCAGTCGAGGCAGAACGGCTGCAGGCGCCGTGCACGGGCCGACAGGGCCTTCCAGCGGGCCGGGTTCTCGTGCACGTGGCCGCGGGCCTTGCGTGGTCGCTGCCGGGCTCGCTCGGCCTGGCAGTCGGGGCAGCGCGTGCCGGGCGTGGGCTCGCCGCAGTCGATGCACGGGCGCGCGGTCACGGCTGGGCCCCCTCCAGGCCAAGCGCTGCGGCGAGCCGCGCGTCAAGGTCGCGCTGCCCGGATGACTGATAGGCGCCGATCCACGCAGCGAGGACGTCGAGGTCCATTCCGGCCCGCTGGGCAAGGCCGATCGTGATGCCCGGCGCGTAGGCCGGGTCGTCGGGCAGCCCCAGGAACATCGAGGTCATCGCCCACAGTGTCCGGGCGGCTAGCTCCGGACCGCCGCCCAGCAGCTCAGCGAGCACTTCGTTCGCCGCCGCTTGGTCACGAGCCAGCCACGCGGCGGCAAGCCTGGCCGCGATGATCCTGCCCAGGGCCAGTGCGACACCCTCGCTGCGGGGTAGGTCCGGGTTGTGGTCGTGCTCGCTCATGGCAGCTCTCTTTCGGGGTGGTGGGGTTGGGTCGGGCTCGCGGTGAACTTGACGTAGGTCTCGTGCGCCGCGCGCGCGGTGGCCCACTCGTCCGGGAAGTACTTCGCCTTGCTCGCCACGGCGGCCAGGGCCTCGTCGAGGGTCTTGGGCTCGCGGCGGCCCAGCGCCTGGTATCCCAAGTCGGCGCACCGCTTGTGCGCCGCGACCGCAGCGAGCCACTCGGGCTTGTGCTCGACCACGGCCAAGGCCTCGCCGAGGGTGAGCACGAGGTAACCGTCCTCGTCTCGCTCAGGCTCGTGGTCGAGGTAGCGCACGAGCAGGTCGTCTCGGGACACTAGGCGGTCCCGGTCCTCGCCCGGTGGGGCCACCTTCAGCTGGCAACCCAGCCGGCCATCGCGGGCTGGGAAGGCTGAGAACTCGATGGGTGCCGTCGGATCGAGAGGCCAGGACACGTTCCGCTCTACGCCATAGACCTTGACCTCGACGCCGAGAGCCTCGGCGAGCGCGGCCAGCGGGTCAGCCTCGGCCTTGTGCCGCGCGGCAGCGGCCTTGGCCTCAGCCTTGGCCTCCTGCTGCGCCCGCACCGCATCGTGCCTGTCGCACACGGCCAGGGCCCACCCGGTCGAGTTGACCGTCTCCCCACGCTCGGCCATGACCCTCAGCGCCGGGGTGAGGATCGCCCAAGCCTCGGGCTCGGTCTTGCCCCGCTCACGGACGACAGCCTCGACCAGCTCGGACTCGGACGGCGGAGACTTGCCACCGCGCGGCGCGGCGCTTGTGTCTTTGAGTGCGAGCGCGTGCGAGTGCGCCAGCACGAGCGAGCGCGCGCTCGCACTCTCATCATCATTACGCTTTCCTGCGTAATGATGAGAGATAGGGGGGACGTGGATGTCCCCCTTTCTGGACCTGGGTGTCCCCCTATCTGGACCTGGATGTCCCCCTATCCCGTCGACAGGGGGTCGCCCATGTCCCCTTGTCTCACTCCCGGGAATCGGTCGGGAACCCGGTTCCCCGTCCGTCGGTGCCACCCTGGCGACCTCGCCGGTCAGCACGTACTCCGCCCGGTGACCTCGCCGCGCCGGCTTCCCCACCGGCTCGATCAGCCCGGCCCGGCGCAGCTCGGAGAGGGTCCGCTTGATGTGTCTCGTCGAGCAGCCGGCCAGCCGCGCGAGCCGCTCCTGACCCGGCCACGCTCGGCCGGTCTGGCCGTTGGCACACTCCGCCAGCTCGATGAGCACGAGCCGCGGGATGGGCCCCAGCCCCTCGCCTCCACCGTCGTCGATGAGCCACGACTTCACGCGGTCTCTGTCCTGGTAGCTCACGACGGCCCCCCGTTCGGCCGGTAGACGTAGGTGGCGGCGTAGGTGCCGACGACCTCGTGGGAGTCATCGACGGCGTGGAGGGTGGCGTGCGGCAGGGCGGTCGGACCAGTCCAGGTGCGCCCGCAGTCGCGGCAGCTCGCCCCAAACGCTCGCGACACGACCTCGCGGACGAGACGGCCCGCCCGGCGCAGCTCGGCGGGTATGATGGCCTCGTCGAGCCGCCGCGAGACGTGAGCGCCGCCCTTACCGGGGCGGCGTTCGGCGTTCACGGGGCGGACCTGGCGCCGAGCAGGAGCGCGGCCAGGCGGATGCGCTGCTCGTCGGTCAGCGGCGGCGCCTGCTCGACGAGCCGGCGTACGTAGTCCTCGGCGCGGATGGCGCGCAGCTCGCGACGCGCGGCTGCGATGGCGGCGGCGTCGTCGGGGTGGTGCCGGATCGTGACCGCGAGCGACGCTCGCGCAGCGGTCCAGGTGGGGGTGGGCAACGGGGGCTCCGGGGGCGCGAGGAGTACGCCCCCCGATTGGAGAGGGCCTGCTCCCGGCGTTTACGGACGACCCGGCGAGACCGCGTTGCTCAGCGCCGATACTACAGCAACTAGAACGGCAGCGCCGAGATGTCGACGGTGACGCTCACGTCCGGCGTGTCGGGCGATGCCAGCGCGTCAACGATCCGGCCCAGCGTCTCTAGACTCATCTGGGGGTTGCGCCCACAGGTCTTGCAACCGAAGCTACGGCCATTGCCATGAGGAACGTCAATGCTCATGTCCATCAGGGGCCGTCCGTAATCGTCCACTCCGCTGGTCTTGTTGCGGCCGGCGAGCCGGTCGCCGCTCCGAAGAAACCCGGACCATTCGTGACCCATCTCGTCGACCAGCGGCGCTTGGCGGTGGTCGATGAGGTCGGCGAGCCGGCGGCGCGGGTGCTGGCCCCGGTCGGTGCAGACAACGCGGACGGTGCGGTTCACGGCGCGCCCTTCCACTCGATCGCCACCGTCTCCGGGGTGAACCGCGCCCCGCGGCCGGCTTCGAGGATCGTCACCGTGACGAGCAGCTCGACCACCTGCCGGCGTTGGCGCAGGGTCAGCCCGCCCCACGCGCCCGCCACGTCCTCGGCCCCGACGACGGCGGTCACGGCATCGGTGGACGACGCTCCGGCGAGCCTGGCTTCCACCTGGTCGAGCTCGTCGGACAGCCGTGCGGACTGCTTGCGCACCGCGGGAGCGGTGAGCATCCCGTCGGCGAGCAGGGCGGCGAGCTCGTCACGTCTCCGGCGCAGGTCCCCGGCTCGGGCGCGCAGCGCCGCGGTGTCGCGATCACCGGCGAGCAGGGCCGCCGCGTCGGGGCGGGCCAGTCGGGCCAGGACGACGGCCTCGACCAGCTCGTCCACCTGGTCCTGCCGCCGTGCCAGGTAGCAGACTCGGCACCGGTAGGCGATCCACCGGCGACCGCCGGTGCCCGCCGTCGTCGCGTACAGGCGCTCCCCGCAGCGTCCGCAGCGGGCGTAGCCGGAGAGTAGGTACTTCAGCTGCGTCCCCTGCTGGACGCGCCGCGCAGGGTCGCGCAGGGCCTCGGCGAGCCGGTCCTGGGTGCCGCCGTCGATGACGACCGGCCAGACTCCCTCGCCGCGGTCCACGCCGCGGTAGAGCACCCGGCCGGCGTAGCGCGGGTTCAGCAGGGCGCGGCGGAGGGTCGTCACGTTCCACGGCCCCCCGGCCGTGGTGGTCAACCCGCGGGCGTCTAGGTCGCGGACCGCGGCGGCCAGGGTGCCGCCGTCGAGCACGGTCCGGGCGGCACCGCGCAGCGCGTCGACCTCGGCCGGGACGGCGACCACGGCCCCGGCGTCGCGGTCGTAACCGAACGGGCGCCGGGTCCAACCCATCTCGCCGCGCTCGGCGCGCTGCGCGTTGGCCCGACGCTGCCGGGCGCCCTTGCGCTTCGTCTCCCCTTGGGCCACGGCGCCCAGGATGCGCGCGACGAGCTGGCCGGCGTCGGTCGAGAGGTCGAGGTCGCCGGAGACGGTGGCGAGCCGGACACCGGTGCGCTCGCAGAGGTCCACCAGGTCTTCGAGGTCGCGCATGCGCCGGACCACGCGGTCGATGTGCCAGGCGACGACGCGCTCAACGGCGCGGGCTTCGATCATGGCGACGAGCCGAGCGTAGCCGGGCCGCGGCCGGCCATTGCTGGCCGACAGGTCGTTGTCTGTGACGACCTCGACCACCGTCCATCCGCGGGCCTGCGCGAGCGCGCGGCAGTCCGCTATCTGGCGGTCTACGGCCTCGCCTTCGCCGGTGCGGTCGAGACTCTGCCGCGCGTAGATCGCGACCCGAGGACTGTCCATGAAGTAGAGGGTAGCCCTTGACAACCGGGACCATCATCGCGATCTCCTTGCGCCCGCCGGACTCCATGAGCGCCCGCTTGCCGGCCTCGCGTACGTCGGCGGCCTGGGCGCGCAGCACGTCGGCTAGGGGGGTCCCGCGCTCGACGGCGATGGCGATGCCGTCGACGAAGCGGGCCAGCGGCGTGAGGCTGGTGCGGTCCGCCACGCCCTGCAGCGCCTGGACGAGGCTGGCGCCGGTGCGCGCGTCGCCCAGCGCCCGCGCCAGCTCGCGCGAGAGCTCGCCATGGCTGATCCGGGAGACCCGCTCGAGCGCCCCCACCGCGCCTTCGCCGGCGGCCACCGACAGGGCGAGCAGGTCGGCGATGGTCGGGAACTCGGCAAGCATCCGCGCCTCGCGGTCGCGCACCTGCTTGCTCAGCAAGTTGTCGCGCACCACCACGCCGGCCAGTGCCGCGGCGAGCGCCATCGCGACCACGCTGACCGGCGACGACGACCCCCCGGCCACGAGCAGCAGGCCGACGACGGCGGCGATCGCGAAGCCAGCCGCGCCGTAGAGGACCTGCTCGACGCGGAACTCCTGGACGCTGGAGGCGCTGCCGGCCTGGTCGAGCCGCCGGCGTACGGCGGCCCCGCCGCCGAGGACCCGCTCCAGCCGGGCGGCCCACCGCGCGAGCAGCGGGCGGGCGATGCGCTCGAGCGTGGGGAACGGGGTGACCGGTCGCTCGGCGAGGGCGAGCCGCTGCGTAGTGGAGAGCATCGGCGCACCGACGTAGGGCCCGACTCGCTGGTCGAGGGTCGGCCGGCGCCAGGCCGGCACCCTGCTCAGCGCGAGCAGCAGACCGGTGCCGGCCAGCAGCCCGAGCAGCGCACCCAGGGCGGGAGTCGGTGTCATCGCAGCACCCGCTCCTCCTCGGGCAGCCGGCCGATGCGCAGCATCAGCCGGTAGGCCACGAAGCACACCGCGCCGCCGAGGGCGAGGACCAGGGCGCCGGTCGGGCTGTCGTAGGCGCTAACGGCGGGCGTGCGCAGCGCCAGGAGGGCGAGCACGATCCACGGCGCCGCGACCGCGAGCCGGGCGCCGTTGACCGTCCAGCCCTGCCGGGTGACCAGCTCCGAGCGGGTGCGGTTGTCCTCGCGCCGGAACGCCGACAGCGTGCGGAGCAGCCGGCCGAGGTCGCTGCCGCCGACCTCGCGGGCGATCCGCAGCGACTCCACGATCCGGTCGCCGGTGGGGTCGGCAAGCGCGGCCTTGAGCCGGTCCAGCGCCTCCCCGAAGCGCCCGGTTGCGCGGTAGTCCTCGCCGAAGCGCACGAACGCGCGACGCAGCGGCGCCGGGCCGCGCTCGCCCAGCTGGGTGAGCCCCTCCGGCAGCGACAGCCCGGCGCGGACGGCGGAGGCGAGGTTGTCGACGGCGTCGGGCCACAGCTCGCGCAGCTCCTCGCGCCGCTTACGGGCGCGGTATCGGACCAGCGCCAGCGGCACGTACCCGGCGAACGCCGCGAAGGCCACCGCGACGGTCACCGTGCGGGACACCGCGAGGAAGACGATGAACGTGAAGGCTCCCGCGCCGACGCACGAGGCGACGAGCGCTCCCGGGCTGACCGACTCGATGCCAGCCCGCGCGATCAGGTCGGCCAGCCGCTCACTGGCGGTCGCCCGCGTCCGCACCCGCGCCGGGCGCGGCCCCTGCGACCACTCCCAGACCAGCAGCAGGCCTACGCCCAGCAGCAGACCCAGCACGGCACCCATCAGGCAGCGCCCTCGGTGAAGCCGCCGAGCAGCTCGGCGAGGTCGTAGCCGGCCCGGACGTAGGCGTCGGCGTGCGGCGGGAACCCGTCGGCCCGCACGAGCCGGTCGCCGCGGCGAAGGAAGATCGGCTCCATCTCCACGACGTCGCCCTCGACCCGGCCAGGAACGGCGACGATCTCGCGCACCCGGCGGCTGCCGTCGTGCTCGACCACGATGTGCACGACGAGGTCGACGCAGCCGGCGACGGTGGGGACGACGAAGCGCGAGCCGATGTTCTCCCCGGCCAGCAGCGGCAGCGTGCACATCTTGGTGATCGCCTCGCGGGCGGAGTTGGCGTGGATCGTGCCCATGCCAGGCAGCCCGGAGTTGAGTGCGATGAGCAGGTCGAGCGCCTCCTGCTGGCGCACCTCGCCGACGATGATCCGCGAGGGGCGCATCCGCAGCGCCTCCTTGACGAGGTGGCGCAGGGAGATCTCGCCGGTGCCCTCCAGGCTGGGCTGCCGGGTCTGCAGCGGCACCCAGTCGGGCACCGGCAGCTTGAGCTCGAAGACCTCCTCGCACGAGACCACCCGCTCGCGGCCCGGGATGGCCGAGGCCAGGCAGTTGAGCATGGTCGTCTTGCCGGCCTGCGTCCCACCGGCGACGAGGACGTTGAGCCCGGCGGCCACCGAGGCCTCGAGGAAGTGCGCCGAAGCCGGGGTCAGGGTGCCGAGGTCGACCAGTTCGTCGAGGGTGCCCGCGCGGACGACGAACTTGCGGATGTTGACCGCCCAGTGCCGGCGGGTGATGTCGGGAATGGCGACGTGCAGGCGGGACCCGTCGGGCAGCATCGCATCGACGAACGGGCTGGAGAAGTCGATGCGGCGTCCGGACTGGCGCAGCATGCGCTCGACGAGGTCGCGCACCTGCTCGTCGGTGAGGATCGTCGTGGTCAGCTCGCTGCGGCCGTAGCGGGCGATGAACACCCGGCTCGGCTCGTTGATCCAGATCTCCTCCACGTGCGGGTCGTCGAGGTAGCGCTGCAGCGGTCCGAAGCCGGCGACCGCGTCGACGACGACCTGCACGGTGCGCTCCGGGTCGCCCACCGGCGGCAGCGCCACGGACAGGCTGCGCTCGGCGTAGCGCGCCACCGTCTGCTCGACGATGCGCCGCACGACGGCGGGCTCGGCGGTGGGGTCGATCGCCTCACGGCGCACGAGGTCGCGGACCTCGGCGTCGATCAGCTCGACTGCGCTCATCGCGCGGTTCCCTTCGCCGGTCGGGAAGGCGGCTCCGTGCGGCCGCGGCGCAAGCCGTCGACCGATCGGTCCCGGCCTCGCCAGGTGCCACGGCACCGCCGGCCGCAGTGCCGGCGGACCCCCGTCGCGGCGGATTGTGCCACTGTCACCGCGAACCAGACGAATCCCGGTTGTGCCGAGCAGGGTACGGAGCACCCGAGCGGAGCCTCGCGGGTTGTCCACAGGACGCTGTTCTTGTGCCCTCCGCAGCGGGTTGTCCACAGGCCCGGACGCAGCGCAGGCCCCGGCTGCACCACGATCGCCGCCTAGCAGGACGGCCCAGCGAGGAGGACGCGCGTGCAGCTCCGGCTCTCGGCCGTGGCCCCGGCCAGTGCTGCCGGGTGCCGCGGTGGGCTCGTCGACCTGCGGATCGAGGCTGCCCCTGGCATGCCGGTGCGCGAGGTAGCCGACCGGCTGCGCCGGCTGGTGGGGGCGACCGGGCCGATGTACGTGGGCGGGGCACCCCTCGACGACCGGGCACCGCTCGGCAGTCCGCCCCTGGTCGAGGGGGCCACGGTCACCGTCGGCGTCCCGGCGGGCAGCGACCGGCTCCGCGGCGTCCTGCAGCTGCGGGTGGCCGGGGGGCCCGACGCCGGCCGCACGCACTACCTCGAGCCGGGCCGCGTGGTGATCGGCCGGGCGGCGGGCGCCGGCGTGCGGGTCGAGGACCCCGACGTCTCGCGCGCCCACGCCGAGCTCGAGGTGACCTGGGACGGCGTCACGGTCCGTGACCTGGGCTCGACCAACGGCACCACGGTGGGCGGTCACGCCGTCGGCGGGCAGCCGCACCCGCTGCCGCCGGGTGTCCCGCTGCGCACCGGCGCCACGACGTCGCTGCTGGTGTCCCCGGACGTCCTGCCCGCCGCCACCGCGGCCGACGCCGCGGGCCACCTGGCGCTCAACCGGCCGCCCCGGCTGCCGCCGCCTGTGCCCGAGGTCGAGATCACCTTGCCGGCCCCTCCGGCCGAGCGCGACCGCCCCCGGCTTCCGCTGATCGGGATGCTCCTGCCGCTGGTGGCCGGAGTCGCGATGGCGGCGCTGCTGCGCAACCCGACATTCCTGCTCTTCACGCTGCTCGCGCCGCTCATGTTGCTCGGGCAGTTCCTCTCCGACCGCAGCGCGCGTAGCAAGCAGGCCCGCGCTTCCCGCCGCGAGCACTCCGCGCGTACGCAGGCCGTCGCCGCCCGCATCGCCGAGGCGACGGCCGCCGAGCGGGTGGCCAGGCTGGCCGAGGCGCCTGATCCGGCCGAGCTGCTGACGCTGGCGCTCGGGCCGGGGTCCCGGCTGTGGGAGCGCCGGCCGGCCGACGCCGATGCCCTGCTCGTGCGCGTCGGCCTCGCCGACCTGCCGGCGTGGCTGCGCGTGCTCGAGCCGTCCCGCGACGCCTCGCTGGCGCCGCGGGCGCCGGAGGTGCTTTCCGACGTACCGGTGACCGTCCCGCTCACCGAGGTCGGCTCGCTGGGTGTGGGCGGCCCCCGGGTCCGCACGCTCGCGCTCGCCCGCTGGGTGGTGGCGCAGCTGGCGGCGCTGCACAGCCCGCGCGACCTCTCGCTGGTCGTGCTGGCCCCCGGCGCCGCCGACGACTGGTCCTGGAGCCGCTGGCTGCCGCACGTGGCGCCGTCCCACGGGGAGGAGGCGACCGCGCTGCTCGGACTCGACGAGGGGCAGGTCGACCGTCGGGTGGCCGAGCTGCTGGCCCAGCTGGAGGCGCGGCAGACCGCGTTGGCCGGTCGCACCCTGTGCTGGAGCGGTCCGCGGACCGTCGTGGTGCTCGACGGGTCACGCCGGCTGCGCGCGGTGCCCGGTGTGGCCCGGCTGCTGTCCGGCGGGCCGGCCGTCGGCCTGCACGCGCTATGCCTCGCCGAGGACGCCGTGTCGCTGCCGGCCGAGTGCGGTGCGCGGGCGAGCGTCACCGGCGACGTCGGCACCGGCCTACACGTCGAGGTCCGTGACCGCGCCCCGGTCGACGGGGTACGCCTCGACGGGGTCGGAGCCGGGTGGGCGGAGCGGCTGGCCCGGGCCCTGGCCCCGCTGCGCGACGCCACGCCCGACGACGGTCAGGCAGCTCTGCCCAGCTCGGCCCGGCTGCTCGACCTCCTCGCCGGGGAGCCGGAGGCGGCCATGCCGACCCCGCAGGAGGTGGCCGCCGGCTGGGTCGCCGCGCCGCGGTCGACGGCCGCCGTCCTCGGTGTGTCCAGGGACGGACCGTTCGCGGTCGATCTGCGCCGGGACGGCCCGCACGCCCTGGTCGCCGGGACCACCGGGTCCGGCAAGTCCGAGCTGCTGCAGACCCTGGTCGCCTCGCTCGCGGTGGCCAACCGCCCCGACGCCATGGTGTTCGTGCTGGTCGACTACAAGGGCGGGGCGGCATTCGCCGAGTGCGCCCGGCTGCCGCACACCGTGGGTCTGGTCACCGACCTCGACGGGCACCTCACCGAGCGCGCGCTGGCCTCCCTCGACGCCGAGCTCAAGCGGCGGGAGCGGGTGCTGGGACAGGCGGGGGCCAAGGACCTCGACGGCTACCTCGCGCAGGCCCGCGCCGGCGCAGAGGCGATCCCCCGCCTGGTCCTGCTGGTCGACGAGTTCGCGACCCTGGTCGAGGAGCTGCCCGACTTCGTCCGCGGCCTCGTCGGCGTCGCCCAGCGGGGCCGGTCGCTCGGGGTGCACCTGGTGCTGGCCACGCAGCGCCCGGCCGGCGTGGTCTCCGCCGACATCCGCGCCAACACCTGCCTGCGGATCGCCATGCGGGTCACCGACGACGCGGAGTCGCAGGACGTAGTGGACGCCCGCGACGCCGCCCTGATCAGCCGCCGGACGCCTGGCCGCGGCTTCGCCCGCCGGGGCGCCGAGCCACTGGTGGCCTTCCAGACCGCGCGGGTCGGCGGGCCGCCACCCCGTGCCCGGACATCCCCGGTCTCGGTGACTGTCGACGACCCGCGCCGGCTCGGCGACCCGCGAGCCCGGCCCGCGGCCGGCTTGCTCGACCGTGCTGCCGGAAGCGTCCGCACCGACCTGGCTGGCCTCGTCGACGGCGTGCGCATAGCCGCCGAGCGGCTCGGGCTGGCTCCGCCGGCGAGCCCGTGGCTGCCGCCGCTACCCGACCGGGTGGCGGTGGCGGATCTGCCGGAGCTGCCGCCGGCCGCAGACGTGCCGCTGCTGCCGTACGCGCTCGCGGACCTTCCGGGTCGCCAGCAGCAGGTCGGCGTCGGACTCGACCTTGCCGACGGAGCTCACCTGATGGCGGTCGGGAGCCCACGCAGCGGCCGCTCGACGCTGCTGCGCACGCTCGCCGGGCAGATCGGGCTGCTGACCTCACCGGCCGACGTCCACCTCTACGGCCTCGACTGCGGCAACGGTGCGTTGTTGCCACTGGCCGGCCTGCCGCACTGCGGGGCGGTGGTTGCTGGTGAGTCCGCGGAGCGCGCCGATCGGCTGCTCACCCGGCTCGCGGAGGAGTGCCGGCGCCGGCAAGGGGTGCTGGCGCGAGACGGGTACGCCGACCTGGCCGAGCAGCGCGCGCACGCGAGTCCGGCCGACCGGTTGCCCTACCTCGTGCTGTTCATCGACCGCTGGGAGGGCTTCCTCGCGACGCTCGACGAGGTGGACGCCGGACGGCTCACCGACCTCGTGCTCGGCCTGCTGCGGGAGGGTCCGGCCGCCGGGCTGCGGGTCGTGGTCACCGCCGACCGCGCCGGGCTCGTCGGCCGGGTCGGCTCCCTCGTCGAGCACAAGCTCGTGCTGCGGCTGGCTGACCGCGCAGACGCCGGCCTGGCCGGGCTGGCGGCGCGCGACCTGCCCGACGCGATGCCGCCGGGCCGTGCGGTTCGCGCGGGCGACGGCGTGGAGCTGCAGCTGGCGCTGCCCGGGTCGGAGCCGGGCGGGCCGGCCCAGGTCGCCCACCTGCGTGAGGTCGCTGCCCGCGCCCACGCCGGGTCGTTCGCGCTGGCCACGGCGCGCCGCCCGTTCCGCGTCGACGAGTTGCCGGTGAGCGTCCCGTGGCCGGCACCCGGTGCCGGCGACCCGCCCGAGCCGGCCAGGCTGGCCGCGCTGCTCGGCGTCGGCGGCGACGAGCTCGCCGGTCAGTGGGTCGACCTGGCCGCCGAGGGTCCCGGCGTCGTCGTGGCCGGACCGCCGCGCTCCGGCCGCTCCACGGCGCTCGTCGGCATCGCGCTTTCCCTGCTCGAGTGCGGCCACCCGCTGGTGCTGGTGGCTCCGCGCCCCTCACCGCTACGCGGCCTGCGCGAGCGACCGGGGGTGCGGGCGATGCTCAGCGGTGCCGAGCAGGACCTGGCGACGTTCGAGGCCGCCGTCGTCGGCGCCGGCCCGCTTGCGGTGGTCGTCGACGACGGCGAGCTGCTCGTCGACTCGGCGCTGGCCTGCGGGCTCGAGGCCTTCCTCAGGACCGCCCGCGACCTCGACCGGGCGCTGGTGGTGGGCGGGACCACCTCAGAGCTGCAGGGCGGCTTCCGGGGCTACGTCGTCGAGGCACGCAAGAGCCGCACCGGTCTGCTGCTCGCGGCGGTGAGCCCGCTCGACGGCGACCTGCTCGGCGTACGGCTGCCGCGCAGCCTGGTCGGCGGCGGCCCGGTGGGCCGGGGGGCGCTGGTGGTGCGGGGCCGGCTCACCCCCGTCCAGGTCGCCGACGCCCGCCCCGACCAGTCGGCGACCATCGCGCCGGAACGGCGGTCGAGCAGCCGTACGGGGAGGTAACGTCGGCCGGAGATCGTCGCCGCGGCCCTGGGCCACGGCGACAACTCGGCCGGCAGTCACCTGCGGAGGAAGCACGACGATGCACGACGTCACCGACGACGGCCTCATGCGGCGCGGCACCGACGCCATGCCGTCGCCGGGTGGCCTCCCACCGTCGCGCTGGGTCGACCTCGACGGTCCTGTGCACTACGTCGACTACGGCGGCCCCGCCGACGGCCCGCTGCTCGTCCTGGTGCACGGTCTCGGCGGGTCGCTGGTGAACTGGGCCGCCGTGGCGCCGGCGCTGGTGCAGACCTGCCGGGTCGTCGCGCTCGACCTCGCCGGCTTCGGCCGCACACGTAGCAACGGGCGCTCGACCTCGGTACACGGCAACCAGGAGCTGCTGCACCGCTTCCTCACCCAGGTCGCCGGGGGCCCGGCGATCCTCGTCGGCAACTCCATGGGCGGGCTGATCTCGGTGCTGCAGACCTCCGCCCACCCGGAGACGGTGGCCGGGCTCGTGCTCGTAGACCCGGCACTGCCGGTGGGCCTACGCGCGCGTCCGCACCCGCTGGTGACACTGGTCTTCGCGACGTACGCAATTCCTGCCGTCGGCCGCGCCATCGTCTCGCGGCGACGCACCGCCGCGTCAGCCGACGCCCAGGCGATGGCGGTGCTCCGGCTGTGTTGTGTGGACCCCTCCCGAGTGCCCGACGACGTGCTCGAGCAGCACGTCGAGCTGGTGCGAGAGCGGCACGACTACCCCGACATCGACGCCGAGCTCATCGTCGCGGCCCGTTCATTGCTGTGGGTGCTGGCCCGCCGCCGCGAGCACGCGGCGTTGTTGCGCAGCATCTCCGCGCCCGTGCTCCTGCTGCACGGGGACCGCGACCGGCTGGTGCCGATCGAGGCCGCCCGCGCCGCCGCCCACGCCAACCCGACCTGGCGCTTCGAGGTGGCGCAGGACGTCGGCCACGTGCCGCAGCTCGAAGTGCCGGACTGGACGGTGGCGCGGGTCCGCGACTGGCTGGCCACCGACGGCGCGGCTGCCGTCATCGGCGCCAGCCCCGGCTGAGCGCTCCCGCCCGGCCCACCGATGGTCAGCCGCTGCGGACGGTGATGAGGCGGATCAGCGTGCGCAGGAGGTCCACGTCATCCGCGAGCGGTCCGGCGCTGGGGCTGCCCAGATCGTTCGGCGGGCTGACGCTCGGCGGGCTGACGCTCGACGGGCCGTGCCAGCGGACGGGCCCCGCGCGCACCGGCGGAGGGGCCGGATCGGCCGGCGTGCCGGCAGGCCCGGGGGCACGATGGCGGACGGGAACCACTCGTCCAGGCATTGGCGGCGTGTGGGGCACCCTCCCGTCGTACGCCGCCCGCCGCCCCGGGTCGCGCAGCACCCGGTAGGCCGTGAGCACCGCTCGCAGCTCCTCGGCATCCGGAGGCATCCGCGGCGGCGATCCGCCCGCTTCGTCAGCCGCTCCCAGGTCGGGATGCAGCCGGCGGACAAGCCGGCGCGACGCCCGCGTGATCTCGGCCGTGCTCGCCGTCGCCGGCACGCCGAGGACGGCATAGAGGTCCGCCGCGGCGGCGATCGGGTCCGGCCCGCCGTCGTGCTCGGGGTCATGCTCGTGGCCCACGTCGCCTCGCTCAGGGCTGGTGCGCGCACGGAAGGGGGGTCGTGGGGTGGCCGCGCCGACCGGCGGCCGGAGCGGAGCAGGCTCCGCCCCGGCCACGGCAGTCAGGACACGATCTCCTTCTGGGAGTCGCCGCTGGTCACCGAGATCTTCCGCGGCTTGGCCTGCTCGGCCACCGGGATGCGCAGCGTCAAAACGCCCGAGGCGTAGCTGGCCGCGACACGGGCGGTGTCCAGGTTGTCGCCCAGGATGAGCTGGCGGCTGAAGACCCCGCGCGGCCGCTCGGCGGCGACGAGCTCGGCGTCCTGATCGGTGCGCGCTGGACGCTCGGCCTTGACGGTCAGGACGTTGCGCTCGACGTCGAGATCGATGGAGTCCAGGTCGACCCCGGGCAGGTCGAACTCGACGACGAAGTCGTCGCCCTCCCGCCAGGCATCCATCGGCATCACGGTCGGTCGAGCCGCGGTGCCGAACAGCTGCTGGGTCAGTCGGTCGAGGTCACGGAACGGGTCGGTGCGGACGAGCATGGTGCTCCACCTCCATGTGGTGCTCGGACAACTCCTCTCTTGCCGGCCACTGGCAGACATGCTGTGGCTGGTATAGATTTTTACTAGCATACGAAGCGACGGACCGCAAGTGGCGAGGAGAGGTAACTCATGGCTGGCTTGGCCGGAGGAGGAGAAGGCGACCCGGCGCGCGGCCTGTACGGGATCTCGGTGGCGGCGGAGCTCGTCGGGCTGAGCCCGCAGACCCTGCGGCTCTACGAGAGCCGCGGCTTGCTCGAGCCCGGCCGCACCGACGGCGGCACCCGCCGCTACAGCAACGACGACCTCGCTCGGCTGCGACGCATCGCCGAGCTGCTCGAAGCCGGGCTCAACCTGGCCGGGATCGCCATGGTGCTCGGGCTGGAGGCCGACAACGCCGCGCTGCGCGACGAGGTGTCCGGCCGTCCCGACGGGCTCGCCGGCCCTCCGTACGACTCGTTCGACGGGTGAGGCCCGACCCCGGGGATCAACGCGGGGACGCCAGCGCGACGAGCTCCCGCAGGGAGTGGTCGATGCCGTCGAGGAGCACGTCGAGGTCGGGCACCGAGTCACGGTCGCCGGTCACGCCGACGGTGACGGCACCGGCGTAGGAGGCGATCCCGACAGTGATCCGCACCTGCTCGCCGAGCGGGATGTAGGGGAAGACCTCCAGCAGCCGGCGGCCGAGCAGGTAGAGCGGCACCGGTGAACCCGGCACGTTGGTCGTGACCGTGCTCATCGCGACCTGAGGCAGGTGCGCAGCGGTGCGCCACACCAGGGCGAACAGCGTGCCCGGCAGGAGTCCGGACGCTGAGAGCAGGCTGTCCATGCCGACCGGGATGCCACTCCTCTTCAGCGCCGACAGCTCCGTGGTCACCGTGGCGAGCCGCTGCGCCGGGTCGGCCAGTCCCACCGGAAGCTCGGCGAACACCGCCGAGACCTCGTTGCCGAGCGTGCCGTGCTGGTCGGGCCGACGCATGGACACCGGCACCATCGAGCGGACGGTGCGCCCGTCGACGGGTTCGCCGCGGCTGACGAGGAACGTGCGCAGGCCGCCGGCCACCGCAGCCAGCATGACGTCGTTGACCGTGCCGCCGAGGGCGCCCTTGACCTGCTTCACTTCACGCAGGTCGCCGCGGACCCAGCCCCAGCGCCGGCGGGGGCCGATCGGTCCGGTCAGCACGGTGGCCGGCGTGGTCATGGTTCGCCCGACCTGCTCGAGGCCGTGGAGCCGGGTGGTCGCCGCCCGGACCGCACCGGCCGGGGCCTGCAGTGCCCGGCGGGCGGCCCGCCCCAGGTCGACCGATCCCGAGACGGCGTCGCGCAGCGCATCGACGACGAGCTCGCCGGGCGTCGGCGCGGGTCTGGGGCTCCACGCCGCTGGCGGCGTGGGTCGCTCAGGCGAGCCACGGTCGGGAGCACCGTCGAGAATGACGTCGAGGACGTCGGCGCCGGAGATGCCGTCGATCATCGCGTGGTGGGTCTTGTTGACCATCGCCCATCGACCGCCGGCGAGCCCGCGGACCAGCCAGGACTGCCAGGGCGGCCGGGACAGGTCCAGCGCCTCGGACATGACCCGCTCCGCGAGGTGCCGGAGCGCGCGCTCGCCGCCGGGAGGGCGCAGCGTCGTACGGCGGATGTGGTCGCGGATGCGGAAGCTCGCGTCGTCGACCCACACCGGCCGCCCGAGATCGAGGGGCACGCGTTGGATCCGCTGCCGGTAGCGGGGCAGCCGGTCCAGCCGGGCCTCGATGGCCCCGCTGAACTCGGCGTCAGTGGGAGGCGGTCCCTCGAGGATCAGCAGGGAGCCCACGTGCAGCTGCTGGAACTCGCTCTCGAGGTCGAAGAAGCCGGCGTCGAGCGGGTTGAGGCGTTCGGCGCGGGTCACCCGCCCACCGTGACACCTGAGCGCCGCCGAGGCTACCGCCGCCCAGCCGCCGGGTCAGCCGCGGAAGCTCGACGCGATCTGCTGCTCGGCCTGGGCGTAGGAGGCCCCGGCCTGGCCGAGCAGGGCGGCGATGCCCTGCAGCGCCTCGTTGAGCCCGCGCGCGTTGGTCTGCCACTGCTCCCACAGCGCGTTGAACTGCGCCGAGGCCTGGCCCGCCCAGTCGCCGCCGACGAGCGGTGCGATCTGCGAGCGCAGGGACGCCAGCGTGGCGTCGATGTCGGCGGACCCGCGGGAGACGTTGCCAGACAGCGTCTGCAGCTGCTCCGGAGTTACCTTGATGCCGGCCATGACGGTGCTCCTGTCGTGAGGGGACGTCGTGCGACGACGACGCTAGCCAGGCCGAGCAACGCCCCGCGGACTCCGGCGGCCGCGCTGTGGACAACCCCTACAGCGCGGGCAGGGCCTCCCGCCGCGTCGAGCACCCGGCCGGCCCTGGAGCCGACGTGCACCGACGGCGCGCACCGCGCCCGCAGGAAACCAGCCGCGCCAGCAGCCCGACCACGTCACCGGGCTCGCGGGACGTCAGCCCCTGGCGGGCGGGCAGCGTGCGGTCGAGAGTGGCCTCGTCGAGGATCGGCAGCGACGGCTCGGCTGGCACGGACGGAGGCTACGGCGGTGGCGCAGCGGTTCGAGGGCAAGGTCGCGTTCGTGACCGGTGGGGCCCGCGGGATCGGCGCCGCGACTGCGCGCCGGCTGGCGTCCGAGGGCGCCGCCGTGGCGGTCGTCGACCTGGTCGCCGACAGTGCCGCCGGCACGGCCGAGGAGATCACGCGGGCCGGCGGGCGGGCGCTGGCGCTGGGGGCGGACGTGTCGGCGCGTTGGGACGCGGTGCTGTCCGTGCATCTCACGGGTGCGTTCCGGTGCGCACAGGCGGCGCAGGCGGTCTTCGTGGCCCAGCGTTACGGCCGCATCGTCAACCTCTCCTCCACCTCGGCGCTGGGCAACCGGGGGCAGGCCAACTACTCGGCAGCCAAGGCCGGCATCCAGGGGCTGACCCGCACGCTGGCGCTCGAGCTGGGCCGCTTCGGCGTGACGGCCAACGCCGTCGCCCCTGGCTTCATCGCCACGGCGATGACCGAGGCGACCGCGGCCCGGATGGGCCTGTCGTTCGAGGACTTCCAGCACCGTGTCGCCGAGTCCGTCGCTCTGCAGCGGGTCGGCGAGCCGGAGGACGTCGCCGCTGTCATCGCGTTCCTGGCCTCCGACGACGCCTCGTACGTCTCCGGGCAGACGGTGTACGTCGACGGGGGCGGCCGCCTGTAAACACCTGCGCGGAGTGCTCAGCCGGTGTCGAGGGCGTGCTCCACGGCGAGATCCGGCGCATGGAGGGTGTGCTCACCGCGCGCCCGGACACGCTCGACCGGGTGGACGGCTACTGGCCGGCCCGCAGCAGCGTCCGCACCGTGCGCAGCCCCACCGAGAGCCGTGCCAGGTCCGCGCTCTCGGTGTCGACGACCTCGCGCAGCGTCTTGACCGTGCGGCGCACCACGGCGAGGTCCTGCTGCACCCATCCCTTGATCCGGGTGCCGGCGTCGCCGCCCTCGTCGGTTGCCGCGAGCACCTGGGCGGTGAGCTGGGCGTGCACACCGTGCAGCTCGTCGCGCAGCGCAGCGCGCGCCATCGTCTGCCAGCGGTCGGTGCGCGGCAGGGTCACGATCCGCTCGAGTAGCCGGCCGAGCATGAGCTGCTCGCCGAGCTCGTGGTGGACGTGAGCCACCTCGAGCAGCTCGGTGCCCGAGGAGACCGAGGTCTCGACGATGCCCAGGCCGCCGTACGCCTGCGGCAGCACCGCCACCCGCTGGGCGAGCGCCTCCGGCACCCCGTCCTTGACCAGTCGCTCGCGGCGACGCTCCGCGAGGCGGGCCTCCCGGCCGGTCAGCAGCTGCGGGAGTGCCTCGAGCAGCCGGCTGAGCGGTCCGTCGAAGTACTCGATCTGGCGGGCGATGTCCAGCGGGGAACGCCGGTTGAGCACCAACCAGCGGGTGGCCCGCTCGACCAGGGTGCGGCCCTCGAGCCGTACGGCGGTCTGCACCGCCGCGTCGATGCGGTGGTCCAGGGCGCTGACCTGCTGCCACAGCTCGTCCATGTCGAAGACGACGCGGGCGACGGTGTGCCCGCGGGCGAGCTCCTCGACGGCCGCCCCGGTCTCCATGCCCAGCCGGTGCACGAACGTGATGCCGGCGTCGTTGACGAGCGCGTTGACGACCGCCGTCGTGATGATCTCGCGGCGCAGCGGATGGCCGTCGACGCGGTCGGAAAAGCGTTCCTGGATCGCCGTGGGGAAGTAGGACAGCAGCGACCCGACGAGGTAGGGGTCGTCGGGGAACGTCGTCTCGAGCAGCTCGGAGTAGACGATGTTCTTGGTGTAGGCCAGCAGCACCGACAGCTCCGGCGAGGTCAGGCCGCCGTTGTGCTGCCGGCGCTCCTCGATCTGCCGGTCAGCGGGCAGGAACTCCAGCGCCCGGTCGAGCCGCCCGGCAGCCTCCAGGCTGCGCATGTAGGCGCCGTGGACGTGCAGCAGGCTCGGCGCCTGGGCCGCCGCGTTGGCCAGCGCGGTGTTCTGGGCGTAGTTGTGGGCCAGGACCAGGCTGGAGACCTCGTCGGTCATCGCGACGAGCAGCTCGTTGCGCTGCTTGTCCGTCAGGTCGCCGCGCTGGACGACCTGGTCGAGCAGGATCTTGATGTTGACCTCGTGGTCGGAGGTGTCGACGCCGGCGGAGTTGTCGATGGCGTCGGTGTTGATGCGCCCACCGCCCCTGGCGTACTCCACGCGTCCGAGCTGTGTGAAGCCGAGGTTGCCGCCCTCCCCGACCGCGCGGCAGCGCAGGTCACACCCGTCGACGCGCAGCCCGTCGTTGGCCTTGTCGCCGACGTCCGCCTGCGACTCGCCGGAGGACTTGACGTAGGTGCCGATCCCGCCGTTCCAAAGCAGGTCGACTGGGGCGCGCAGGATGGCACGCATGAGGTCGTTGGGCGGCAGCGAGTCGACCTCTCCGTCCAGGCCGAGCACCTCGCGCACCTGCGGGCTCACCGGTATCGACTTGAGCGTACGGGGGTGGACCCCCCCGCCCTCGCTGATGAGCGCGGTGTCGTAGTCGGCCCACGACGAACGGGGCAGGTCGAACAGCCGCTTTCGCTCGACCCACGAGGCCGCCGCGTCGGGATCGGGGTCGAGGAAGACGTGCCGGTGGTCGAAGGCCGCGGCCAGCCGCAGGTGCTTGCTGAGCAGTACGCCGTTGCCGAAGACGTCGCCGGACATGTCGCCGATCCCGACGCAGGTGAAGTCCTCGGTCTGGCAGTCCCGGCCCATCTCGCGGAAGTGGCGCTCGACGGACTCCCACGCCCCGCGCGCGGTGATGCCCATCGCCTTGTGGTCGTATCCCGCCGACCCACCGGAGGCGAAGGCGTCGCCGAGCCAGAAGCCGTAGTCCTTGGACAGCCCGTTGGCGATGTCGGAGAACGTCGCGGTGCCCTTGTCGGCGGCGACGACGAGATAGGGGTCGTCGTTGTCGTGGCGGACGACGTGCGGCGGGGGCGTGATGGCGCCGTCGGGGTCACGGTTGTCGGTGATGTCGAGCATCCCGGCGATGAAGGTCTTGTAGGACGCGATGCCCTCGGCGAGCCAGGCCTCGCGGTCGGCGGCCGGGTCGGGCAACCGCTTGCCGACGAAGCCGCCCTTGGCTCCGACCGGCACGATGACGGCGTTCTTCACCGCCTGCGCCTTGGCCAGGCCGAGGACCTCCGTGCGGAAGTCCTCCCGCCGGTCGCTCCAGCGCAGCCCGCCACGGGCGACCCGACCGAAGCGCAGGTGCACGCCCTCGACGCGCGGGGAGTAGACCCACACCTCGAATACCGGCCGCGGCGCTGGCAGGTCGAGCACCTTGCGCGGGTCGAGCTTGAACGACACGTACGACTTGTGGCCGCCGTCGGTGTCGGTCTGGAAGAAGTTGGTGCGCAGCGTCGCCGAGACGAGCGCGAGGAAGCTGCGCAGGATGCGGTCCTGGTCGAGGCTGGACACCTCGTCGAGCGCCGCCTCGATTCGTTGCGTGATCTCCTCGGCAACGGCGTCGCGGGCGTCGGCGTCGGCGTCGAAGCGGTCGGGGTCGAAGCGCGCCTCGAACAGCTCGAGCAGCATCCGAGCCACGTGAGTGTGGTGGACCATCACCTCCTCGATGTAGTCCTGGGAGAACGCGGAACCGCTCTGCCGCAGGTACTTCGCGTACGCCCGCAGCACCATCGCCTGCCGCCACGACAGGCCGCCGTCGACCACGAGCGCGTTGAACCCGTCGCTCTCGGCCGCTCCGCTCCACACCGCGGCGAAGGCGTCCTGGAACAGCGCCTTGGTGGTGTGCTCGGGCACCGCGGAGACGGCGCGCACGCGCAGGCCGAAGTCGTAGATCCACTGCCGTACGCGGTCGCCGCGCAGCAGCTCGTACGGGCGCTCGTCGGTGACCTCGACGCCCATCCGTGTCAGCACCGGCAGCACCTGCGTCAGCGACAGCGGGTCACCGGTGCGGTAGATCTTGAATCGCCGCTCGCCGGGCGCGCCGCCGACCGGGCTGTACAGATTGAGCTCGAGGCTGCCGTCGGTCGGCAGCTGCTCCAGCCGGCGCAGGTCGGAGACACACGTGCGGGGTGAGAAGTCCTCCTTGTAGGCCTCGGGAAAGGCCTCTCCGTAGCGGCGCAGCAGGCGGGCGGCCTGCTCCTCGCCGACCTGCTCGACCAGGGTGTCGGAGAAGTCGTCGCGCCACGAGCGCGTGGCCACCACCAGCGACCGCTCGAGGTCGGCGGTGTCGAGCTCGGGGGGTGGCTGACCGGGCTCGAGCCTGATGACGAAGTGCAGCCGGGCCAGCACCGACTCACCGACCCTGGCGGTGTAGTCGATCGAGGAACCGTTGCTCGCGTCGAGCAGGATGCGCTGCATGCGCAGC
The DNA here is from genome assembly GCA_038246785.1 of Jiangellales bacterium. Lineage (GTDB taxonomy): Bacteria > Actinomycetota > Actinomycetes > Jiangellales > Jiangellaceae > JBBRVP01. Next base: position 37,137 of record JBBRVP010000002.1, read on the forward strand.
CGTACGTCGGTGTTGTAGCGGTCGCGCGGAAGGTAGACCAGGCAGGACAGGAAACGGGCGTACTCGTCGGCGCGCACGAACAGCCGGAGCTGCCGGCGCTCCTGCAGGTGGAGCACCGCCACAGCGGTCGGCAGCAGGTCGTCGGCCGCGGTCTGGAACAGCTCGTCGCGCGGGTAGGTCTCCAGGATCTGCAGCAGGTCCTTGCCGTTGTGGCTGGTCGGCGTGAAGCCGCTGTGCTCGACGATCTGCTGGACCTTGCGGCGCAGCACAGGGATGCGCAGCACGCTCTCGTTGTAGGCGGTGCTGGTGAACAGCCCCAGGAATCGCCGCTCCCCCGTCACCTCGCCGTCGTCGTCGAAGGTCTTGACCCCGACGTAGTCGAGGTAGGCCGGCCGGTGCACCGTGGCCCGCGAGTTGGCCTTGGTGAGGACGAGCAGCTTCTTCTCGCGCGCCTTGGCGCGCACCGACGGCGGCAGCTTGGCGAACGAGGCGCTGACGTTCTGGTCGTTGCGCAGGATGCCGAGTCCGGTCCCGGTCACCGCGCGCAGCAGGTCGTCGCCGGCCTCGTCGGTCTCGAGGACGTACTCGCGATAGCCGAGGAAGGTGAAGTGCTGGTCCGCCAGCCAGTTGAGCAACTCCTCCGCCTCGAGCAGCTCGTCCTCGGGTAGCGGCAGCTTTCCGGCGGCGAGCTCGTCGGCGATCTCGAGCGCACGGTGGCGCATCCGCGGCCAGTCCTCGACCGCCTCGCGGACGTCACGCAGAGCCGAGAGGAGGTCGCGTTCGAGCTCGGCGCACTCGGCGGGATCGGTCTCCCGGTCGATGTCCACGTGCGTCCAGGACTCGGCCACCACCCCGTCGCGGTCGCTCACCTCCTCCACGGACGAGGCGTCCACCACCTCCAGCAGCGACCCGGTGACGTTGCGGCGGACGATGAGCTGCGGGTGGATGAGGCCGTGGATGGCCCGGTCGCGCCGGTTGATCGCCATGGTGATCGAGTCCACGAGGAAGGGCATGTCGTCGGTGACCACCTCGACCACGGTGTGCCCGGACTGCCAGCCGTGCTCCTCGACGGTCGGTGTGTAGACACGCACCTTGGCGGTGCCCTGCGGGCGCTCGCGGGCCAGCTGCAGCTGGGAGGCGATGGCGCCGTAGACGTCGACCGGGTCCTGGCCGACGAGGTCCTCGGAAGGCACGTGCCGGTAGTAGCGGTGCAGGAACTTCACGTCCCCGGCGGAGGGGCCGGCGTGGCCACGCTCCGCGATGGCGGCCGCCCGCTCGAGCAGCTCGGTCTTGGCCTCGTCCAGCCGGTTGCGCATCGTCCTCGCCCCAGTCGCTCGCACGCCGTTGTGCTGTCCACGACCCTAGTCCGCGCACGGTGCGCCGGCCGCCGCGGCGTCGCCCTCGGCCGCGTCCTGCGCTTGGATGCCCGCATGGACCTGCGCATCGACCTGCACTATCCCGCCGGGCCGGAGGAGGTCCTTGCGATGCTGTCCGACGAGGCCTTCCTGGGCCGGGTCGCCACGGCCACCGGGTCGCTCTCCCACGAGGCGTCCGCCCGCATCGACGGCGACCGGGTCAGCACCCGACTGCACCGCGTGCTGCCGCCGAGGGTGCCGGACTACGTACGCCGGTTCGTCGGCGACACCCTCGATGTCATCGAGACCATCGAGTGGGCTGCGGCGTTGCCGGACAGCTCGCGCACGGGGCGCCTCGAGGTCGTCATCGCGAAGGCGCCCGTGCACATGCACGGCTCGACGACGCTGGCCCGCAACGCGGCCGCGACCCGGCAGGTGATCGAGTTCGAGGTGCGGGCCAACCTGCCGTTCATCGGCGGCAAGATCGAGCGGTCGGCCGCCGACGCCGTGCGCGCAGCCGCGCGCAAGCAGGAGCAGGTCGGCGCGGAGTGGCTCGCCGGCCGCTGATGCTTTCTCATCCCTGGGACGAGCCCGTCTCCGGGCCCATCGCTGGGTAGCCGTGGGTGGTCGGCGGGGCGAACGTCTCCTTGATCGCCCGCGTGCTGGTCCACCTGAGCAGGTTCTGCGCCGCCCCGGCCTTGTCGTTGGTGCCGGAGGCGCGGGCGCCCCCGAAGGGCTGCTGGCCGACGACCGCCCCGGTCGGCTTGTCGTTGACGTAGAAGTTGCCCGCCGCGAAACGCAGAGCCTCGGTCGCCGCCGCGATGGCGCGGCGGTCCTGGGCGATGATCGAGCCGGTGAGCGCGTAGGCCGCCGCCGACTCCATCTGCCGCAGCACGATGTCGTAGTCCGCGTCGTCGTAGACGTGGACCGACAGGATCGGGCCGAAGTACTCGGTCGTGAAGACCTGGTTGCCCGGGTCGGAGCCCTCGAGGATCGTCGGGCGCACGAACCAGCCGACCGAGTCGTCGACCTTGCCACCCGCCAGGACCTGGATCGTCCGGTCGCGGCGGGCGCGGGCGATCGCCTTCTTGTGCTTGGCGAACGCCCGCTCGTCGATGACGGCGCCCATGAAGTTCGTCAGGTCGTTGACATCGCCCATCGTCAGCGACTCGGTGAGGCCGACCAGGTCGTCGCGCAACCGGCTCCACACCGTGCGCGGCACGTAGGCGCGCGAGGCGGCGGAGCACTTCTGGCCCTGGTACTCGAACGCGCCGCGGACCAGCGCCGTACGCAGCACGTCGACGTCCGCGGACGGGTGAGCCATCACGAAGTCCTTGCCGCCGGTCTCGCCGATCAGGCGCGGATAGCTGCGGTAGCCGGCGATGTTCTCGCCCACCGTGCGCCACAGGAGCTGGAACGTCGGTGTCGACCCGGTGAAGTGGATGCCGGCCAGCCGCTGGTCGGCCAAGAGCACCCGGGAGACGTCGACGCCGTCGCCGGTGAGAAGGTTGACGACTCCCGGAGGCAGCCCGGCCGCCTCGAGCAGCCGCATCGTGAAGTGCGCGGACAGCTGCTGGGTCGGCGACGGCTTCCAGACGACTGTGTTGCCCATCAGCGCCGGAGCGGTGGGCAGGTTGCCGCCGATCGCGGTGAAGTTGAACGGAGTGATGGCGTAGACGAAGCCCTCGAGCGGGCGGTGGTCAAGACGGTTCCAGATGCCCTTGCTGTTGGCGAGCGGCTGCTCGGCGAGGATCTCGCGGGCGAAGTGGACGTTGAAGCGCCAGAAGTCGATCAGCTCGCAGGCCGCGTCGATCTCGGCCTGCACGACCGTCTTGGACTGGCCGAGCATGGTGGCCGCGTTCAGGGTCGACCGCCACGGGCCGGACAGCAGCTCGGCCGCCTTGAGGAAGACCGCTGCGCGGTCCTCGAACGACAGCGCCCGCCAGCCCGGCGCAGCCTCGATGGCCGCCTCCACGGCGGCCTTGGCCTCGCCCTGGGTCGCGCCACGCATGGTCCCGAGCACCTTGGCGTGCGCGTGCGGCTGGACGACGTCGATCTCGGCGCCGCCGCCGAGCTTCTGGTCGCCGCCGATCGTCAACGTCAGCTCGTGACGCTCGGCCTGCAGTTCGGCCAGCCGCACCTGCAGGGCGGCCCGCTCCGGGCTGCCGGGCGCGTAGTCGTGGACGGGCTCGTTGACCGGGACGGGTACGCGGGCGAAGGCGTCCATGCGAGTGCTCCTTGCTCTGCTCGACGGCGCCCCTCATCGTGCCACGGGCGGATGGGCGATCGACTCGAGCTCGTCGGCGACCTCGGCGACCGGCCGCCGCGTGTCGATCACCGCCGTCGCGGACGCGCGGAGCAACGGTTCGACGGTCACCACCTCGTGCGCCACCCGGGCGCGGTCGGCCGGGCTGCGGCCGTACGACTTCGGCCGTGACATGAGGCGGTGCACGAGCACCTCGATCGGCGCGGTGAGCACCATGACGGCGGCGAAGTGGTCGTAGAAGCGGCCCTGGTTCGACGCCGTGCCGGACACGAACAGGGGGCCCTCGGTGGGCTCGGCGAGCAGCGCCGCCAAGCGGTCCTCCCGCCAGCGCTGCTCCCAGCCCGGCGGCTCGGCGATCGGCACCTCCTCCGACCACCCGTCGTCGTCGGTGTCGACCACCGGGTGCCCCCGCCGCGCGAGCTCGGCGAGCACCGTCGACTTCCCGACGCCCGACATCCCCGTCACCAGCACCGCCCTCACCTGCGCTGGCGTCACCGGCACACCGTAGCCGGGCCGCCGACAGGTGCCCCTCCGGCGTTCCCGCGGATCTACCGACGGTCCTGCGCCGATGGGCACGGAACCGTCTCAAGATCGCTGGGCTCTCGTCGATCATGAGGCGGACGTGCGGCCAAGACCACGGAAACGCCTCAAGATCGAGTAAGGGCGCAGGGGGGAGCCGCCACCAGCCTCCTAGGCTTCGGGCGTGCGGACCCGGGTGCCCGAGCCGGAGGACTGGCCCGCCCGCGACGTCGCCCGCGGGCCGGTCAGGCTCCACGTCCGGGCGCAGGGATCGGGGCCGGCGGCACTGCTGCTGCACGGGTTCTCCGACGACGGCCCGTGCTGGGGCCGGGTGGCCGTGGAGCTGGTCCGGGACGGCTGGCAGGTCGTGCTCCCCGATGCGCGCGGACACGGCGGCACCCCGATGCCGCGCGGGGAGCCGTTCGCCGTCGATGCCCAAGCCGCCGACGCCGCGTCCGTCATCGAGTCGCTCGACCGGCCCGCGGTGCTCGTGGGCCACTCGATGGGCGCGATGACCGGGCTGCTGCTGGCCGCGCAGCGGCCCGACCTCGTGCGGGCCGCCTTCCTCGAGGACCCGGCGTTCGACGTACCGCAGGGGAGCGCGGCCGACGCGGCCCGCGACGCCGACAACCCGTTCCAGGAGTGGGTCCGCGAGCTGCAGGCGCTCGACCACGCCGGCCGCGTGGCGCGCTCGCGCGAGGACCATCCGTCGTGGCCCGACGACGAGCGAGACCCGTGGGCGCGCGCGAAGGCGCGCATCGATCTCGCGCTGTTCGGCGCGCCGCAGTCATGGCTGCGCCGGTCGTGGCAGCCGGCCGCCACCGCGCTGCGCGTCCCGGCGGCCGTGGTCGCCGGCGAGCCGCGGCTCGGGTCGGCGCTGACCGACGCCGCCGCGGCCTGGATGGGAGAGCACACCACGATCCGTGTCGTCCGCGTCGCCGGCGCGGGCCACAACGTGCGCAGGGAGCAGCTCACGGCTTACCTCACGCTGCTGCGGGAGTTCCTGGCGCCGTACCGCTGACCGATCAACGGAGCAGGTCGGCGAGCTCCTGCGTGGCGTACCACTCCAACGCGTGGTCGTCCAGCGCCTCCAGCGCACGCGCTGCCGCGGCGTCCCCGGACTCCGCGGCGGCGAGGGCTGCGGCCGCCGCAGCCACCACACCAGAGGCCTCCACCCCGTCGACGTGGACCGACGCGACGTCGCGCAGCGCGACCGGGACCAGGACGCGTACGCCGGCCGGGCCGAGCCGGTCGTCAGTGCGGACAGCGTCGCCGGGGACGTCGACGGGCAGCACGACTCGCCGCCGCGCAGCAGCGGGCCCGTCGGCGAGCAGCCGCAGCGAACCCAGCGCAGCCTCCTCGGCGGCGGCCCACTCGTGCTCCTCGGGCTCGCCGGCGCCGTACCACTCCCGCAGAGCGGACGTGACGGCGTACGCCGCGAACGGCGGCTCCCCGAGCTGGCCGGTGCGTTCCAGCTCGACGAGTCCGTCCAGGGTGGCGGGGACGTAGACGCGCACGGCCTAGCGGCTCCGCTGGCGCCGGCCCTGGCGTGCGGTTTCGGCGAGTTCGTCGACCGCGTCGTCGAGGCACTGGACGAGCACGTCGAGGTCGGGCATCGCGTCGCGGTCGGCGTTGAGCCCGAAGAAGACCCGGCCGTCGTAGGAGGTCACCCCCACCGCCAGCGCCTGACCCTTCGCCAGAGGCATGACGGGGTAGGCGGCGAGCATCCGGGCGCCGTCGGCGTACAGCGGCACCTGCGGTCCGGGGACGTTGGTCACCGTCAGGTTGAACAGCCGGCGCGAGAGCGTCGAGCTCACGCGGGCGCCCAGCGAGTGCAGCGTCGGCGGCGCGAAGCCGCCGAGCGCCGCCAGTGACTCCGCCCCGATCGCCCGGCCGGACTCCTGGTGGGCCTGCATCGAGTAGGAGATCTGGTGCAGGCGGACCGCGGGCGAGGGCTCCCCCACCGGCAGCTCGACGAGGACCGAGCTGATCGGGCTGCTGCGGCCGTCCGCCGTGTCGTCGGGGCGGACGCTGACCGGGACGAGGGCGCGCATCGTGGCCGACGGGCGCACCGCCTCACCGCGGGTCAGCAGCCACGACCGCAGCCCCCCGGCCACGACGGCGAGGATGGCGTCGTTGACGGTGCCACCGTGCGCCGCGCGGACCTCGCGGTAGGTCTCGAGGTCGGTGGCGAGGCTGAGCCAGCGGCGCTGGGCGCCGATCGACCGGTTCAGCGGCGTCTCCGGCGCCCCGCGGACGGCCGAGCCGACGGCCGTCGCGATGCTGGCGAGCGCACCGGCGACCTGCTCGCCGGTCCAGCGGAGGTCCTGCAGTCCGCTGCGCAGCGTGTCGACCACCGCTCCGGGACGCCGGACCGCGTCGAAGAGTGCCGCGGAGACGAGCTCGAGGCTCGACGGCTCCGCGGCGGGGCGCCAGGTGTCGGCCGGGCCCTCGTGCACCTGGGGACTGAGGTCGAAGAGCACCTGCGCGATGTCGACGGATCCCACGCCGTCGACCATCGCGTTGTGGGTCTTGGTGACGACGGCGACCCGGCCGCGCGAGAGCCCTTCGACGAGGTAGACCTCCCACAGCGGGCGGTCGCGGTCGAGCCGCCTGCTCATGACCCGCGAGACCAGCTCCTGCAGCTGCTCCTCGCCGCCGGGACGGGGCAGCGCCGAGCGGCGCACGTGGTAGCCGAGGTCGAAGTCCTCGTCGTCGACCCAGACCGGGTTGGCCAGCCGGCCCGGCACGACGCGGACGCGCTGTCGGTAGCGCGGCACGAACGCGATGCGGTCGCGGAGCAGCGCGACGAGGCGGTCGAGGTCGAAGCCGTCCGGCGGAGCCTGGAAGGTCGCCACCGACCCCGTGTGCATGGGCGTGGACCCGTGCTCGAGGTAGAGGAACGACGCGTCCAGCGGGTTGAGGCGCTCGGGCACCCGGCTATGGTCCCACGCAGATCTACCGAGCCGGCGGACTCTCGCTTCCGCCAGCGGCCTGGCGGGCGAGGCGGCGTACGGCGCCCAGCCGTCCACCACGGCGAGCGTCCTGCGCGGCGACCCCCGTCACCAAGGCGACGAGCGGGCCGAGCGCAGCACGGACCGGGGAGTCCGGCGCCACCTCGCACAGCGCGCGGCCCGACAGCAGCGCCGCGTCGCAGCCCCGGCGGTCGTCGGGGACCAGGACGATGTCGTCGAGGCCGCCGTAGCGCTGCAGCGCCGCCCGCAGCTGCTCCTCCGGACGAGCACCGACGACCGAACTGCGCACCCTGTTGACCACGACCCGGAGCTCCGCGTCGGGGAGCAGCTCACGCAGCTCGACGACCCCGCGCACCAGCCGCTGCACGCCGACCGGGTCGGCGGAGCCGACCGCGACGACGAGGTCGGCCTCCTCCACCGTCACCAGGGTCGCCCCGTTGCGCCGCGGCGCGGCCGTGTCGAACGAGAGCTCCTCGTCGTGCTCGAGGGAGAAGCCGCAGTCGACGACGGTGAGCTCGTCCAGGCTGCGCGCGGTCGCCCACACCGCCTCCAGCGTCGCCGGCCGCAGCTCGATCCAGCGCTCCGGTCGGGCGATTCCGGTGAGCACGCGCAGCGTCGGGTTCAGCTGCCGGGCGTGCCTGGCCAGCCCGGGCACGTCGAGCCGCCCGGTGCCGGCGGCCCGCGCAGCGGCGGCCAGGCCCGGCGCCTCGTCGAGCAGGCCCAGCACCTGCGCGACCGCTCCGCCGTAGGTGTCGGCGTCGGCCAGCAGCACGCTCGTCCCGAGCAGCGCCGCCTCGCTGGCCAGGGTCACGGCGACCGTCGTGCGGCCGGGGGCGCCGGTGGGACCCCAGACGGCCACCAGCCGGCCCTCCCCGGGCGCGACGGAGGGTGGGACGGGCGGCCCGTCGGCCGGGCCGAGATCGGGCAGCGCTGCCCTCGGGTCTGACAGCGCCAGGCCCGAGGGTGCCTGGGCCGAACCTCGCCCCGCCTCGCGCACCACGGCGGCCAGCCGCTCCGGGGGCGCGTCGGCCGGCAGCACGCGGGCGACGCCGAGCTGGCGCAGCCGGCGTTCGGCCTCCTCGTCGTCGGGGGTGACAAGGCCGACCACGGCGACTCCCGACGAGGCCAGCCGGGCGAGTGCCTCCCGGTCGAGCCGGCGCAGGTCGGCGGACAGCAGCGCGACCCGGGCCTGGCCGCTGGCCGCAGCGGCGAGCAGGTCGGGCAGGTCGACGCACCGGCGTACGACGTCGACGCCGACCGCACCGCGCTCCAGGGTCGCGACCAGCGCGGACTCCCAGCGCGCGCCGGTGACCGCCGTGAGCACCGGGACGCCCACGGCGCCAGGGCTCACGACGCTGAGGAGGGCGAGCCGACGAGGTACAGCCGGCCGCCGCGGCTGGCGGTCAGCAGGTCTGCGACCACCGCGTTGAGGTCGTCGCCGGCCTTCTCGGCAGCCGCAGCGGTGATCGCCAGCACGACAGGGACGTCGCCGTCTCCCGAGCCGAACGCCCCCTCGTCGACGCGGGCGCTCTCCACGGCGGCGCCGGCCAGCAGCAGGGTGGACCTCACCGCGTCCTTGCCCGAGGCCGCGCGGTCGAGTGCCGAAGGGACGACCCACAAGTCGACCCGCGACCCCTTCGTCGCTCCGGCGGGCAGCTCGGCGCGAGGCACCGCCACGCTCACGTAGCGCACGTCGCCCGCACCGCGCTCCGCGAGCGCCCCGGACGGCAGCAGCTCGCCGCGGCCCACCGGCCGCACGAGCACGAGGTCCCCGCGCGGTGCGCTCGTCGTGGCGACGTAGCGGTCGGCCCCCGCGTCGAGGCGCACCCGACGCTCGACAACGTCGGCGGCGGTCACGGTGTCGCCCGCCGCCAGTTCGCTGCGCGCCGCCCAGACGCCGACGGTGTCGTCGGATCCGGCGACGACGCGAGCCCCCAGCACGATGGAGGCGAGCACGAGGCCGACTCCGACGAGCAGCCGGACGTCGAGCCAACGGGCGCGTCCGATCCGCGCCGCCTGCGGCGACGGCTCGGCGGCGGGCAGCGCCGGGCGGCGGTCGAGGACGCGAGAGGACAACGACGCTCCAGGCGAGCATGAGGAAGCTTGGCTGCCGCGCCCCCGCAGGCGCGCGGGCGGGCCGGTCGCCGCCCAGGGTGCCAGACCGGTCGGCACCCCGTCACCTCGGCTGTGGACAGCCGCGCCGACGGGGGGTCGCCTCCGGTCCGGAGGCGGCCCTGTGGACACCGCGGGCGGCGTACGACCGCTGCTTGCCACAATGCGGGAGGTCGAGACGGCGCCGCAGGCAGGAGGACCAGGCGATGGCGGGTGCGGGATCCGCGGGGGACAGCTCCGGGTCGCAGCGGTTCTTGCAGCTGGCGGAGGTCGCCGAGGTGCTGAACATCTCGGCCGCGCAGGCCTACGCCCTCGTCCGCAGCGGCGACTTGCCCGCCATCAAGGTCGGTGGCCGAGGACAGTGGCGGGTGGAGTCGAGCGTGCTCGAGGACTATATCCAACGCCTGTACGCCGACACCCGGGCGTTCGTGGCCTCGCACCCCTTCAGCCGGGGCGACGACCAGGACGCTTGAGGCGGCGCCGCGTCATCGGAGGTCACCACGGGACCGGACCGTCGGCCTCCCTGCGCAGCACGGCGAGCGCGGGCACCGGCACTGCGCGCACGCCCGCGACGCGCGACCGCCGGCGGGGCTCTCCGGCCGCGTGCTGAGCCACCTCGACGAAGTCCGCCCCCACTCGGTCGACCGTGCCGGTCAGCGTCGAGCCGTCGACGAGGACCACTGCCACCGGTGACCTGTCGCGTGCCACGCCACGCAGCGCGGCCCCGAGGCCCAGCCGTGCGGCCACCAGCCCCTCGGAGCCGGGCGCAGCCGCCGCGACGCCCAGCCCGGTGACGCCGAGCAGCACCCCCAACGGCACGAGCGCCTCACGCGCGGGCGGCTCGGTGAGCAGCACCCAGTCCGGGCCCACCTCGAGAATCTCGCCGGTGACGGCGCCGGCACCCAGGACGTGGGCCGTGACGGTCTGCCAGCGCGCCGCGCGCAGGCGGTCGGCGAGGCGGATCCGCGCCGCCTCCCTGCGCGTGCGGTCGGCGACCTCCGCGGCGAACTCGGCCTGCTCGGCCGCGTCGAGCTGGGCCTCGAGGTCGGCGAAGAGCCGCTCCCAGCGCATCGTCTGGCCTCCTCGTTCGTGTCCGGCTGTCGTCGATGACTGTAAGTCCGCCGAGTGAGACACGCCCGAACGGGTTGACATGGCCGTGGACAGAGTCTTCGATAAGCAAACACAAGCAAACGCAACGATTGGCCGGCTGATGACCCGTCTCGTTCGCCTGGCGCGACCCAGCCTGGCGCTGGGGATCCCGCCGGCGGGGCTGCTCCTGCTGCCCGGGCTTGCCTCCGTCCCGCTGTCGCGCATCCGCTCGGGGAGTGCCGGAGTCGACGACGTCGCCTCCTTGGCCGCCCTCGGCGGGCTCGCCGTGCTGCTCGGCTGGGTCGTGCTCGTCCTGCTCGCCGCAGCGCTGACGCGGGTGCCCGGTGCCCTGGGGTCCGCCGCGGCCGCGCTTGCCTGCCGGGTCACCCCCGCCGCTACCCGACGGGCCGTGCAGCTGGCGGTGGGCGCGAGCGTTGTGGTCGGCCCGGTGGCGCTACCGCTCGTGGGGTCGGCAGCGCTGGCGACCGGACCAGGGTCAGCGCCCGCGACGTCGTCGGCACCGGCCAGCCGACCGCTCGCGACCGGCTCGACGGCGCCGACCATGGCGCCTGCCGGCTCCGGAATCGAGATCGACCGACCGACGACGAGCGCCTGGACGCCCGGCCACACGAGCCCGCCGGAGACGTCGGCGGGAGCGTCGCCCGGGCTGTCACCAGAGGAGCCGCTGGCGATCGGCCGACCGGCCACCGACCTGCCGGCGACCGAGCCCGTGGGGCCGCCCGCCGCATCCACGACCCAGGGGTGGACGCCCCCGCACCAGCCGGATCCGGTCGGTCGAGCGGTCCGCACCTCGCAGCAGCCGCCGGTGCGCGCCGTGGCCGGCACCCCGCGCGAAGTGGAAACCGTCATGGACGAGGTCGTGGTCCGCCGCGGCGACAGCCTGTGGTCGATCACGGCGCGCCACCTCGGACCCGACGCCACGGACGCCGAGATCGCGGTCGAGTGGCCGCGGTGGTACGCCGCCAACCGAGATGCCGTCGGCGGCGACCCGGACGTCATCCTGCCCGGCACCGTCCTGCGCCCGCCGAGCACGGCGACGACGTCGTGAGCACCCCCACCCGAGCGACCCGTCCCTGCCGGAGGCCCCGATGACCGCATCCCTGCCCTCCGCACCGGCCAACGGCGCGACCAGCAGCCCGGTCGCCCCGAGCCGGGTGCGCCGGCTGCCGCTACCGGTGTGCGAGCCGCCGTACGACGACGAGCGTGCGCATCCCGAGCCGGTCCAGGGCACTCTCGCCCTCGACTACCAACTCGCGAGCGGCCTGCCGGCGGAGCCGGCTCCGCAGCTGCGGCTGGTCGAGGCCCCGAGCAGCCGGCCCGCGGCGCGGCGCGCGGTCGATGTCGACGCCTGGTCCGCCCGGCAGCCGAGCCCGAGCTCGCTGCTGCCCGATCCGCGGCGGTGGACGGCGGCGCTCGTGCAGGGGCTGTTCGAGGTGCTCAGCGGCGAGCGGCCGGTCCAGCAGCTGGCCCGCTGGACCGACGAGCGGCTGCTCGAGGAGCTGTCGGTGCGCTCGCGCGCCGTGCTGCGCCGGGGACCCGTCCGCCGGGCACGGGCCACCGTGCGCTCCGTGCACGTCTGCCAGCCGCTCGACGGTGTCGTCGAGGCGACCGCGCTCGTCCAGCTGGGCGCTCGCTGCCGCGCGGTCGCGGTGCGCCTCGAGGGCCTCGACGGGCGCTGGCGGGCCACGGTGGCCCACCTCGTCTGAGCCGTCGGCGCTTGGCCGCCCTCGGTGGTTCTCGCGACCTGCCACAGACCGGCGGTCAGGCCGGGCGGTACCGCGGGTCGCCGTGGCAGCGCTTGTACTTCTTGCCAGAACCGCACGGGCAGGGCGCGTTGCGCGGCACCTCCCGGATGGCCTCCGCGGTGGCCCCCCCGGTGCCCTGCTGCCCGGCGACCGGCTGCCCGGTGACCTGCTGCCCGGTGACCTGCTGCCCGGGGGCCTGACTGGTCGCCGGCCCGGCAGCGCGTGCCGCCCGCGCCGCGGTGCGGGGGGTGCCGACCGGGCGGGCGTCCACCGGCCCGTCCGCCGGGCCGGCGAGGTGCTGCACGCCGCCCTCGCCGTCGACGGTGGGGGCGGTGTACTGCAGGCGCTGCGGGCGGCGCGCCTCGACCAGCCCGCGCGCCACGATGGCCGGCTGGTGCCCGCCATCGAGCGCCGGCGCGGGCTGCGGGGCAAGGTCGGCGGCGCTGTCGGCTTCGGCAGCCTCCTCCTCGGTCGCGAGCTGGACCTCGAGGTGGAACAGGAACCCGACCGACTCCTCCTTGATCCCCTCCATCATCGCGGAGAACAGGTCGTAGCCCTCGCGCTGGTACTCCACGAGCGGGTCGCGTTGGGCCATCGCGCGCAGGCCGATCCCCTCGCGCAGGTAGTCCATCTCGTACAGGTGCTCGCGCCAGCGGCGGTCGAGGACCGACAGCACGACGCGGCGCTCCAGCTCGCGCATGACCTCCGCCCCGAGCGCGGCCTCGCGGGCGTCGTAGGCCCGCTCCGCGTCCTCGACGAGCCGCTCGAGCAGGAACTCGGCAGACAGCCCCGACCGGTCGCCGCCGGACTCCTCCACCACCGCGTCGATGCTCAGCGAGACGGGGTACAGCGTGCCGAGCGCGGTCCACAGCTGCTCGAGGTCCCATGCCTCCGGGAACCCGTCGGACGTCGCGCCGCGCACGTAGCCGGCCACCGTCTCGCTCACCATGAGGCGCACCTGCTCCTGCAGGTCGGCTCCCTCGAGGACGCGCCGGCGCTCCTCGTAGATCACCTGGCGCTGCCGGTTGAGCACGTCGTCGTACTTGAGGACGTCCTTGCGGATCTCGAAGTTCTGCGCCTCGCGCTGGGTCTGCGCGCCGCGGATGGAGTTGGTGACCCGCTTGTTCTCGATCGGGACGTCGTCGGGGATGTTGAGCGCCTGCAGGATCATGTCGACCCACTCGGCCTTGAACAGTCGCATCAGGTCGTCCTGCAGCGAGAGGTAAAACCGCGACTCGCCGGGGTCGCCCTGGCGGCCGGAGCGGCCGCGCAGCTGGTTGTCGATGCGTCGCGTCTCGTGGCGCTCGGTGCCGACGACGTAGAGACCGCCGAGCTCGAGCACCTCGGCGTGCTCGGCGGCGACCCGCTGGGTGGCCCGCTCTAGAGCGGGCGGCCAGGCCGCCTCGTAGCCCTCGGCGTCGTCGACCGGGTCCAGCCCCTGCTGCTTGAGCTCCGCGGCGGCCATGAACTCCGGGTTTCCACCGAGCATGATGTCAGTGCCGCGCCCGGCCATGTTGGTGGCGACCGTGATGGCGCCCTTGCGGCCGGCCTGCGCGATGATCTGCGCCTCGCGCTCGTGGTACTTCGCGTTGAGCACCTCGTGCGGCACACCCTCCTTGCGGAGCAGTTGCGAGAGGTGCTCGGACTTCTCGACGCTCGTCGTGCCGACGAGGACGGGCTGCCCCGCGTCGTAGCGCTGCCGGATGTCGGCGACGACCGCCCCGAACTTCGACTCCTCGGTCCGGTAGACGAGGTCGGGGTGGTCGACCCGGATCATCGGCATGTTGGTGGGAATCGGTACGACGCCCAGCCGGTAGATCTTGTCGAACTCAGCGGCTTCGGTCATCGCCGTGCCGGTCATGCCGGACAACCTCTCGTAGAGGCGGAAGAAGTTCTGCAGGGTGATCGTGGCCAGTGTCTGGTTCTCCTGCTTGATCTCCACCCCCTCCTTGGCCTCGATCGCCTGATGCATGCCCTCGTTGTAGCGGCGGCCGGCGAGGATGCGTCCAGTGTGCTCGTCGACGATGAGGACCTCGCCGTCCATGACGACGTAGTCCTTGTCGAGCTTGAACAGCTCCTTGGCCTTGATGGCGTTGTTGAGGTAGCCCACCAGGGGGGTGTTGACGCTCTCGTAGAGGTTGTCGATGCCCAGCCAGTCCTCGACCCGCTCGATGCCGGTCTCGAGCACGCCCACCGTGCGCTTCTTCTCGTCGACCTCGTAGTCGCGGTCGCGCTGCAGCCGCTGGGACACCCGGGCGAACTCGGCGTACCAGCGCGTCGGCTGGTCGGCTGGGCCGGAGATGATGAGCGGGGTGCGGGCCTCGTCGATGAGGATCGAGTCGACCTCGTCGACGATCGCGAACGGGTGGCCGCGCTGGACGAGCTCGTCCTGCGACCCGGCCATGTTGTCGCGTAGGTAGTCGAAGCCGAACTCGTTGTTGGTGCCGTAGGTGATGTCGCAGGCGTACTGCTCCCCGCGCGTGGCCGAGTCCATCGAGGTGAGGATCACGCCCACGGACAGCCCGAGGAAGCGGTGCACGCGGCCCATCCACTCCGAGTCGCGCTGGGCGAGGTAGTCGTTGACGGTGACCACGTGGACCCCGCGGCCCGGCAGCGCGTTGAGGTAAGCGGCGAGCGTGGAGACCAGCGTCTTGCCCTCGCCGGTCTTCATCTCCGCGATGTTGCCCATGTGCAGCGCCGCGCCGCCCATGAGCTGGACGTCGTAGTGGCGCTGCCCCAGCGTGCGCTGCGCGGCCTCCCGCACCGTGGCGAAGGCCTCCGGGAGCAGGTCGTCGAGCGACTCGCCCTCGTCGAGCCGCCGGCGCAGCTCCGGTGTCATGGCGCGCAGGTCTTCATCGGACATCGCGACGAAGTCGTCCTCGATGGCGTTGACCTGCCCCACGACGGCGTGCAGTCGCTTGAGGATCTTGCCCTCGCCGGCACGCAGGAGACGGTCGAACAGGGCAGGCACGCGGTCAGCTCCTCGCTACGGTGACGCACCGCTGCACCGGCGGCGCGATGGGGAGCCCCGCACAGGGACGCTCCCTCGCTTCTGCCTGGCCATGCTACGACCCGACACGGTCGATAACGGCTCGATCTCGGCGGAGGTGCCCGCCACGATGGCCCCGTGAACCCGGTGACCCTCGCCGACGGCACCGTGCGACTGCGTCCGCACCGTCGCGCGGACGTCGACGACGCGGTGAGGATGTGCCACGACCCGGACATGGTGCGCTGGACGACGATCCCGCAGCCGTTCGAGCGGCGGCACGCCCAGGACTTCATGCTGCACACGGTGCCGGACGGCTGGCGCAGCGGCGCGCTGGCCGGCTGGGCGATCGAGGCCGACGGCCGGTACTGCGGCAACCTAGACCTGCGGCTGGACGACGCGCGCGGCGCGGATGTGGGGTTCGCGCTGGCGCCGTGGGCGCGCGGGCGGGGGATCATGACGGCGGCGCTGCGGCTCGGCCTGCGCTGGGCGTTCGACGACCTCGGGGTGCGGGCAGCCCACTGGAAGGCGCACGTGGGCAACTGGGCGTCGCGGCGGGTGGCCTGGCGGCTCGGCTTCCGGGTCGAAGGCACCCTGCGGTCGTACCTGACCATCCGGGGTGAGCGGCGCGACGCGTGGGTGGCGTCGCTGCTGGCGGCAGACCCGATGGAGCCGGCGAACCCGTGGTACGCCGCTCGGCCGCTGGCCGGCCCGCTCGCCCGGCTGCGGCCGTGGCGCGAGCAGGACGCGCCCCGCGTCGTCGAGGGGTGCTCGGACCCGCTGACCCGGCATTGGCTGATGCACCTTCCGGCCCCGTACACACCGGCCGACGCGACGGCGTACCTGTTGCAGCGCCAGGAGGCTCACGCCGCCGGCAGCGGCGTGGGCTGGTGCCTCAGCGACGACGGCGACCGCTGCCAGGGTGCGTTGAGCCTGTTCGACGTCAACCCGCGCCGCGCTGAGGCAGCGGTGGGCTACTGGCTGCACCCGGAGGGCCGCGGCCGGGGGCTCATGACCAACGCACTCCGGCTGGCGACCGGGCACGCGTTCGCGCCCGGCGAGGCCGGTGGCCTGGGGTTGCGCCGGCTCGTGCTGTACGCCGGCGCCGGTAACGCCGCCTCGCGCGGCGTGGCCGCCCGGGCCGGCTTCGCCCAGACCGGCTTGGCTCCCGCGGCTGAGCCGCTCGGCGACGGCACGTTCGACGGCCAGGTGGCGTTCCACCGGCTCGCCTCCGACGATCCCGGCCGCTCGTGAGCACCGCCGTCCACGTCGACACCGACCTCGGCGGCGATCCGGACGACGTCGCAGCGCTCGGCTATCTGCTTGCCTCCCCGCAGGCCGAGGTGGTGGGCGTCACCACGACCGACGACCCGCACGGGCGACGTGCGGCATACGTGCGGGAGGTCCTCCGGCTCGCCGGTCGGGACGACGTCCCCGTCGCCGTGGGCGCCGCGGCCGCGCTGTGCCGGGAGCGCCCCAGCGGCCGCATCGCCGACGCCGCGCGGTACTGGCCGGGGGTCGCGGAAACGGCCGTCGCTCGTGGAGACCCGGCCGCGGCGGTGCAGCTGCTCGACCGGGCGGTCGGGACCGGTGCCCGGCTGCTGGCGATCGGGCCGTGGACCAACCTGGCGCTGCTCGAGCGAGCCGCGCCGGGCCGGCTCGCGCGGGCGGACGTCGTCGTGATGGGCGGCTGGGCGGGTCCGCCACCCGACGGCTATCCCCGTTGGGACGCCGCCCGCGACTGGAACGTCGCCTGCGACGTCGAGGCGGCCCGCACGGTGATCGAGCGGGCGGGCCGGCTGACCGTCGTCGGACTGGCCGTCACGGCCCTCGTCCACCTGCGGCGCGCCGATCTGCCCCGGCTGCGCCGGCTCGGCCCGCTCGGGGAGCTGATCGCGGCGCAGGCGCTGGAGTACGCCGGCGACGAGGACCGCGCCACGCTGGCCGACGGCCATCCCGGGCTGCCGGCCGACCTGCTGAACTTCCACCACGACCCGCTCGCCGCCGCCGTTTCCCTCGGCTGGCCCGGGGCCGGCATCGCGCGGGTGGCGCTGCGGCCGGTCGTCGACGACGGGGTGCTCCGGCTGGAGCGGTCGCCCTCCGGCCGCCCGGTCGACCTCGTGGTCGACGTCGACGGCCCCGGCTTCACCGAGCACTGGCTGTCCACGCTCGAGCGGCTCCCCCCCGCCGGACGGTGATCACCCGGCAGCGCGAACGGCGACGGCCAGCCCCCTCGCGAGGTCGCCGCGCGGCTCGACGGTGACCGCGTCGAGGCCGAGCCAGCCCGCCATCGCCACCAGCTCGGCGGCGAGCTCGCCGGGAGTGGCGCTCGGGGCGTCCGGCTCTGCCCAGGCCGCGCGGACCACGAGCCGGCCGGTGGCGCGGTCGGACTTGAGGTCGACCCGGGCGACGAGCGCGTCGCCCAGCAGGAACGGCAGCACGTAGTAGCCGTGCACGCGCTGTTGCTCGGGAACATAGATCTCCAGCCGGTAGCGGAAGCCGAACAGCGCCTCGGTGCGCTCGCGCTTCCAGACCAGGGAGTCGAACGGGCTGAGCAGCGCCCGGGCGCCGACCCGGCGCGGGACCCGGGCGTCGCGGTGCAGGTATCCCGCCCGCCGCCATCCGGGCAGCTGCACCGGCAACAGCACGCCGTCCTCGACCAGCTCGGCGACGGCGCGCTGCGACTCGGCGGGGCGCAGCCGGAAGTAGTCGCGCAGGCACGGCTCACTCGCCACGCCGTGGGCGCGTGCCGCGATCCCGACGAGCGCCCGGAACGACTCCTCCGGGCTCGGGTCGGAGGCGGCGGTGACCCCTGGTGGGAGCACGCGCTCCGGCAGGTCGTACCGGCGCTCGAACTGCGCGCTGCGCCCGGCCGAGGTGACCTCGCCGGACCAGAACAGGTGCTCCAGCGCCTGCTTGACCACCGACCAGTTCCAGCCCCACTCCGCGCGCTCGCGTGGATGGTCGACGGCGAGCGCACGCTCCACCTGCACCGCCGTGAGCGGACCGCGGGCGGCGACCTCCTCCAGCGCCGCCGCGACCACCCCGGGGTGCTCCTGCGCCACCCGTCGCATGCCGGCCCAGGCCGCTGCCCGCCATCGCGCCATCCGCCAGCGCAGGAACGGGTGGGTGCGCGGCGGCAGCAGGCTCGCCTCGTGCGCCCAGTACTCCACGAGCCGGCGCGGGGGCCGCCCGGACGCTCGGTCGAGCACGTCACGGTCGTAGGGACCGAGTCGGCTGAAGAAGGGCAGGTAGTGGCTGCGCGCGACCACGTTGACCGAGTCGAGCTGGACGACGCCGACCCGGTCGACCACCCGCTGCACGTGTCGGGCCGTCACCGCCCGCGCCGGACGTGGATCGGCGAAGCCCTGGGCGGCGAGGGCCACCCGTCGCGCCTGTCGCAACGACAGCGAGTCCACGCCGCGAGGCTCGACGACGCGGGCGACAGCCACCCGTGGGATGCTGCCAGAGCGGCCCGACACCGCCGAGCCGCTGGATCGGGCACCCCTACGGCAGGTCGAGCAGGTGCTCCCGCAACGCGTAGACCACGGCCGCCATCCGGCTGTGCAGCTGCAGCTTGTCGAGGATGTTGCGTACGTGGTTGCGCACCGTGTTCTCGCTGATGAACAGGGCCCGGGCGATCTCGCGGTTGTTGCTGCCGTCCGCCACGAGCCGCAGCACCTCCAGCTCGCGCACGGTGAGCCGGGGAGCCGTGCCGGCCGCGGTGGCGTTGCCAGCCGAGGGGTCGGCGGCGGTCAGTTCAGCGGGGATCTCCGTCAACGGCTGTTCCGCCGTCGGCTGGCCGGGGCGCGGCTGCCCGGCAGCGACCGCCCGCACCGTGGCGGCGACCTCGTCGACGGAGACGTCCTTGAGCAGGTAGCCGCTGGCGCCGGCCCGGAACGCATCGCTGAGGTCGGCCTCGTCGGCGCTCACGGCAAGCATGACGACCCGCGTGCGCGGCGAGGCCTCGACGAGCTGGGCGCAGGCGATGATGCCTGACCGTTGCGGCATCCGGATGTCCAGGAGCACGACGTCCGGCAGCCTCTCCGCGGCCATGACGAGGGCGGAGGGGCCGTCGGATGCCTCCCCCACCACCGTGATCCCCGCCGCGGAGCCGAGCAGCATGGCCAGCCCGCGGCGGAACAGCTGCTGGCTGTCGACGACGACGACCCGAATCGGCGCTGTCGTGCTGCCGGTGGGAGGACCCGCTGCACCCATCGCGCCCCCCGCCGTCCCGCAGAGCCCGTCAGCGTCACTCGATCAGCCGTCATGCCAGCGGCGTCGCCAGCCGGCTAGGCCGCCCCGTCCATCTGCAGCCGGATGACTCCGTAGGAGAAGCCGCGCCGGCGGTAGACCACGCTCGGCTCATTGGTCCCCGCATCGACGAACAGATAGAAGTCGTGGCCGACCAGCTCCATCTCGTAGAGCGCCTGGTCGAGCGTCATCGGCACGGCGCTGTGCCGCTTCTCGCGGACGACGAGCGGCCCCTCGCCCTCGACCACGAGGCCGCCTACCTCCCGGACCCGGGCCGGCCCGGGTCCGGTCGCGACCTGCCCGTCGTCGGGCTCCGCCTCGACGAGGTGTGCGGTCGCCTGTGCCACGGAGACGGGGGTGCGCGAGCCGTGGTGGACCCGCCGGCGGTCGGCGTCCCGACGCAGCCGGGCAGCCAGTTTCTGGATCACCAGGTCGAGCGCAGCGTAGCGGTCGTCGGCCGCGGCCTCGGCACGGATGACGGGCCCCTTGGACGCCACGGTGATCTCGATCCGGCAGCGCTGGTCGGCCTGTCGCGGGTTGGCCTCCTCCCGCACCTCGACGTCGACCCGGATGATGCGCGGGGACAGCCGATCGATCCCGGCGAGCTTGTCGGCGACGTGTTCGCGAAAGCGCTCCGAGACCTCGCAGCGACGGCCCCTCACGACGATGTCCACTCGGTCCTCCCAGGCTCGACACCTGCGGCGAGCTCGACCGCTCGATCGCCACGCTAGTCGCCGACCGGCGCTCCCGACACCGGTGGGGCGCGGCGGGAGGTGGCTGCGACCACAGCCGCTGCCAGGGGAGGGTGGCCGGCCGCGTGCAGCGCCCGCGCGGCCTCGGCCAGGGTGGCACCGGTGGTGAGCACATCGTCGACCAGCAGCAGCCGGCCTCCGTCCAGCAGCCGGGCAGCCCCCGAGGCGACGCTCATCGCCCGGTGCTGGTTGGCGCGGCGCCGGGCGGAGTCCAGGCCGGCCTGGTCGACCACTCGCCGCCGCAACCGCAGCACCGGCACGACCCGGACGTCGATCCCCCGACGGCGCAGGTCCACGGCGGCCACCCGCGAGATGCGCAGCAGCGGATCGTGCCCGCGACGCCGGGCGCTGCCTGGCCGCGACGGCACCGGCACGAGCGCAGTCGCCCCGTTCCCCCCACCGGCGAGCCCGCCGGTCGGGGCGCCGGGGGCGCCGGTCAGGGCGCCGGTCAGGGCGCCGGCCAGAGCGCCGAACGCAGCCGAGGCGAGGGCCGCACCGAGCGGGGCAGCCAGGCTCAGCCGCCCGTGCTCCTTGTGCTCGAGCAGCAGCGCGCGGGTGGCACCGGCGTACTCCGCGGCGGCTACCACCGGGGGCAGGCCCGGCGGGCAGGGGTCCGGTCGGGCCGGCCGTGGCCGCCCGAGCGCCGCCCGGCAGTGCTGGCAGGCGGCCGCGCCAGGGGCGCCGCAGCCCGCGCAGCCCGCGCCGAGCACGAGGTCGAGCGCCGACCGGGCGAGCGAGGCCACCGTCACAACGGGCACAGGTCGGGCACCGGGCACGCACCCAGGCTCCCCGCCGCGGCGGCGTCGGGCCAGCCGCCGTACGCAGTCGGTGGACGATGGCGGCGCGTGTGCCCGGCCTGTGGACGAACGCGCCCGACAAACGCCGCTGCCGAACGCCGCTGGTCAGCCGGGGTAGGCCGGCGCGACCGCGTCGGCCGCCGGCGTCCACTGCTGGGCGGCCCCGAGCCGGTAGAGCTCTCCCGAGGTGGTCGCCAGCACCGGCGGCTCGCCGGGGGCGACCGCCACCTCGACGGCACCGGGCACCGAACCACGACTGACCAGGCTGGCCCCGGACAGCGCGACCAGCTCGAGCTGCTGGCCCGCGTCGGGGTCGCGCGCGAGGACGGCCAGCTCGGTCGGGTCCGACCAGCCGACGTCGAGCGCGCCCCGGACGCGGGTGACCTCAGCGTTGGCGACGACGCGCAGCGGGTCGTTCCCGTCGAGGTCGCCGACGACCACGCCGACGACGACCTCACGCTTGCGGTCCCGCTCGACCACCATGGCGACGCGGACACCGTCGCGGGCGACCCGCAGCCGCCGTACGTCGGCACCAGCGAGGCCCTCCACCGGCACCCGCACCGGCGAACGCCCGGGAGCGGCGACCTGCACCACAGCGCCGCCGGCCCTGGAGTCGACGACCCACACCCGGCCAAGCCGGTCGTAGGAGGGCGGGCCGAGGTCGGTCCCGGTGAGCAGCACCTGCGCGGCTCCGGCGGAGTCGCTCAGCCCGGCGACCAGCAGGCGTCGACCGTCGGCGGTCACCGCGGCCGCGGCGTCGCGGCCGAGGTCGACGGCTACCGAACGGAGCCCTCCCAGCGCTCCCGTGCCCAGGGGGCCGGCGACCGGCCGCGGGTCTGCGTCGCCGACGGCCACCACTTTGCGCCCACTCAGCGCGTAGACAGTGCGGTCCGGGGCGGTCACGGTCGGGTCGAAACGCCGCCAGGACGTCATCGACTGGACACCAGTGGCCGAGGCGCCGCCGACCACCACGGGGACCCCGTCCAGGGTGAGGCGCAGCCCCCGGACGCTGGCCACCTGTCCGAGGGTCCAGACGAGCGCGGCCGAGATGAGGTCCCGCTGGCGCTCCGGGACGTCGGAGGCACTGACCGTGAGGTCCACTTGCGCGATGCCGTCGGCGACGACCACCGAGGGGCTCGACAGCTCGGCCTCGGCCGGGAACGGCGAGCTGACTGCCGGGGCCAGCTGGCGCGACGGACCCTGCAGCAGGCTCTGCACGAGCAGGGTGGGCACAGCGCCGTTGACCGGCAGGTAGACCTGCTCGGGGACGAGGACCTGCCCGTCGGCGGACGGGAAGTAGACGTCGTAGGCCTCCAGCTCGCGCTCGACGTTGAACTCCGACATGTACAGCCCGGCGGGAGGGTCGTCGATCCGCCACTGCCCGTGCTCCCGGACGAGGTCGAGATCGAGCCGCACGGACGCTCCGGTCGGCGTCCTCAGGTAGCGCCCGTCAGCGCCGATCCGGGCGACCTGCGCCAGGGTGACCTCGACCCGCCCGGGTGAGACCTGCTCGACCTGGCGGGTCAGCGCGTCGTAGACAACCGTGCCGCCGCCCTGTTCCCAGGCTGAACGGCCGCGAGCGGACAGGTACCGGGACACCGTGCGGTTGCCCGGGTCGTAGGCGGCCATCGCATCGAACCAGCCCTCGACGAGCTGGGTCTCGGTGTCGCCCCGCCGGGGGTCCGGCGGGTAGTACCGGACGTACGGCGCCGGGTCGTCGGCCCGCACCGGTCCGCCCTCCACGATCCCGCCCGAGGTCGGGATGCCCGCGCAACCGGCGAGCAGCGCGGCTGCCGCCACGAGGACGGCGACGAGGGTGCGGTCACCGCGACGCATCGCCGGCCCCCTCGCGACTAGCCAGCCGGCGATAGGACGCGCCGACCGACTCGAGAGTCTGCAGGTGT
Source organism: Jiangellales bacterium (assembly GCA_038246785.1). Taxonomy (GTDB): domain Bacteria; phylum Actinomycetota; class Actinomycetes; order Jiangellales; family Jiangellaceae; genus JBBRVP01. The sequence continues at coordinate 59,912 of JBBRVP010000002.1, forward strand.
ACGTCGGCCGGCATGAGCGGGATCGGGGAGCTGCGCAGCACGCCGCCGGCGGTGCGGGGCAGCGTCACCCGGAACTGCGACCCGACGCCCGGCTCACCCCAGGCCTGCAGCCAGCCGGCGTGCAGCCGGACGTCCTCGAGCGCGATCGACAGGCCCAGCCCCGTGCCGCCGGTGGCCCGCGCCCGCGCGGGGTCGGCGCGCCAGAACCGGTTGAAGACCATCGCCGCGTCGCCGGGCCGCAGGCCGACACCGCGGTCACGAACGGCCACGGCCACGGCGTCCTGGTCGGCGGCCACCCGCAGCGCCACGTCGCGGCCCTCGCCGTGCTCGATCGCGTTGCCGACGAGGTTGCGCAGGACGCGGTCGATCCGCCGCTGGTCGACCTCCGCGGTGCACGGGGTGCCCGGCAGGTCGAGCACCAGCCGGGAGCCCTTGTTGGCCGCCAGCGGTGCGTAGGTGTCGGCGACTCGGCGGACCAAGTCGCCGACGTCGACCTGCTCGGTATCGAGGACCGCCGCGCCGGCGTCGAAGCGGCTGATCTCCAGCAGGTCGACGAGCAGCTCCTCGAATCGGTCGAGCTGGGTCTGCAGCAGCTCCGCGGAGCGGCTCACCGCCGGGTCGAAGTGCCCTCGCCCCTCGTGCAGGACGTCCGCGGCCATGCGGATCGTCGTCAGCGGCGTACGCAGCTCGTGCGAGACGTCGGAGACGAAGCGTCGCTGCAGCCGGGAGAGGTCCTCGAGCTTGCGGATCTGCTGCTGCAGGCTCTCTGCCATCTCGTTGAAGCTGCGGGCCAGCCTGGCCAGGTCGTCCTGGCCGCGGACGGCCATCCGCTCCTCGAGCCGCCCGGCGGCAAGCCGCTCGGCGATCTGGGCGGCCATGCGCACCGGCGTGACCACCTGGCGGACGACGAGCCAGGCGACCGCGGCCAGCAACACCGCGAGGAGGACCGCCGAGCTGAGCACCGCGCGGCGCACGAGGTCGAGCGTCTGCTGCTGCTGGTCGAGCGGGAACAGGTAGTAGAGCTCGTAGCTGCCGGTACCGGGCACGTTGACCGGTGCGCCGACGACATACCCGGGCACCGTGCGGTCATCGACGTAGCGGATCAGCGTGTAGGTGCTCGCGATGCGCTCCTGGTCGAGGACGGCCGTGCGCAGGGCCCCCGGCACGCTGCGTTGCGAGACGTCGCGCGACGCGCGGTCGGAGCGGCTGGGCACCGGCGCCTCGTCGCCGGACTGGCCGAGCAGCACCACCTCGTAGAGCCCGGCGGCCCCGCCCCCACGGAACGCCAGCTCCTGCACGAGCTGGGTCAGCAGCTGGTCGACCGCGCCCGGCTCCACGTCGCGGGCGGCGTCGAGCCGCGCCTGGGCGGAGTCGATGCCGGCGCTGGCGTCGGCGCGGGCCGCGGCGGTCTTGGCGTCGAGCAGGCCCTCGCTGACCTGGCGGAGCAGCACCAGTCCGAGCAGGACCGAGACGACCAGCGACAGCACCATCGTGGTGGCCACCACCCGCAGCTGCAGGGAGCGCCGCCAGGTACCGGACACCGCATGCCACGCCCGCGCCGCTGCGCCGGCGGCGCCGCCACCGGCGCGGACGGCCGCGTCGGGCGGGTCAGGCACGCCGGCGGGCGGTGGGGGTGTCATGTCGTGGACCCAACGGGGAGCGGCGTCCGGGAGTGCCCGGCTCAGCCGCCGTCCCCGGCCTTGTAGCCGACGCCACGGACGGTGAGCACGACCTCCGGGTGCTCGGGATCGCGTTCCACCTTCGACCGCAGCCGCTGCACATGGACGTTGACCAGCCTGGTGTCAGCGGCGTGGCGGTAGCCCCAGACCCGCTCCAGCAGCGCCTCACGTGAGAAGACCTGCCAGGGCCGGCGGGCCAGGCAGCTGAGCAGGTCGAACTCCAGTGGCGTCAGCGGGATGACCTCGTCGCCGCGGTGTACGACGTGGCCGGCGACGTCGATGCTGAGGTCGCCCACCTCGAGGGTCTCCGGCTGCGGTTCCTCGGGCCGGCGCAGCCGGGCCCGGACACGAGCGACCAGCTCCTTGGGCTTGAACGGCTTGACGACGTAGTCGTCCGCACCCGATTCCAGGCCGAGGACGACGTCGACGGTGTCGCTCTTTGCGGTGAGCATGACGATAGGCGTTCCGGACTCGCGACGGATGTCTCGGCAGACGTCGATGCCGTCACGGCCGGGCAGCATGAGGTCGAGCAGGACGAGGTCGGGCCGGTAGTCGCGGAAGGCCGTCACGGCGTCGTCGCCGCTGGCGACGACGGACGACTCGTAGCCCTCGTTGAGCAGCACGATGCCGAGCATCTCCGCCAACGCGGTGTCGTCATCGACGATGAGCACCCGACCTTTCATGGCTCCATCGTGGCACCTGCGAGGCATCGAGGACGTCCTGGACGCCGACTCGACCGCGCGGGGATGACACGATGACGCGGTGAGCGAGCCCGCCGCGCCGCCGTCCGGGTGGGGCATCGGTGGGGTACCCCCCGGACCCGGGCCGGCAGGATGGGCGCCGCCGGACGTCAAGCCCGGCATCGTCGCGCTGCGACCGCTCGGGGTGGGCGACATCCTCGACGGAGCAATCGCGGCGATCCGCACCAACCCGCGCACCTTCCTCGGGCTGTCCGCGGTCGTCGTGGCGGTCACCACGCTGCTGCAGCTCGCGGCGGCGCTGCTGCTGCACCGCGATGCGGTGTCGGTGGCCACCGCCGCAGCGGTCTACGGCCAGTCGTCGCTGTCTGAGCTGGTCGCCGGCCTCGGCGACGCCGGCGTCGTGTACGTCGGCTCGGCCGTGCTGAGCTGGGCGGCCACCTTGGTGCTCGGCGGCGTGCTGGCCGTCGCCGTCGGGCGCGCCGTCCTGGGCCAGCGGCCGCCACCTGTGCAGGCCTGGAGAGCGGTCCGCCCCTGGGTGTGGGCCCGGCTCGTCGGCGCCCTGGCGGTCTCGGTGTTGGTGGCGGCCGCTCCGCCGGTGATCGCCGCGGCGGTCGCCGTCGCGGCCGGCCTGGCCGGCGCCCCGACGGCCCTCGTCGCGGCGTTGGTCCTGCTGGCCGTCGTCGCGGTCGGGCCGCTGTGCCTGTGGCTGTCAGTACGCCTGGCGCTCGCCGGACCGGCGCTGGTGCTGGAGTCCGTGGACGGATCCCGGCCGATCGGCGTGATCGACGCGCTGCGCCGCTCGTCGCGACTCGTGTCCGGCGCTTGGTGGCGCACCTGCGGTCTGCTGCTGCTCGTCGCCGTGATCGCCGGTGCCGTCAGCGGCGTGGTCGCAGCACCGTTGGCCGCCGCCGCGAGCTTCCTGCCGGCTGGCGGCCCGGGTGCGCTCGCGCTGCAGTCGCTCGGCTCCTTCGTCGCCGGCCTGCTCACCACCCCGTTCGGCGCCGCCGCGGTCACGCTGGTCTACATCGACCGCCGCATCCGGACCGAGGGACTCGCCGCGAAGCTGGCCCGGGCAGCCGGCGTGGCGCTCCCTGGCTGAGTGCGACCGGTCAGGCGCGCGCCGGGGCGTGAAGGTCTGCCTCGCGCAGCCGACGGGCGAGCCCGACCATGACCTTGCGCCCCACCGGTGGCACCTCCTCGACGAGCGCCCAGAAGCGCCGCCGCTCGACGACCATGAGGTCGACGTCGGTGAGGCTCACCACCGAGGCGTCGCGTGGGGCCGGGTCGATCACGGCGAGCTCACCGAAGAAGTCGCCGGGCCCGAGCTCGTCGAGGTCGGCGCCGCCACGGCGGACGACGAGCCGCCCGGCGAAGACCAGGCAGAACTCCTCACCGGGCTTCCCTTCGGCGACCACGACGTGCCCGGGCCCGAAGCGGAGGTGGTCGGCGTGCCGCAGCAGCTGGCCGAGCTCCTTCTTGGACAGATCGGCGAACAGCGGAACGGCTCTGAGCCGTTCGACGTAGGCATCGGTGGCCACGGTGCTCCCTCTTCGTGCCGGCCCGCCGGTCGCGGCGTCAGTAGCGGTAGTGGTCGGACTTGTAGGGCCCCTCGACGTGCACGCCGAGGTAGTCGGCCTGGGACTTGCTCAGCTCGGTGAGCCGTACGCCGAGCGCGTCGAGGTGCAGCCGGGCCACCTTCTCGTCGAGGTGCTTGGGCAGCACGTGCACACCGAGCGGGTAGTCCTCGCCGCGGGTGAACAGCTCCAGCTGTGCCAGCACCTGGTTGGTGAAGGAGTTGGACATGACGAAGCTCGGGTGCCCGGTGGCGTTGCCCAGGTTGAGCAGCCGGCCCTCGCTGAGCACGATCACCGCGTGCCCGTCGGCGAACGTCCACTCGTCGACCTGGGGCTTGATCCGCGTGCGGGCCACCCCGGCCGCCCGCTCGAGCCCGGCCATGTCGATCTCGTTGTCGAAGTGGCCGATGTTGCCCACGATCGCCTGGTGCTTCATCCGTGACATCTGCTCGGCGGTGACGACGTCCTTGCAGCCGGTCGCGGTGATCACGATGTCGGCCCGGCCGAGGACGTCCTCGAGCGTGGCCACCTCGTAGCCGTCCATGGCCGCCTGCAGTGCGCAGATCGGGTCGATCTCGGTGACCACGACGCGAGCGCCCTGCCCGCGCAGCGAGTCCGCGCAGCCCTTGCCGACGTCGCCATACCCGCACACGACCGCGACCTTGCCGCCGATCAGGACGTCGGTGGCGCGGTTGATGCCGTCGATGAGGGAGTGCCGGCAGCCGTACCGGTTGTCGAACTTCGACTTGGTCACCGAGTCGTTCACGTTGATCGCGGGGAAGCGCAGGGTGCCGGCTCGGTGCATCTCGTAGAGCCGGTGTACGCCGGTGGTCGTCTCCTCGGTGACGCCCCGGACGCCCTCCGCGATGCGCGCCCACTTGCCCGGCTCGCGCTCCAGCGAGGCGCGCAGCGTGTCGAGCACGACGCGGTACTCCTCGGGGTCGTCCGGCTCGGCGGCGGGCACGGCACCGGCCCGCTCGAACTCGGCTCCCCGGTGCAGCAGCAGCGTGGCGTCGCCGCCGTCGTCGAGGAGCATGTTGGGCCCGGTGCGGCCGTCGGGGCCGTCGGGCCAGCTGAGCACCGCCTCGGTGCACGCCCAGTACTCCGGCAGCGTCTCGCCCTTCCAGGCGAACACCGGGACCCCCTGCGGGTCGTCCGGCGTACCGGTCGGGCCGACGACGACGGCCCCGGCGGCCGGGTCCTGCGTGGAGAAGATGTTGCAGGACGCCCAGCGCACCTGGGCGCCGAGCTCGACCAGCGTCTCGATGAGCACCGCCGTCTGCACGGTCATGTGCAGGGACCCGGCGATGCGGGCGCCACGCAGCGGCTTGGCCTCCCCGAACTCGCTGCGCATCGCCATCAGGCCCGGCATCTCGTGCTCGGCCAGGCGGATCTCGTTACGGCCGAGCTCGGCCAGCGACAGGTCGGCGACCTTGAAGTCGAACGTGGGCATGGCTCTCCCTGGGTCGTGTGCGCACGCGGGCGCTGGTGCTGGACGACCCGGCGCGGCCCCTCTGGGCCCTGGGAGCATCCCTCCGCCGGAACGCACGCGATCCTACGCCCTTTCCGGGCCTGGTGCGGCCCCGGAAGCCCGGTTCGGGTCAGTGCGGCTGGCTGGGCGCCGGCCCGGCGGCGACGTGGTCGGGTCGGTAGATGTCCGGCTCGAGGTAGACGACACGGGCGACCGGTACGGCCTCCCGGATGCGGCGCTCGGCCGCATCGATAGCCTCCGCGACCTGCGCCGCGTCGTCGGTGCGGTCGACCGCCACCTTGGCCGCCACCAGCAGCTCGTCGGGCCCGAGGTAGAGCGTCTTCATGTGGATGACGCGCTCGACGCCCTCGCCGACGAGGGCCGCCTCGAGCCGGGCCCGGTCGGTGGGCAGGGCGCCCTCGCCGAGCAGGAGGCTCTTGGTCTCCAGGGCGAGCACGACGGCGATCGCGACGAGCAGGACGCCGATGGCGGCCGTGCCCGCGACGTCGAAGTACCCGTTATGCGTCAGCAGCGTGAGGCCGACGCCGAGCAGCGCCAGCGCGAGCCCGATCAGCGCCCCGAGGTCCTCGAGAAGGATCACCGGCAGCTCCGGCGCCTTGGCCTTGCGGATGAACTGCGTCCACGACTCCCCGCGCCGGACGCGGTTGGACTCCCGGATGGCGGTGCGGAAGGACAGTCCCTCCATGACCATGGCGGCGCCGAGCACGAGCAGCGGCACCCACCACCAGCGGGAGTCCAGCAGCTGGTTGGGCTCGCCGGCGTGCACCTCCTCGTACTTGTGCAACGCCTCGTAGAGCGCGAACAGGCCGCCGACGCTGAACAGCACGATGGCGACGATAAAGGCGTAGACGTAGCGCTCCCGGCCGTAGCCGAACGGGTGTTCCGGCGTGGCGGCGCGGCGGGAGCGCTTGCCGCCGACGAGCAGCAGGACCTGGTTGCCCGAGTCGGCGACCGAGTGGATGGACTCGGCGAGCATCGAGGAGGCGCCGGTGAGCAGCCAGGCGACGAACTTCGTCACCGCGATGCCGACGTTGGCCAGCAACGCCGCGACGACCGCCTTGGTGCCACCCTCCGTGCTCATCGCGGCCTCCCCGGACGCTCCGGACGCCGGACATCCTGGCCCGGGTCGGGGTGGCCCTCCGCGGCGACCCACACCGTCGCGTCGCCGCGCAGCTCCGCCGGTCCGGCGCAGGCCGGCACGAGCGCCGCCCGGCCGCGCCGCAGCCGCCCGGCCGCCCCGGCGGCCGTCACCTCGGCCGTGCCGTCGGTGCACAGCAGGAGCCGCGGCCCCTCGCCCGGCAAGGGGGCGGTCCCCTGGCCCGGCTGCACCCGCCACAGCGCGAACTCCGGGGCTCCCGTGTCGTAGCCGCAGATGCCGGGACCGAGCGGTCGTGGCCCGACCAACAGCCGTGGGTCGGGGTCTGTGCGCAGCACGCTCAGCAGTTCGGGCACGTCGACGTGCTTGGGGGTCAGGCCGCCGCGCAGCACGTTGTCCGACGCGGACATGACCTCCACCGCCATCCCGCGCTGATAGGTGTGCGGCACGCCGGCCGGGACGCGGACCGCATCCCCCGGGGCGAGCACGCAGTGCTGCATGAGCAGGGTGACGACGGCGCCGTGGTCCCCCGGGTACGCGGCACACAGCTGCTGAGCGGGCCGCAGCTCGGGCGGCACGTCACCGAAGGAGAGGGCCGAGGTGATCGCGGCCATCCGGTCGTCCGGCCGCGCGAACAGGTCCTCCACGGCGGCCCGCACGCCGTGCTCGTCGGGTCGGGCCTCGAGCATGTCGGCCACCGACTGCAGCCGGCGCACGGGTACCTGGCGCAGCAGCTCGGCCGTACGCAGAGGGGAGCGGAAGCCGACGAAGGCCTCGAACGGGGTCAGTGCGACCGCTATCTCCGGCTTGGGGTACGGGTCGGTGTAGCGGCGCGCCGGATCCTTCGGCGCCAGCCCGGCGGCCTCGTCGGCGGCGAAGCCCTCGGCGGCGGCGGTCGCGTCGGGATGGACCTGCAGCGACAGCGGGCGCGCCACGGCCAGCACCTTGAGCAGGAAGGGCAGCCGGTCACCGTGGCGGGACCGCAGCCCGCTGCCGAGGACCTCGTCGGGGCGCTCGGCCACCAGGCGGTTGAGCGGGGTGCCGCCGGTCACGGCCGGAGCGGCGGGGTGGTCGCCGACCCACAGCTCCGCCTGCGGGGTGCCGTCCGGCTCACTGCCCAGGAGCTCGGGCAGCGCCGTGAGCGAGCCCCAGGCGTACATGCGGACGGGGCACTCCAGCGCCAGCACCCCGTCCAGCACGCCGGCCAGGCTCATCGGCGGCCGAGCCCCGCGTAGGTCGCCGCGAACACGCCGGTGGCCAGCAGCGAGCCGTACCGTCCGACGTCGGACCCCTCCGCCGCGCCCACCGTGTGCACCGGCACGCCACGAGCCTCTGCGGCGGCGAGCAGCCGGCCGCGGGTGACCCGCAGCGGCGCCGAGTCGGCGCCGTCGTCGAGCAGCACGAGCACCGGCCGGGACGCGCCGGCGGCCGGGTCGTCGTCAGGGTCGGCGAAGATGTCGCGCCGCGGGGCGCGCTCGAGCAGCGGAAGCAGCTGCGCCTCGTCCCCGGACAGGGCCGGACGTCCGGAGGCGGCGCGCAGCGCCTCGGCGACGCGACGGGCAGCCCGGGCGGCCAGCGCCGAGCCGCCCCACAGGACCGGCACCGCCGCGCCGAGCGACAGGGCGAGCAGCTTGGCCGGGTTGTCCTCGATCGGGCGAGCCGGGCTGCACCGCTCGGCCACGGCGTCGAGCGCGTTCGCGACACCCTCGGCGTCCACCTCCGGGCCGAGTCCGAGCGCGTGCAGGCCGCAGAGCACCGGCACGGCCAGCGCAAGCGGCTCGCTCGAGCCGGCCGGTAGCACCACGGCGTGCCGGCCCTCGACCATGACGGCCACCACCGACCGCGGCGGCACGGCGGCGACGATCGAGCAGCCGCGGCGCAGCGCCTCGGTCGCGATCGTCACCTCCTCGGGCTCGGAGCCGGTGCGGCTGACGACGACCACGAGATCGAGCGGGCCGGCCCAGCCAGGCAGGCCGCCGTGGGGCCAGGCCACGAAGGGCACCGGGCAGCTCGGTTCGAGGACGGCACGCACCAGCCGCCCGTCCGGACCCGCCGCCACCACGGCGCGCGGGCGGTCACCCGGGCGCAGGCCGGCGATCGCGGCGTCGGCGGCCGCGCTTGCCCGGCGTACCTCGGCGCCCCACCCCGCGACCGCGCGCAGCCGGTCCTCGACCCCGGCGAGCGCCTGCGGGTCGTCGAGCGCCCGCTCGTCGAACGCTGCCTCGTCGAACACCGGTCGCGCCGTCAGTCCGCAGCGCGGCGGTTTTCGGGCCGGCGGTCCCCAGGCCGACGGGCCTCGTCGACGAGCATGACCGGTATGCCGTCACGGACGGGGTAGGCCAACCCGCAAGCCTCGGCGGTGCAGACCAGCTCGGACGCGCCGGCGTCGACCCGCAGCTCGCTGCGGCACTCCGGGCAGCGCAGGATCTCGAGCAGCTGGGGGTCGAGGCCGAGCGTCGACGACGTGTCGGCGGGCTCCATGCGGCGCACCTCTTCGAGCGGAGGGAGGCGTGTGTGCGGTCGGGCGGGACGCCCGAACCTACCGCGCCGGGCCGCGCACGAGACCCAGGACCTCGTCACGGACGGCCTCCATCGTTGCCCGGTCGACCGCCTCGGCGTTGAGCCGGAGCAGCGGCTCGGTGTTGGACGGCCGCAGGTTGAACCACCAGTCGGCGTGCTCGACGCTCAGCCCGTCCAGGTCGTCGAACGTCACGGCGTCGCGGGCCTCGAACGCCCGCCGGACCCGCTGCATGCTGGCGGGCACGTCGGCCACCTCGCTGTTGAGCTCGCCGCTGGCCACGTACCGGTCGTACGGCGCCAGCAGCGCCGACAGCGGCGTGCCGGCCGGCGCCGCCTTCAGCGCGGCCAGCACGTGCAGCGCGGCCAGCAGGCCGGAGTCGGCGCGCCAGAAGTCGCGGAAGTAGAAGTGCCCGGAGTGCTCGCCGCCGAAGACGGCTCCCGTCTCGGCCATCCGGGTCTTGATGTAGGAGTGGCCGACCCTGGTGCGGACGGGGACCCCGCCGTGCTCGAGGACGACCTCCGGCACCGCCCGGCCGGTGATCAGGTTGGCGATCACGGCGGCGCCCGGGCTGCGGGCGAGCTCCCGGACCGCGATGAGGGCGGTCAGCAGCGGCGGGGCGACGACGCATCCACGCTCGTCCACGACGAAGCAGCGATCGGCGTCGCCGTCGAAGGCCAGCCCGAGGTCCGCCCGGTGGGCCAGCACTGCGGCCTGCAGGTCGACGAGGTTGTCCGGGTCGATCGGGTTGGCCTCGTGGTGCGGGAACGAGCCGTCGAGCTCGAAGTACAGCGGGACCAGGGTGAGGGCGAGCAGGTCGCCGAGCACCGCCGGGACGGTGTGCCCAGCCATCGCGTTGGCGGCGTCGACGACCACGACGAGCGGCCGGGTGCCGCCGAGGTCGACGAGAGATCGCAGGTGCCCGGCGTACGCCGCCAGGACGTCACGGCGTTCGACCCGGCCGGGCGGGCCGGCGTACGTGCTGCCGCCGGCCTCGGCCAGCCGGCGTACGTCGGCCAGGCCGGTGTCCTGACCGACCGGCGCCGCGCCTGCCCGGCACAGCTTGATGCCGTTGTAGCGGGCCGGGTTGTGGCTGGCGGTGATCATGGCGCCGGGCAGGTCGAGCGACCCGGCGGCGTAGTAGAGCTGGTCGGTGGAGGCCAGCCCGATGTCGACGAGGTCGGCGCCGGCTCCGGTGACTCCCTCGGCGAAGGCGGTCGCCAGGCCGGGCGAGGACGCGCGCATGTCGCGCCCCAGCACGACCGCGCCCGGTCCGTCGTCGTCGGCGCGGGCGCCCACGACGTCGACGAAGGCGCCGCCCACCGCCCGGGCCACGTCGGCGTCCAGCTCGTCCGGGACGACCCCCCTCACGTCGTAGGCCTTGACGACGCCGGAGAGCTCCCTCACGGCAGTGACGGTAGTGGCAGCGCCCCGGTGACCCACGTCACCCGCCGCGGGCGCGCCCGCGCGGGCGGAGGGTCGAGCCGGGGTACATTGCTGTTCCTACGTGCGGAGGCGCGGCCCCCCGCCGTCGCCCGGCGACGACGCCGGGACCACCGTCACCCGACCACCCACCCGCCGATCGCGGACCCGCCAGCCGGGACCGCACCCCGCACGGGAGGATTCCTCGTGTCCGCACCCGCCCCGACCGACCAGCGGGCGCTTGCCGAGCGCGCCGGTCGCGACCTGGACGACGCCTCCGCCGAGGAGGTGGTCCGCTGGGCGGTCGCTACCTTCGGCGACGAGGTGTGTGTGGCCTCGAACATGCAGGACGCCGTGCTCCCGCATCTGGTGTCGACGGTCAAGCCCGGCATCGACGTGGTGTTCCTCGACACCGGCTACCACTTCGCCGAGACCATCGGCACCCGCGACGCCGTTGCCGCGACGATGCCGGTGCGGGTGCTCGACGTGCGCCCTGTGCTCTCGGTGGCCGAGCAGGACGCCGCGTACAGCCCCCGGCTCTACGAGCGCGACCCCCACGCCTGCTGCCGGATGCGCAAGGTCGAGCCCCTGCGCGCGGCCCTGGCGCCATACGCCGCCTGGATCACCGGCCTGCGCCGCGACGAGGCGCCGACCCGGGCCGGCACACCGGTCGTGTCCTGGGACGAGGCGTTCGGGCTGGTGAAGATCAACCCGCTGGCCCGCTGGACCGCCGACGACCTCTACGGCTACGCCGAGCGACACGGCGTGCTCGTCAACCCCCTCGTGTCCGAGGGGTACCTGTCCATCGGCTGCGCCCCCTGCACCCGCGCCGTGTCTGCGGGCGAGGACCCGCGGGCCGGGCGCTGGGCCGGCCAGAACAAGATCGAGTGTGGGTTGCACGCATGACTGTCGACCACCTGAGCACCGACGCCGACGCCGGCCCGCTCGCAGCGGCGCCCGGCGCCGGAGCAGAGCCGGCGTACGTCCTCGACAACCTCGCGGCGCTCGAGAGCGAGTCGATCCATGTCTTCCGCGAGGTGGCGGCGACCTTCGAGCGCCCGGTCCTGCTCTTCTCCGGCGGCAAGGACTCCGTGGTGATGCTGCACCTGGCCATCAAGGCGTTCTGGCCGGGGCCGGTGCCGTTCCCGGTGCTGCATGTCGACACCGGGCACAACTTCCCCGAGGTGCTGGCCTACCGCGACGCTACGGTCGAGCGGCTCGGGCTGCGGCTGCACGTGGCCAGCGTGCAGGACTACATCGACGACGGCCGGCTGCGCGAGCGCAGCGACGGCACCCGCAACCCGCTGCAGACCGTGCCGCTCCTCGACGCCATCGTCGAGGGCCGCTTCGACGCGGTCTTCGGCGGCGGCCGGCGCGACGAGGAGAAGGCGCGCGCCAAGGAGCGGGTGTTCAGCCTGCGGGACGAGTTCGGCCAGTGGGACCCGCGCAACCAGCGCCCCGAGCTGTGGAACCTCTACAACGGCCGGCACCGGCGCGGCGAGCACGTACGGGTCTTCCCGCTGTCGAACTGGACCGAGCTCGACGTGTGGTCCTACGTCGCCCGGGAGGGCATCGAGCTGCCCGCGCTCTACTACGCGCACGACCGCGAGGTCTTTCTCCGCGACGGCATGTGGCTGGCCGCCGGGCCCCACAGCGCTCCGCGCGACGGCGAACGGCTCGTGACCAGGCGGGTCCGCTACCGCACCGTCGGCGACATGAGCTGCACGGGCGCCGTCGAGAGCGACGCGGGCTCGGTCCAGGACGTGCTCGTCGAGGTCGCCGCCAGCCGGCTCACCGAACGGGGGGCCACCCGCGCCGACGACCGGCTGTCCGAGGCCGCGATGGAGGACCGCAAGCGGGAGGGCTACTTCTGATGCAGCGCCACTCCCTGCTCCGCCTGGCCACCGCCGGCTCGGTCGACGACGGCAAGTCCACCCTCGTCGGACGGCTCCTGCACGACTCCAAGTCCGTGCTCAGCGACCAGCTCGCCTCGGTCGAGCGGGTCAGCCGCGACCGTGGGCTCGGGCAGGTCGACCTGGCCCTGCTCACCGACGGCCTGCGGGCCGAGCGCGAGCAGGGCATCACCATCGACGTGGCCTACCGCTACTTCGCCACCGCCCGCCGGTCGTTCATCCTCGCCGACTGCCCTGGGCACGTGCAGTACACCCGCAACACCGTCACCGGGGCCAGCACCGCCGACCTCGTCCTCGTGCTGGTCGACGTCCGCTCCGGGGTCATGGAGCAGACCCGCCGCCACCTCGCGGTCGCCGCGCTGCTCCGCGCGCCGCACGTCGTGCTGGCGGTCAACAAGGTCGACCTCGTCGACTACGCCGAGGAGCCGTTCCGCCGGGTCGCCCGGCAGGTCGACGACGTCGCCGCCGAGCTCGGGCTGGCCGACGTACTCGCCGTGCCGGTCAGCGCGCTGGTCGGCGACAACGTCGTCGACCGCTCCCCGCGCACGCCGTGGTACGCCGGGCCGACGCTGCTCGAGCACTTGGAGACGGTGCCGCTGGCCGACGAGCCGCAGGACGAGCCGTTCCGCTTCCCGGTGCAGTACGTGCTCCGCCCGCAGCAGGCCGCCCGCGAGCCCGGGCTGGTCGACTACCGCGGCTACGCCGGGCTGATCGCCTCCGGGGTGGTGCAGGTGGGCGACGAGGTGGTGGTGCTGCCGAGCGGCCGGCGTAGCACCGTCGTCGGGATCGACACCGCCGACGGGCCGCTGCAGGTGGCGTTCTCGCCGCAGTCGGTCTCGCTCCGGCTCGCCGACGACCTCGACGTCTCGCGCGGCGACCTGCTCAGCCAGGTCGCGGGCGCCCCCCAGCCCACCCAGGACGTCGAGGCGACCGTGTGCTGGCTGCACGAGCGATCGCTGCGGCCGCGCGACCGTGTGCTCGTCACCCACGGCACCAGCACGGTCAAGGCGATGGTCGCCTCCATCGATGGCCGGCTCGACCTCGACACCCTCGCCGTGGAGCCCTGCACGCAGCTCACCCTCAACGACATCGGCAGGGTCCGGCTTCGACTGGCCAGCCCGCTGCCTGTCGAGCCCTACACCCGCGGCCTGCGGCGCACGGGGGCCTTCCTCGTCGTCGACGAGCAGGACGGCTGGACGCTGGCCGCCGGCATGGCGGGTGACCCGATTCGCGACGCCCGCGAGCACGCGGCGACCGCGGTGCCTGTCCCCGGATAGCCCGCGGCTAGCCCTTCGCCGAGGGGTCGGGGTGGCGCAGCACCCGCAGGTGGCCGCGGCGCCCCACCTCGACCGCAGCCGGCTCCGCCGGGCGTGGGCGGGCGGCCTCACGCACCGCGTCGGCGAGCGCGAGGAGGTCGTCGGTCGACGGGCCGTACGCGGCCGGGTCGGGCGCAAGCCGGAGCACCTCCCAGCCGCGCGGTGCGGTCAGCCGCTCGGAGTGGACCTCGCACAGGTCGTAGCAGTGCGGCTCGGCGTAGGTGGCCAGCGGGCCCAGCACGGCCGTGGAGTCGGAGTAGACGTAGGTGAGAGTGGCCACGGCCGGACGCCCGCAGGCCGTGCGCGAGCAGCGTCGGACCGGCCTCACGGGCCGCACGCTACCTCCGGGCGTACAGGGCGGCGGCGCGCCGCGCCGGTAGCCTGCCGGGGTGAGACGCCGCCTGCGCCTTCGCCAGGACGAGCGCTCGGCTCCGCCGCCGCAGTCCCGCGGGCGGCGTGACCGCCACGGACGCGGGCTGCGCGGCCCGGTGGCCCCGCCGGAGCTCCCCCTGGCGACCACTCCCGGTGAGCGCTTCGACGAGCTGGTCCTCGACGCGGTGGACGACCTGCGTCGCCGCAACGCGGAGCGCCTCGACGGCATCGACTTCGCCGTGGAGGACGTCCCCGCCCTCGAGGGCTGGGACCGCGACTGGGTGCCGCTGGGCCGCTCGTACCCCGCCTCGCTCACCCGCCGGGCCCGCGTCGTGGTCTACCGCCGTCCGGTGGAGGGGCGCGCCGAGGGCCGCGAGGAGACCGCCGAGCTGGTCCGCGACGTGGTGGTCGAGGAGCTCGCCGAGCTGCTGGGAGTCGAGCCGGAGGAGCTCGACCCGGACGGCTGAACCCTCACGCTCAGCGCGGCTGCGCCCCGCCGCCCGACAGCCCGGTCGACAGATCCTGCGCCACCTTGGGCACCTGGACCACGGTGGGCGGGCTGTTCAGGGGGACCAGGTCCAGCAGGGCGCCGCCGTCACCGGTGCCGGCGGTGAGCCGTACGGCCGCCAGCGGTGAGCCGGCGGCCACGGAGGAGACGACGAGCGACCCACCCGCCGCCCTCGACGGCGGATGGAGGCCCACCGCCCGGGTGGCGCCGGCGGCGACTGCGACGGTGGAGTCCGTGACCGTGCCGCCTGCCGCGTCCAGCCAGCGCAGCCGGGCCTTCCCGGCAGGCCCGGGTGCGCTGAGCAGGAGGGTCGAGCCCAGCCCGCCGCCGGGCACGAACGTCGCGGCCGCCCCGTCGAGCACTCCGCTGGCGGCGGTGTAGGCGAAGTCGGGCAGGCCGTGCGCGGTGCTGCGCTCGACGCGTACGCCGGCAGTGACCGCTACGTCGGATGACAGCTCGACGGCCACCGGGTCGGCGCCCGCGGAGGCGCCCATGTCCAGCGCCTTCACCGTGCCCGCCGGCACCGTCATGGCGTCGCGGCCCTCCGGCGCGAACGCCCCGCGCGGCCCGAGCAGGCGCAGCGACACCACCGCGTCCCGCTCGCCCGGTGCGACGACGAACAGGGTGCGCTCTCCCACGCCGGGCACCCCCGCCACGACGATCCGGCGGGAGGGCGCGGCAGTCGGCGGCACCCAGGACAGCCCGGTGGCGTCGAGCCCGGCTACCTCGCGGATCTGCACCGCCGCCGAGACACGCCCGGCCCCGGAGACGACCTGTACCGCCAACCTGCGCGCGCCGGGAGCGAGCGCGTCCAGGGTCACCGACCGCTCGCCGCGGGCGGGGATGCCGAGATCTGCCGCTCCCGGTGCCTCCACCGGCCCCTGCTCGTCCCACACCCGCAGGCTGGCCACTGCCGGGACGTCGGCCGGATTGGCGAGCACGAGCCGGGCGCGACTGCCGACCTGACCGGACGGGCCGACGAACCACGCCTGAGTCGAGGGCACGGTGCAGGGCGCAGCGGCCAGGCCGCGCACCGCTCCGGCGCGGCTGCCCCGCATGGAGGCCTCGGCCACCATGCCGGGGGCGAGGGACCCACTGCCGTACGCCGCGACGCCGGTCGCCCGGGCGGACTCCACGGGCGCCGAGCCAGCCGCCCCGCGTGCCCTGAGCCGGAGCAGCGGCTTCGCCGCGGCCCCGCCGGGTTCAGTTCCGGCCAGCCGCTCGACCCGGACCAGGCCCGGGCCGGGGGCCTGACCGCCCGCCGCGGGGAGCGCTCCGGCCGGCAGCGTCATGGCGGACACCGTGCTCGTGAGGCCGGGCTCGCCGCCGACCCAGGGGCAGCTGGCGGAGGCCGCGGCGAGCGGCTCGGAGTGGCCCGGCCGGCGCTGGGGCGCGGTCTGTGCGGGCGCCGGAAGAAGACCGGCAACGACGATGACAGCGCTCAGGGCCACCAGCACGGCCACGCTCCAGCGGCGGCCGCTCACGGCCGCGGTCCTTGGGACGTCGCCGTCCCCGGCGGTCGCGTCGGGAGTCGCCGCCGCGGTGTCCGAGGACGCGGCTGGGTGGTGCACCGGGCCGTCCACCGGGCCGTCCCCCGGGCCGTCCCCCGGGCCGTCCACCGGGCCGTCCTCGGCTCCGTCCTCGGGCCGGCGCTCGCCCGGCACCTCGCCGGCGGTCAGCCAGTCCTCGGCGGACAGCGGCGCTGCCCGCCGCCGTGCAGCGCGCC
Source organism: Jiangellales bacterium (assembly GCA_038246785.1). Lineage (GTDB taxonomy): Bacteria > Actinomycetota > Actinomycetes > Jiangellales > Jiangellaceae > JBBRVP01. The sequence continues at coordinate 76,229 of JBBRVP010000002.1, forward strand.
CCGTCCGCTTCGCGCGCCGGCCGCGGAATCCGCGGCCGGCGCCCAGCAGCGCGGTGGGCGTGAACGGGTCGGCGGCCACCACCGGCGCCGGCTCCTCCTCGGCAGGCCCACCCAGCTGCTCGTCGTCGGGCGCGTCGAGCTCGAGCGCGTCGCCGACGCTCGAGCGGTCGCGGCGGATGCCGGGCAGGGCGAACACGGCGGCGGCGCCGACGAGCACCAGCTCGGCGAGCAGCCAGCCGGCGCGGCTCCCGCCGGAGTGCTCGACGACGAGCCGCCCCCCCTGCGCGGGCAGCACGAAGCCCTGGGCCCACCCGTCGACCGTCCGCGGCGCCAGCGGCACACCGTCGAGGCTTGCCCGCCAACCGCCATCGGACTGCTCGGCGAGCAGCAGCACCCGGCCGTCGGGGCCGGCGGGCAAGTCGGCGGCCACGTCGACCCGCTGCGAGGGGATCGGCGCCTCGGTGCCGTCGGCTGCGACCGTGCGCACCCGCGAGCTGACCGCGTCGAGCCGCCACATCGCCGAACCCTCCGGCGCGCTAGCCCGGACCAGCCCGGGAGTGGCGTCGAGGACCTGCTCGGCGGAGCCGGCGACCGGCCCCGGCAGGTAGACGTAGCGGACCGCGAAGTGGGACAGCCGTTGCACCGCGTCGCTCCCCCGCCCGGAGAGCAGATCGCCGAGAACCTCGTCCAGGGCAGCCGAGTCCGCCAGCGAGGGGCTGGTCTCGGCGTCACCCAGGCGGGGACCACTGCCTCGGATCAGCGCGTAGCGGACGCGTCCGTCGGCGGCCCGGCGCAGGACGACGGTGCGCGGGTGGTCGGGGCGCGCCGCCTCGTCGGCCACATAGGCCGGCACCACGCTCGGGTCGCGCCGGTCGAGCGGGTCGCCGGATCCGCGCACCACCCACCACAGGCCCGCGACCAGCGGTACGACGAGCACGGCGGCGCCGAGGAGAACTGCGACCGGCTGGCGCCAACTGAAGCTGTCCGCGGCCAGCCGAACGGGGACGGCCTCGGCGGCCACCACACCGGCCAGCAGCAGACCGGCGAGCGCGACGACGACGCCCGGCGCTGGCCAGGCGACGACGGGGGTCTGCAGCGTCGGTGCCGTCACCGCGGTGCGGGCCAGCACCGTCGCCGCGGCCAGGCCGAGCAGGGCGAGGCACCAGGCGAGCAGTACCAGCCGACGGCGGGAGGCCGCGGCCAGGGCGGCGGCGGCGGCGAGCAGGACGCCGGCGTAGAGCCAGACCGGTGCGGTCCCCGGCCCCCCCGGCGCCGCGAGCGCCAGCTGCCAGCCGGGGACCCGGGGCTCGGACAGCCCTGGCCCGGGCAGGCCGGCCTCGACGAGCAGCAGCGACGGGGTGCCCGCGACGTGCAGTGTCCAGGGCAGCAGGAGCACGACGGGCAGGGCCAGCACGACCGCGACCCGGATGAGCGCGGCCAGCGAGCGCACCAGCGCGCTGGCAAGGACCCCGGCGACGACGGCCATCGGCCACAGCACCGGGGTGAACGCGACCACCACGGCGAGCAGCAGCCCGGCCCCGAAGGCGCGGTGCAGCGGCGGTCGCTCCCCCGCTTCGAGCCGCGGATCGTGCACGGCGCGGACGCCCGCACGCAGCAGGAGGGGCAGCAGCACTGCGAGCACGGCGGTGCCGAGCCGGCCCGCGGCGATCGCACCGGTCGTGGCCGGTACGAACGCCCATACCGCCGCGACGAGCAGGCGGAGTACCCGGGAGACCGTGACCCCCCGCAGCGCCACCCAGGCTGTCAGGCCGGCGAGCGGGACGGCGGCCAGCAGCAGCAGGTCCACCGCGAGCGAGGCGCTGCCCGCGAGCAGAGCGCCGAGGAATCCGACGACGGCGAGGTAGGGCGGTGCCGGCGTGGCCGAACCGATCCCGACGGCGTGCCACGACGCGACGTAGCTGTCCCACAGCCCGCCGGCGCCGTCCTGGGCGGGCAGCAGGGCCCCGCCCATAAGCCGGCCGCCACCGAGCATGCTGCGCGCCGCGAACAGCGCCGCGAGGGCGAGCGCCGCCACGAGCACGGCCTCGCCGCGGACCAGCCCGCGGAACAGCGGTACGTCGGGCTCCAGGTCGTCCTCGTCGCCGAACGAGCCCCCCATCCGGCGTCGCGCGCCGGCGACATCCTGGCCGCTCGCCGTGCCGGACACCACGCCGCGCAGGGTGTCGGTGGCCTGCCGCATCTGGACCCCGAACCCGGGAAACAGCCGGCGGAGCCGGCGCGGCGAAACCGTGCGGGTCGCCGCTCGTTGGCGGCGGGCGGCGAGCAGCCGCCGCGGGGCGGCCAGCACGCTGCCCAGGGCGCGCATCTCCTCGGCGGCGATGGCCGGCTGCTTGCCGAGCAGGAAGCCGAGCGCGCGCAGCAGCGAGCCGACCACGACCCGCAGGACGACGAGCGGGAACGTCCAGCGGGATCCGGAGTTGGCCAGCAGGACGTACAGCGCGTTGCGCCGGTCGACGAGGTGGGCGCGCGCGCGAGTCGTGCCCAGCCGGCGACGGCCGTGCGCCGCGGCCTCGGCGTGGTGCACGAGAGCCCCGGGGCAGACAAGGACGACGTGGCCGGCGGCGTTGGCCCGCCAGCAGAAGTCGACGTCGTCACGGAAGATGGGCAGCGCCGGGTCGAACCCGCCGAGGCGGTCCCACAGGTCGCGGCGCACGAGCATCCCCGCGCTGCCGACGGCCAGCACCTCGCGGACCGCGTCGTGCTGACCCTGGTCGTACTCCCGGCGTTCCAGGCCGGTGTGCCGACGGCCCGCGCCGGTGAGTGTGATGCCCATCTCCAGCAGCTGACGGCCGTGGGCCCGCCACTCGCGCACCTTCGGCCCGAGCACGGCGGCGTCGGGACGGCGTACGGCGAGTTCGAGCAGGCTTTCCAAGGCGTCGGGCGCTGGAGCACAGTCGTCGTGGAGCAGCCACACCCACTCGACGCGCTCGCCCGCCTCGGCCGCAGGCGCCCGGACCGCCGGGGACGCGGCCAGGCCGGCCGCCACCGCCGCCCCGAAACCGGTCTCGGGGGGCACGCGGACCAGCGAGCCGAGCCGCTCGGCCAGCAGCGCGTCCGAGCCGTCTGTGGAGCCGGAGTCAACACCGACCACCCGGTCCGGAGCGCGTCTGGAGCGCTCCAGCGCGTCGAGGGCGTCGGGGAGCCAGCGCAGGCCCTGGTGGGCGACCAGCACAGCCGTCACCCGATGCAGAGCCAGCTCGGCCGGGTCGACCGGGGCCTGCTCCACCGGGTCGTCGAGGCCGAGCTCATCGAGGACCGCGGCGTCGTGCGCGGAGAAGCCGCTGGCCACCCGGGCGGCGGGGACCGGCGCGCCGGCCGCCGACTCGGCCGTCCCGTCCTCGCGGGTCGTTCGGTCGGGTCGCGGCTCGGCCGGGGTCCGCGGCGGGAAGGTCGGCATGCGGTGGCAGGGACTCACGGTCGGGGACGGGGACCCCTCACCCTACGCGGCGCCCTGCCGCCCGGTCGCATCCGGGCGGGTCGGCCAGCGCCCGCCTGCACGCGGCGGCTCGGGTCAGACCGCGCGCTTCTTGAGCCGCCGCCGCTCGCGCTCGGACAGCCCGCCCCAGATGCCGAAGCGCTCGTCGTTGGCGAGGGCATACTCCAGGCACTCGACCTGCACCTCGCACCCGAGGCAGACCTTCTTGGCCTCCCTGGTGGAGCCGCCCTTCTCCGGGAAGAACGCCTCTGGATCGGTCTGGGCGCACAGCGCCCGCTCCTGCCACGACGCCTCGCCCGCGTCGCCTTGGGGCACCAACTCGAGCCACTCGCCCACGGCTGCCTCCTCGACCCTGCCCTGACCGGCACCCTGACCGGCAGCTTGGCCGGCCCCCTGGCCGGTTCGGTCGGACCCGCGACGCGTCGCGTGCGCAGCGGAGAACGACATGCGTGGAATTACATAGCCGTCAATACCCGTCCGTCAAGCGTTCGTCTGCTATTGGTCGAGCCGAGCGCGGGCGTGTCGGGCGCCTCACCTGGCGCCCGCACCCCGCCACCAGCGCCCCCAATGCCCCCCAAACCGGAATCGATCAAGGAGATATCCACGTCCGCGCACGGAGTGGGTCACCCGCGCAGCGCGGGGAGCACCTCGCGGCCGAAGACCTCGATCCACTCCCGCTGGTTGCGGCCCACGTTGTGCAGGTAGACCCGGTCGAAGCCCAGGTCGACGAAGCGCTGGATGGCGGCGCGGTGCACGTCAGGGTCGGCCGAGACCACCATGCGGCCGGAGAAGTCCGCACGCCGCACCAGGCGGGCCATCGCGGCGAAGTCGTGCGGGGAGCGGATGTCGGCTTTGGGAAACGCCATCCCGCCATTGGGCCACTCGGTGAGCGCGTTGTCCCAGGCGGCCTCGTCGGTCGGCGCCCACGACAGGTGGAGCTGGAGCAGCTTGGGCATCGCATCGGGGTCCTTGCCGGCCTCGCGGGCCCCCTCGGCGAAGCGCGCGAACAGCCCCTCGATCTTCTCCACCGGCGCGCCCACGGTGATGATCCCGTCGGCGTGCCGGCCGGTGCGCTTGGCGTTCACCGGGCCGGCCGTGGCGACGAGCACCGGCGGCGCCTGCTCGGGCATCGTCCACAACCGGGTCGTCTCCAGCGTGAAATACCGGCCCGCGTGCCTGACGTCCCTGCCGGCCAGCGACGCGTCGAAGAGCTTGTTGATCACCTCGATCGCCTCGAACATCCGCAGCGACCGCTCGCCCGCCTCCGGCCAGTGCCCGCCGACGACGTGCTCGTTGAGAGCCTCCCCGGACCCGACGCCGAGCCAGTAGCGGCCCGGGTACATCGCCTCGAGGGTGGCGCTGGCCTGGGCCACCAGGGCGGGGTGGAAGCGGAACGACGGGCAGGTGACCCCCGGCCCCAGGTCACCGCTCGTGCGCTCACCCAGGGCGGCAAGCACGCTCCACACGAACGACGCCTGCCCCTGCTGCGGCACCCAGGGCTGGAAGTGGTCGGCGACCATCGCACCGGAGAAGCCGTGCTCCTCGGCGTACGCCGTGAGCTGCACCGCCTCGGTAGGAGCGAACTGCTCGAGCATCGTCGCGTAGCCGACCTGCACCATGCGGCGATCCTGCCACCCGGGTTGCCGGGCAGCTCATCGGTACGGCGGCAGCCCCTCGCCGGCGAGCGCGACCCGCAACAGCACCCTGGCCTCGGCGGCCCGGGCGTCCGAGCCCACGACCCGCACCAGGTCGCCGACCACCTCGACCACCACCCCGGGCAGCGCCGCGCGGACCGCCGCCGCCGCCTGCTCCGCGGCGTCCGGCGCCGGCGGCACGGCCGGCCGGCCGCTGCCGTACGCCCGCAGCGCGGCCCGCACCGCCTCCCGCGCGCCGAGGCCGAAACGGTCGCTCGCCGCCGCGCGGACGAGGGCCGCGGCGCCGGGCCCGTCGCCCTCACCGACGTACGCGTCCAAGCCCCGCACCAGCGCGGCCGGCACCCCGGCGGCTTTGGGCCGTACGAGCTCGCTCGCCGCCGCCACCTCGTCGGCGACGGCCACGACGGTGGCGCCGAGCCGGTGGCCGTACGCGTCGGTCGTGCCGCGCAGGTCGTCCAGCGCAGCGAGCCCGGCGCAGCCGACGGCGAGGTCGACCAGCCCCTCGCGCCAGGCCCGGCCCATGGTGTCGGTGAGCAGCACGCCCAGCCGATGGAGGCCGAGCCGGAGCAGCAGTGCTCGGCGCAGGGCCCGCGCCGAGGCGTCGGGGTCTTCGGGCAGCAGCACGAGCGTGCCCGGTTCGGTGTTGGACGCGTCGACGCCGGCGGCGGCGAGCACGAAGCCGTGTCTGGTCCGGGCCACCACCGTGCGGCCGGCCGGTCCCCACCACTCGGCGACGACGTCGCGGGCCTCCTCGTCGATGACGAAGTCCCGGTCGACGCCGCGCCGCACCCGACCCTCGGCCTTGGCGACGACCTTGCTGGTGACCACGACGACGTCGCCCTCGCGGACGCCAGCCGCCCGCAGCGGTGCCACGAGCAGTTCGGCGAGATCGTCGCCTGGTCGTACGTCGGGCAGTCCGGCCAGCCCGACGACCTCGAGCCGGGGCGGGTGCGTCACCGGCGCACGGCCGCGGCGAGCGCCAGCGCGGCGTCGGCCATCGCGGCTGCAGCGTCGACGTCGGGCATGAGCAGGGGTACGGCGCGACAGCGGATCCCGGCGGCCTCGACCTTCGCGACCGCGTCCGCGTCCGCGGTGTCGACGAGCCAGCCGTCCAGCAGACCGCCGAAGGAACGAGCCCCGTAGTGGTGGGCCACCGCCGCCGCGGAGGTCTCGACGCCCACGGCGGCGAGCACCTTGTCCGCGTACCCGCGCACCGGCGAGCCGCCCACGATCGGCGAGATACCGACCACCGGCGCCGGCGTCTCCCGCACCGCGGCCCGCACGCCGGGCACGGCAAGGATCGTGCCGATGGAGACCACCGGGTTGGACGGCGGAAGCAGCACGACGTCGGCGGTGGCAAGGGCCTCGAGCACCCCCGGCGCGGGCGTCGCCGCGGCGGCGCCCACCGGCACGATCTCGTACGCGCGAGGCTCGGCGTGCAAGCGCACCCAGTACTCCTGGAAGTGCACCGCGTGCCGCCCGCCGGCGCCGTCGTCGACGACCACGTGGGTCTCGACCTGGTCGTCGGTCATCGGCAGCAGGGCGACGCGCGGCGCCCAGCGCGTGCACAGCGCCGCGGTGACGGCCGAGAGCCGGTATCCGGCGGCGAGCATCTGGGTGCGCACCACGTGGGTCGCGATGTCGCGGTCGCCGAGGCGGAACCACTGCGGGCTGACGCCGTACGCAGCGAGCTCGTCCTGCACGACGGAGTGCTCGTCCTCCCGTCCCCACCCCTGGGCTTCGTCGACGCCGCCGCCGAGGGTGTACATCACGGTGTCGAGGTCGGGACAGACGCGCAGGCCGAACAGCGTGATGTCGTCGGCGGTGTTGCCGATCACTGTGATCTCGTCCCGCGCGTGGCCGGAGCGGTCCAGGGCCGCGCGCAGGCCGCGCAGGAAGCGGGCGCCCCCGACTCCGCCCGCCAGCGCCGCGATCCGCACGCCTCTCAGTCTCCCGTACCGGCTGCGCGGTCAGATCGCGCGGTAGTCGCGCAGTGCCACCCGCGGGCCGCGCCGCTCGGGCCGCCGACCGGACAGCTCGCAGAGCTTGGTCACCCGGTAGCGGTGCCCGCGCCAGGGGTCGAGCTGCGCGAGCATGCCGGCGTCGTCGAGGTCGCGGCCGAGCAGCGCCCAGCCCACGATCCGCGGCAGGTGGTAGTCGCCCACCGACACCGCGTCGGGGTCGCCGTGGGCGCGCTGCATGATCTCCGCGACAGTCCATGCCCCGACCCCCGGCACCGACTGCAGCCTCCGGCGCGCCTCCGCGTACGGCAGCCCGGCCGTCTCCTCGAGCCGCTGCGCCAGCCGGGCAGCCCGCACGATCGCCTGCGATCGCTGCGGCCCGACCCCGGCCCGGTGCCACTCCCAGGACGGGAGGAGCTGCCAGGTGCGCGCCGCCGGCGGGACGCGCATCCCCCCGGGCGCCGGACCGGGCGCCCGCTCCCCGAAGCGCAGCAGCAGCTCGCGCCACGACCGGCGGGCCTCCACGCCCGTCACCTTCTGCTCGAGCACCGTCGGCACCAGAGCCTCCATCACCAGGGTGGTGCGTCCCACCCGCCACGACGAGTACCGGCGCCACAGCTCGCGCAGCACCGGGTGGTCGGGGTCGAAGCCGGTCGGGTCGTCGGCCGCGCCCAGCCACCCCGGCAGCGCGTCGAGGACCCAGCCGGCCCCGGGTCCCCAGGCGCGGGCCGCCACAGCGCCGGCGCTCCGGTCAAGCCAGACCCGGACGCTGGCCGGGCCCGCCGGCGTCCGGCAGGCGCGCCAGATCGCGCCCCCCGGCTCGACACGGTAGGCCGGGTCCCCGGCGCCGCGGCGGTGCACCCCGAGCGTGCCGGCGAGGTCGAGTGGTCGCCCTGGCGACCACTCGAGCCCCAGCGCCTCGTCGCCCGCCACCCGGACATTGTCCTCACCGCCGCGCAGACCGCGGCTGCCTACACTGCGTCGCCGATGCCCGCCCTGTCTCCCCGCCCGGCGCCCTCCGCCGCCAGCACACCGTCTGCCCTGCTGCGCGAGCGGGTGGCCGGCGACGGCGCCCGCCCCCTGCTGACGTTCTACGACGACGCCTCCGGGGAACGCGTGGAGCTGTCGGCGACCACGTTCGACAACTGGGTGGCGAAGACTGCCAACCTGCTCCAGGACGAGCTCGGCGTCGGCGCGGGCTCGACCGTTGCCGTGGACCTCCCGACACACTGGCAGGCCTCGGTCTGGGTGCACGCCTGCTGGGCGGTCGGTGCCGTCGTCGACCCGGCCGCTACCGGCGCCGACGTGGTCGTGGCGGGCCCGAACGGCCTGCCCGCCGCGCTCGACTCGGGCGCGGCCGAGGTGGTGGCGGTCCCCCTGCGCCCGCTGGGCGGTCGCTGGGACGGTCCGCCGCCGTCCGGGGCACTCGACTACGCCGCCGCCGCGCCAGGTCAAGGCGACCGCTTCGTCGCCTGGGAGCCCCCGGCCCCCGCCGCACCCGCGCTGGTGGACTCCGGCGTGCTGCACACGCACGGAGGGCTCGTCGAGCTCGCCCGCGAGCGGGCCGCGGCGCTGGGTCTGCGACCGGGCGAGCGGATGCTTGCCGACGGCAGGCCGGCGAGCCTGCGCGGGGCGCTCGAGGCGCTGCTGCCGCTGGTGGTCGGCGGGTCCGTCGTCCTCGTCCGGCACGGTGCGCCCGGCACCGAACGAGACCGGGCCCGGTCGGCCGCGGAGCGGGTCAGCCGCGACCTCCGCCGCTGACCGGCCGGGCCGTCAGGCGCGGCTGCGGGCCACCCACCAGGTGGTGCGCAGGCCGGCGACGCGCCGGAACGTGCTTCCGCCGACCGCCACCGAGCCCGCGCTGCCCTCCAGCCGCACCGAGAGCACCCGCCCGCCCCAGTCACCCTTGCCGTCGCGTGCGGTCACGACGACCCGGCGCAGCGTGCCCACGCGGGGGAACGCCCGCTGCAGCGTCGAGGCCCGCACCGAGTCGGTCCACTCGTGCGCGGTGCTCGGCACGACGCCGTCGTAGGGGTCGCGCTTGGACACCAGGTACGACGTCCCGCCGGCGATGCTCCAGCCGCCGTTGGACGCGCTGAACATGGTGTTGGCGTAGCGCCCGGCCCGGTCGGTGAGCGCCACCCCGGCGGTCGCCCGGATGGCCGCGTCGGAGGCGGCGTACTCGTAGGACCGGATGAGGCGACCGCTGGACGTGTAGCGAGCCGTGCCGTTCCATACCTGGCACCAGGTGGTGCTGCAGATGTCGTAGCCGCCACGACCGCCGTGGTCGGCGGCGTAGCGCAGCGCGTAGGTGCGGGCGGCCGCGGACTGGGCCGCGAGCGCGGCGCCGTCCCAGCTCGCCGGCATCTCCGAAGGGACCACCGAGCGCAGGTAGGTTTCGAGGCGGACCAGCGCCACGGTGCGCAGGCCGGCGCTCGAGCCGTCGGCCGCGCCGCGCAGGGCCCCCCGTACCCGCATGATCGTGCCGTCCGGGAGCACGAGGCGCAGGTCCGAGGCAAGGCGGCTGAGCGTGATGGTCCCGGGATGGTCGTAGTGGCCGCCGATCGGGTGCGCGAACCACATGGTGTCGCCTCGGGCGTTGCGGCCGTGGAAGCCGAGCCGGAACGAGCCGTCGCTGAGCCGCCGGATCCGCCAGGACGTCACGGTGTAGCCCCAGGCGGAGGTCGGCAGGGTCACGGTCGCGCCGGCCGTCGTGGCGCGCAGCCCGCTGGCGGGCAGCACGGTGACCCGGTCGTCGGTGTCGGCGCCGACCCAGACCCGCAGCGTCCGGTTCGAGGCCGTCGTGCGCCCTGCCGTCGGGTAGTAGAACGACAGGATCTGCCGCCACGTGAGGCCCTTCCGAGCGGCGCCGAACGCCCCCCACTGCGACATCCCGATGGCGTGCCCCCAGCCGTGCCCGGACAGCCGCAGCACGCTGTCCGAGGGGACCGGCAGCACCTCGGCGGCTGCGCCGACGGCCGAGGGCGCGGACACCGCCGAGGGAACGCCGACGGCGAGGGCCAGCCCGAGGACGGCGACCAGCCGGCCCGCCCCGCGGCGGGTGATGCTGCGGACCGGTGTGAGCGGCGGCTGAGGGACCGGCACGGGACCACCTCCTGGCGGGTTGCTGCCCCGGACAGCGTGACGCGCTGTGCCCGCTCGGCAACAGCCCCGTACCCGGATCGTGATACTCCACGGCTGTAACTCGACTCACTCCGCTCACACTGGCAACCCGCCAGCCGCGCCCGGGCGCCCCGCAAGGTGGGTACTACGTTGGCGCCTGTCCGCACCGCACCGTCCGACCTGCACGCACCGGGTCGGCCCCGGACGAGGAGGTCCGCGCGCATGGACAAGGTGGTCGGTTCGGCGGCGGAGGCGGTCGCCGACGTGGGCGACGGCGCGTCCCTGGCGGTGGGGGGCTTCGGGCTGTGCGGCAACCCGATGGAGCTGGTGCGCGCCCTTCACGACGCGGGCACCAGCGGACTGCACGTCGTGTCGAACAACTGCGGGGTCGACGACTGGGGCCTGGGCATCCTGCTCGCCGACCGCCGCATCCACCGCATGACGAGCAGCTACGTCGGCGAGAACAAGGAGTTCGCCCGGCAGTTCCTGGCCGGTGAGCTCGAGGTGGAGCTCACCCCGCAGGGCACCCTGGCCGAGCGGCTGCGGGCCGGCGGCGTCGGCATCCCGGCGTTCTTCACAGCGACCGGGGTAGGGACCTGGGTCGCCGAGGGCGGACTGCCGTGGCGCTACGACGGCTCCGGCGGCGTCGCCGCCGCCTCGCCGGTCAAGGAGACCCGCGAGTTCGCCGGACGCAGCTTCGTGCTGGAGGAGGCGATCACCACAGACTTCGCCCTCGTGCACGCCCGGCGCGGTGACCGGCACGGCAACCTCGTCTTCCACGAGAGCGCACGCAACTTCAACCCGCTCGCGGCCATGGCCGGGCGGGTGACGGTGGCCGAGGTGGAGGAGCTGGTCGAGCCCGGCGAGCTCGACCCCGACGCGGTGCACCTGCCGGGGATCTTCGTACAGCGCGTCGTCGTGACACCGGACCCCGAGAAGCGGATCGAGAAGCGCACGGTGCGGCCCCGCACCGAGGCGACGCCGGACGGCGTCACAGCGGGTGCCGCGGCCGGCGAGGAGGTGGGTTCCTGATGGCGCTGACGAGGGAGCAGATGGCCGCCCGCGCCGCCCGGGAGCTGGGCGACGGCGCGTACGTCAACCTCGGCATCGGCCTGCCCACGCTGGTGCCCAACTACCTGCCCGCGGACGTGACGGTGGTGCTGCAGAGCGAGAACGGGATCCTCGGCGTCGGGCCCTACCCCTACGAAGACGAGGTCGACCCCGACCTCATCAACGCCGGCAAGGAGACCGTGACGGTCCAGCGCGGAGCCTCCTACTTCGACTCGGCGCTGTCCTTCGGGATGATCCGCGGCGGCCACATCGACGCCGCGATCCTCGGCGCGATGCAGGTCTCGGCCCGCGGCGACCTGGCCAACTGGATGATCCCCGGCAAGGTCGTCAAGGGGATGGGCGGCGCGATGGACCTCGTCCACGGTGCCAAACGGGTGATCGTGCTCATGGAGCACGTCGCCAAGGACGGCTCGCACAAGATCGTCGAGGAGTGCACGCTGCCGCTGACCGGGCGCGGCGTGGTCCAGCGCGTGATCACAGACCTCGCGGTGGTCGACGTCGAGCCGGACGGGCTCGTCGTGCGGGAGCTCGCGCCCGGGGTGAGCCTGGACCAGGTGCGCGCCGGCACAGGTCCGCCGCTGCGGGTGGACGGCGACCCCGCGCCGATGACCGGCTAGCCCTGCGTCGCCACCACCGGCGCGCCGGGGGCGTCGCGCTTGACCGCGGCGATGCCGTTCTCGGCGTTGGCGCGGCTGGAGTAGCCCTCACCCCCGGTGGCGATGGTCTGGCCGTTGGCAGCCTTCAGCCGCCAGCGGTACTCGCCCTGCTGTCGGTGTACAGCTCGAACTCGGCCGCCATGCCCACTCCTCCGCGCTCACGTCTCCGCGTCGCCACCCGGACCCGGTGCTGGGAGCACCGTAGGGCCGGCGGCGGCCCGCGCGGTAGGGCTGGGCGCCCGGCGCGACGGCGCCGGGGCGCGGCGGTCGCGTTGCTATGCTCGACCGCCGAGTCCCCCGGGCGGCCGGCCGCCGCGGACCTGCGCATCGCGCTCCGGCGCTCGAACCCGCCGATCCACGACCGCCGATCCACGACACCCACGAACCGGAGCGACCGACTCCCATGACAGCCCGGCTGCCGACGACGGCTCGGCGGCACGCCTACGCGGTGTACCAGCGGTTGCCCGCCCCCGTACGCCGGCGAGTGCGTCGCTGGGTGCTGCGGCTGACCGCACGCAACAGCCGCTCGACCGCGGAGCTGCTGGTGGCCCGCACCCGCTTCGGCGCCGGGCACTACGAGGATGCTGCGACGCTGCTGGCACAGGCCCGGCAGCGCGACCCGGACAACGTGGCGATCCTCGACCTGACGACCAAGGTCGCCGGCAAACGGGGCGAGATCAGCGAGGCCGCCGACGCCTCCGTCGCCAAGCTGGGACGTGAGCGGTCGACGAAGAGCTGGTCGGCCACCCGCAGGCTGCTCGGCCGGCTGGTCGAGACCGACGCGCGCTGGCGGCCCACCGTCTGCAGCCCCGCCCCCGAGGGTGCCCCGCTGCCCGGGCGGGCGCTCTACCTGGCGAAGGAGTCGCGGCCGTACCTGCACAACGGCTTCTGCACGCGCACCCACGAGTCGCTGCGCTGGCTGCAGCGGTTGGGCACCGACGTCCGCGGCGTGACGATGCCCGGCTTTCCCGGCGTCATCGGGGTCACCGATGCGCCGCGCTCCAGCACCGTCGAGGAGGTGGTCTACGACCACCTGCTGCCCGCGGCCGGGAAGGAGCTGGCGGCACTGGCCTTCGACGAACAGCTCCAGCTGGCCGCGCAGGCCCTCGCCGGTGAGGTGACGCGCACCCGCCCGGCCCTGCTCCACGTCGGGTCCGGCCACCGTGGCTTCGAGACCGCGCTGGTCGGCGACGCCGTCGCCCGGTGGGCCGGCATCCCGTGGATCTACGAGGTGCGCAGCTTCTTCGAGACCACGTGGACGGCCGACGCGCGCTACATGGAGAAGGGCGAGCAGTACCACCGGCGCTTCGAGACCGAGACGCGGATGATGCAGGCCGCCGACCTCGTCATCACGCTGTCCGGCCCGATGCGCGACGAGATCGTCCAGCGGCACGGGGTCTCTCCCGAGCTGGTGCGCGTCGTGCCCAACGCCGTCGACCCGGGCCGCTTCGCTCCGCAACCGCGCGACGAGGAGCTGCGCCGCCGGCTCCGGCTCGACGGCAGCCGGACGATCGGGTACGTCAGCAACCTGTCCCACCCGCGGGAGGGCCAGGAGGTGCTCGTCCGCGCCGTCGCAGCCATGCGCGAGGGCGGCCGCGAGGTCACCGGCCTCGTGGTGGGGGACGGCAGTCGCCGCGAACAGCTCGAGGACCTCGCGCGCCACCTCGGCGTCGGTGCCTACGTCCGCTTCACCGGCAACGTGCCCTTCGACGAGGTGGCGGCCTACTACGCGCAGATGGACCTATTCGTGGTTCCGCGCATCGACGAGCGGGCCGCCCGGATGGTGTCGCCGATGAAGCCGTTCGAGGCCATGGCGATGCGCGTGCCGCTGCTCGTCTCCGACCTGCCTGCGCTGGTGGAGATCGCCGGGGACGGCGAGCGCGCCGGCACCTTCCGCGCCGGCGACGCCGGGTCGCTCGCGACCGAGGCGGGACGGCTGCTCGACTCGCCGGCCACGCTCGCCGGCCTGGTCGACGCCGCGGCGTCGTGGGTGGCCGCCGAACGGTCGTGGGAGGCGGTCGCGGTGGCGTTCCGGCAGGCCTACGACGACGTCCTGGCTCGCTTCCCCATGGCGTCGACCGAGCAGGCGGGGGTGGGGTCGTGCTGATGACGCGCTTCCTCGGTCGTGACCGCGAGGCTGCCGTACCCGACGCACTGCGCTCCCTTACGGGACTTGACTGGTCGCCGCGCCCCGACGCGGCGGGGTCTCCGGCGGTGCTGACCTACCTTCCCGCCGCCCGGGGCAACCCGTTCCAGTCGCTGCTGTACAACGGGTTGCCCGACGTCGCAGTACGACCGACACCGGCCTACGACGCGGCGACGGCCCTGCGGCTCGCCCGCGCCCTGCAGGGCGGGCCACAGCTGGCGCTGCACCTGCACTGGCTCAACGTGGTGACCGCCCGGGCCGCGGACGAGCGGGCGGCAGCGGAGAAGGTCGACGCCTTTCTCGGCCAGCTCGACGAGGCGACGCAGGTGGGGGCGCGACTGATCTGGACGGTCCACAACGTCATGCCGCACGACTCGGTGTTCCCCGAGCAGGACGCCCGCCTCCGCCGCGCAGTGGTCGCCCGCGCGGAGCGCGTCCACGTGATGAGCCGGCGGACGGTGGAGCTGGTGGCACCGATCTTCCCGCTCCCGGCCGAGAAGGTCCTCGAGGTCCCGCACCCCAGCTACGACGGCGTCTACTCCTCGCACCTGTCGCGGTCGAGAGCACGCCAGGAGCTCGGGGTGCCGGAGCGCGCGGTGGTCCACCTCGTCATCGGCGCCCTCAAGCCGTACAAGGGCTTGACCGAGTTGAGCGCGGCGTTCGACGAGGTCACCCGGCAGGAGCCGGGGCGGCACGTCCTGCTCGCGGCCGGAGCGCCCGACCGCAGCGCCGAGGCGCGCGACTTCGCCCGGTGGGCGGGCCTGCACCCCGCCGTGGTGGCGTTCACCGGCAAGGTGCCCAGCGACGACATGCAGGTGTTCCTGAAGGCCGCCGACCTGGCCCTGTTTCCCTACCGGCGCTCGCTGAACTCCGGCGCGCTGGCGCTCACCTGCACGTTCGGGCTGCCCGCCGTGCTCGCGGGGGGGTCCGGCGAGGCCGCCGAGGTCGGGGCCGAGTGGGCCGAGGTGTACGACCCCACCGTCGACGCGGTCCGCCCGCTCGTCGAGGCGATTCTCACCGCTGCCAACCGGCTCGTAGACCCGGCGGCGCGTGCGGCCTCTCGGGCGCGCTCCGACCGCAACGCAGCACCGGTCGTCGCCGCGCGTTTCGCCCGGGGCGTCCGGGACTGGCTGGACTCCCCCAGCAGGTCCGGCGACCTAGCCGTCGCCACCGAGGCCGAGGGGGCGGCGTGACGGTCGTCCACATCACCGGAGCCCGTCCCAACTTCCCCAAGGCTGCCCCGGTGATCCGCGCCCTCGCGGCGCGCGGCGTCGACCAGCGGCTCGTGCACACCGGCCAGCACTACGACGACCGGCTCAGCGAGATCTTCTTCCGCGAGCTCGACCTGCCCGCGCCCGACGTCAACCTCGGGGTCGGCTCGGGGACCCACGCCGAGCAGACCGCCGCCGTGATGGTGGAGCTAGAGCGGCTCTTCACCGCCGCCATACCCGATCTGGTCGTCGTCTACGGCGACGTCAACTCGACCGTTGCTGCCGCGCTGGTCGCGGCAAAGCTGTCCGTGCCGGTCGGGCACGTCGAGGCCGGCCTGCGCAGCTTCGACATGCGGATGCCCGAGGAGGTCAACCGGCGGTTGACCGACCAGCTCAGCGAACTGCTCTTCGTCACCAGCGCCGACGCGATCGGGCACCTGGCCCGCGAGGGAGCTGCGGCCGAGCACATCCACTTCGTGGGCAACCCCATGATCGACACCCTGCTGACCCACCTCGACCGCTTCGACCCCGGGCCGGTCCGCGAGCGCCTCGGGATCCCCAAGCAGTACGCCGTCGCGACCCTGCACCGGCCGTCCAACGTCGACGAAGAGGCCGCGGCACGGGACCTGGTCGAGGTCCTGCACGGCGCCGCGCAGCGGATGCAGCTGGTCATCCCGCTGCACCCCCGCGGCCGCCGCCGGCTGGTGTCGCTAGGCCTCGAGGCGCACCCGGGCGTGACACTGCTCGACCCGCTGGGCTACCTCGACTTCATCTCCCTGGTCCGCGGGGCCACGGCGGTCCTCACCGACTCCGGCGGTGTCCAGGAGGAGACGACGGTGCTCGGAGTCCCGTGCCTGACGCTGCGGCCCAACACGGAGCGCCCGGTGACGATCACCAACGGCACCAACCGGCTGGTCGACGTCACCACCCTGCTTCCCGCGCTCGATGCGGTCCTGGAGCACCCGGCCGACGAGCAGTGGCCGGTGCCGCCGTTGTGGGACGGGCGGGCCGGGCCGCGGATCGCCGACATCACGGTGGACTGGTTGCGCGCCCGTGGGCGTTGAGGCGCCGCCACCGCCCGTACCCACCGTGCTGTTGACCACGAGCAACGGCACCGGCATGGGCCACCTGTCCAGGCAGCTCGCGGTGGCGCTGGCACTGGGCGAGCGGGCCAGCACGTCGCTGGTCTCCATGTCGGCGGCGGCGCCGGTGCTCCGAGCGGCGGGAATCGCGTCGGAGTACCTCCCGGACTACACCCGCGGATGGATGCCGCGCAGCAGCTGGCCCGGCTACCTGGCCGAGCGGCTCGCCGCCACTCTCCACGAGACGGGGGCTCGGGTCGTCGTCTTCGACGGCGTCGCGCCCTACCCCGGCCTGCGGCTGCTCCGGCGCTGGCGGCCCGACGTCGCGTTCGTCTGGTTCCGGCGCGGGCTGTGGCGGCCCGGTCACAACCGGCGTGCGCTCGCTGCGGCAGCGGTCTTCGACCTCGTGCTCGAGCCCGGTGACCTGGCCGCCCCGGCCGACTCGGGAGCCACCCGAGGGCTGGCCGCCGTCCGGCTGGCACCGGTCGCCCTTACCGAGAGCGTGCCGGCGCTGCCGCGGGAGGCCGCCGTCGAGCGGCTGGGGCTCGACCCGTCGAAGCAGACGCTGCTGGTCACGCTCGGCCTCGGCAGTCTGGAGGCGCAGCGGCCGAGCCTCGGGTCGGCCGCCGTGCGCCGGGCGCTGCGGGACCCGGGCTGGCAGGTGGCGCTGACGCGGGCGCCAGCCCCCGGTAGCGCGACGTTCGACTCGCTCACATCCGGCTCGGACCCGGCGCTCGCGCACCGCGTGGTCGACCTGCACGGAGTGCACCCGCTTGTCGCGTACGTGTCGGCCTTCGACGCCGCCGTGTCGGCGGCCGGCTACAACGCCGTGCACGAGCTGCTCCCCAGCGGGGTGCCGACGGTCCTGGTGCCGTTCCTGAGCACGACCGACGACCAGACGGCCCGCGCGCGATACTGCGCCGGACGCGGCTGGGCGCTGGTAGCCCACGACGACACCGAGGTCGAGACAGCCGTGGGCAGGCTGCTCGACCGGGACGAACGCCTCCGCCTACGCCGGGCGGGAGGCTCGATCGCCACCGGAGGCGGAGGGGCCGCGCAGGCTGCCGATGCGATCCTGCAACTGGCCGGACCGGAGGGCTTCACCGGCCACGCCAGCGGCCTGCGGGAGCGCGTCGCCGCCGCGCGGGTCGACCTCGTCCGCCGGCTCGGCCCCGAGGCGTCCGACTCGATCCGGTGGCTCCTGCGGCGTCCGCGCTACGTCGGGACGCGCCGACCCCTGCGGCTGCGCCTGCGCGACGACCGCGACGGGTCCGCCGTGCCGGCACCCGGGGAGCTGCTGGTCACCGAACGCCTGGACGCGGCGCTGCTCGCCGGCGGAGACCCGGTGGAGGTGCTGCTGGCCGGCGCTTCCGGGGGCTACCGCGACGCCAGGATCGCCGTCGCCCGGCGCTACTACCACCTGAACGGCTGACTCCGTCGTGCCGCGGGGCCGGCGAGCCCGCGCGGGATGTCAGAATGGTGTCTCGTCCAGCGGGAAGGGCATCGGTCGGTGGACGGCCGGCCCGAGCTGTGGGCCCGATGCCCCGGCGCCGACAGACGTGGCCCCGCCCGGGGTCACCACACACAATGGAGAGACGTTGCCGAAGGTCGTGGTCGTGGGGCTCGGGTACGTGGGCCTTCCGCTGGCCCAGGAAGCCGTCCGGGCCGGTTTGACGGTCACCGGCCTGGACCTCAGCCCCTCCGTCGTCGACGGGCTGGGCGCAGGGCGTTCCCACGTCGACGACCTCAGCGACGACGACGTGGCCGCCATGCGCGCGGCCGGTTTCACCGCCACCACCGATCCCGGGGTGCTGGCGAGCGCCGACGTGGCCGTGGTCTGCGTCCCGACGCCGCTGTCCGAGGACGGCCAGCCCGACCTGACGGCGGTGATGTCCGCCACGTACGCAGTCGCCGAGCGCCTGCACCGCGGCATGCTCGTCGTGCTCGAGTCGACCACCTACCCCGGCACCACCGACGAGGTGGTGCGCCCGGTCCTCGAGGCCGGTGGGCTCGTCGCGGGCAGCGACTTCCACCTGGCGTTCTCGCCGGAGCGCATCGACCCGGGCAACCCGGTCTACGGCATGAAGAACACCCCCAAGGTCGTGGGCGGTCACAGCGCCGGATGCACCGCCGCGGCGGTGGCCTTCTACGCCTCCTTCGTCGACACCGTGGTGCAGGCACGCGGCACCCGCGAGGCCGAGATGGCCAAGCTGCTGGAGAACACCTACCGGCACATCAACATCGCGCTCGTCAACGAGGTGGCCCGCTTCTCGCACGAGCTCGGCATCGACCTGTGGAACGTCATCGAGTGCGCGAGCAGCAAGCCGTTCGGCTTCCAACCCTTCTATCCCGGCCCCGGGGTCGGCGGTCACTGCATCCCGATCGACCCCAACTACCTCTCGCACAGCGTGCGGGCCAAGCTCGGCTACCCGTTCCGCTTCGTCGAGCTCGCCGAGGAGATCAACGCGACGATGCCGGCCTACGTCACGCGCCGCATCCAGGACAACCTGAACACCCGCGGCAAGCCCCTGCAGGGCTCCACGGTGCTGCTGCTGGGCGTGACCTACAAGCCCGACATCGCCGACGAGCGCGAGTCGCCCGCCCAGCCCCTCGCCCGCCACCTGCGCGCGCACGGCGCCGAGGTGTGGTTCCACGACCCGTACGTCGCCGAGTGGCTCGTCGCCGGCGTCCAGGCCAAGCGTGTCGAGGACATGCCGGCCGCCATCCGTGAGGCCGACATCACCGTGCTCCTGCAGAACCACCGCGAGTATGACCTCGACGAGCTCGGTCGCGACGCCGCCTGCCTGTTCGACACCCGGGGAAAGGTGACCGGGCCGAACGTGGAGCGGCTGTGACGTCGGCACCGACGGAGGTTCCGTCGAGGGACCCGTCGCTCCTCGACCCCTCCGCCGCAGCCGAGCTGGGCCTGCACCGGGTCGGTGCCCGGCTGGGGCTGCGCGCCTACCTGCGGGCGGTCGCGGGGCGCAGGTACTTCGTCTGGGAGCTGTCCAAGGCCCGGGTCATCGCGGCGAACAGCGCCAACCGGCTCGGGCGGTTGTGGGAGCTGCTCAACCCGATCATGCTGGTCGGGGTCTACTACATCGCCTTCGGTCTCATCCTGGGCGCCCACCGCGACTCCTCCAACTTCCTGCTCTTCCTCAGCGTCGGGGTGTTCACCTGGACCCTCTTCTCCGGCACGGTGACCGGTTGCGCGGACTCGCTGGTCAAGCAGCGCGCGCTCATGCGCTCGGTGCACTTCCCGCGGGCGATCCTGCCGCTGGCCGTCCTCGGCCGGCAGGTGATCGCGTTCGGCCCCAAGCTGCTCGTGCTCGCCCTGGTGGCCGTCGCCACCGGTGAGGGCGTGCACCTGGGTTGGGCCACCACCGTGCCGGCGATGGCGCTGGCCGCCCTCTTCGCGGGCGGCCTGGGCATGATGGTCGCTCGCGTCGTCCACGGCTCGCGCGACATCGGCAGCGTCGTTCCCTTCGTCATGCGCACCTGGATGTACCTGTCCGGCGTGTTCTACAGCGTCGACAAGCGGTTCCGCCATGCGCCCGAGGCGGTCCGTGCCGTCGCCGAGTACAACCCCGGCCACGTCTACATCTCGCTGATGCGGGGAGCCTTCATGCCGGGCAAGTACCCCATCGAGCCGTGGCTGTGGGTGGCCGGGGTCGGCTGGGCGGTGGGGTTCGCGGTCGTCGGCTTCGTCGTCTTCTGGAGCGCTGAGGAGACCTACGGTGGCGAGTGACCCCGCCGCGGTGGGCACGACGACCGCCGAGCCGCTGACCCATCCGGTGACCCAGCCGGTGACCCAGCCGGTGACCCAGCCGGTGACCCAGCCGGGGACCGAGTCGGCGCCGGCCCGGCGACCGGTCGTGGTGTGCCACGACGTGAACGTCGTCTTCCGCGTCATGGCCGACCGGCAGCGGCGCACCGCCGGCTCGCGCGTCGGGCAGCTGCTCGGTCGCGGCCCGGGCCGGCGGCCGATGCGCGAGGTGCACGCCCTCAAGGGCATCAGCGCCGTCGGCCACGAGGGCGACGCGATCGGACTCGTCGGCCGCAACGGCTCGGGGAAGAGCACCATGCTGCGCGTCATCGCGGGCCTGCTGCCACCGACCAGCGGCGAGGTGTGGGCACACGGCCAGCCGGCTCTGCTCGGCGTCAACGCCGTGCTGTTGCCCGAGCTGTCCGGAGCCCGCAACATCCTGCTCGGCGGCTTGGCGTTGGGCCTCGCCCGCGAGGAGATCGAAGACCGCTTCGACGACATCATCGACTTCGCCGGCGTGCGCGACGCGATCCACATGCCGATGAAGACCTACTCCTCGGGCATGTCCGCACGCCTCCGCTTCGCCATTGCGACGGTGCGGACACCGCCGGTCCTGCTCATCGACGAGGCGCTCGCCACCGGGGACGCGGAGTTCCGGGTGCGCAGCGAGGAACGCATCAAGGCGCTGTGCGCCGACGCCGGCTGCGTCTTCCTCGTGAGCCACGCCCTCGGCGCCATCCGGAAGACCTGCAACCGCGCGATCTGGATCGACCGTGGGGACATGCGCATGGACGGCGAGGCCAACGAGGTGGCCGACGCATACTGGGACTCGGTCAAGCGCTGACGGCCACGTCGTCGCCAGCGGCTCACCGACACGGGTGAGGTCGCGACAGGGCAAGCCCCGACCGCAGCGCGCTCGCCTCGACATCGACCCCATCCCCGTTGATCAAGGAGAAGACCACGTTCAGGGTCGCGAATACCGTGGTCTTCTCCTTGATCAACTCTTGGAGGGGTCGCGGGGACGGGGGCGGTGGGGGTCCGAACGGCAACGTGGTCAGCGCGCCGGAGCGGCCGCTGGCCTGCCGCCGACGGTCCGTGTCCGTGTCGTACCGGGCGGTCAGGCCGAGGTCGGTGCCCGCCGCACCTCGTGCCGCAGCGCCTTCCGCAGCGCTGCCAGGGTGGCGGTGGCGTCGGCGCGCAGCTCCTCCCGCACCGCCGGGTCGATCGGTGCGGGCAGCGGGTCCAGCAGGTCCGGGAGTGCGGGATCCCGGAACTGCCGCACCAGTTCCGGGCGGCCGAGCCGGTCGTAGAAGCGCCGGTTCTTCGCTGTCGGCATGAGCACGATCGAGGGCCGGCCGTACATGGTGGCGACGAGCGAGCCGTGGAACTTCATGCTGGCGAGCACGCGGCAGCGTCCGATCGCACGGCTGATCTCGGTCAGGTCGTCGGAGGCGAACAGCTGCTTGCCCGGCAGGTCGAGATTGCCGGCGTTGTCGAGGTCGCGCTGCTTGGTGTCGCCGGTGGCCAGGACCAGGTGGCGGACCTCGAGGCCGAGCTGTTGCGCACGGCGGCCGAGAGCCGCCACGGCGCTGTAGTCGTCGTCGTTGCCGCGCCGGAAGCGGGTGACGATCCCGAGGGCGTCGTCGGGGGCCGCCACCGGAGGCAGGCTCAGCGCGCACACGAGGTCGGCCGTGCGGCGTACCGGGACCCGCGGCGTCAGGTGCTCCTCGATCCAGGCCGCGCTCTCCTCGTCGCGGGCGCTGATCCAGCGAACGTTGGGGTGCCGGAAGAAGTCCGCCAGCTCCCCGACGATGGCCGGGTGGTCCCGGACGCCCTCGCGCGTGGGGACGCCCACTCCGGCGATGAGCACCGGTCGGTGAAGGTAGTCGCGGTTCCAGTAGAGCGGTCCCCGGTTCCAGGGGATGACCAGGTCGCCGCCGCCGATGACGACCGCGTCGACCTCGCCGACGGCGTCGAGCACCGGACGGGTGAAGTACGGCCGTGCGGGCCGGTCGTGGAGCACCCGGAGGTCCGCCCAGGGTCCGAGGTGCTCCTGGTAGACCTCGCAGAACAGCTCGTCGCCGTAGTTGCCGAACCCGAAGAAGCCCACCAGCCCCACCCGCGGCCGGGCGCCGGGCAGCGCGAGCCGGAGGCGGTGCGCGCCGCGCTGGGCCCGGCGGCGCCAGCGCGTGGCGCTCGCGCGGGGGTGCTGCATGCCAGGCCCCTCAGCCGTCCAGCTCGAGCAGGGCGGTCTGCTTCTCGTGCGGCAGGACGCTGAGGCGGCCCCCCGTGGTGTGCGCCCAGCGCTCGGCGATCTGCTGCTCGTCCTCGCGCACGTAGTCGTCGAGCACGACGGCAGCGCCGGCCGCGAGCCGCCCGGCCAGCAGCGGTACGGCGGGATACCTCGCCTCGTCGCCGGTGTCCGCAGGCGGCCCGTCGACGAACAGCAGGTCGATGCCGTCGAGGCCGGCGAACGCCGCGAGGTCGTACCAGCGCCGTGTCGCACCGTCGAGTTCCACGTCGGCCAGCCCGGCGACTCGCACCTCGGCCACGTCCGACAGTCCGTGCAGTTCGATCTGCTGTGCCGTGGCCGCTGCGAAGTGGGCGTCGTGGTCGACGGCGACGAGGTGGCCTGCGCCGAGTCGCTGCAGCGTGTAGCCCATCCACAGCGTCGACAGGCCAGACCCGCACTCGACCACGAGGCGGGGGCGGCGGGTCATGACCTGGCGCACGAGCTCGAGACAGAGGTCCGGTGAGGCCGCCCAGCCACGGCTGGCCGGCAGCGGCGCCCGGATCGCAAGGACGGCGTGCAACGTCTGCAGCGCCTCCACCTGCGCGAAGTCCGTCCTGACCCGGCGACCCAGCACTGCCGCGGCATCCGCGGCGCTGCGGGCGTCCCGGGTTGCCACCTGCGCCTGGCGGGTGGCTGCGCGAGACGACTCGTGCAGGGTCGAGGTGCTCGACGCGAGCTGGCCGGCGAGCTCACCGCAGAGCCGGATCCGCTCCTCGTGCGCGTCAGCGGAGCCGGCCTCGATCTCGCGGCGGAGCGTGGAGACGAGCGGTTCGAGTCGGTCGAGTCGGTCGAGGCGGCGGTCGAGGCGGCGGTCGAGGCGCTCGAGGCGGCCTCCGATCCGTCCGAGCCGGCGGACGAGCACCAGCATCGCCCCGAGACAACCACCGAGCAGCGCCGACAACCACACCTGGGCAGCGGCCGCGTCGAGCAGCAGCGCCACCCCGGCCGCGACAGCGGCAGAGAGACCGAGGACGACGACGAGGCGAGGGGCGACCGGCCGGCTCATCCGAGCCGGCCGCTGGGCTGGGGCGCTCGCGGTTGGGCCAGGTGACGGGAGCTGGTGAGGAACCCGAGCGCCCAGGCCGCGTGCATGACGGCGATGGTAACCGGCAGGCGCAGCCGCACCGGGGGCGGAAGATCGTGCCCGAGGACCGATGAGCCGCCCAGCACGGTGATCGCGTAGCCCGCCGGCAGCGCCCAGGCCGACCTCACCCCCGCCAGCCCCGCGACGCTGCCCGCGACCACCGCGACGAGCGTCACCGGCGGGGCTAGGTAGCGCGGCGTGAGGGTGCCCGGGTGTCGGCGGGCCACCTCGCGACGCCAGCGGCCGTACTGGAAGTACTGCCGCGCGAGCGCCGCGATCGTCCCGCGCGGCCGGTAGGACACCCGCATCTGCGGCTGGAACCACACCACGCCTCCGGCCTGGCGGATCCGGTGGTTGAGCTCCCAGTCCTGGGCGCGGGCCATCCCCTCGTCGTAGCCGCCGGCGGCGAGCAGGGCGGAGCGCCGGAACACGCCGAGGTAGACGGTGTCGACCGGGCCTGGCCCCCCGCCGGTGTGGAACGGCGCGCTGCCCACTCCCAGCTTCGAGGTCATGGCCACTGCCACTGCCTGCTCGAACGGCGTACGGCCCTCGGCGGCCATGAGGCCCCCCACGTTGGCGGCACCGGTGCCCTCCAGCGTCGCCACGCCGACCCGCACGTAGTCCGGCGGCAGCATGGAGTGCCCGTCGACGCGGACCACGACGTCGTGGTGGGACGCGGCCAACGCCGCGTTGAGTCCAGCCGGCGTTGCCCCCACGGGGGACGGGTTGTCCACCACGTGCACCCGCGGATCGGCGGCGGCGATCGAGCGGGCGATCTCGCGGGTGCCGTCACGGCACGGGCCGACCGCGACGACGACCTCCAGCTCACCGGGGTAGTCCTGGGACAGCACGTGCTCGAGCGCGGACCGCAGGTGACGACCCTCGTTGAGAACCGCCATGACGACGGACACCGGAGTGCAGGGACGGCTGGTCATGGCGCCGAGGAGCATAGCGAGGCGCCCCGGCCGGATCCGGGGCGCTGCAGCGGGTCCTCCGGCGCGTCGGGACAACCTCCACGCCGGCGCCGGCACCGGTAGCCTGCCGGCTTCCGGCAACCCGGCGAGGAGTCGACTTTGGCACCCCGCACCGACACCGGTGGCATCCGCCAGTGAGGGCCGTGCACCTCACCTCCGTCCACTCCCCGGTCGATCCGCGGGTGGCGCTGAAGGAGTGCGCGACCCTCGCCGCCCTTGGCTACGAGGTCGTCCTCGTGGCGCCCCACGACGGGACGCGCCCGCCGCACCCGGTCCGCCTGCGGCCGGTGCCGCCGCCGCGCGGACGGCTGCGGCGCATGACGCTGACCGCGGCCCGCGTGACGGTCGCCGCACTGGCGGCCCGTGGCGACGTCTACCACGTCCACGACCCGGAGCTGCTGCCCTGGGCGCTGCTCCTGCGGCTGACCGGTCGGCCGGTCGTCTACGACGTGCACGAGGACTACGTCACCTCGCTGCGGCAGAAGCCCTACCTTCCGCGCCCCGTCCGCGCGGTGCTGGCGCGGGCCTGGGACACCCTCGAGCGCCTGCTATCGCGTCCGCTCACCGTGGTGCTCGCCGAGCGCTACTACGCCGAGCGCTTCCCCGCCGGGGTGCTGGTGCTCAACTACCCGCTACCCAGCGAGCCGGCGGCGGCCCCAGCTCCGAGCGGGCCGCGGCCCGCACCCCCGGAGGGAGCACCGCGCCGCCTGCTCTACACCGGCAACGTCACCGTCGACCGCGGGGCGCTGCTGCACGTCCGCCTGCTCGCCACCCGCCCCGACCTCGAGCTGGTCATGGTGGGCCGCTGCTCGCCCGAGCTGGCGGCCCGCCTGCGCCTGGAGGCCGGTCCGGGTGCGTCTCGGCTGCTCCTGCGCGGCGAGGGTCGCTTCGTCCCGTTCGAGGAGATCCGGTCCGCCTACGCCGAGGCCGGCTGGCTCTGCGGGCTCGCCGTGTTTCCGCCCACGCCGCACTACGAACGCAAGGAACTCACGAAGTTCTTCGAATACATGGCCGCCGGCCTGCCGGTGGTGTGCTCGGACTTCCCGCGCTGGCGGGCCCTCGTCGCGGACCAGGGCGCCGGGATCTGCGTGGATCCCGGCGACCCGACGGCGCTCGAAGCAGCGCTCGACCGGCTCACCGCCGACCCGGCGGCGGCTCGGTCGATGGGTGAGCGCGGGCGGGACCTCGTCCGCACCCACTACACATGGGAGTCCCAGGGCAGGCGGCTCGGCGAGCTCTACGAACGTCTGCAGCGGCGCTGATCGCCCGCGCGCTGGTGTGTGCCTGCCCTGGCCGATGCTCATCCGCACGTCGCGGCCACGTCGCTGGTCGCCGGTGGAGGTGTCGGCGAGTCCACGGGTGCCTTCGCCGCCGGCGAGCTCACCCGGGGCGCCGCGCTGGACGGTTTCGCTGACGGGGACGGCGACGCTGCCGAGCTCTCGGTCCTGAGCAGCTCGCGTTGCACGATCGACTGGATGCGCGGCACGTTCGGCCGGCCGGGGTGGATCAGGGGCGGGACGAACTGGACGGAGCGCAGGTGCTGTCCCCTGGCGCGCAGCGCCAGCTGCACCAGGTCGGGGAGCTGGTCGCGCGGGATGTCGGTCCTGATCATCGAGTGCGTGGACGTGGCCAGCGCCTCGAAGTTGCGCAGTACGGTCGCCGGGTCGACCTGGCGGGCGAGCGCCTCGATCACGCAGCGCTGCCGTGCCATGCGGTCGAAGTCGGAGCTGTCCTTGCGGGAGCGCGCGAACCAGAGCGTGTCGTAACCGTCGAGCCGACGAGTTCCCGCCTGCAGGTAGCGCCCCTTGTTGCCGATGGGCAGCGGCCGCGGCACCGTCAGCTCGAGGCCGCCGATCGCGTCGACCACGCGTTCGAAGCCCTTCAGGTCGACCAGGACGTAGTAGTGCACGGGGATGCCCAGCGTCCCGCTGACCGCTTGCATGACGGCGGTGGGCCCCGGACCGTCCCTGCCCGGGAACGTCGCGGGGTGCGCGACCGCATACGTCCACGTCGCGTTGAGCAGCCAGTCGCTCTCGTTGCCGGGACCGGAGAACCCGTCCGGGAACGCCGCCGCAGCGGGCGTGCCGCTGGGGAACCTGGCCCGCTCGAGGTTGCGCGGGAGGCTGAACACCACCGGCCGGCTGGTGGGCACGTCGACAGAGACCAGGTGGAGGCTGTCCGGGCGCAGCCCCACCCGACCGCGCCCGGCGTCGGCACCGATCAGCAGGATGTTGAGATGCCGGCCGACTGCCGCGGACTCGGCGTCGGGAAACAGCCCGACGAGCTCATCTCGAGTGATCGTGGCGTAGTGCGCCGCGTACCCGAACGGCACCGCCACGCCCAGCGACAGCGCGAGCGCGATGCCCGAGGCGAGCACCTGGTGCCGCCGGCTGAGCCCTGCCGGCCGGCCCAGTCGCCAGGCGTCGACGAACAGCGCGGCCCAGCCCACTGCCAGCACCAACGCGCCGGCGCGCAGGGCGGTGAGGACCCAGGACCGGACAAGCCACCCCGCGATCGAGGCCGGGTCGACGAGCAGCAGCACCAGCCCGGCCGAGCAGCCGAGGACGAGGAACGTGGTCAGGGCGCCCCGACCGACGCGCCGGTGCCCGCCGATCAGCTGGGCCGAACCAGGAAGCACCAGGGTGAGCCCGAGCAGCACGAGCGAACGGCGGAACCGCCGCTGCTCCACCACGCCGGCCCGGGGCGCTCGGTGCGGCTGCGGCGCGCCGCCGGCAGCCCGCCGGGTGGCCTGCGCGCTGTCCCGGTCGCGCAGGTCCTCCGGCGCCGTGGGTCCGCTCATCGCTTCCTTCCGCAGTGCGTCCTTCTGAAGTCCGAGCGCCGGCGGCGGCTCATGGACGGTCCGTCGGTCTCCTCACCGCCGCGGGGTGATGATCGGGCGGGCCCAGTATGGGGAGGTCGCCCGGTTGGTCCGTGGAGGCACGCGCGCGTGTCGTGCCGGCTCCGGGGCCCGTCGCGCACCGGCGCCGCCGCCCGCACCGCGTACCGTGGACCGCCGTGACGACAGCCGACGACGACCGTACGCGGGTGCTGCCGGCGCTCGAGCCGACCCGCAGGGCCGCCTCACCGCCGCCGCCCGCATCGACGCCCGCATCGACGACTGCATCGGCGACTGAGCAACCGGCCCGGACGAGGCGGCGCGGCCGCTGGTGGCGGCGGGCGCTGGTCGCGCTGCTCGTGGCGCTGCTGGTCTTCCCGTTCGTCCTCGTCGCACTGCTCTGGCTGCGCGCGGACAAGGTGGACGCCCTCGTCGAGGGCGGGCGCTCGGACGGGACCGTGTACCTGCTGGTCGGTTCCGACGAGCGCTCCGGCCTCACCCGCGAAGAGCGCAACGCCCTGCACACCGGGGACGCGGCGGGTCGGCGTACGGACACGATCCTGCTCCTCTCGGTGCCCCGCAGCGGCCGCCCGGCGCTCGTGAGCGTCCCCCGCGACTCGCTCGTCGAGGTGCCGGGCTACGGCCGGATCCGGATCAACGCCGCGTTCGCCTACGGCGGCCCGCGGCTGCTCGTCCGCACTCTCCAACGCGCCACCGGAGTCCACATCGACGACTACGTCGAGATCGGCTTCGGCGGCTTCGTCGGCGTCGTCGGCGCCCTCGGGCACGTGGACCTGTGCCTGGACAAGCCGCTGCAGGACGCCAAGGCGCACGTCGACCTGGCGGCGGGGTGCCAGTCACTGACCCCGACGCAGGCGCTCGGCTACGTCCGGGCCCGCTACAGCGACCCGCGGGGCGACCTCGGGCGGGTCGAGCGGCAGCGCCAGTTCCTCGGCGCGCTCAGTGACCGCGTGACCAGCCCGGCGGTGCTGCTCAACCCGGTGCGGCTGGTCGACGTCGCCGCCCAGGGCGGCGACGCCCTGCGCATCGACCGCACGACGTATCCGTGGGACCTCGTCCGCTTCGGGGTGGCGATGCGGACGGTGAGCGGCAGCGGCGGCGACCGCATCACCGTGCCGCTGAGCAGCGTCGGCAACACCGTCAGCTGGGACGAGCAGCGGGCCGCCCAGCTGTGGTCGGCCCTGCAGGACGGCCGCGAGCTCCCCCGCTCGCTGGTGGCGGCGGGCTCGAGTTGATCACGTTAACGTGATCAACTCCCCCTTCCCGCGTCCTGCAGGGGTCGGGAAGGGGGGGTACGGCGCGTCAAGGAGCCGCCTCCATCCGGCGGGTGAGCGCCGAGCACCCGCTCGCCCGGTTCGCCGGACCTGCCGGCGACCCGCCGGTAGCCTGGCGGGACCTCGACCGCTCGGCCTGGAGACCCTCGTTGGCACCTCGGATCACCGTGATCGGCACCGGATACCTCGGCACCACCCACGCGGCGTGCATGGCCGAGCTGGGGTTCGACGTGCTCGGGGTCGACACCGACCAGGCCAAGGTCGAGTCGCTGCGGTCCGGGAACGTCCCGTTCTACGAGCCTGACCTGGAGCCGCTGCTGCGCAAGCACGTCGAGAGCGGGCGGTTACGGTTCGGCACTTCCGCACAGGAGGCGGCGGACATCGGCGACGTGCACTTCCTCTGCGTAGGCACCCCGCAGAGCAGGCACGGGCTGGCCGCCGACCTGCGCCACGTGCACGCGGCGCTCGACTCGCTCGCGCCGCTGCTCGCCCGCGACTGCCTGGTGGTGGGCAAGTCGACCGTCCCGGTCGGTACGGCAGTGGGCCTCGCCGAACGCCTGAGCGAGCTGGCCCCGGCCGGCGCCGGTGCCGAGCTCGCCTGGAACCCCGAGTTCCTGCGCGAGGGGTACGCCGTCGAGGACACCCTGCACCCGGACCGGCTCGTCTTCGGCGTCCGGTCGGACTCGGCGCTGGTCCGGTTGCGCGAGGTCTACGCCGCGGCCATCGACGACGGCGCCCCGGTGGTGGTCACCGACTTCCCGACCGCCGAGCTCGTCAAGGTCAGCGCCAACGCGTTCCTCGCCACGAAGGTCTCCTTCATCAACGCGATCGCGGAGATCTGCGAGATCACCGGTGCCGACGTCGTCCAGCTCGCCGACGCGCTCGGCCACGACCAGCGGATCGGCCGCTCGTTCCTCAACGCCGGCGTCGGCTTCGGCGGCGGCTGCCTGCCCAAGGACATCCGGGCGTTCATGGCGCGCGCCGGCGAGCTCGGAGCCGCCCATGCCCTGACGTTCCTGCAGGAGGTCGACGCGATCAACATGCGGCGGCGTGGCCGGGTCGTGGAGGTCGCCCGCGAGCTCGCCGGCGGGTCGTTCCTCGGGCAGCGGGTCGCCGTGCTCGGCGCGGCGTTCAAGCCGAACTCCGACGACATCCGCGACTCCCCGGCGCTCAACGTGGCCGGGCAGATCCAGCTGCAGGGCGGGGCGGTGAGCGTCTACGACCCCAAGGCGATGGACAACGCCGTCAAGCTGTTCCCGACCCTCGACTACGCAGATTCCGTCGTCGAGGCCTGCCACCGCGCCGACGTGGTGCTGCACCTCACCGAGTGGCCGGAGTTTCGCGAGCTCGATCCCGCCGTGCTCGCCGAGGTCGTCTCGCGCCGCAACGTCGTCGACGGCCGCAACTGTCTCGACGTGGACGCCTGGCGGGCCGCCGGCTGGACCTACCGCGGCCTGGGCCGCCCCTGATCCTCCCCCGAGCGGGCCGCGCGCAGGGCGTCCCCCTTCGCCCGTGCTTGGACCTCCAGGTCCGCCTGGAACGCGTCCATCCGTGCCCGCAGCCGCGCATCGGACGTCGCCAGCACCCGCACGGCGAGCAGCCCGGCGTTGCGGGCCCCGCCGATCGAGACGGTCGCCACGGGGACCCCGCCCGGCATCTGCACGATCGACAGCAGAGAGTCGAGCCCATCGAGGTGGGCCGCCGGCACCGGCACGCCGATCACCGGCAGGGGGGTCACCGACGCCAGCATGCCGGGCAGGTGGGCCGCTCCGCCGGCACCGGCGATCAGCACCCGCAGCCCGCGCCCGGCCGCCCCCGAGCCGTACGCCAGCATCGCCTTCGGCATCCGGTGCGCAGACACCACCTCGACCTCGTGCGGGACGTCGAAGTCCGCCAGCACCGCCGAGGCGGCCGCCATCACCGGCCAGTCGGAGTCCGAGCCCATGACCACGCCGACAATCGCGGTACTCATGTGCGGCTCACTCATCGATGGCTCCAGCGAGGTAGGCCGCGGCGTTCCGCACCCGGGCGCGGACGTCGTCGAGGTCGGCGCCGTACGCCGTCACGTGCCCCAGCTTCCGCCCCGGGTGCACCGCCTTGCCGTACCACTGCAGCTTCAGCGCAGGATCCCGGGCGAGGACATGGCGGTAGGCGGGGTAGGTCTCGGCGAGGTCAATGCCGAGCACGTTCGCCATCACGGTCCACGTGGCGCGCGAGCGTGGCGAACCCAGCGGCAGGTCGAGCACCGCCCGCAGGTGGTTCTCGAACTGCGACGTGACCGCGCCGTCGATGCTCCAGTGCCCGCTGTTGTGCGGGCGCATCGCCAGCTCGTTGACGAGCAGCCCGCCACCGGTGGTCTCGAACAGCTCGACGGCCAGCAGCCCGACGACGTCCAGCTCGGCCGCCACCTGCAGAGCGAGCCGCTGCGCGGACTCGGCGAGAGCGTCGGACAGGCCGGGCGCCGGCGCGACCACCTCGACGCAGATGCCGTCGCGTTGCACCGACTCGACGACCGGGTACGCCACCGCCTGGCCGTGTGGCGAGCGGGCCACCACCGCGGACAGCTCGCGGGCGAAGTCGACCCGCTCCTCGGCGAGGACGGGTACGCCGGCCCGGAACGGCTGCCCGCCGGCCGGGTCGTCCGCTGCGGTGACCGTCCACACCCCGCGCCCGTCGTAACCCCCGCGCGAGGTCTTGAGCACCAGCGGCCAGCCCAGCGCCGTCCCCGAATCGGGGAGGTCGGCGGCCGAGGCCGGCGCCCGCCAGGCGGGGCAGGGCAGCCCGGCGGCGCTCAGCCGGCGCCGCATCGCCAGCTTGTCCTGGGCGTACGCAAGCGCGCCCGCCCCCGGCCGCAGCACGTGACCGTCGGCCTCGAGCGCTTGCAGGATCTCGCCGGGCACGTGCTCGTGGTCGAACGTGACGACGTCGCAGCCGGCGGCGAAGCGCCGTACGTCGGCCAGCCCACGCTCGTCGCCCACGACCAGGTCGGCGACGACGCGAGCCGCCGAGGCGTGCGCGCTGTCGGACAGCACCCGCAGACCGACGCCGAGCGCGGCCGCCGCCGGCGCCGTCATCCGGGCCAGCTGCCCGCCGCCGACCATGCCCACGACGGGAAAGCCGCCGACTCGGGAACCGGTCGGCGAGATCGCGGGTGCTGCGGTCACGGCGGCGAGCCTAGTGAGGTCGTCGGCGCCCGGCCGCTGTCGACCGTAGGCTTGCCCGGTGCCCGACCGTTCCCGCCGCGGCCCCTTCGCGGCCTACTACCGCATGCATCACCTGGTCCGGGAGGGCATGAAGTTCCTTGCGGTGGGCGGCCTCGGCTACGTCGTCGACGTCGGCCTGTTCAACGTGCTGCGCTACGTCGGCGGCGAGGGACCGTTGTACGACCGGCCGATCAGCGCCAAGGTCGTCTCCACCGTCGTGGCGACCCTCGTCACCTACGCCGGCAACCGGTTCTGGACGTTTCGGCACCGGCGACGTACCGGCTACGCCCGCGAGTACGCGCTGTTCTTCGTCCTCAACGCCGTGGGACTCGCCATCTCCGTGGGCTGCCTGGCACTCTCGCACTACGTGCTCGATCTGCGCTCGCCGTTGGCCGACAACATCTCTGCCAACATCGTCGGCCTCGGACTGGCGGCGCTGTTCCGCTTCTGGTCCTATCGTCGCTGGGTGTTCCCTGAGCTGCACCTCGTGGAGGAGGTCGCGCCCGAGCCGTCGGCGGACGGCGAGCCGGTCACTCCCCCGGCCAGCGAGCAGGCCGCCCCTCCGCGAACGCTGCCACGCCCTCGCGCCGGTCGCCGCTGAAGGCGGTCGCCCGCCACAGCGCGTCCTCTATCTCCAGCCCGGCCGCGAGGTCTGTGCCGAGCCCGAGCCGCATCGCCCGCTTGGCGTTGCGCACCCCCACCGGCGAGTGCCGGGCAACTGCCGTCGCGATCTCCACCGCAGCCGCCCGGGCTTGGCCCGCCGGCACCAGGCGGTCGGCGACGCCGAGCCGGTGGGCCTCCGCGGCATCGATGCGCCGGGCAGTGAAGACGAGGTCGGCCGCCCGCGACCAACCGACCCGCCGGGTCAGCAGCTGAGTGCCGCCCCCGCCGGGGATCACACCGACGGAGACCTCGGGCAGTCCGAGCACGGCTGTCTCGTCGACGACCACGAGGTCGGCAGCGAGCGCGAGTTCGAGGCCGCCGCCGA
The DNA here is from genome assembly GCA_038246785.1 of Jiangellales bacterium. Lineage (GTDB taxonomy): Bacteria > Actinomycetota > Actinomycetes > Jiangellales > Jiangellaceae > JBBRVP01. The sequence continues at coordinate 109,030 of JBBRVP010000002.1, forward strand.
GCGCGTAGCCGGCCACCGCCGCCACGACCGGCACCGGGAGGGCGAGGACTCCGCCGTACGCCGCCCGGGCCAGCGGCCGTTGCCGGCGCAACTCGTCGTCGGTGAAGTCGTTGCGCTCCTTGAGGTCGGCGCCCACGCAGAACGCGCGTGCCTGGCTGGAGCTCAGCACGACCGCGCGCACGGCCGGATCACCGGCCAGGGCCGCAGTGGCGTCGCCGAGGTCGCGGGCCTGCTGGGTGGACACGGCGTTGAGGGCCTGCGGCCGGTCGAGCACGAGTTCGGCGACGTACGGCGCGCCCTCGACCGGCCCGATCCGCACCCCGGCGTACCGGCGCTCGGTCACCAGCTGGCTGGTCTGCGCGCTCGGCTGGTCCGCCACGCCGGCGACCCTAGTCGACCACCGGCACCGCGCCGGCCGGCGCCGGAGCCGGCGCCGGTGGCCGGCGATCGGCGTGCGCGACGGCACAGGAGGAGGTCAGCCCCAGCCCGCGGACGCTGCGCGGCCGCAGCGGCCGCAGCATGAGCTCCGGGTCGCCGGCCAGCGCCGCGGCCGTCGCCTCGTCGACCACGACCCGGTTGCGCTTGGCGACGCTGGTGAGCCGGCTGGCCCGGTTGACCACCTCGCCGTAGACGTCGCCCAGACGGGTCAGCACGGTGCCGGTCGCGACACCGACCCGCAGGTCCGGCATGCCCGGTTCGGCCGAGACGTCCGCGATCAGACCGAGTGCCACGTCGACGCCCTGCCGCGACGTGACGGCAACGAACAACACCGAGTCGCCCAGCGTCTTGACCACCCGCGCCTGGTGCGCCGCCACCCGGTCACCCGCCCGGGCCTCGAACCGCTCGACCAGGTCGGCCAGCGCGGTGCCCTTGAGCCGACGGGACAGCCGCGTGAATCCGACCAGGTCGGCGAAACCGACCGTGAGCGGCGCGGCCAGCAGCCCGACCTCGGCCGAGCCGAGGCGCTCCATGCACAGGGCTGCGGCCGCCAGATGCCGCTGCCAGGCGTAGGCCTGCAGCTCACGGAACTGCGGCACGACCCGCTCGGCGATGCCGTACGCGGTCGCCAGCCGGCTCGTGCCCTCCCCCACCCCGACGCGGCGCTCGACGAGCTCGGCCACGGTCTCGGTCTCCCACTCGGCGAGCCGCGCCATCGTGGAGCCGACCGCCCGGACGAGCTGCAGTGCGCTCGCCTCGTCGAGCGTCCCGTCGTCGACGAGCCCGCGCAGCCGCGTGAGGGCATCGACGTCGGCGTCGGTGAACGCGGCCGCGCCGCCCACGTCGGCGAAGCCGAGGGCACGCCAGAGCCGGCGCGCCGAATCGACGCTGATGCCCGCCGCGGCCGAGGCCTCCTCGCGGGTCCAGCGGGGGACGTCGCCCAAGAGCCGCCGCTCGAGCTCGCCGGGGGTCGGGCGCTCGACGGTCACGCTCGCCTCCTCCAGGTGCTCGGATGCCACGGCGCCGTCCCGCGGGCGCCATCCTGGTGCACTCACCGCACGTGCACGACATCCCCCGCACCGAGCGCGAGCCGCCGGCCGGTCCCCTCGACCACGACGAGCCGGCCTTGCCCGTCGACGTCGGTGGCCGTCCCGCCGACCTGCCCCCCATCCGGGAGGGCCACGCGCACTCGCCGCCCCAGAGTGGCGCAGCGCCCGCGGTAGGCCGCCCGCAGCGCGTCCTGCGCCGCGTCCCCGCCGGACTCCCAGGACGACAGCCGCCCGTCGAGCGCCGCGAGTACGCGCAGCAGCAGCTGGGAGCGGTCGACGCGCGCCCCCTCGAAGAGCAGCGAGGTGGCGGCCGGCGGCAGGTCGGCCGCCGACGCCGACACGTTGAGGCCGCAGCCGAGCACGGCCAGGCCGCCGACCCGCTCGACGAGGATGCCGGCCAGCTTGCGGTCGCCGACGAGCACGTCGTTGGGCCACTTCAGCAGGGGACGTACGGAGGCTTCGGTGAGTCCCTCGACCGCCTCCACCACCGCCAGCCCGGTCAGCAGCGGCAGCCACGTCCAGCGATCGGCGGGAACACCGGCCGGGGCGACGACGACCGAGACGGTGAGTCCCGCGCGCGGCGGCGAGGCCCATCCCCGGCCGAGCCGGCCCCGGCCGGCGGTCTGCAGCTCGGCGACCAGCACCTGGCCGGGCTGCGCCTGTCCGGCCCGGGCGGCGGCGGCCAGGTCGGCGTTCGTGGACCCGGTCTTCGCGACGACCTCCACGGCAGCCCACCGGCGCCCCGCCGCCGGCAGCGCCGCCCGAAGGGCGGCGGCGTCGAGCGCGGCGACGTCCCCGGGCGGGCTCATCGATCGGCGTCGGGATTGCTCGGGGCGACCGCCCGGTGCGGCAGCGGCCCGCCGTGCTCCGGCAGCACCCGGGCGAGCAGGTCGCCGGAATCGTAGGTCATGCCGCCGCACGCTATCGACGGCCGCACGACGGGTGTCACGGTGCTGGTCGTGACCGCCGCCGGGGCGCAGTCCCGCGAGCACACCCTTCCGGTCGGCTGAGCCAGGGCCCGCCCGCACTAGGCTCGCGACCATGGCCAGCGCCGTCCCCGACGAGCCCAGCGCGCCGGACCGGCGAAGCACCGCCGGCCGGCTGGCCGACCTGCAGCGCCGCTTCGACGAGGCGGTGCACGCCGGCTCCGCCCGCGCCGTGGAGCGTCAGCACGCCCGTGGCAAGGGGACCGCGCGCGAGCGGATCGCCGCGCTGCTGGACCCGGGCTCGTTCGTCGAGCTCGACGAGCTCGCCCGCCACCGCTCCACAGCCTTCGGGCTGGCTGCCACCCGTCCCTACGGCGACGGGGTGGTGACCGGCTGGGGCACCGTCGAGGGCCGCCAGGTCTGCGTGTTCGCCCAGGACTTCACGGTCTTCGGCGGCAGCCTCGGCGAGGTCTACGGCGAGAAGATCTGCAAGGTGATGGACCTCGCCATCAAGACCGGGTGCCCGGTCGTCGGCATCAACGAGGGCGCCGGGGCCCGCATCCAGGAGGGCGTCGTCTCGCTGGGGCTCTACGGCGAGATCTTCCGCCGCAACGTGCACGCCTCGGGAGTCGTACCGCAGATCTCGCTCATCATGGGTTCCTGCGCCGGCGGGCACGTCTACTCCCCCGCCATCACCGACTTCACCGTCATGGTCGACGGCACGTCCAACATGTTCATCACCGGCCCCGATGTCATCAAGACCGTGACCGGCGAGGACGTCTCGATGGAAGACCTCGGCGGCGCGCGCACGCACAACACCCGATCGGGCAACGCCCACTACATGGGTGCCGATGAGACGGACGCGCTGGAGTACGTCCGCGCGCTGCTGTCCTACCTGCCGCAGAACAACCTCGACGATCCACCCGTCTACGCCGCGGACACCGTCGCGGAAGTCACCGACGACGACACGTTCCTCGACACCTTCGTACCCGACTCGCCCAACCAGCCCTATGACATGCACGAGGTCATCACCCGCGTGCTCGACGACGGCGACTTCCTCGAGGTCCAGGCGCTGTTCGCGCCGAACATCGTCGTCGGCTTCGGGCGCGTGGAGGGCCACAGCGTCGGGGTGGTGGCCAACCAGCCGATGCAGCTGGCCGGCACGCTCGACATCGACGCCTCGGAGAAGGCCGCCCGCTTCGTGCGTACCTGCGACGCCTTCAACATCCCCGTGCTCACCTTCGTCGACGTCCCCGGCTTCCTGCCCGGGACCGACCAGGAGTGGAGCGGCATCATCCGGCGCGGCGCCAAGCTGATCTACGCCTATTCCGAGGCGACCGTGCCGATGGTCACGGTCATCACCCGCAAGGCCTACGGCGGCGCCTACGACGTCATGGGATCCAAGCACCTGGGCGCCGACGTCAACCTCGCCTGGCCGACCGCGCAGATCGCGGTCATGGGGGCGCAGGGAGCCGTCAACATCCTCTACCGCAGCGAGCTGAAGGAGGCCGCGGCCCGCGGCGACGACGTCGAGGAGGTGCGCCGGCGCTTCGTCGAGGACTACGAGGACACGCTGGCCAACCCGTACGCCGCCGCCGAGCGCGGCTACGTCGACTCGGTGATCCCCCCGTCGCAGACCCGGGTGGCCGTCGTGCGCTCCCTGCGTGCCCTGCGCAGCAAGCGAGGGGCGCTGCCGCCGAAGAAGCACGGCAACATCCCACTCTGACCGGCGGAGCCGCCGCAGGGGTTCGGTAGCCTTGCCGGCGGCAGGGCCTGGCGACGCGCCCGCGCGCTTGGTGAGGAGACCCGTGACCAGCACACCCCCACCTCCCGTGGCCGGGGCCGTGGTGCCCGATTCCACAGCCGCGGCTGCCACCGCGACTGCGGTGGCAGCCGAGCGGGCCGAGGCGCGTGCGGCGCGGCGGCAGCGGACGCTGCTCGGGGCCACCACCGTGCTCGTGCTGCTGCTCGCCTGGATCGTCACGGCCCGGATGGGCTGGGTCCGCCCGGTCGCGCTGCCCAAGCCGTTGGGAGTCTGGGACGCTCTCGTGCGCGTCCAGACCGAGGGCTTCCGCGGCCACAGCCTCCTCCAGCACCTTCTGATCAGCCTGACCCGCGTGTTGGTGGCGTTCTCCATCGCCCTCGTGCTCGCCGTGCCGCTCGGGCTGCTCGCCGGCGTCAGCCCGAAGTTCGAGGCGCTGCTCGACCCGGTGATCAACTTCCTGCGGGTGCTGCCGCCGCTGGCCTACCTGTTCCTGCTCATCATCTGGCTCGGCATCGGCGAGACGAGCAAGGTGACGCTGCTCCTGCTCGCGGCCTTCCCGCCGATCTTCATCGCCGTCGCCCAGGGTGTCCGCCGGATCCCGGAGACGAGGTTGGAGGCCGCCCGGATGCTGGGCGCGCGCGGGTCGGGCTACCTGCGCAGCGCCGTACTGCCCTCGGTGCTCCCCGACCTGTTCACCGGGGCGCGGGTGGCGATCGGCTTCACGTACACGACTGTCGTCGCCGCCGAGATCGTGGCCGCCGACAGCGGGATCGGCTGGATGACGCTGACGGCCTACAAGTTCCTGCAGACCGACGTCGTCTGGGTGGGGATGCTCGTCATGGGCTTCACCGGCATCGCGCTGGACGCCCTGGTGCGTGGGCTGCACCGCCACTTCGTGCCCTGGCAAGGGCGTGCGTGACACCGTGTGCCCTGGCAAGGGCGCGCATGACTGCTGCCCGCAGGTCCTCACCCGTACCGATCCTGTCCTGACCCCTGCCAACCCGGAGGAACGCATGAACCCGCTACCCCGCCGACTCGCCGGCGTCGCCGTCGCCCTCGTCACCGCGCTCGGCCTCGCCGCGTGCGGCAGCAACAGCGACAGCGGCTCGGCCGGGTCCTCGTCCGGGAGCGGCGCGCCGGAGACGATGCGGATCGCCTTCCAGACGATCCCCAACGGTGCGCCCATCGTGAAGCAGAAGAAGTGGCTCGAGCAGGCACTGCCGAACACCAAGATCGAGTGGAAGTCGTTCAACTCGGGCGCCGAGGTCAACCAGGCGATGTCGGCGCAGGCGATCGACGCCGGCCTCATCGGATCGAGCCCGGCCACCAACGGCATCGCCACCGGGCTGCCCTACAAGGTCGTCTGGATCTACGACGTGCTCGGTGAGAACGAGGCGCTCGTCGCCAAGAAGGACTCTGGCATCAAGACGGCCGCCGACCTCAAGGGCAGGACGGTCGGGACGCCGTTCGGGTCGACGACGCACTACAGCCTGCTCGCCGCGCTCGCCGACGCCGGTGTCAAGGCCTCCGACGTCAAGATCCTCGACATGCAGCCGCAGGACGCCCTGGCGGCGTGGCAGAGCGGGAACATCGATGCGGCGTACGTCTGGGTGCCGGTGCTGGCCGAGATGCGCAAGGACGGCAACGTGATCATCACCAGCGGCGACATGGCCAAGAAGGGTGCGCTCACCGCCGACCTCGGCATCGTCTCGACCGAGTTCGCCGACAAGTACCCCGACGCCGTGAAGGCCTGGCTCAAGGCCGAGAACCGGGCGGTCGAGCTCTACCGCAGCGACCCCAAGGCGGCCGCCGCGGCCGTCGCCGCCGAGTACTCCCTCAGCCCGGCCGACGCCGCCTCGCAGATGAAGGAGCTCGTCTGGCTCGACGCGAAGGAGCAGGCGAGCGCCGACTACCTCGGCGACGGCAAGACCGACGGCGCGTTCGTCGACGTCATGAAGAAGACGGCGAAGTACCTCGTCGACCAGAAGGCGATCGACCAGCAGCCGGCCGACCAGACCATCGCCGACGGGGTGGACGGCAGCTACCTGCCGACGGGTTCGTGACCGAGGCACCGCTCGCGCTGCGCGGCACCGGCCACTCGGTGGTCTTCCGCGGCGTCCGGCACGCCTACACGACGTCAGGCCGCACGACGCTCGCCCTCGAGCGCATCGACCTCGACATCGAGGCGGGCGGGTTCGTCTGCGTCATCGGCGCGTCGGGCTGTGGCAAGTCGACGCTGCTGCAGGCGCTGGCCGGCTTCGTCCACCCGACGGAGGGCACCGTCGAGGTCGACGGGCGGCCGGTGGCCGGACCGGACCCGTCACGGGGGGTCGTGTTCCAGCAGGCGAGCCTGTTCCCCTGGCTCGACGTGCGCGCCAACGTCTCCTACGGCCCCCGGATGCGACGGGTGCCGCGGCGCGAGTGGGCGCCGACCGTCGACGCGATGCTCGCCACCGTCGGGCTGACCGACTTTGCGGGACGGCCGCCGTACGAGTTGTCCGGCGGCATGCAGCAGCGGGCCGCGATCGCCCGCGTGCTGGTCAACGACCCGTCGGTCGTGCTCATGGACGAGCCGTTCGGGGCGCTCGACGCGCTCACCCGCGACAACCTGCAGGAGGAGCTGCTCGACATCTGGCGCAGCACCGGACGGACCATCCTGTTCGTCACGCACTCGGTCGAGGAGGCCGTCTACCTCGGCACGAAGGTCGTCGTCATGAGCCCTCGTCCGGGACGCATCGTCGACACCGTCGACGTCCGGCTGCCCGAGCTGGCCGGCCTGCCCGGGCGCGAGGTGCGCACCAGGCCGGAGTTCGTCCGGATGCGCGAGCAGGTCACCGACGCGCTCTACACCGCCATGGCGGCCCAGCGTGGCTGACCACGACGCCGACCCGGCACTGGCCGCCGCTCCGCTGCTCCGCGTCGTCCGCGGCTCACCCGACGCGGCCGAGGTCGCCGCGCTGGTGGCGGTGCTGGCGGCCCGCGCCGCCCGCGGACGGGGCGACGCGGAGCCGGTGCCCGGCGCCGGGTGGTCCGCCCACTGGCGGCGCGTCGGGGCAGCGCCATTGCCCGGACCCGGTACGTGGCGGGGCAGCGCGCGCGGCTGACCGGCCCTGTTGCGGGGCGTGACCGTCCCTGGGTGGCGTCCTGACACCACCGCCTCACCCCTTCACGTACGACAGCTTCTCCGCGACCTTTCCGTCGCGTACGCGCAGGACGTCGACGCCGCGCACGTGGCCGGGGGAGCCGTCCACCTCACGCCAGGCGAAGCGCCACCGCACGACCGCCCGGTCGGCAGCGGCGAAGGACTCCTCCGGCGTCCACTCCGCCCCGCGGGTGCCGTCGAAGAGCGCCGTCCACTCCTTGCGCACGGCCTCGGCGCCCTCGAGCCGCCGACCGTCGGGCGCGGGCTCGGTGGACTCGAAGACGCAGTCATCGGTCATCAGCGCCATCACCTCGTCGACGACGCCGCGCCCGAACGCCGCTCCGAAGCGCTCGGCGACCGCCAGCGCCGGTGACCACCCGGGGTCACGGCCGAACGCGCCCAGCAGGAGCGCCTGCGGTGTCGCGTTCGGCGGCGGCTCGACCGGGTCGGCCACCAGCCCGGCCGAACGGTATGCCCCGGCCCGCCCGGCGTACCACTGCCCCACCGCGTCGACCAGCCCCGGCGGCAGGTGCGGGTCCTGGTCGCTGGCCACCGCCAGGTCCCACGAGTGGACGAGGTGGTCGGCCGCGAGCTGCCAGGCGTACTCCTCGGCGGAGTCGTCGCCATAGGACAGGTGGACCGTCACGGATCCGGCTGCCGGCTCGGCGAACGCGTGCCGCGCGGCCAGGGCGGCCCGCAGCGCAGCGCCGCGCGGCGACCGCTCGAGCAGGTCGGCGTCGAGCGGGTCCCCCACCTCGGCGATCGTGCGGCCCTCGAGCAGCGGCGCCGTCCAGCAGTCCTCGCCGACGACATGGGCGATCAGCGCACGGACGTCCCAGTCCGAGCACGGAGTGGGCAGTCCGAACGCCTCGTCCGGCACGCGCTGCACCGTCCACTGCCAGTGCTCCACCGACCGTTGGTAGACCTCGAGTGCGTGCACGGCGCCTCCTGTGCGAGCGATCCCGGATGCCGACCGGACTCGATCGTGCTCCTGCCGTCCGGGGCGAGGCTAGGTTCGTTGGTCGTGATCCACGCGATCCCACGCCTGGTGCTCGCCTCGGCCAGTCCGGCCCGGCTGGAGACGCTGCGGCGGGCCGGCGTCGAGCCCGAGGTCGTCGTCAGCGGCGTCGACGAGAACGGCGTCGACGCCGGCACGCCGGCAGCGACAGCGCTCGAGCTGGCCCGGCGGAAGGCGGCGGCCGTGGCAGCGCGAGTGGATCCTCCGGCGCTCGTGCTCGGCTGCGACTCGGTGCTCGAGCTGGAGGGGCAGGCGTACGGCAAGCCGGCGTCGCCCGCCGAGGCGGTGCAGCGGTGGCGGGCCATGCGGGGACGGCGCGGCGTGCTGCACACCGGTCACTGGCTGGTGTCGGTGGGCTGTGGTACGGAGCGGGGACCGGGCTGCGGCGAGGTCGGGTCGACCCTCGTCCGCTTCGCCGATCTCGACGACGCGGAGATCGACGCGTACGTCGCCAGCGGGGAGCCGCTGCACGTCGCGGGCGCCTTCACCGTCGACGGGCTCGGGGGGGCGTTCGTGGAGGCGGTGGTCGGCGACCATCACAACGTCGTCGGCCTCTCGCTCCCGCTGCTGCGCCGGCTGCTCCGCGACGTCGGCGTCCGCTGGACGGACTTGTGGGGTGGTGTCCAGGCCACCCCCGGCCCTGTTGATCAAGGAGAAGACCACGTTCCCAGCCGCTGAAACGGTGGTCTTCTCCATGATCAACTCGCGGAGGGGGGGTCGGGGGCGCCGGGTACGAGGACGCGGCGGCCGGCGACGTCGCGGCGGGTGGCGCCGAGCCGATCGAGAAGCTCGAGCAGGGGTACGGCGACCCGGCGCGACGTCTGGAGGGCCCGGGCCGCCTCGCTCACCGTGAACCCGACCGGCACCGCCGCGAGCACCTCGACCGCTCGCGCGGCGGCGTCGGGACCGAGCACCACACCGTCCGCGGGTACGCAGACCAGGCCGAGCCGCGCCGCCGCAGCGACCCGCGGCGGGGTCAGCCCCAGCTCCCGCAGCGCGCCGGCGTCGGGAGCGGCAAACGGCGAACCCTCGAGATGTTCGGCCAGCCTCCGGAGTGGCTCGGCCAGCTCCGGCGGGACCGTGGGTGCCGTATCGGCGTCCACGACCCGGCCGTCGCGCAGCCCTAGCGGAGGCCGGACCAGCAGCCGCAGCAGTATCGGGTCGGGCAGGCCCAACCGCCGCGCAACGTCTGACTGGGTAGGTCCCGGATCCAGCGGCCGGCGCCTGCGGTGCTCGGCGACCGCCTCGGCGAGTCCGCCGGCGAGCCGGTCGACGGCACCGGGGTCGAGCACCCACCCGCGCAGCGACGGCGCCCCGGGCGGGGCGGGCCGGCCGATGGCGGCCAGGTCGGCGAGCCGGGCCACGCCTCGCGTCACCACGTCGGCGCCGCGCCCGGAGCGCAGGACCCCGGCGCGAGCGCGCGCGGCGCCGCGGCGCGCCAGTGGCGGCGGCAGCGGGTCGAGCACCGTCGCGCCGACCACCGCCCGCGAGCCGGGGTCGCGCAGGAGGACCCGGTCGCCGACCCGTAGCGGCAGCGCCGCGTCCAGGCGCAGCCGGACGACGTCGTCGGCGAGCCGGCGTACGCCGGCGCTCACCGCGGTAGAACCGGCGTGCAGCAGCGGACGCCGCGGAAGCGCGCCGGCACCGCCACCGGGCACGGCGACGTCGAGCAGCGAGCTGGACAGCCAGGCGCCCGGCGTCGTGAGCGCGCTGCCGCGCGGCACCGCGGCGGGGTCGACGTCGCGCAGGTTGAGCGCGACCCGGGCCGGGCCGGTGACCGCCTCGCGGGGGGTGTCCTGCGACTGCACGCTCCGCACCCGGACGCGCTCGCCGTCGACCTGCAGCACGTCACCGACGCGCACCGTCCCGGCGGACAGCGTCCCGGTGACGACGGTGCCCGCGCCGCGGATCGTGAAGGACCGGTCGACCCAGAGCCGCACCGGCGCATCGGGGTCGGGCGCCGGCAGCGCCCCGGCCAGTCCGGCCAGCGCCTGGCGCAGCGCGTCGACCCCTTGCCCCGTGCGCCCGCTCACGGCGACCCGCGGCAGCGCAGCCAACGGCGTGCCGGCCAGCAGCGCGCCCACCTCGGCGATGACGGCCGCCGGGTCGGCGAGGTCGCAGCGCGTCACGGCGACGACGCCGTGCTCGACGCCGAACGCCAGCGCCGCCGCGACGTGTTCGGCGGTCTGTGGCATCCAGCCCTCGTCGGCGGCCACGACGAGCAGCACCGCCGGCACCGGACCGACGCCCGCGAGCATCGTCGGCACGAAGCGCTCGTGGCCGGGCACGTCGACCGCCGTCAGCTCGTGGCCGTCCGGCAGGTCGCACCACACGAAACCGAGGTCGAGCGTCATCCCCCGCCGGCGCTCCTCCAGCCAGCGGTCCGGCTCCATGCCCGTCAGCGCCCGCAGCAGCGTCGACTTGCCATGGTCGACGTGGCCCGCGGTGGCGAGGACCAGCCGGCTCACCCCGAGGTCGCCGCCCGCTGGACCGCCGCCGCGAGACGGTCGTCGTCGTTGGGGTCGACGGTACGTACGTCGAGCAGCAGGCGGTCGTGCTCGACCCGGCCCAGCACGGCGTCGGCGCCGCGGCGTAGCGGCTCGGCCAGCGCCGCCGGCACGGCGACCGCGCTGCTCGCCAGCTCGACCCCGGGCGCCCCGCCGCCGCCGACGACTGACTGGGTCGGCACGGCCATGGCCTCGATGCCCGCTTCCCGCAAGCGTTCGGCGAGCAGGACGGCGCGCGCCGCCAGGTCGGCGGGATCGGCGTCGAGCGCGCGCCGGACCGGAGTGGCTGGCCCGCGCAACGTGGCCTCCAGCGCCGCGAGGGTGAGCTTGTCCACCCGCAGGGCGCGGGCCAGCGGGTGGCGGCGGCAGCGGCGTACGAGGTCCTCGTCACCGAGCAGCAGGCCGGCCTGCGGGCCGCCGAGCAACTTGTCCGCGCTGGCCGTGACCAGGGCCGCGCCGTCGCGCAGACTGCTGGCCGCGTCGGGCTCCCCCGGCAGCCGCGGGTGCGCTTGGAGGAGGCCGGAGCCGATGTCGTGCAGCACCGGTAGGCCGAGCGTCGCCAGCTCTGCCACCGGCACGTCGGCGGTGAAGCCGCGCACGACGAAGTTCGACGGGTGCACCTTGATCACCAGCGCCGTGTCGGGGCCGCCCGCGTCGGCGTAGTCGCGCAGGGTCGTGCGGTTGGTCGTGCCGACCTCGCGCAGCCGAGCGCCGGTGCTGGACAGCAGGTCCGGCAGCCGGAAGCCGTCCCCGATCTCGACGAGCTCCCCGCGGCTGACGAGCACCTCCCGGCCCTGCGCGAGGGCCGTCACGGCGAGCACGAGCGCAGCGGCGTTGTTGTTGACGACGTGTACGCCGCGGGCTGCCGGCACCGCGGCGGCCAGCGCGCCCAGCGCGCCCGCCCCGCGGCGGCCCCGGCGGCCGGTGGCGAGGTCGAGCTCCACATCGGTCGTGCCCGCCGCGGCGAGCAACGCCTCTCGGGCTGCGGGCGACAGCGGCGCCCGACCCAGGTTGGTGTGCACGAGCACACCGGTCGCGTTGAGCACCGGTTGCAGTGACGTGGCGCTGGCCGGCAACGCGGCCACCGCGAGGTCGGCGGCGGCGTCGGGGCCAGCCTGACCGGAGCGGACCGCCTGCTGCGCCGTGCGTACGGCATCCCGCACCACGTCCGCGCCGAGCCGGTAACGGGCCGAGACCAGTCGCGGATCGGTCAGCAGCACGTCGGTGCGCGGCACCTGTCGCCGCGGGTCCCCGGCCTGCACAAGCCGACCGTACGGGAGGGGGGCTGGCTACGCCCGGCGGCACAGAAGCCGCGCGCGACACTGCAGAGCACCCTCGGCCAGGCCGTGGTCACCTGGCATACTGCACCCACGCCACGAAAACGCAGCCGCCGTCCACGCTTGGTGGCGTAGAGCCGAGAATCGCCGCATGGATGTGCTTGTGGGCAGGGAAGATGTCCTTCGCTCGGCACACCGATTCCTCGACGTGATCCCGCACCGCGCGGCAGCACTTGCGATCGAGGGCGAGCCTGGGATGGGGAAGACCGCGGTCTGGCTCGAGACGGTGGCGGCGGCCGGCGGCCGGGGCCACCGCGTCCTGCAGGCGCGACCGGCCGAGAGCGAGGCAGGGCTTGCCTACTCGGTCATCACCGACCTGATCGGCGGAGTCTTCGACGACGTACGGATAACGCTGCCGCCACCACAGAGTCGGGCACTTGCCGCAGCCCTCCTGCGCAGCGACCCCGAGCAGCCGATCGAGTTACGCGCGGTTGCAACGGCATTCGTCACGGTCCTGCTCGAGCTGACGGCTGAGCAGCCGATCGTGGTGGCGATCGACGACGTCCAATGGATAGATCCCTCCTCTGAACGGGTGCTGGGGTTCGTTGCGCGACGCCTGCCTGCAGGAATCGGCCTCCTCATGGCCCTCCGTCAAGACGGGGACAAGACGCCGTCACGGTTCGTCCAGGCTGTCCCCAAGGATCTCCTCGAACGGGTCGTCCTTGCGCCACTCTCATCGCCCGCGCTACACCATTTGGTTCAGGACCGCATCGGCGCCTCGGTCACACGCCCGATGCTGGCGCGGCTCTCGGCGGCATCCGGCGGCAACCCCCTCTTCGCGCTCGAGATCGGGCGTGCGCTGATGGCCCAGACCCCCGCATGGGCGCCACATGACCCGCTGCCCGTCCCGTCGACGCTGCAGCACCTGGTGGCTACGCGCGTCGACGCACTCTCGGAGCAAGCGCGGGACGCACTGCTCGTGGCCGCCACGCTCTCCCGGCCAACGGCAACCGCGATCGGCCGGGCGGTGGAGTCGAGCGGCGGCATGGCAGCGTTGACCGAGGCACTAGAGGCAGACGTGATCGTGTCCGAACACGGGCGGATCCGCTTCACACACCCGCTGCTCGCTTCCGCCATCTACGGCTCGGCGTCAGCAAGGACGCGGACGGCACTGCACCAGCGTCTTGCCGACGTCGTCGATGAACCGGAGGAGCGCGCGCGCCATCTGGCATCGGGGACCGAGATTCCAGACGCCCGCGCGTCGGCCGAGCTCGAGACGGCTGCGACGCATGCAGCGTGGCGAGGCGCACAGGACACGGCGGCCGATCTGTTCGCGGCCGCATCGCGTCTCACCCCCGGCGATGCGTGCGACGACCACGCGAGACGGTCGCTGGGCCAAGCGGACGCGCTGAACGCTCTCGGCGAATTCGCCGCCGCACGTGCACTCGCTGAGCGTGCGCTCAACACCACCCGCTCACCAAACCTGCGGACGAAGGCCCTGTCGCTCCTCGCCAACATCGCCTGGTTCAACGGTGCCGCCGGCACGGCGATCCACCACGCTGAGGAGGCGCTGTCGGTGACGGGCCTTGATCGGGCACTCCGGGGGGGGATCCATGCGCAACTCGTGCGCCTGTGCTTCTCCTGGGATCTGCGATCCGCGATCGAGCACGCAGATCTCGCGATGAAACTTCTCCGTGAGGACCGCGAACCGGCAACGCTGGCACATGTTCTCATCGATCGTCTGTTCGGGAGTGCGCTACGCGGGGAAGCGCCCCCCGGGGGTCTGCTCGACCGGGCGTTGGCGCTGGAGGTACGGTCGCTCGCCGAGAACGATGCCCCGCATCCGATGCCATTGCTGTGGTTCCACTGCACAGACGAATTCGAGTCAGCCCGCCGGCGGTTTGCGATGGAGGGGCGCTGGTACGGCGAGCGCGGTGAGGAAGTGTGGGTGGCCGACCGCCTCTCCCATCTGGCCGTGGCTGAGCTCCACGCCGGCGACTGGGACTCGGCGGAGAGCCACGTGGAAGAGAGCTGCGCAGCTGTGGAGGAACTCGCAGTCCGAGGCCCGCGCGCGATGGTGTTCGAGAAGCGTGCGCTGGTGGACGCGCATCGTGGTCGGATCGAGCGCGCGCGCACGACGTTGCGCAGGCTCATCGCGGAGTACGAGAGCATGGATCAGGGTTGGTGGGCCGCACTCTCACTCTCGAGCCTCGCGTTCGTCGAGTTCGCCGCCAGCGACCACCGCGCCGCAGACGCGGCACTGGTGCGGATGCGCGCGCTAGCCGACCTGGTTGGCGCCGTCGATGTGCTCTTCGACCGCAGCGAGCCGTTCCACATCGAGGCGCTTCTCGCGCTCGGCGAGATCGACCGGGCTCGCGCAACCCTGGAGCGCCTCGAACAGCGCGGTCGACGCCTCCCGCGACCCTGGATCTCGGTGACCCTCCCGCGAGCGCGCGCATTGATCGCGGCAGCGGACGGCGACCTGGTCACAGCGCTGGCCGAGCTCCGAAGCACGGATGTCGAAAGCACCACAACACTCCCGTTCGAACGTGGCTGGACGCTGCTCGTCAGGGGCCGGATCGAGCGTCGGGCCAAGCAGAAGAGCGCAGCCGCGACCTCCCTACGCCAAGCGCTCGATCAGTTCCAGACGCTCGGTGCTCCCCTGTTCGCCGAGCGCGCACGCCAAGAGCTGACCCGCGTCGGGCTGCGTCACGCAGCCTCCGGGCTCACGCCTACCGAGCTCCTGATCGCCCGGTATGCCGCCCGCGGAATGACCAACCGCGAAGTCGCGCAAGCGGCCTTCGTCAGCCAGAAGACCGTGGAAGCCAATCTTGCGAAGGCCTACCGGAAGCTCGGTATCCACTCCCGCGCAGAACTGGGCTCGCACATGGCCGCCGACCAAGGGGACAGGCCGACCGAACCAGGCTCTTCGCGTTCGAGGATGGAGACCCCCCCTCGATGATCTTGGTCACGCCATGAGGCGGTGGCGCCCCAGCTGTTCGGGGCGACACGCTGCCGCACCTCGGTGACCGCCTGGTTGGCCAGCCACGCCAGATTCCGGTGGTCAACCACAATCGTCGGCTGCGGCAGCAGCCGGCGGATCGCCGCGGCGTACGGCGCCGACGGGTCGAGCGCGACGACCTCTACCCCCCGGCCCGTCCCGCCCCGCCTGCCGCGGGTGCCCCCGCCCAGGACTCCACGACAGGCCCCAAACATAGGGTAACGCCGGATTCCTCGCCAGACGCCGCTGCGTAGCGTGGCCAATGCAAAGTCCGAGAGTCGAGAGCGGAACGCGAGCGCTTGGCCCCAGCCGCAGACCTCGACGACCCGTCAAAGTGCAGGCGGCGTTCGCACACACTGGGCACGACGCACACCCCGAGCCGGCACGAAACAACACACCCAATACGAGCTCCTGTGAGCTGGAAAGGAAATCCCATGCGCAACCTCAAGAAGACCGTGATCGTCCTGGTCACACTGCTCGTGGCCCTGTTCACCGCGACGACGACGGCGGCCCTGGCCAACACCAGCAACGCTGAGCCAGGACGGACGTGCCTGCGGCCCGGCCACTCTCACTCGCTCACCGGAACGTGGGCTACGAAGGTCCAGTTGAGCGACGCGCCGCCCGGGGCGCCGGCGGCATTCACCGCACTCGACACGTTCCTGCCCGGCGGAGGCCTCCTGGTGTCGAGTTCTGCCCCCAATCCCGCCACACGCAGTCTTGCCCACGGGACCTGGATCCACACACACGGTCGACAGTTCAAATCGACCTTTGTCTGGTTCCGTTTCGACCCAACCGGACAGTACGTCGGCACGCAACGGGTCCAACGAACGATTCAGCTCGCAAAGGGCCAGGCCTCCTTCCACTCGACTGACGTCATCGAGGTCATCGCGCCGAATGGCGTAGTGGTCGCGACCTTCCACGGGACCGAGGTTGGCGAACTCCTCGACGTGGACGTCCACTGAGCACCGCACGACCCACGCTGGTGGGGACTGCCGTCCTGGACCGCAGTCCCCACCACCGTCTCCGCTGAACGCGACGACCCGCAACAGCTGGCACGACCGGCACGACGGGCGCGGCGGCACGGCTCCGACCGTACGGGACCCCCCGCCTGGCGACCTGTCAGAGGGGGAAGGCCCGGCGCAGGATGCGCGGGGCCGCGAATTCGGTGTTGTCCACGACGACGGTGGCGTGCGCCGCGGGCGAGGACTCGGCGACATAGCGCCGCTGCCCTTCGACGTACCGGCGGTTCGACCCGGCCTCTGGGTCTGGCGGCGTGCCGTCGCGCTCGGCGCACCGGCGCACCGACTCGGCGAGTTCGACGGCCAGCCACACCGACAGGTCCCAGCAGCCGCGCACCTCCAGCCGGTGCAGGAAGATCCCGTCGAGGACGAGCACGGCATCGGCGGGCGCCTGCTCGAGCGGCGCAGCGACGGCCCGGTCGGTCGCGACGTCATGGACGGCGCGGCGGAAACGGCGGTCGCCGCCGGGCGCGAGCGGGTCCAGCAGCTCGCGGCGCAGCGCGGCGTAGTCGTACGAGTCGCGGTAGAAGCCCTCCGGCGAGTCGCGACCGCGCCGGTAGCGCACCTCCCGCGGCGCGTGGAAGCCGTCGACCGACGCGCGGACGACGGGTACGCGGCGCCGGCGCAACACCCCGCCCAGCTCGTCGGCGAACACCGTCTTGCCCGCGCCGTCGACCCCGTCGACCGCTACCCGGCGCACCGCGCCCGCCGGGAGCGCCACGATGGCGTCGGCGACCTCGTCGAGCACGCGCTGCCGACGAGCGGTGATCGCAGCGCCCGTACCTCTCGTCACGGCTCGCGGACAGGCAGGTTCCGCGCGACGGCTGTCTCCCTGAGTCGAGCATCGAACGACGCGATCTCCGCACCTGCCGCCTCGGCAGCGAGAAGGACGCAACAATCGGGCATCCGCAGCCCCGTCTCGGCGCGCAACCGGGCCAGCCGGACGGCCGCATCTGCAGGAAACGCAAGCTCGTTCACCTCCAGGCCGCGAAGGGCCGCCAGCGCCACGTCGAGGTGACCGCCCCGAGCCGGTGCCACCAGCACCTCAGCAACCGTCACCGGGTGGGCCGCGAGGTCGTCGCCCACGGCGTGGGTCAGCAGCTTCTCCGCTGCCGCATGGTGGTCGTCGCGGCTCTCCAGGTAGGCAATGAGGACGCTTGCGTCCAGCACGATCACGCTGGCCATTCCTCGCGGAGCTTGCGCAGGTAGTCGGCGCCGTAGGTGCCGGTGAGGATCCCGCTGTACCGGCGAACCGCCTCGAGCCGCCGTTGCCGGCGCTGCTCCTGCGCCTGTCTGGCCGCGTGGTCGCCCTCGAGGGCCAGGCGCACCACCAACTGTGGTCGGCTCACGCCGGGCCAGCGCCGCGCGGCCTCATCGAGAGCGTGAGCAAGCTCCTCCGTCTCGGTGATGAAGTGGCGGGGACGGGTAGTGGGCACCGGCGGAGTGTAACACGCACCGAGTCGGTGCTACACCACTCTGGCGCCGCTGCGATCGGCGGAGGCGGACGGGAATCGAACCCGCCAACGACAGCGGCTGCCGTTCACCGGTTTTGAAGACCGGGGCCGTCACCAGACGACGTACGCCTCCGTGCGCACCCTACGGTGGGAGGCGTGACCGCCCCGCCGGCGGCGTCGCGCCGCCTCACGCAGTACGCCCACGGCGGCGGCTGCGCGTGCAAGATCCCGGCCGGAGAGCTGGAGGACATGTTGCGGGGGCTCGGCGGGGCCGCCGCCGACGGCATTGGTGAGCTGGTCGTGGGCAGCGACACCGGCGACGACGCCGCGGTCGTCCGCCTCCCCGGCGGCACCGCGGTCGTCGTCACGGCCGACTTCTTCACCCCGGTCGTCGACGACCCGTACGACTGGGGGCGCATCGCCGCGGCCAACGCGCTGTCCGACGTGTACGCGCAGGGCGGCCGCCCGGTCGTCGCGGTCAACCTGCTCTCGTGGCCGCGCGACCTGCTGCCGTACGAGCTCGTTCGCGAGGTGCTACGTGGCGGCGTCGACGTCGCCACCGCAGCCGGCTGCCACGTCGGCGGCGGGCACAGCGTTGACGACCCGGAACCGAAGTACGGGATGGCGGTCACCGGCGTCGCCGACCCGGAGCGGCTGCTGCGCAACGACGCCGGCCGGGCGGGCGACCCGCTCACTCTGACCAAGCCGCTCGGGCTGGGCGTGCTCAACAACCGGCACAAGGCGACCGGCGAGGCCTTCCCCGAGGCCGTCGAGGTGATGACGACGCTCAACGCCGACGCCGCCGCGGCGGCGCTGGCGGCCGGCGCCGTGTGCACCACCGACGTCACCGGGTTCGGGCTGCTCGGGCACCTGCACAAGCTCGCCCGCGCCTCCGGCTGCGCGGCCGTCGTGCACGCCGGCGCGGTGCCGCTGCTCGCCGGCGCTCGGGAGCTCGCGGCGGCCGGCCACGTGCCGGGCGGGTCGCGGCGCAACCTCGACTGGGTACGCCCACACCTCGCGGCCGACGGCGTCGACGACACGACCCTGTTGCTGCTCGCCGACGCGCAGACCTCCGGAGGCCTGCTCGTGGCCAGCGAGCTGCCCGGGCACCCCGTCGTCGGCGAGCTCGTCGCCGGCCCGCCGGGTGCGCTTGAGGTGCGGCGATGACCGAGGACCCGTACGGCCTCCAGCGCTTCGTGTCCGCCCAGGACGACGGCGGCAGCTACGCCGCCGCCGTGCGCGAGCTGCGCGACGGCCGCAAACGGTCCCACTGGATGTGGTTCGTCTTCCCGCAGGTCGCCGGGCTGGGCCGCAGCCCGACGGCGCAGCGCTTCGCCATCGGCGACCTCCGGGAGGCGCGGGCCTACCTCGCCCACCCGGTCCTGGGGCGGCGGCTGCGCGAGTGCGCCCACGCCCTGGCCGAGCTGCCGACGACGGACGCCAAGGAGGTCTTCGGGCCGCTCGACGCCATGAAACTGCGTTCCTCGATGACGCTCTTCGCCCGCGCGGCGCCGGACGAGCCGGCCTTCCGCGACGTGCTCGACCAGTACTTCGACGGCCGCGAGGACCCCACCACCCTCGCCCGGCTCGGCTGAGACATCACGTTCACCGGGGCGGGCCCACCTTGGCATGAGCATGTCGTTGCCGTCCGCCCCGGCGCCTTGGCGACGCGCCGACCGTCGCCGAGCGGCCGCGGAGGTGATGCGTGTGATGCGCTAGTCTGCACATCATGCGCACCACGATCGCCGTCTCGGACGAGCTGCTCCTAGCCGCCAAGCGACGGGCCAGCGCAACCGGTCAGACTCTCGGCAGCGTCGTGGAGTCCGCCCTCCGTTCATACCTGTTGGCCGCTCCGCACAATGCCGGGCGGCCGCGAGTCCCGGTGTTCCGCGCCGGCAGCGGCCCGCGGCCAGGCGTCGATCTCACGTCCAACGCGGCCCTCCACGAGGCGCTGGACGAGGGAGTCGACGTCGCCGATCGCCGCTGAGGATGGACCTCCTCGACGTCAACGTGGTCCTCGCTGCGCACCGCGCAGACCACCCGGATCACACGGCGGTGCGGGCGTGGTTCGACCGCATGCTGGACCAGGAGATGCCGTTCACCGTCCCCAGCGTCGTCTGGGGCTCCTTCCTCAGGGTGAGCACAAGCCGACGCATCTTCGCTGTGCCGACGTCCGTTGCCGACGCCTTCACTTTCATCGATGCCGTCTGCGCACAGCCGAGCTTCCTCCTGACGAGTCCCGGCCCGCGCCATCTCGTGCTGCTCAAGCGGATGTGCGAGGAGGGGGACGCCTCCGGTGACCTCGTGCCTGACGCGGTCATCGGCGCGATCGCCCTCGAGCACGGTTGCGATGTCGTCACCCTCGACCGCGACTTCGCTCGGTTCCCCTCCATCCGGCACGTGCGGCCGTCAGCCCGCGCGTGACGCCGCACCGGCGACGTGTCAGCCTCTCACCGCGCTGTAGCCGCCTGAGGGTCTGACACGTCAACAGATCGCCGGATCGTGCGCGGCGGCTACCCTCCCGCCATCGCCCCGATGACGAGGAACGGCTCCCGCCCAGCCGCCACCGGCTCCGGCAGTGGCGCGTCGGTCGGCTCATGGGACAGGTCCATTTCACAGGCGTAGTAGCGCACGAAGGCCCGCCGCTGCCCGCTCGCGCCGTCCCGGATCCGCCCGCGCAGCACGGGATGCTGCACCTCCAGCGCGTCGAGCACGGAACCCACGGTGGCGGGGCCAGCCACGTCCACCTGCACCGGGCCCTCGACCGAGGCGAGCACCCGCAGGTGCGCAGGGAGTACGACGCTGATCACGGCAGCGTCTGCACCTCGACCGACAGCACGGCGGGCAGATCGCGCACGATCGGTGCCCAGGTATCGCCGGCGTCGGCGGAGGAGTAGACCTGCCCGCCGGTGGTGCCGACGTAGAGGCCGCACGCATCGAGTGAGTCGACGGCCGTCGCATCGCGCAGCACGTTGACGTAGCAGTCGCTCTGCGGCAGCCCGTCCGTGAGCGGCTCCCACTCGCCGCCGCCGGTGCGGCTGCGGTAGACGCGCAGCCGCCCGTCGGGCGGATAGTGCAGCGAGTCGCTGGTGATCGGGACGACGTACACCGTCTCGGGCTCGTGCGCGTGCACCTCGATCGGGAAGCCGAAGTCGCTCGGCAGGTCGCCGCTCACCTCGTGCCACGACTCGCCGGCGTCGTCGCTGCGCATGACGTCCCAGTGCTTCTGCATGTAGAGCACGTCGGGCCGGTCGGGGTGCATCGCGATCCGGTGGACGCAGTGGCCGACCTCGGAGTCCTGGTCGGGGATCTCCCCCGACCGCAGCCCCTTGTTGATCGGCCGCCAGGTGGCGCCGGCGTCGTCGCTGCGGAAGGCGCCGGCGGCCGAGATCGCGGTGTAGATCCGTTGCCGGTCGCGCGGGTCGACGATGATCGTGTGCAGGCACATGCCGCCGGCGCCCGGAGCCCACTGCGGCGCGGTCTCGTGCTGGCGCAGCCCGGGCAGCTCCTGCCAGGAGGTGCCGCCGTCGGTGGTGCGGAACAGCGCGGCGTCCTCGATGCCGGCGAGCACGGTGTCGGGGTCGTCGAGCGACGGCTCGAGGTGCCAGACGCGGGTGAAGTCGAACGGGCGCGGCGTGCCGTCGTACCACTGGTGGGTGCCGGGCTCTCCGACGTACGCGAACTCACTGCCCACCGGCGTCCAGCTGGTGCCGCCGTCGTCTGAGCGCTGGATGACCTGCCCGAACCAGCCGCCCGACTGCGAGGCGTAGAGCCGGTCGGGGTCGGCCGGCGAGCCCTTGACGTGGTAGACGTCCCAGCCTCCGAAGTGGGGGCCGCTCATCGTCCAGTCCTTGCGTGTCCCGTCCGCCGTGAGGACGAACGCACCCTTGTGCGTCCCGACCAGCACCCGTACGCCGCTCATCCGATCCCTCCTCGTTGCGCCGCCCGCCGGCCGGTGACGCTACCCCCTTCGACCGACGGTGCGTCTCGGACTCATCGCTGCCGAGCGGGACAGTTGCCGCTGACCGTTGACCGTTGGCTAGTGACAGTCATACTTTGATGGTAGTGACTGTCAAAAGGAGGTAACCGTCATGAACGGTCCATCCACTGCCGCCAGGACGCGCTGGTGGATCTTGGCGGCGATCAGCCTCGGGCTCCTGGCGGTCGGCCTGGACGCCACGGTGTTGAGCCTGGCCCTGCCCACGCTGGCCGGGAGCCTGAGCGCCGACGAGAGCCAGCTGCAGTGGTTCGTGACGGCGTACACGCTGGCCCTCACCGCCGCGATGCTGCCCTCCGGCCTGCTCGGGGACCGGTACGGGCGCAAGCGGATCCTCCTGTGCGCGCAGGTGATCTTCGGCCTGGCGTCGGTGGGCTGCGCCCTGGCCACCGGGCCTGCCGGCTTCGTCGTGGCGCGCGCCGTCCTCGGGGCCGCGGGTGCCGGGATGATCGTGATGGCGCTCGCGGTCATCACCGTGACCTTCGACGAGCAGGAACGTCCGCGCGCCATCGGCGTCTGGGCGGCGGCCAATTTCCTCGCGCTGCCCATCGGTCCGCTGCTGGGCGGCTGGATGCTCGCGCGCCTGTGGTGGGGTTGGGTGTTCTTGCTCAACGTCCCGGTGGCCCTGGTCGGGCTGCTCGCCGTCCTGGCACTCGTCCCGGAGTCGCGCCCGCCTCAGCCGCCCGGCTTCGACGTCGTCGGCGTCGTCACCTCCAGCCTGGGCCTGACCGCGCTGATGTACGGCGTGATCCAGAGCGGACGCGGCAGTTGGAACGCACCCGCGGCATATGGCCCGATGCTCCTGGGCAGCGCGCTCCTGGCACTCCTGGTGTGGTGGGAGCGCCAGCTGGTGGCCCGAGGGGGGACCCCGCTGGTGGACCCGTCGCTGTTCCGCGTGCCCTCGTTCAGCGCAGGAGTCGGCCTGGCGGCAGTCGGCGTGTTCGGCCTATTCGGCGCGTTGTTCCTGCTGCCGCAGTACTGGCAGGCCGTCGTCGGTGTCGACACTCAGGGCGCCGGGCTGCGGCTGCTGCCCCTGATTGGCGGGATGGTCGTCGGGGCCGTGCTCGCCGACCGGGTCGTGGCCCTCGCTGGTGCGCGGTTCGTGGTTGCGGCCGGCCTCGGTGTCCTGGCCGCCGCGATGCTCGGCGCGGCCACGACCACCGTGAGCTCCCCGGAGTGGCAGTTGGCAGTCTGGACCGCGGCGGCTGGTGCCGGTGCTGGGCTCAGCCTGGCGACGGCGGCCGCGGCGGCGATCGTCGAGCTCGACGAGCGGCGTAGCGGCGTTGGCACGGCGCTGGTGCAGGCGGTCGTCAAGCTCGGACCCGCGATCGGCGCCGCGGTGCTCGGGACCCTGCTCGCCTCGACGTACCAGTCTCTCGTCCCCACCTCGGGGCTGCCGGCTGAGGCTGGCGACGCGGTCCGGTCCAGCGTCTTCGCCGGACTGGCCGTCGCCCGAGAGTCGGGGTCGGTCGCGCTCGCGGATCAGGTACGGTCCGCGTTTGTGTCCGGAATGGACGTCGCGATGCGCTGGGCGGCGGTCGCGGTGGCGATCGGCATCCCCTTCGCCTTGCTGTTCCTGCCGCAGCGCGTTGTGACGGGCGGCGGAGAGGCAGAATCGGTCGATGAGCAAGGCCACTCCGTCCGGTAGCTCGCCGGCAGGTCTGCGAGAGCGCAAGAAGGCGCGCACCCGGTCCACCGTGCAGGAGGTCGCACTGCGGCTCTTCCACCAGCAGGGATACGACCAGACCACCGTCGAGCAGATCGCCGCGGCAGCGGAGATCTCGCCATCCACGTTCTTCCGCTACTTCCCCAGCAAAGAGGACGTCGTCCTGTACGACGCCCTCGACCCCCTTCTCATCGAGTCGTTCCGCGCTCAGCCCGCGCGGCTCCCGCCGGTGGCGGCCATGCGCGCGGCGATGCACGAGGTCTTCGATGCCCTGTCCCCCGAACAGGTGGCCGACCAGCGCGACAGGGCGGCCATGGCCTTGAGCGTCCCCTCACTGCAGAACGCGTGGATCGGGGAGCTCCTGCGCACCCAGCTCATGGTCGCCAGCCTGGTGGCCGAGCGCACCGGCCGCGAGCCGGACGACCTCGAGGTGCGGGTGCACGCGGGCGCGCTGCTCGGGGCGCTCTTGGGCGCGCTGCTGCCGGGGACGAGCGACGCTGCCGCGCTCAGCAACGACTTCGTCACCGGGGCCGACGCCGCGCTGGACCTGGTCGAGGCCGGGCTGCCGCTACTGCACCGCGCTCACACGAAGTCCACAACGATGTGACCACGCTGGGCAGTAGCCACTGTGCAGAGGTTCGGTGCGGCGGGTGTCCCGCTGCGTTGGTCGACCAGCCCGCTGTGCGCCCAGCGCGCCTGACGGATCCCCGTCGGCGAGCCGACCGCCCCCGGTCTCAGCCCGGATGGCGGGCGGTGAGGGCCATCCTGGGGCTACGTACCGCGGGCGCGCACACGGTGCTGTTGGGGCCCTGTCACCCGGCGATGTCGCCGGTGATGGTGTGGTTGACCCGGAACACGTTGTCCGGGTCCCATCGCTGCTTCACGTCGACGAGCCGGTCGCGGCACCGCGGGTCGAACGCGCTGGGCAGGCGCTGCCCCTGGTCCGCACCCAGGAAGTTGACGTAGGCGCCGGCAGCGAACGGTTCGAGGACCGACCAGGTGTCCTGCACCCAGCCCAGGTTGGCCTCGTCGGTGAGCGGATCCGGCCACATGCCCACGATGTTGACGGCGAAGGGCGCGTCGCGGTGCCCGACGGGGGACCACTCCGGGCCGCGCCCGGCGATCTGGCCGCCGAGCTGGTGCACGTGCACGCTCGACAGGGGTGACGGTGCCCGTGCGCCCTGGGTCACCAGCCCGTCGATGAGTTCGCCGGGCAGCCCCTCCACGTACCCGTGTTCCCAGTGGCCGCGCATCCCTGGAGGGGCTGAGGCATCGACCATCTGCTGGAGCGCGGCGTACGGCATCGGCTGGACCAGGTCGACGTCCGCAACCACCGCAGCCCGCAGCGGGGCCAGGGCTGCCGCACCGGCTCCGGGGTCCTTCGCGGCGTCCGCGCAGTGACACACGACGATCCCCAAGGCGGGGCGCATCCGCAGGGGTTCGGGGACGAACGGCTCCGGCGGGGCGGTCATGAGCACGACCAGGGTGGTCAGCTCGTCGGGGGCGTCGCGCATGAGGGAGTCGTACGCCGCCAGGACGTCGCGCGCCTTTTCCGGCGCGTAGAGCAGCATTCCTCCCGTGACGACGGCGCAGCGGTGCAGGGAGAACTCGAACGACGTGACGACCCCGAAGTTGCCGCCGCCTCCCCGCAACGCCCACAACAGGTCGCCATTGTGCTCCTCGTCGGCCCGGACCAACTCACCGCTGGCCGTCACCAGGTCCGCGGCGACGAGGTTGTCGCAGGCGAGTCCGTAGCGGCGCATGAGGTGCCCGAACCCGCCGCCGAGGGTCACGCCGGCGACCCCCACTGACGACACGACCGCGCCGGTCGTGGCCAGGCCGAACGCGGCGGTCGCGGCGTCGAATGCGCCCCAGGTGACGCCTCCCGCCACCCTGGCGAGCCGACGTCCGGCGTCCACCTCGATGTCCGACAGGGAACCCAGGTCGAGGACGACGCCCCCGTCGCAGGTCCCAAAGCCGGCCAGGCTGTGGCCGCCGGCGCGCACTGCCAGGGGCAGCTGCTCGCGGACGGCCAACCCGACCGCAGCGCGCACGTCCGGCACCGTCCTCGCCCGCGCGACCACCGCCGGCCGCCTGTCGACCCGGCCCTCGACTAAGCGCCTGGCGTGGTCGTAGCGGGCGTCGTCAGGGCCGATCAGCTCACCGGTGAAGTCCCTGGCGAGCGCTGCGGTGAGGCGGCCACCTGAACTCAGCTGTGTCGCCAAGGCATCCTCCCTTCCGGTCTCCCGGCGGCTGCCCCGCCGAGGTACCAGCCGATCGTCACGCGCAGGCCTTTCATCGCCCTGTCACTCCGCAGTCGCTGCTGGATGCTGCAGACTGAGCGGCATGGGCGGGGCGCCGCCGACGTTCGGGGTGCTGGGGGCGCTGGAGGTGCGCCGGGACGGGCGGGAGGTGACGCTTCCCCGGGGACGGCAGCGCGCAGTCCTCGCCGCTCTTCTGGTCCGGTCCGGTCGACCCGTGTCGGCGGCTGGCCTGGCAGCGGCGGCATGGGGCGACGGTCTGCCCGAGCACCCCGCAGCCGCCCTGCACACGGTGGTCTCCCGGCTGCGCCGCCCGCTCGGTGCCGCGAGCCTGCGCACCGGACCGCTCGGCTACGCCCTCGTTGTCCCCCCCGAGCAGCTAGACGCCGGCCAGTTCGTCGCGCTGCGGGCCAGCGCCGCGAGGGCCCGGCCGGAGGCCGCCGCGCAGCTGCTCGACGCCGCCCTTGCGCTGTGGCGCGGTCCGGCGTACGAGGAGTTCGCCCACCGCGACTTCGCCCGCGCCGAAGCGGTGCGCCTCGACCAGCTGCGGGCGGTCACCATCGAGGAGCGGGCCGAGCTGTCGCTGGCCCTCGGGCAGTCAGAGCCGGCGATCAGCAGCCTGGAGTGGCTGCTGGCCGAGCAGCCGTTCCGCGAACGAGCCACCGCGCTGTTGATGACCGCGCTGTACGAGTCCGGGCGGGCGGCCGCGGCCCTCGACCGCTATCGAGGCCACCGGGACCGCCTCGCCGACGAGCTGGGCCTTGACCCCTCGCCGGCGTTGCAGCAGCTGCAGGTGCGGATCCTCGGGCACGACCTGCCCGCGAGCCGGCGCCCTGCCCCGCGGATGCCGGCCTGGCTCGTGAGCTCCACGGCATTCGTGGGACGCGACGACGACCTCGCGGCGCTGGCTGAAGCGGTGAGGGCCCACCGGTTGGTCACCGTGACCGGCGCCGGCGGAGTGGGCAAGACGCGCCTGGTCGCGGAAACGCTGCCCGACCTCGCCGCCCGGCTCGGCCTGCCGGTCACCGTCGTCGAGCTGGGCGACCCGGGTGGCGGCCAGGTCGACGCGGCGGTGGCCGCCGCGCTCGGACTCGGCGTAGCGGGCGGATCGGTCACCGACGCGGTCCTGGAGTACCTCAGCATCACTACGTTGCTGCTGGTGCTCGACAGCTGCGAGAACGCGGTCGCCCAGGTCCGCAGGCTCGTCGAAGCGGTCCTGCGCCGCTGCCCCGGAGTACGGATGATCGCGACCAGCCGGCGGCGGCTGGACTCCCCGGACGAGCAGGTGCTGCCACTCGAGCCCCTCGCGACCCCCCGGGCCGACGCCCCACCCGAACAGGCCGGGCTGGCCGCGTCGGTGCAGCTGTTCGCCGATCGGGCCCGCAGACTGCGCCCCGCGCTGCCGCTCACCGCCGAGACGCTCCCGGTGGCCGCCGACATCTGCCGCCGGCTCGACGGGCTGCCGCTCGCGATCGAGCTGGCGGCCACGCAGGCGGCCACACTCGGCCTGCAACCGCTGCGGGACCGGCTCGACGTCAGCCTCGACGTCCTCGGTGACGACGAGCACCGGCCGGGGCTGCGGGCGGTCGTGGACGGGTCGTATGCGCTGCTCGGCTCGGGCGACCAGCGGGTGCTCGCCGCCCTGTCGGTCTTCGACAACGGCTTCGACCTGCCCGCCGTGGAGCACGTCGCCGGCTCCCTCGTCCCCGGACCGCTCGCGTCGAGCCTTGCCCGGCTCGTCGACGCCAGCCTCGTCCTGGCCGACCTAGCCAGCGGTGAGGCGCGCTACCGCCTGCTCGCGATCGTCCGGGCGTTCGCCGCCGAGCGGCTCGCCCGCGCAGGTGCGGCCGACGCGGTCCGGCTCGCCCATGCCCGGTACGTGCGCGCACTCGCCGACACCGCGGCCCGCGCCGCCACTGGCCGGGCCAGCCGCGAGCGGCCGTTCCAGCCGGTGGAGGACAGCCGCTCCGACGTCGTCGCGGCGGTGCGCTGCGCGATCTCGGCCGGAGACCTCGCGCTCGCCGGCGGCATCACCGCGTCGTTGCGGCGGTACCCGCACTGGCGCCCGGACACCGAGCTGCTGGCCCTCATCCGGGAGGTCGCGCACGACCCGCGGCTGCGACCCACGCCAGCCGCCGTACTTGCGATCGCGGCCGGGGGCGTCGCCGCCGCCGACCTCGGCGACCTGGGCGACGCCGAACAGCTCGGAGCGGAGGCGCTGGCACTCGCCGACGACCCGGCCGAGCATTACCTCGCGCTGCTCACCTTGGGGGTCACGGCGCTCTACCGCGGCGAGCACGACCGGTCGGCAGCATGGTGGCAGCGGATGCTCGACGTCCCAGACCTGCCGGCGGCCTACCGCGTGGACGCGCACGCCTCCCTGGCCCTGCTCGGCTGCTACCACGGGGACCGCCCGGCCTCCCGCCGGCACGCCGAGGAGGCACGCCGGGCGGCCGACGTCGCCGGCGCCGCCGGTTACCACGCGTTCGCGGCGTACGCCTACGGCGAGGTCTGCCTGCTCGACGACCCGCCGGCCGCAGTCGACGTGCTGCGGGTTGCCGCCGACGAAGCAGAGCAAGCCGGCGCCGGTCAGGTCGTCGCCGTCGCCCGCATCGCGTTGCTGTCTGGGCTCGTCCGGCTCGGCCGCTACGACGAGGCCCTCAGCCTCGCTCCGGCCTTGCTGCACCACCTGCGACAGATGGGCAGCTGGCCGCAGCTGTGGACCACCGTGCGCGTTCTCGCCGAGCTGCTCGTCGACCTGGATCGCCCGCAGCCAGCGGCCATGCTGCTCGCCGCCGCGCACGCCGCGGACTCGGCGCCGACCCTCACCGGCGATGACGTGGGGCGCTACCGAGACCTCGACGCCCGGATCCGCCAGCGCTTGGGCGTCCAGGTAGCCGAGCGGATCGCAGCACTCGCCCGGGCGCTGCCCCGGTCTCAGGTGCTCGACCGCGCCCTTGCCGCCGTCGACCAAGTCGTGGATCGGCTCCCCGTCGAGTGATCTCGGCCGTTACCGAACCGCGGCCGGCTCGACCCCGAGCCGTCGGCGGACGACCCGTCGGGCGACGTCGAGTGCGCCGGGGTCGTCGTGCAGGACGAAGTTGGTGTCCGCGGCGAGGATGATGCCGTTGATCTCGAACGCCAGCTGATCAGGATCCTCGTCGGCGGCGACTTGCCGCTGCTCGAGCGCGCTGGCCGCAAAGGTCCGGATCAGTCCGACGAAGGCGCTCTGGAAGGCGGCGATCCGCTCCTTCACCGGGCCGGGCCGGGTGCCCATCTCCAGGGCCGCCCCCGCGAAGAAGCAGCCGCCAGGGAACGTACGGCGCTGCAGGTGGTCGCAGAAGGCGTCGCAGACCGCGACCAGCTGGGCCAGACCTGGCGGGGCCGCCAGGGCCGGCCCGACGACCTCGGCCTGGAAGATCCGGCCGGCTTCCTCGACGGTGGCCAGCTGCAGCTCCTGTTTGGACCCGAAATGGGCGTACAACCCGCTCTTGCTCATACCGAGCGCCTTGGCGAGGTCGCCGATCGACAGCCCCTCCAGACCGTCGACCGTCGCTAGGGACACCGCCTCGCGCAGGATCGCCTGCCGCGTGCGCTCCCCGTCGGCGCGCGGACGGCGCACTGGCTGTGGCGCCCTCATCGAACGGTCATTCACGTTGACATCCTAGCACGATCGGTCGTACTTTACATTTCAGCACGTACGATCGTGCTTCTATGGGACAGGAGTGGCCCATGCCAGCCAAGGCGGTCATCAGTCTGACGACGGGACTCGAGGACCCGGAGAAGGTCACGGTGGCGTTCCTGGTCTCGGTCGGAGCGGCCGAGCAGGGCCGCGAGACGTTGATGTTCCTCACCAAGGAGGCCGTCCGGCTGGTCCTCGGCGGCGTCGCCACCGGCGTGGCCTGCGAGGGTTGCCCACCGTTGCCCACGCTTGTGCAGCGCTATGCCGATGCCGGCGGGCGCTACCTCACCTGCCCCATCTGCTTCGACGCCAGGGGCCTGGACAAGGGCGACCTCATCGCCGGCGCGGAGATGGGCGGCACCGTCCCGATGTGGCACTGGATCGGCGATGACCCTGTCGTCACGTTCAGCTACTGAGCGGGCGCGGCCCCTCCGCGACGGGGGGTCAGTGTTCGACGCACGTGGGTAGCGCTCAGCCGATCAGCGGCCGCACCGGCAGAGACCCACGACGGGCGGCGTCGACCAGTCGTCCATCGGCCGTGACCAGCTGCGCATCCAGATCGAGGGCCAGCAGCACGTACAAGGCGTCGTACGTCGTGACCCCCCAGTCCAGAGCTGCGCGCAGAGCGCGGAGCCAGCGCTCCTGGCCGCCGACAAGTTCCACTCCGAGCGCGGCCATCGCGTCGAGCGCATCCACCGCATCGGCGGCGACGAGTACTCCCTGGGCCACACGTTTGCGAAGGCCGTTGCCGACCTCGCCGAGCACGTGTTCGGGGGCGACGAGGATCGTGGCGTGATCCGCCATATCGGTCAACAGGGCACCGGCCTCCTCAGTGCCCGGTTCGGTGACGACCCACTTCAAGGCGACCGAGGCGTCGACGACCAGCGTGGTCATCGGGCGGTGTCCCTGTCCTCTCGGATCAGGTCCTCAGCGCGGGGGACCTCGGCCGGCAGCCGGCTGCGACGCCGGATCTCCTGGAGGCGATCGATGGCCGCGCGTTGCTTCGACGGCTCGTTGCCGGCCTGTAGTGCTTGGCGCAGCAGCACGATCGCCTCGGCAGACATCGACCGTCCATCTGCGACCGCCTGCTCGCGAAGGCGCTGGTGCAGCTCCGCGGGCAGGTTTCGAACGTGCAGCTCAGCCATGGGACCATGGTAGTCCCAGATCGGGACCACCCGGGACTCGTTCAGGCGACGTCTGCCTCAGTCGAACAGCGCGGCCACCAGGGCCCCGACAGCGAACGCCGCGCAGGCCATCCAGACCAGTGTCGGCAGTCGACGCAGCATGGGCACGTCCTCCTTCAGCCGGCGACCACGTCGGCGCCCTGGACGCGGAGCGCGACCTCGGGCAGCGGCAGCGTCGCCGGGCCTTGCGCCACCGCGCCGGTGGTGGCGTCGAACGCGCTGCCATGGCATGGGCAGCGGATGAGCCCGTCGCGCACCTGGGAGACCAGACAGCCCTGGTGCGTGCAGACGGCCGAGAAGCCGTGTACGCCGCCGGAGCGGTCGCGGACGACGACCACCTGCGGCCCGTCCACCACGACGCCCCCACCGACGGGCACGTCGGCGAGCGGCACGATGACCTTGGCGCCGCCGCCTGCGGCCGGCCCGTACGGAGACGCGCCGGAGAGCGCGGGAGCGGTCCGCGCCCGGAAGGCGACGAAGCCGCCGACGGCGGCGACGGCCGCTAGCACGCCTCCCTGCAGCAGCGCTCGCCGGGAGGACGTGGTCCACGATTGGTCGCTCATCGCCGCCCTCCAGGTCAGGTCAGCGGGACGCCGGATCGGGTGAAGTACCACACGGCCGCGCCAAGCCACAGGGTCGCCACGAGCAGCACGAGCAGCCCGCCGAGGAGCGGCACCAGCCACCCGGGGGCGACCCGTAGCCGCAGGCTCAACATCTTGGCCGCGAACACCCCGTAGAACAGGCAACCGGCCACCGAGTGCAGCACCGTGCGCGCGTCGCCGGTGGCGAAGCCGAGGGACCACACGCAGTGGAAGCCCACGGGCAAGGTCAGCAGGAAGGCCGCCGTTCCGCTCCAGCGGTGCAGCCCCGGCACCCATGGGGGGGCGTCGCCGTGCTGACCGGGGAGTCGCTGCCACATCGACGCGGCCGTGACGGCCTGCACGACCGCGAGGACGGCGGCGCCGGTGGTCAGCCACACCTTCATCGGGAGCATGCCGGAGAAGCCGAGAGTGAACAGGGCCTGTCCGTCGCC
The DNA here is from genome assembly GCA_038246785.1 of Jiangellales bacterium. Taxonomy (GTDB): domain Bacteria; phylum Actinomycetota; class Actinomycetes; order Jiangellales; family Jiangellaceae; genus JBBRVP01. The sequence continues at coordinate 140,449 of JBBRVP010000002.1, forward strand.
GGGATGGGCGCGGGCGTAGCCGGCGAGGACGCCGGCCACGGCGATGCCGAGCAGGGCGGCGGCGGCGGCGCCCCACGCCGCACGGTGCGACCGGTCCTGGTCGCTGGCCGCCACCGACATGCCCGGCTCCCTCTCGTCGACTGGTTCCTCGCAGCGTCGTCCGGTACGCCTGCGGCGGCAAGCCTGGAAGGCGAAGGCAGCGCGAAAGGCGCCCCCTCCCGGCTGGGAAGGGGCGCCCAGTCGTAGCGCCCTGGGCGCGTCGTTCAGTCGTCCCAGGGACCGTAGGCCTCGTCGTACATGACGTGCTCCTCTCGCGACCACCGCCTGCGACGCGCGAACACAGCGGAGACGGTGGCAATACGGCCACGACCGCGGATCGGTCGGGCATTTCGGGACCGGCGGCGAGATCGCCTGCCGGGCAGCCGCTCGGCGGGCTGCCCCTCCAGGGTACGCCATGAGCGGACCCCGTGCTTCCGCTGCAGCCAGGCTGCGGGCACAGTGACGGGGTGACCGCCTCCGCCAAGGACTACCACGGCGCCCTCGCCGCCGCCGACCGCCACGCCCGTGCCTGGCTCGACTCGCTGCCCGACCGCCCGGTGCCGCCACGCGCGGGCATCGCCGAGGTGGCCGAAGCCCTCGGCACCCAGCTGCCCGACCTATCCGCCGACCCGGCGGACGTGGTCGACCGGATGGCGACCGCCTGCGAGCCGGGCCTCACTGCGATGCCGTCCGGGCGCTTCTACGGCTTCGTGATCGGTGGCACGCTGCCCGCGGCGCTGGCCGCCGACTGGCTGGTCAGCGCCTGGGACCAGAACAGCGGGCTGCGCCAGATCACGCCGGCACACTCGGCGGGCGACGACATCGCCGCAGCGTGGGTCGTCGACCTGCTCGGCCTTCCGTCGGCAAGCGCGGTGGGCTTCGTCACCGGCGGCACCATGGCCAACTTCACGTGCCTGGCCGCGGGTCGCGACGCCGTGCTGCGCCGGGCCGGCTGGGACGTCGCCGAGCGTGGCCTGGCTGGAGGACCGCGGGTACGCGTGCTGGTCGGCGCCGAGCGCCACGACACCGTCGACCTGGCCCTGCGCTACCTCGGGCTGGGCGCGCCGGAGCTGGTGGAGGCCGACGAGCAGGGGCGGCTGCGGGCCGACGCCCTGAACGCTGCCCTGAAGGCGGGCGACGGCTCGCCGACGGTCGTGGCGCTGCAGGCGGGCAACGTGCACTCGGGGGCCTTCGACCCGTTGGCCGACGCGATCGCGGCAGCACACGAGCATGGGTCGTGGGTGCACGTCGACGGGGCGTTCGGACTGTGGGCGGGCGCCTCGCCCCTGTACCGGCACCTCCTCTCCGGCTACGACGCGGCGGACTCGTGGGCTACCGATGCGCACAAGACGCTGAACGTGCCGTACGACTGCGGCGTGGCCATCGTCCGCGACCGCGCAGCGCTGCGGGCCGCGATGACGATGCAGGGCGCCTACCTCATCGCCGACGAGCGGGACGGCGACCCGCACGAACGAGTACCCGAGCTGTCCCGACGAGGTCGGGCCTTCCCGGTGTGGGCGGCACTGCGCTCGCTCGGTCGCACCGGAGTCGTCGAGCTCGTCGAGCGGCTGTGCCGGCATGCCCGCGAGCTGGCCGACGGCGCGGCGGCGATCGACGGCGTACAGGTGCTCAACGACGTCGTCTTCACGCAGGTCTGCCTGGCCTTCGGCTCCGACGAGACCACCCGCGAGGTGGGCCGCCGGCTGATGGCCGACGGCACCGTGTGGATGACCGGCTCGCGCTGGCGCGGCCGTGATGTCCTGCGGATCTCGGTCAGCAACTGGTCGACCGACGACGAGGACGTGGCCCGCAGCCTCGACGCCTTGCGCCGTGCCGCCCGGGGCTGACCGCCAGCCGATCAGCGGCGCTCAGGGGCGTTCGTGCCCCGAGATGCGCTCGGCGCGAAGGCTACGAGCGGAGAGCCGGCCAGCCGCCCCCAACCGCCTGGTCGACGGTGGTATCGGCCCCGAGGGCGGTGTCATCGTGAACGACGGCGAGGCGGCCGGCTTCGCCGGGGCGGGCTCGGGCCGCAGTAGCGTGGCCATCATGTCGATCCAGAAGCCGCCGAGCGGGACGCGAGGGGCGCGCACGGCGCCCGGATTCATCAACAAGATCATGGTGCCGGTAATGACGCTGATCCACCGGCGCAGCCACGACCGGTTCAACGGGATGGACCTGCTCTACCTCACCACGGTCGGCGCCAGGTCGGGCCAGCAGCGGACCAACCCCGTGGCGCGCTTCGACGACGACGGCGGCGGCTGGGTCGTCGTCGCCTCGGCCGGCGGATCTGCGCAGCACCCCGGCTGGTACCACAACATCGTCGCCCACCCCGACCAGGTCTGGGCCGAGGTGTCGGGCACCAAGCACCGCGTCGAGGTCGAACAGCTCGAGGGCGACGTGCGGGCCCGGGCCTGGGAGCGGGTCACGCAGAGCGTCCCCAGCTTCGAGGGATACCTCGACAAGACCGACCGCCAGCTACCCGTCCTGCGGCTCACGCCGGTGGCCTGACCTCGGGCCGCCAGCCACGTCTCACGGACGACCGGTCCAGGTGTGACGCGCGGCCGGGTCGCGGCTCGTCCACAGCAGCACCAGGGTGGCGGCGAGGATCACCCCGCTCCACAGCGCGGCAGTCCCCGCCCAGTCCCTTCCGTGCCCGCCCGGCAGGACGCTGACCCACCGACCGAGCGGGTCGGCGCCCAGCAGGAGCGCGGTCGCCACGGCCGCGACCACTGCCGCCAGGTCTCCCGGCGCCGGTCGACCGGACCGCCGCAGCACCGCGGCCGCGACCACCCCGATGAACAGGCACCCGGCGAGCACGAGCACGAACCGCTCCCCCACCAGGTCGGTCGAGCGGCCCAGCGTGAGCAGCCCGACGGTGCCGACGAGGCCAGGGACGCCGACCACCACGAGCCGCCCGGCAAGCCGCCGGCGGGTGGAGGTGGGCGTGGCGTCGACGACCGCCTCCGCGTCCTCGTCCAGGACGAACGACGCCGACGCGGAGGCCAGGGACAAGGACAGCAGCACCAGCCAGTACGCCGCGAAGGACTCGCCCAGCATCCCGGCGAGCCCCAGCAGGAGCCCCGTGGCGGCGGCGAGCACCGACACCGGCAGCCACGGGACGGCGCGCAGCAGCACCGTCGCCATTGCCACTGCTGCCCAGTCCTATCCAGCCGGAACCCGGACGACGGTGGTGCCGTCGTGCTGGGTGAGCATCGGTGCCTGGTTGCCACCGAGCGCCGCGAATGCGAGGCAGCCGACGGCGGACAGCGTGAGGACCATCGCCAGCCGGTGGAGCCGACGGCGCAAGCCGCCCTCAGCGCCGGACAAGAGGGCTGCGACCAGCGCCAGTCCGGTGAGACACACCAGATACGCGACGTACCAGGCGGGAGAACCGGTGTAGGACACGACGGCGCGGTCCGCCGGCGCGAACTGGCTCTCTCCGGCCGTGCTCCCGAACACGGTGTACGGGGTCAGCACATGCGCGACGCGCATCGCGACCGAGTCCGCGGGAAGCGCGGTCTCCATGGTGGCGAAGCCAGCCAGCATGGAGCCCGCGACGAGGAGGGCGGCGAGCAGGAGGGCCGCGCCGGGGAAACGCACCCAGCGACCGGCCGCGACGCCGAGCAGTGGCCCACCCAGGCACATCACGGCCGGACCGACGAGCAGGATCATGGCCGAGTCGACGTTTCCGTACGTCCCCCAGGCGTTCACCGGGAGGGCGGCGGATCGCACCAGCCCGAACTCGAGCGCCGCGATGACGGTCCCGGCGGCGAACGGTACGAGGCAGGCGAGGGCCAACGCTGCCGTCCGGACCGGGGTGGCCACGGGGCACCCGTCCACGGCCTCCGCGGAGGTCCGGGTCGAGGTGGTCAACCGGTAGGCGACGACGAAGCCGAGCAACCCGACGAAGAAGGCCGGCCCCGCCGGGTAGTCGAAGACGCTGGGGCTGACCTCGTCGCGGGTCGTCGTCGCCGCCCACAGGCCGAGTACGGCGCCGAACAGGAACAGTGGGTGTCGCGCGAAGCGCCGCGCCTCGATCCGGGCGAGCGTGCCGAGGGTCGACCGCGTCCGCCCGGAAGCCGGCCGTGGCAGCAAGATGGTGCTCACGCGGCGGCCTCCTCGTCCGGCGCGGACGCGCCGCGCAGCAGCAGGTAGGCGTCCTCGAGCGTGGGCTCGACGAGCTGAGCGCCGGCGGGCGCGGCCTCGCCGAGGTTGCGGTAGCGCCCGGTCGCGGTGCGCCATGACGCCGCCGCCGTGGCGTCGCGGGTCTCGGCCAGCCAGACCCGACCCGCCGCGGACGCGACCAGCTCACGGACACCGCCGTCGTAGAGGACCTCACCCTCGTCGAGGACCACCACGTTCTCGCACAGGGCGGCCACGTCGTCGGTCTGGTGTGTGGAGATGACGACGGTGGCCGTCCGGCCGATCTCGGCGAGGACCTCACGAAGCGAGACCCGCTGCTCCGGGTCGAGGCCGGTGGTCGGTTCGTCGAGGACGAGCAGCTCCGGTGGGCCCAGCAGCGACTGGGCGAGGGCGAGCCGTCGGCGCTGGCCGCCCGACAGCGCGCGGATCCGCTTTCCCGCCAGGTCCCCCAGTCCGACCGAGGCGAGGACGCGGCGTACCTCGGTACGTCGGGTGGGCGCGTCGTCCCACTCCTTGAGGACGGCCAGGTAGTCGACGAATGCGTAGGCGGTGAAGCCGCGCGGGTAGCCCAGCTCCTGCGGCAGGTAGCCCAGCCGCCGCCGGATCTCGGTGCGGTCCGCGGACGTCCCGGGGTCGCGCCCCAGGATGCGGACCGAGCCAGCGTCCGGCCCGAGCACCGTGGCGAGGATCCTCAGCAGCGTCGTCTTGCCGGCACCGTTGGGGCCTAGCAGCCCCACGATGCCCGGCCTCAGCCGCAGGTCGATCCCACGCAGCGCTGTCGTGCCATGGAACGACTTGCGCAGCGCGTGCAGCTCGACGGTCGGTCCGCTCATGTCTGCTCCACTTCGAATGATCGGTCTGGGGCTGCGGCTAGCCGAGCGGCCAGCCGGAAGGGGTGCGCTTGAGCCGGCCCAAGAGCACGACGCAGCCGACGACCAGAGCCGCGGTATATGACACGAGCGCTGCCGCGTCGATCACCGAGAGCGGGTCTCCCGTCTGGGTCGCGACGGCCACCGCGACCACCCACGCCGCCACGGCTGCCGTGCCGGCCAGGACGGGGTCGACCCAGGCGCTGACCGTCAGCACCGTCGCCACCAGGGCTGCCGCCGGCAGCAGCCAGGCCACGGACAGCAGCGAGGGCCCCGGCAGCAACAGGCCGACGAGCACGGCGAGCGGCACCGAGGGCACCAGGACAGCCGCCGTGCGCAGGAGGACGAGTCGCAGCGTGGAGTACGGCGCGGCCAGCACCACCTCGTACGAGGGGTCCGCAGTGCGCCCGTACGCCGTCGCGACCGCCCCGACCGGCACGATGGGAGCCACCATGAGGAACAGCGCGACCCCGCCGTCCTCAGCGACCGCGGCCGACACCGCCGCGAACAGCAGCACGGCCGCCACCCCGGTCAGCCAGGACAGCCGCGCCGACGGGGCCGCGGCCACGAGCAGCGAGTCACGCGGTCCGACGCCGAGCCGGAGGAGCGTGCGCTCGAGGAGACCCACCCGGGGCACCTCGATCTGCTCGAGGACACGGTCCCAGGTGTGGTCGAGGGTCGGGGTCGCCACGTGCGTCCCCACGGCGGCCCGGCAGTCCACGCAACGCAGCAGGTGCTGCTCCACCGAGGCGCCGAGCGCGGGCCCGGCACGCCCGTCGGCCCAGGCCCGCAGCGACTCCTCGTCGGCGTGCCAGCCGCGCGGGCTCTCGGTCCCACTCATGCCTGTCCTCTCACGAGCTCGGTACGCAGGTGTGCCTTGGCCCGGTGCAGCCGGGTCTTGACGGTTCCCTCCCGCACCCCCAGCAGGCGTGCTGCCTCCCGCGTGGTCAGCCCGTCGAGCACGATCGCCTGCACGACCGCCCGCATCTGCGGTGACAGGGTGGCCAGCGCGGCGGGCACGCCGCCGTACTCCACACCGGCGAGCAGCCGTTCCTCCACGCTGGGTTCGAGGCCGGCCGCGACCTCGGCCATCGGCACCTCGGCGGAGCCGGCCGTGCGCCGCAGGCGCGACACCAGGCGGCGGATCGCGATCCCCCACAGCCAGCCGGCGACCTCGCCGTCGCCGCGGTAGCCACTCGCCCCGCGCCACACCGCGACGAACGTGTCCTGCAGCACATCACTCACCACGTCCGCGTCGTTGCAGCGCCGGGTGAGCCGAACGAACACCCAGGGGGCATGCCGTACGTACAGGGAGCGGAGCGCGCCCGAGTCGCCAGCGGATACTGCCGCCAGCAGCTCCGCGTCAGTGGACTCACTGGGCTCGGTCACGCCTCCCACACCCCTCCTGTCGCCGGAGGAGGCGCTTTCGGTTCCAGCCTGCTCCCGCCGAGTCCGCTGGGACAGCCCCCACGCGACTGGCAGAGTTGCCTGCGGAGGTGGTCCTCATGGCAGACGCCCACCCGTCGCCCTCCTTCCGGCAGATCGTGCTCGACTGCACCGACGCGCGAGGGCTCGCGGAGTTCTACCGGGAGCTGCTGGGGCTGCGGTACCGCCCCGGTGACGAGCCGCCGGCGCCCGGCGAGCCGGATCCTCTCGGCCAGGACTGGCTGGTTCTGCGTACGCCGGACGGCACGCCGCAGCTGGCCTTCCAGCAGGTGCGGGAGCTGCCGCACGCCACCTGGCCGGAGGGGGAGCATCCACAGATGCTCCATCTCGACCTGACGGTGCCGAGCGCCGAGGACCTCGACCGTCAGCACGCTCGGGCGCTGGGGCTCGGTGCCCGGCTGCTGCACGACCGCTCCGACGACCCCGAGGAGCCGTTGCGGGTCTACGCCGACCCCGCCGGGCACCCCTTCTGCGTCTTCGTCGCGCCGGCCGCGCCGGACTGACCGGAGGATCGTCAGTGCCGTACGCGGTAACGCAGGTAGACCACGCCGCCGCCGAACCGGCGCTCGTCCAGGAGCTCGAGAGCGTGCCGGGCCTGGAGCGGCAGGGCCGGAGTACCGCCGCCCACCAGGACGGGCACGACGAGCAGGCGGAGCTCGTCCACCAACCCGGCCCGGATCGCGGCCGCGGCGAGCCCCGGTCCGCCCACGCTGATGTCCCGGGCTGCTGAGGCCTTCAGCGCCCGGACCTCCCCCGGGTCGAAACGTCGCTCGATGCGGGTCCTGGCGCTCGACGCGGCGGGCAGCGTCCGGGAGTACACGATCTTGTCCGCCGCCTGCCAGATGCGCGCGAAGTCCTCCGCCACACTCGGCTGGTCGGCCTTGGTCGGCGCCGTGTCCCAGAAGACCATGACCTCGTACATGCGGCGCCCGTACAAGTAGCTGCCGATCGGCCGCTCGAGGTCGTTGACGAAGGCGTGCACCTCGTCGGTCGGGGCTGCCCAGTCGAAGTTGCCGTCCTCGTCGGCGACGTAGCCGTCCAGGGAGGCGATGGCCGAGTAGATCAGCGCTGCCGACCGCGAACCACCCGTCATCGCGTCCGGGGCGTCAGGCACAGCCTGCCGGAGATGGTCTCCGTGAAGGCTCCGGTGGCGAGGTTTTCGGTGCCTCGGAAGGTGAGGGACCCAACGACGGCCGCGTACACCCCGTAGCCGCTGACCGACGACGACGATGACACGAACTCGCCGGTGGCCGTGTCCAACGTCCCGGTGACGGGAGCGGTCAGCGTCCCGCCGGGGAGGCTGAAGTCGATAGGACCGGTGAAGGACGCGATGCTGCCCACGACCCCCGTGATCGTGAACGACCCGGTGGTGGTCCCGATCATGAGGCCGTGGACGTACACGGTCGCCGTCGTCTGGCCGTCTCCGAGATCCTGGCCGACACCGGCGGCGGCGACCGGTGCGCACGGGCGGTGGGGGTGCCGGTAGGCGGGCGATGCAGAAGCAGTGGCGGGTACGGCCAGCGCGAGTGCGACCATGCCGGCTACCGCGATGATCCGGGTACGAAGCATGTGGACCTCTCCGCCGGAGCGGAGCCGGTCCGCGCTCGGCACCGGCGAGGCTACGCTCGCAAGGCAGCGGCTGAACAGCCTGCCGGGGGCCGCGGCGGGGCGAGATCCTAGGCGTCCGATCCGCGCGGGATCCCCAGGGTGGCGAGCAGGTCTTCGTGGAACTGGATCCGCGACGGCTCCGTGCGGTCACCGGACCGGCGGTCTCCCAACGCCCGAGCGCTGCGGCTCGACGACGTACCGCGGGTCGCGCGCCGACACCGGTCCCGCCGCGAAGATGCCGAACCGGGTGACGAGGGACGCCCCCAACAGCGCGGCCCCGCCGGCGATTCGTACGGCGCGCGACACCGGGCCGGGGCCGCGGCCGACCAGCGCCCCGGCCACGCCCGCGGCGGTCAGCCGCTCCCCCGTACGCAGCAGTGTCTGCGCCCGCCCGGACCGGTACGGCTCCCCGACGAACCCCATTCGACGCGTCATCCACTGGGAGGACGCCAGCTCGACCGCCGCCCCCGTGGCGGCCAGCGCGCGGGCCGGCGCGGCCTCGCCAGGTGGCACCGCGAGCAGCGCCAGCCCGGCCGCCGCCGACATCGACGAGCCGGAGAACACGAACGGCAGCTCGCGATGCCCCTCGTGCCAGGCCGGGATGGCGGTGTCGGCGAGCAAGACCGCGGTGTACGTGGTCATCGGAGCCCCCAGCACGGCCGCGCCGACCCCGGCCAGCCGACCCAGCGGTGGCAGCACCCCGGTAGCCCGCGAGGCCGCCGCCGCCACGGCCAGCCCGGAGAACGGTGCCAGGATCCAGGAGCCCACCGACAGCGGCGAGGTCGGCTTGATGACGCGGAGCATGTTCAGGAAACGCTGCGGACGCCCGAGGTCGTGCACCAGCGCCACCACCCCGCCAGCTGCGGCCACGGCGGCGCCGTAGCGCCCGACCCGCTCGGTCGCCGGCAGGCGGCGCCACCAAGCGGCCTCGGCCATGACCGCCGACGCACCCGCGAGCCCGCCGAGGAACAGGTACACCGGCACGTCGGGCACCTTCCACGCCGGCTCCTTGATCACCGGGCGGCCGTAGTACGACGCGAACTGCGCGTCCGGCACCATCGGCGCCTCGCCTCGGCCACCGTGCCGGCGACGGCGGTCGCGCCTGGTCGGCACCGGCTGCGCCGTCGGCGGGCTCGGGGCGGCGGTCATCGCCCGCCGCTCGCAACGGCCACCGCGATCCCCAGCACCGTGACCCCAGCAGCCAGCGCCGCACGGCGCCACATCGCCGGCAGGTCCCGGGTCGTGACGACGGGGTCGGGCGGCAGCCCGTAGACCTCGGGCTCGTCGAGCAGCAGGAAGAACGCCCCCATCCCGCCCACCCCGTCGTCAGGGCTCTCGCCGTACAGCCGGGCCGCGTCGACGCCCTGCTCGTGCAGCACCTCCACGCGCCGCTGCGCCTGCGCGCGCAGCTCGTCCAGCGGCCCGAAAACAATCGACTCGGTCGGGCAGGCCTGCGCGCAGGCGGGCCGCTGACCGGCGCCGAGCCGGTCGTAGCACAGCGTGCACTTGTGCGCCCCGCCGTCGCTGTCCGACCTGGCGATGACGCCGAACGGGCAGGCCGGCACGCAGTAGCCGCATCCGTTGCAGACGTCATCCTGCACGACCACGGTGCCGAACTCGGTGCGGAACAACGCCCCGGTCGGGCAGACGTCCAGGCAGGCCGCGTGCGTGCAGTGCTTGCAGACGTCGCTGGCCATCAGCCAGGACAGCCCGTCCACCCCGGCCGGACCCCCCTCCCCGTCCGGCTCCCTCTCCCCCACCAACGTGTCAGGCTCAGCCGGGGCCATGGGCGCGGCAGAGCCTGACAGATCGACGCGCTCGACGAACTTCACGTGCCGCCAGGTCTGCGCCCCGAACGCACCGGTGTTGTCGTAGGACGAGCCCAACAGGTCGTAGCCGTCCTCGTCGAGTGAGTTCCACTCCTTGCAGGCCACCTCGCAGGCCTTGCAGCCGATGCAGACGCTGGTGTCGGTGAAGAAGCCCATCCGCGGTGGGTGCTCGCCGTACCCCGAGGAGGTCGCGGGGTCGGGTCCCCTGTCGAGCAGGCTCATGCCGGACCCTCCCGGTCGGCCGGTAGCCCGGCCCGCACTCGGTAGTCGGCGACGAGGTCGCGCAGGGCGGACCCGGTCGGGCGCCGCCCGGCCCGCACGTCGCAGGTGGCCACCTTGCTCTCCTGGATGTGGACGTTGGGGTCGAGCTCGACGCCGAGCAGGTCGTTGGCCGCGTCGCCGGTGGTGATGCCGTTGCCGCCCCAGTGGTACGGGATGCCGATCTGGTGCAGGTCGCGGTCGCCGAGCCGCAGCGGGCGGATCCGGTCGGTGACGAGCACCCTCGCCTCGATCGCCGAGCGGGCGGTGACCACCGTCGCCCAGCCGAGGTGCTCCAGGTCGCGGTGCCTGGCCAGCTGCGGGGACACCTCGATGAAGAAGCCCGGCTGCAGCTCGCTGAGCAGGGGCAGGTGCCGGCTCATGCCACCGGCGGTGTGGTGCTCGGTCAGCCGGTAGGTCGTGAACGCGAACGGGAAGACCGGGCTCTCGTCGGGATGCATCCGGTTGTGCGGCCGGTCGTAGCGCTCGCGGGCCGGGTTGGACTGCTGGGCGTACAACGGGTTGCGCAGAGGCGACTCGGCCGGCTCGTAGTGGGCGGGCAGCGGCCCGTCGGCGAGCCCTGTGGGCACGTACAGCCAGGCCTTGCCGTCGGTCTGCATGATGAACGGGTCGTCGCCGGCCAGCGCGTCCTGCGCCCGCGCGTCGGGCTCCGGCCGGAAGCCCGGTCGCTTCGTCGGCTCGAAGTCCGGTACGTCGTGGCCGACCCACTTCTCCTGGTCGGCGTCCCACCACACGTACGCCTTGCGCTCGCTCCAGGGCCGGCCCTCGGGGTCGGCGGAGGCCCGGTTGTAGAGGATGCGCCGGTTGAGCGGCCACGCCCAGCCCCACTCCGGCGCGACCCACGACTGCTCGGCGCCGGGTTTGCGCCGGGCCGGCTGGTTGACCCCGTCGGCGTAGCAGCCGCAGTAGATCCAACACCCGCACGAGGTGGAGCCGTCGTCCTTGAGGTCCAGGTACGTCGACAGCGGTGCGCCGTCCGCGCCGCGACCGTTGATCTCCGCGAGGCCCGCCTCCGCGCTCGGCTCCTGGAGCCGGCCGTGCGTCGGGTAGTCCCAGGTGAGCTTGAGCAGGCCGCGGTCGCGCGGGTCGGCGGAGGCCATCAGCTTGGCGCGGATGCGCCGGCCGAGGTGGTAGGTGAACCACAGGTCGCTGCGGGCGTCACCGGGCGGCTCCACGGCTTGGTGGTGCCACTGCAGCATCCGCTGGGTGTTGGTGAAGGATCCCGCCTTCTCGGTGTGCGCGGCGGCCGGCAGGAAGAACACCTCGGTCGGGCAGCTCTGCGCAGAGATCTCGCCGGTCTCGACCTCGATGCCGTCCTTCCACCAGGTCGCCGACTCGATCATCTGCAGGTCGCGCACGACGAGCCAGTCGAGCTTGGCCATGCCGAGGCGCTGCAGCCGTCCGTTGGCCGAGCCGACGGCGGGGTTCTCGCCGAGCAGGAAGTAGCCCTTCACGGTGCCGTCGACCATGCCGAGCACCGTGTTGTAGGTACCGTGGTCGCCGGTCAGCCGCGGCAGGTGGTCGAAGCAGTAGTCGTTGTCCTCCGTGGCGGAATCGCCCCAGTAGGCCTTGAGCAGGCTCACCGCGTACGCCTTCATGTTGCCCCAGAAGCCGGTGCGGCCGGCGTCGGCGGCGACGTAGTCGTCGAGGGAGAGGTGCTGGTGCGCGTGCGGCATGGGGAGGTAGCCGGGGAGCAGGTTGTACAGCGTCGGGATGTCGGTCGAGCCCTGGATGCTGGCGTGGCCGCGCAGCGCGAGGATGCCGCCGCCGGGACGTCCGACGTTGCCCAGCAGGGTCTGCAGGATGGCGGCGGTGCGGATGTACTGCACGCCGACGGTGTGGTGCGTCCAGCCGACGGCGTACGCGAACGCGGTCGTCCGCTCGCGGCCGGAGTTGCGCGTCACGGCCTCGGCGACCCGCGCGAACAGCGCCGGCGGCACCCCGCACACCTGCTCGACCATCTCCGGGGTGTAGCGGGCGTAGTGGCGCTTGAGCACCTGGTAGACGCAGCGCGGGTGCTGCAGGGTCTCGTCCCGCTTCGGCCGGGCCCGCTGGGCGCCGGGGGCGCCGCCGGAGCCGGCGGCCTCGCTGGCGCTGGCGTCGTGCTGGCTGGCCTCGTCGCCGGAGCCGCGGGAGCGCTGGCCCTGGCCGGGCTCCTGGTCGCGCTGCCGGGCGGCGGGGGCCTCCTCCGCGTCCTCGTACTGCCAGCTCTGCGTGTCGTAGGAGCCGTTCGCCTCGTCCCAGCCGGAGAACAGGCCGTCGAGGTCCTCGGTGTCGCGGAAGTCCGCGCGCAGGATCGCGGGCGCGTTGGTGTAGGCGACGACGTAGTCGCGGAAGTCCAGCCCGTTCTGCAGGACGTAGTTGACAAGCCCGCCGAGGAAGGCGATGTCACTGCCGGCGCGCAGCGGCACGTGCAGGTCGGCGACGGCCGATGTGCGGGTGAAGCGCGGGTCGACGTGGATGACCGTGGCGCCGCGCCGCTTGGCCTCCATGACCCACTGGAAGCCGACCGGGTGGCACTCGGCCATGTTGGAGCCCTGGATGACGATGCAGTCGCTGTTCTGCAGGTCCTGCTGGAAGGTGGTGGCCCCGCCGCGGCCGAAGGAGGTCCCCAGACCGGGGACCGTTGAGGAGTGTCAAATGCGGGCCTGGTTCTCGATCTGGATGGCGCCCAGCGCGGTGAACAGCTTCTTGATGAGGTAGTTCTCCTCATTGTCCAGCGTCGCTCCCCCGAGGCTGGCGAAGCCCATCGTGCGGTGCACCCGGCGGCCCTGCTCGTCCAGCTCCTGCCAGCCCTGCCGGCGGGTCTCGATGACCCGGTCGGCGATGCGGTCCATCGCCTCGTCGAGGTCGAGGTCCTCCCAGTCGGTGGCGTACGGACGGCGGTAGCGCACCGTCGTGACCCGGGCCGGGCTGGTGACAAGGCTCTTGCTGGCGCTGCCCTTAGGGCAGAGCCGGCCGCGGCTGACCGGCGAGTCAGGGTCGCCCTCGATGTTGGTGACCGCGCCGTCCTCGACGTACACCCGCTGCCCACAGCCGACGGCGCAGTACGGGCAGATGCTCTTGACCATCGAGTCGGCGGTCAGCGTGCGCGCGGCCAGTGCCTCGGTCGTCGGGCTCTTGGCGGCGGCCCCGCGGGCCAGCCGGTCACTGCCGCTGACCTGGCGCCAGACCGGCCAGCGCCCGAGCGCCCGGCCCACGACATCGCGCGGGGCCTCGCCGATGCTCACGGGGCCCATCTCACCACTCGTCGCGGCGTGACACGCGTCGGGGGCGGGTCCCGACGCCCCGACCCCGCGATCTTGAGGCGGTTCAGCCGTCCTGGCGGCGGCTACGTCTCAAGGTCACCAGCCGCGGAACGATCTTGATGCGCTCGCGCCCCCATGGGATCGGCAACGTCTCAAGATCCGGAAAGCGGGCGTCAGACCGGGGGGACCCCGTGCCGGCGGTCGGAGAAGCGGCGGTCCTTGGTGGCCGCCGCGGCGAAGCGCGCCAGCAGCTCACCACGCAGCTGTTCGGGCTCGACGATGGCGTCGATGACCAGGTCGGAGGCCAGCCGGAGGATGTCGATGTCCTCCTCGTAGTCCTCGCGCAGCTGGGCGACGTACGACGCCCGCTCGGCTTCGTCCTCGATGGCGGCTATCTTGTTGAAGTAGACGGCGTTGACGGCCGCCTCCGGGCCCATCACGGCGATCTTGGCGGTGGGCAGCGCCAGCACGGCGTCCGGCCCGAAGCCCGGCCCGCACATGGCGTACAGCCCGGCGCCGTACGCCTTTCGCACGATCACCGAGACCGTGGGCACCGTCGCCTCCGCCACCGCGGTGATCATCTTGGCGCCGTGCCGGATGATCCCCTGCCGCTCGACCTCCGAGCCGATCATGAATCCGGGGACGTCGGCGAGGTAGAGCAGCGGGACGTTGAAGGCGTCGCAGAGCCAGATGAAACGGGCGGCCTTGTCGGCGGAGTCGACGAACAGCACGCCGCCCTTCACGGCCGGGTTGTTGGCGACCACGCCGATCGGGCGGCCCTCGAGCAGCCCGAAACCGACGACGACCTCCGGCGCGAACAGCGGCTTGAGCTCACAGAAGCTGCCCTCGTCGACCAGCGCCTCGACGACGGTGTGGATGTCGTAGCCGATCGCCTCCTCGGCGGGGACGAGGTCGCGGGTCATGGTCCGCGCGGGCGGGGCGGCGCCGTAGACCGGCGGTTGCCCGCGCCAAGACCCGGGCAGGTAGGAGAACAGCTGGCGGGCCAGCTCGATCGCCTCGGCGTCGTCGGCGGCGAGGTTGTCGCCGCACCCGGAGATAGTGGCATGCATGCGGGCGCCGCCCATCTCCTCGAGCGTGACTCGCTCCCCGACGACCATCTCGGCCATCCGTGGCGAGCCGAGGTACATGGACGCGTTGCCCTCGACCATGATCACCGCATCGCAGAACGCCGGGATGTAGGCCCCTCCAGCCGCGCTCGGCCCGAACAGGCAGCAGATCTGCGGCACCCTGCCCGACAGCGCCACCTGGTTGTGGAAGATGCGGCCGGCGCCGCGCCGGCCGGGGAACAGCTCGACCTGGTCGGTGATGCGCGCTCCGGCCGAGTCGATGAGCCAGAACAGCGGCAGCTCGTCGCGCAGTGCGACCTCGGTCGTGCGGACGATCTTCTCGACGGTGCGCGCACCCCACGACCCGGCCTTGACCGTGGGGTCGTTGGCTACCACGAGGGCCGGCCGGCCGTCGACGAGACCGCGTCCGGTGACGACGCCGTCGGCCGGCAGCCCGGCCCCGGCCAGGGTGGCCTGGGCGTTGGCGAGCTGGCCGTCCTCGACGAAGGTCCCCTCGTCGACGAGCAGGCCGATCCGGTCGCGGACGTAGATCTTGCCCTGCGCGGCGAGCTTGGCGGCCGCCCGCTCCGGCGCCGCCAAGGTCGCCTCGCGAGCGGCGGCGACCTCCTTGTAGTGGTCGTGCGTGGGAAGGTCGCTGCTCACGCGCCCATCCTCCGCCCCGGGCCGCGAGTGGGACGCCGGGCTCGCGACACGCCGGCGTGTCGGGGCCAGACGTACCACTCGATCATGGGAGCCAGCCGGCGGCGGTCATTCGACCGGGAGGCCGAGGCCCCGCGCGATGACCAGGCGCTGCACCTCGCTGGTGCCCTCGCCGATCTCGAGGATCTTGGCGTCGCGATAGAACCGCGCGACGGGGTACTCCTCCATGAAGCCGTAGCCGCCGAAGACCTGCGTCGCGGTGCGGGTCGCGGTGACCGCGGCCTCGGTGGCGTACAGCTTGGCCACCGCCGCGGCCTGCTTGACCTGCGCCGGCGGTCGGCCGGCGTCCTTGAGCCAGGCTGCCTTGTAGGTCAGGAGGCGGGCGGCCTCGGTCATCACCTGCAGGTCGGCGATCTGGAACGCAACCCCCTGCTTGCGGCCGATCGGCTGCCCGAACGCCGTGCGCTCCAAGGCGTACGCCGCCGCCATGTCCAGGCACGCCTGCGCGCACCCGACGGCGAGCGACGCGATGGCGATCCGGCCGTCGTCGAGAGTCGACAGGAACTGCGCGAACCCGCGCCCGCGCTCGCCGAGCAACGCATCCTCCGGCACCCGGCAGCCGTCGAACGTCAGCGGGTGCGTGTCGGAGGCATGCCAGCCGAGCTTGTCGTAGGCCGGCTCGACGGTGAAGCCCGGCGTCCCCGCGGGGACCACCAGGGCCGAGATCTCGGCGCGGCCGTCGGGCTGAGTGCCGGTGCGGGCGGGCACGGAGACGCAGGAGCTGATCGGCGTACCCGTGTTGGTGATGAACTGCTTGGACCCGTCGATCACCCATTCCCCGTCGACGAGCTCGGCGCGCGTGCGGGTCGCACCGGCGTCCGACCCGGCTTCGGCTTCGGTGAGCCCGAAGCCGGCCAGGGCCCGGCCGGCCACCAGGTCGGGCAGCCAGCGGTCCTTCTGCTGCGGGCTGCCGAAGCTGAGGATCGGGTTGATGCCGAGCCCGACCCCCGCCTCGAGCGTGACGCCCAGCGACTGGTCGACCCGCCCGATCTCCTCGATCGCGACGCAGAGCGAGGTGAAGTCGCCGCCGGCGCCGCCGTACTCCTCGGGGGCGGTGAGCCCGAACAGCCCGAGTTGCCCCATGTCCAGCACCGTGTCGACGGGGAACACGTGCTCGCGGTCCCACCCGGCGGCGTATGGCGCCACCTGCTCCGTCGCGAACTCGCGGACCACCTTGCGGAATGCCTCGTGCTCCTCGGACAGCTCGAACGACATGGCGGCGCTCCTCGACGGTTGCTTGACGTTGACGTAAACGTAAAGCACGATGGCGCTCGTGGCAACCGCCGAACCCCCCACCGGCCCGGTCTGGACCATCGCCGAGGTGGCCGAGGAGTTCGGCGTCACCCACCGCACGATCCGCTTCTACGAGGACCGCGGGCTCGTCACGCCGGAGCGACGGGGTACGCAGCGGCTGTTCCATCCGCGTGACCGGGTACGGCTGGCCCTCGTGCTGCGCGGCAAGCGGCTGGGCTTCCCGCTCGACGAGATCCGCCGGATCGTCGACATGTACGACGACCAGCCGGGCGAGGAGGGCCAGCTGCGCTACCTGCTCGACCAGATCGGCGACCGGCGCAGCGAGCTCGAGCAGCGGCGGGCGGACATCGTGGCCGCGCTCGGCGAGCTCGACGATCTCGAGCGTCGATGCCACGCCGACGTGCGCCGGCTGCGTCGCCGGTCCCGGCAGCCGGTCGCCCATTGAGCCCTGCCCGATAGCCTCGCGGCGTGGCCCGCAGCGTCTACGTCGCGGCCTCTGGGCCGGATTCCGGCAAGTCCGCGGTGGCGCTCGGGATCTACGACCAGATGGTGCGCCGGGTCGGGCGGGTGGCGGTGTTCCGGCCGGTCGTCCGCGGCGCGCACCTCACGGCCGACGACCCGGACCCGCTGATCCGGCTCCTGCGCGACCGCTACCCCAGCGACGCACCGTACGAGAGGTCGGTCGGTGTCACCGCGGCCGACCTGCACGACCTCGACGCGGCCACCGGCCGCGTCGTCGAGCGCTTCCGCGCCGTCGAACGCGACCACGAAGCCGTTCTCGTCATCGGCAGCGACTTCGCCGAGTCCGCCGCTCCTGTCGAGCTCGGCATCAACGCCCGCCTCGCGGTCAATCTCGGTGCGCCGGTGGTCGGGGTGGTCAGCGGCCGGCGCCTTGACCCGGACCAGCTCGCCGAGGCAATGCAGGTGGCCGTCGACGCGCTCTCCCGCCGGCGGTGCCACGTGCTCGCCATGGTGGCCAACCGGATCGAGCCGGACGCGGTGCAGGCGACGGAGGCGGCGATCGCGCGGACCCCGGGCCTGGCGGCAGTGACGGTGCGTGTGGTCCCCAGCGAGCCGCTGCTCGCGGCCCCTACCGTGCGCCAGGTGTTCGCCGCCGCCGAGGCGCGCGTGCTCGCCGGCGACCAGGAGCGGCTCGACCGAGAATCGCGCGGCCTGCTGGTGGCGGGGATGCGGCTCCCCCACGTGCTCGACCGGCTCTTCGACGGCGCGGTCGCCATCGTGCCCGGGGACCGCGACGACGTCCTCGTCGGGCTGCTGGCCGCCCAGCAGGCGAGCACGTTCCCACGGCTGGCCGGGGTGCTGCTCAACGGCGGCTTCGACCCCGAGCCGGCCGTGCACCGGTTGATCGAAGCGCTCGCCTCCACGCTCCCGATCGCACTGACCGACTCGTCGACGTTCGCGTCCACCGAGGCGGCCACCCGGGCCCGGGGTGCGCTCAGCCACGGTTCGCCGCGCAAGGTCGAGGCCGCGTTGACCCTGGCCCGGCTCCACCTCGACGCGGGCGGCCTGCTCGACCGCCTCGACCTCGCCCGGGCCGATGTGGTGACGCCCCTGATGTTCGAGCACGACGTCGTCGAGCGAGCACGCGCACACCGCCGCCGCATCGTCCTGCCGGAGGGCACCGAGCACCGCGTGCTGCGGGCAGCCGAGCGGGTGATCCGCCAGGGCATCGCCGACGTCGTCCTGCTCGGCGACCCACGGCAAGTCGAGGCCGCCGCCGCGGAGGCCGAGGCCGACCTGGCCGGCGCCGCCGTCGTCGACCCCCGGGAGCGGGAGCGGCGCGAGCGCTTCGCCGTCGAATACGCCCGCCGGCGCGCCCACCAGGGCGTCGCGCTCGACGCAGCCCGCGACGTGGTCGTGGACTCGTCCTACGCCGGCACGCTCATGGTCGCGCTGGGCGAAGCGGATGGCATGGTGTCGGGTGCGGCCCACACCACGGCGCACACGGTACGTCCGGCGCTCGAGATCATCCGTGCCGCGCCCGGCTTCTCGGTCGTCAGCAGCGTGTTCTTCATGTGCCTGGCCCACCGGGTGCTCGTCTACGGCGACTGAGGTTTTCTCACGGGAGTGACGCGTGTGACTCGTGAGGTCGCGGCGTGTCGGAGGCCGGGCGTGGGGTCCTGACCCGAAAGGGTCGGTTTCGACCAAGAACCCGGCCACGGGCAGGACCCCACGTGATCACCTATCG
>JBBRVP010000003.1:0-156360 GCA_038246785.1 Jiangellales bacterium
CCACCCTGCTCGCCGGGGGCGCCACCCCCCCCTCGGTCAACGCCTGCCCCACCCGCCGCCCCGGCGTGTCGGCCTGTCGCTCCACTCGATCTTGGGGAGGGTGGGGGCTTCGATAGGCTGCGCGTCCTCATCCGACCCGAAGCCCAGGAGCGCGATGCCGCAGCGCACGCTCGTCCTGATCAAGCCCGACGCCGTGCGCCGAGGGCTCGTCGGGGAGATCCTCGCCCGATACGAGAGCAAGGGGCTGCGCATCGTCGCGATGGACCAGCGCACCATCGGAACCGACCTGTCCGACCGGCACTACGCCGAGCACGTGGACAAGGGCTTCTACCCGGCGCTGCGCGAGTTCATCACCGGCGGGCCGCTGGTGGCGCTGGTGCTCGAGGGTGACACCGCCGTCGACGTCGTCCGGGCGATGAACGGCGCCACCGACGGCCGGACGGCGGCCCCGGGCACCGTGCGGGGCGACCTGGCCCTGTCCAACTCCGAGAACCTGGTCCACGCCTCGGACTCCGCGACGGCGGCGGCCCGCGAGCTCGCCCTCTGGTACCCCGACCTGGCCTCCTAGGCCGTCCCTGCCAGGGCGAGCGACCGCGAGCGGCGCGGCGCGCCTGCCGGGACGCGGGAGGAGCCGTCCCTAGGCTGGCCGGGACCTGACGACCCCGGCGAGGAAGGGCGTCCTCGACTGCGATGGCGACGAGCCTCTTCGGCCGTGACCTGGCCGTCGACCTCGGCACCGCGACGACGCTCGTCTACGCCCGCGGGCGCGGCGTCGTGCTCGACGCCCCCTCGGTGGTCGCCCTCGACACCCGCACCGGCGAGGTGCTGGCGGTCGGCGCCGACGCGCACCGCATGATCGGTCGTACGCCAGAGCGCATCGTCGCCCTGCGGCCGCTGCGTGACGGGGTCATCGCCGACTTCGACGCGACCGAGCAGATGCTGCGCCTCCTGCTCGGCAGCGTGCAGCGGCGAAGCCGGCTGGCCGGCCCGCGGGTGGTCGTCTGCGTCCCGTCCGGGGTCACCGGCGTCGAGCGGCGGGCGGTCGAGGAGGTCACGTCGCACGCCGGCGCGCGCGAGGTGCACGTGGTCGAGGAGCCGATGGCGGCCGCGATCGGAGCCGGCCTCCCGGTTCACGAGCCGGTCGGCAGCCTCGTCGTGGACATCGGCGGCGGCACCACCGAGGTCGCCGTGATCAGCCTCGGCGGCGTGGTCACCGCAGTCTCCGAGCGGGTAGCCGGCGACGAGCTCGACGACGCGGTGGTCCAGCACGTGAAGAAGCAGCACGGCCTGCTGCTCGGCGAGCGCACCGCTGAGGCGATCAAGGAGGGGGTTGGGTCGGCGTTCCCGCTGCCCGACGAGCCGGTCGTCGAGATCCGCGGCCGGGACCTGGTCTCCGGTCTGCCGCGCTCGGTCGTCGTCCCGGCAGCGGAGATCCGCCAGGCGCTCGAGGAGCCGGTCCTGTCCATCGTCGACGCCGTGCGCGCCACGCTCGACCGCACCCCGCCCGAGCTCGTGTCCGACGTCGCTGAGCGCGGCGTCGTCCTCACCGGTGGCGGCGCGCTGCTCAAGGGTCTGGACGAACGGCTGCGCGTCGAGACGGGGATGCCGGTACGGGTCGCCGAGCGGCCCCGCGAGTGCGTCGCCCTCGGCGCCGGCGCCTGCGTGGAGGACTTCACCGCGCTGCGCGGTGTGCTCACCTCGCGTCCTCGCCGGTGATGCTGCGGCCGGCCCGCCGCACCGGGCATCCGGTCCGGCTGCTCGCCGCGCTGCTGCTGGCGTCGGTCACGCTGGTCACCGTCGACCTCCAGGTGCCGCAGGGGCCGACCGCTGCCGTACGCCGGGCCGGGTCGGCGTTGCTCGGCCCGCTCGTGCGCGCCGGCGGCAGCGCGAGCGACGCCGTGGCTGCGCGCTGGGACGCGCTCGCCCGCGCCGATGCCACGCGCGCCGAGCTCGAACGGCTGCGCGCAGCCAACGCGCAGTTGCGGACCGCCCTGCTGGCTGGCGAGGACGCCCGGGCTCGCGCCGGGCAGCTGGACCGGCTGCTGCAGCTGACCGGTGCCGGCGGCTACCGCGTCGTCCCGGCCCAGGTCGTTGCCGTCGGACCCGCACAGGCGTTCCGCCGCACGGCCACCATCGATGTCGGGCGCCTCGACGGCGTACGCCGCGACAGCACGGTTCTCGCCGGCGGCGGCCTCGCCGGCCGCGTCCTGCGCGTGCAGGAGCGGACCTCGACCATGCTGCTCCTCGTCGACGCCTCCTCCGCGGTCGGCGCCCGGCTCGCGGCGTCGCGCGACCTCGCTGTCGTGCGCGGCGACGGCTCGGGCTCGCTGCGGGTCGACCTGCTCGACGCCGACCGGCCGCTCGCCGCGGGCCAGCGACTCGTGACGTTCGGCTCGCGGGGCGGGACGCCTTACGTGCCCGGGGTCCCGATCGGCGAGGTGGTCGCGGTCGACGGCGGCGCCGGAGGGGCGGCCGGACGCAGCGGCACCGTGCGGCCCTCCGTCGACCCGGACCGGCTCGACCTCGTCGGCGTCGTCGTCGGCGGCCCACGCCGCGACCCCCGCGACCCGTTGCTGCCCCGCCGCAGCCCGGCGGCCGGGTGAGCGCCGCGGTGGCCCGCTGGGCGGTGCTCGCGCTGGCGGCCGTGGCCACGGTGGCCGTCCAGGTCTCGGTGTTGTCCCGGCTTCCCCTGCCCGGAGCGACGCCCGACCTGGTCGCCGTGCTCGTCGTCGGGGTGGGGCTCGTCGCCGGTTCGTCGCCCGGCGCGGCGGTCGGCTTCGGCGTCGGCTTGTTGCTCGACGTCGCGCCCGGCATCGACGGGGTGCTCGGGCGGTGGGCGCTCTGCCTCACCCTCGCCGGCTGGGTCGCCGGGCTGCTCTCGGCGCGCGTCGCCGGCCCGTCCCGCCGCGCGCCCTGGGCGACCGCGGTCGGCGTCATGGCGGGCCTGGCGGCGGCGACGGTGATGGGGTCGTGGGGGCTGACGGCCCTGCTCGCCGGTGACGCCCGGACGGCGCCCGGGGCCATGCAGGCGGTCCGGTTGCTGCCGACCCAGGCGCTCTACGCGGCCGTGCTCTCGCTCGCCGTGCTCCCGGCGCTGGCCGCGCTCGAGCGCCGCACCGGTCCGGCCCGGCGCATGCGGCGGCCCCGGCCCTCGCCCGCCGCCCGGAACCCGCGGCCGGCCACTCCGGGACAGCGCCGGTGACCGACCGTGCCGCACTGCGCCTCGTCGTGCTGCGGGTGCTGGTGCTGGCGCTGATGGCCACCCTGCTGGCCCGGCTCTGGCAGGTGCAGGTCGTCGGCGGGCCGGCGTACGCGGAGCGGGCCGTCGAGCAGCGGGTGCGCACGATCGTGGTCGCGGCGCCGCGCGGGCAGTTGCTCGACGACCGGGGGCGGGCGCTGGTCAGCAACCGCACGGCGGTCTCGGTGTCGGCAGACCGGACGGCGCTGGCCCGCCAGCCCGACGGCGGCGAGCGGGTGCTGCGCCGGCTGGCCGGCCTGCTCGGCGAGCCGTACGCCCGCCTCCGCGACGCGGTCACCCAGTGCGGCGAGCCGGGAGCGGCCGCGCCACCGCGCTGCTGGAACGGCTCGCCGTACGCCCCGGTGCCGCTCGCCCGCGACCTGCCGGCCCGGGTGGCCCTGCAGGTGGTGGAGCGCGCGGAGGAGTTCCCCGGCCTGCTGGCCGACACCGAGCAGGTGCGGGCGCTGCCCCGCCCGTACGGCGTCCTGGCCCCGCACCTGCTCGGCTATCTCGGCCCGGTCACGGCCGACGAGCTCGCCGCCGCCCCGGCCCTCGACCGCACCGACGTCGTGGGCAGGTCCGGCCTGGAGAGCGCCTACGACGCGGACCTGCGCGGCCGGCCCGGGCAGCGCCGCGTCGCCGTCGACCTCACCGGCCGGGTGGTCGGCGCTGTGGGGGAACGCTCCGCGCAGCCGGGCCACGACGTGGTGACCAGCATCGATGCCCGGGTGCAGGCCGTGGTGGAACGCCAGCTCGCCGCGGCGGTGCGGCGCGCCCGCGGCAGCATCGACCCGGTCCGCGGACGCCGCTACCTCGCCGACTCGGCTGCGGCGGTCGTCATGGACGTGCGCAGCGGCCGGGTGCTCGCGCTCGCCGGCTTCCCGACCTACGACCCGCGGGTGTGGCTCGGCGGCATCAGCCGGCGCGAGCTGGACGCGCTGGACGGCAGCGGTGCGCTGCTCGACCGGGTGACCCAGTCGCAGGGGCCGGCTGCCTCACCGTTCAAGGTGGTCACGACGGCCGCGGCCGCGGCGGCGGGCTACCGCCTCGACGGCCACTACCCCTGTACGTCGGCGTTCCGCGTCGGCAACCGTTCGTTCGCCAACTACGAGTCCCGCGCCTATGGCGAGATCACCGTCTCGCGCGCGCTGCAAATCAGCTGCGACACGGTGTTCTATCGCTTCGCGTACGGCCTGTGGCAACGTGGCCGCGACGATCTGCTGACGCGCACCGCCCGCGCCTTCGGGCTCGGCAGCCCGACCGGCATCGACCTGCCCGGCGAGGCGAGCGGACGGGTCGCCGACGCCGCCTGGAAGCGGGCGTACTGGGCGCAGCACCGGCGCACATGGTGCGCCGCGGCCCGCAGCGCGAGGGGCAGCGGGTTCGCCGCGCGCTTCGTCCGCGAGGCGTGCACCGACGGCTGGCGCTGGCGCGCCGGAGACGCGGTCAACACCTCGATCGGGCAGGGCGACACGCTGGTCACGCCGCTGCAGATGGCCGTGGCGTACGCCGCCGTCGCCAACGGCGGCACTCTGTGGCAGCCGCGGGTGGGCAGGGCCGTCCTCGACGCCTCCGGCCGGCTGGTGCGCGAGATCGAACCGCGGCGCAAGGCCCGGCTGCCGGTGCCGGCCGGCGTGCTGGCGTACGAACGCCGAGCGCTGCATCTCACGACGCTGCACGGCACGGGGGCCCGGCCGTTCACCGGCTTTCCGCTCGACCGGATCCCGCTGGCGACCAAGACCGGCACCGCCGAGGTGGCGGGCAAGCAGCCGACGTCGTGGTTCGTGTCGTTCGACCGCAACCTCGTCGTCCTGATGACGGTGGCGCAGGGCGGCACCGGTTCGGGCACATCGGGTCCGTCGGTGCGCAAGATCTGGGAGGCGGTCTACGGCGTCACCGGCAACCGGGTCGACGCCTCGCGCGCGCTGCTCCCCGGCGGCCGACCGCCCCCGCTGTCCAATGCCCTTGCGGCGGTCCGCCGATGAGCGTGCTCACCGGCCGGCGGGCGAGCGTGCTCAGCGGGCCCCGCGCGACCCGGCCGCGGCCCCTGCCAGCGGCCCGCCGGCGCGGCGGCGTGCTGCTCGGCCTCGATTGGGCGCTGCTCGGTGCGGTCGCCGGGCTGGTCCTGCTCGGCGCCGTACTGGTGTGGACGGCCTCCGCTCAGCAGCACGGCACCGGCTACCTGCTCCGCCACCTGGTCAACGCGGCGGTCGGTGCGGTGCTGCTCGGTGCGGCAGCCTGCCTGCGCGGCCGCTGGCTCCGGGCCGGGGTGGCCATGGCGTACGCCGTCGCACTGCTCGGCCTGCTCGCGGTGCTCGGCCCGCTCGGCTCGACCGTGAACGGTTCCCGGTCGTGGATCACGCTGCCGGCCGGGTTGTCGCTGCAGCCTGCGGAGCTCGCCAAGGTCGGACTGGTGGGCGTCCTGGCGCTCGTGCTGGCCGGGCCGGCCCACGAGCGGCCGGTCGTGCCCGGGACGGCGCGGGTGGCCCGGGCGCTCGGGCTGGCCGGCGTACCCATGCTGCTCGTCCTGCGCCAGCCCGACCTGGGCACCACCCTCGTCATGGCGGCGACCGTCCTGGCATTACTGCTCGCCGCGGGCGCGTCGCGGTGGTGGCTCGGCGCGCTCGTCGCTGCCGGTGCCGCCGCGGCCATGGCGGCCGTCCGGCTCGGCGTACTCGCCGACTACCAGGTGGCCCGCTTCGCCGCCTTCGCCGACCCGGCGCTCGACCCGCGCGGCGTGGGGTGGACGACCGCGCAGGCGCGGGTGGCGCTCGGCAACGGCGGCCTGTCCGGGCAGGGGCTCTTCCGCGGCTCGCAGACCAGCGGCGGCTTTGTCCCCGAGCAGCACACCGACTTCGTGTTCACCGCGGCGGGGGAGCAGCTCGGCTTCGTCGGCGGCGCACTCCTGCTCGGCCTGCTGGCGGTGGTCATGTGGCGCGGGCTGGCCATCGCGGCCGCCGCGCCCGACGCGTTCGGCCGGCTGCTCGCCGCCGGGATCGCGTCGTGGTTCGCCGTGCAGTCCTTCGAGAACGTCGGCATGTGCCTGGGGATCATGCCCGTCACCGGGGTGCCGCTGCCATTCGTGTCCTACGGCGGGTCGTCGATGTTCGCCGGCCTGGCCGCCATCGGCCTCCTGCAGGCCGTCCACCGCTCCGCCGGCGCCCCCCGCTGACCGGTTGCCCGCCCCCGACGTCACTGTCCGGGTGGTCGAGAACCCAGGCGAAACCGGCCCGTAGACCGCCACCAGGACAGTGACGTCGGGACAGCGGGACAGCGGGACAGTGCAACAGTTCGGGGTCCGGGGGCGTCTAGGGAGGTGTGAGGCAGATCGCGCGGGACTCGGCGCCTGGCGGCGACGTGGGCGGTGACCTCGGCGAGTTCTTCGCCAGGCACGGTCAGGCGCTGCTGCGGTTCGCGTTCCTGCTCACCGGCGGTCGGGGCGACCAGGCCGAGGACCTCGTGCACACCGTCCTGGCTCGGCTCGTCGCCCGCGGTCTGGACGATCTCGACGATCCGCTGTCCTACGCCCGGCGCGGCATCGTCAACGAGCATCGCAGCCTGGGACGCCACGCCGCGGTCCAGCGCAGGGTGCTCCCACGGCTGGCTGCGGAGCGGGATGCGGGGCAGGGCAGCGCCGAGTCCGACGACCGGCTGACCGTGCTCGAGGCCCTCGGCGCGCTCACCGACCGCGAGCGCGCCGTGGTGGTGCTGAGGTACTACGAGGACCTTCCCGATCCGGAGATCGCCGCGATCGTGGGGTGCTCGCGCCCGACCGTCAGGTCGCTGGTCCATCGCGCGGTACCGAAGCTGCGGGCGCGACTCGGCGAGACCTACGGGCCGAGCGGCGCGGTCTCCGACCGTCCCGGGAGAGGTGATGGTGACGATGACTGACTTCGAGAGCCAGCTGCGGGCCCGGCTCGCGGACGCGGCCGAGGGTGCGCCGGCGTTCACCGGATTCGACCCCCAACGGGCGGCCGAGTCGTCCGGGCAGTGGGTTGACTCGACTCGGTCGCGGCGGTCCTACCGGTGGTTGGCCGTGGCGGCTGCCGTGGCCGTGGCGGCGGCCGGCGTTTCGTGGTGGTCGAGCGGGCGCGCGGGCAACGACGGTGGACAGGCGAACGACGTCCCCCAGGCGTCCTGCGCCGCCGAACTGGTGCTCGCCGGCCGGGTCTATCGCGGCTACGGCCCCCTGGCGCGAGAGCCGCGACCGGGACCACGCCTGGGTACGGCGAACGTGCCCACCTGCGACGACGGGCAGGGCCCCGCCGGAGGCGGTCAGGTGGAGGTCTTCACCCTGCCCGGCATCAACCCGGACGTCGCGATCTTCGCGGACGGCTTGTGGGTGAGCGCAGGCGAAGCCGTGCTGCCGGCATCGTTGCGGGACCTGAGCCGGCCGGTCTTGTGCAGTGGCGCGGGGGAGTCGACCGTCGCCGGAACACTCACCGGCATCGAGGGACCTCCGGCCGCGGAGGACTACCACCCTCGCACGCCCTATACGGCCACTGTGGTTGCCGACGAGGGTTCAGGGCTTCCGCTTGACGAGTACTCCAGCGTCACGATCCGGATCCGGGTGACGGCCGCGACCGCTAGGGGGCGCGACCCGTCGCTCGTCCGAGCCGCACTCGCCGAGGGCAATCGTGTTTCGGTGAAAGTGCGCTGTGCCGGACCTCGCTTCGACGCGATCTCCTTCGCCCTGGCGCCCTGACCGCAGTCCGTACGGTCAGTAGATGCTGCGAAGCCCCAGCACGTCGCCCTTGCCGAGGGTCCGCGCTTTCGTCGTGCAGGTGAAGGAGTTGGTGTACATGGTGAGCTCCGAGTGGCCGCTCCCGACGTGGCCCATGCCGAACACGTGCCCGGCCTCGTGGGTGCCGACCGACCTGATGTCGTACTTGTTCGAGCACCGGCTGGTGGGCCTGTTGGTGAAGTTGTAGTCGTGGGTGTTGTAGCGGACGTCGGCCTCTCGCAGGTCGTTCTTCACCCCGGGCATGGGCCAGGACCACCAGCACGTCTGGGCGACGGTCCCGGTCGGCAGGTCTCCGGCATCCCACGTGCTCTTCTTGTCACGGCTGGTGCAGTCGCCGCTGCTGTTCATGTCGGTCTCGTACGACGTGGTGCCGGCATAGTGCGACGCCGCGTCCACGGTGTCGCTGTATCCGCAGTTGTTGTAGCTCCCGGTGATGTTGTTGATCGCGTCGGCGAATGCCGTCTTGGCGGCCGAGCGGGACAGCCCACCGGGCATCCCGCCGTCGCCGATGTACCAGTTGTAGGTGCCGTACTCCTTGAGATCGTTGGTGGAGTACGCGCCGTCGCTGCAGGCGCTTGGCGACGACGCTTTTGCGGCGACCGCGGCGCCGCTGCCGGCCGCGGTCGGGTAGGAGATGGTGCCGTCCGCGGCCACCTCGATCTGGAAGCCGTCCGTGCCGCCATCGGCAGTGAGGCGTTCGAGCCCGACGGCCGTGCCCGGCGGCGGGATGGTGATGCCGCTGCCGCCGACGCGGACGACCCGGCCGACCGCACCGCAGGCGAGGACCGAGGTGCCGGCCGGCAGGTCGCGGGGGGTCAGCGCGCCCGCAGGAAGCCGGCACCTCACAGATGCCGATTCCCCGGCCGCGACGGCATGGGTGGCCGGCACGACGATGCCGGACGCACCGAGCGCGAACGCCGCCAGCAGGACCTTGGACGGGCGGGGGTGGCGCGGCGCGGCCGGACCGCACCGGCGCCGGGTCGAGCTGGCCATGGCTGTCTCCCTGCAGGTGAGAAGACGCTAACCGTAGGTCACCTGCTGGGCACAGAGCCAGACCCCTGGCGGGTCTCCCAACGCAGATCTCGAGGGCCCCGGCATCGACGTTACTGCCCGGGTGGTCGAAAACCCCGCCGAAACCGGCCCGTGAACCGCCACCAGGACAGTGACGTCGGGCTCGGAGCGGTCTCGAGGTCCGCGGTTGGGGCCGGGGGTCAGGGCCGGGCATCGACCAGACCGGCGTACTCCGGGTGCTCCGCGACGTATGCCGCGACGAACGAGCACAGTGGCACCACAGCGCGCCCAGCTGTCCGCGCGTCGTCCAGCGCTGCGGCGACCAGCACCGACCCCACCCCCTGTCCCTCGTGCTCGGGAGGGACGACGGTGTGCGTGAACACGATCCGGCCGGGCGTCCGCCGGTAGGAGGCCACGCCGACCACCTCGCCGTCGGCCGCGCGGGCCTCGTACCGCTGCCGCTCCGGTACGTCGACCACGCTGACCTCCATGCGCAGAGCGTGTCAGCCCGGCGTCACGACCGCCACGGCAGGCGGCGCCGTGCTCGCCCGGACGACCAGCTCGACCGGATAGGGCGGTAGAACCGCAACGGGGCGCCCCTCGACCAGTGCCCGCACCAGTGCACCGGCTGCCTGCCCACGCTCGGCCAGCGGCTGGGCGACGGTCGTGAGCGGCGGCTGGGCGGTGGCGGCCGGCGGCGCGTCGTCGAAGCCCACCACGGACAGCTCCCTCGGGATGCCGATCCCGAGCTCCTGGGCAGCCCGCAGGGCCCCCACCGCCAGCTGATCGCTGAAGGCGACCACGGCGGTCGGTGGGTCGGCCCGGTCGAGCAGCTCCCAGGTCCCCAGCGCGCCGGTGTCCACGTCGTTGCTGGCGCACTCGACCACCGGCACGTCGGTCCACGCGAGCCCGGCGGCCGCCACCTCCCGGCGTACGCCACCCAGCCGGCGATCCATGACCTCGTACGTCGTCCGAGCCTGCCGGCGGCCGTCGGCGATACCCTGCCGGCCGTCGGCCTGCAGCGCCATGGCGAGCACGCCGAGCCGGTGGTGGCCCAGCCCGAGCAGGTGCCGCGCCGCCGTGGCGGCGCCCGCCTCGTCGTCGATGCCCACCAGAGGTACGCCCGGCAGCCGGGGCTGGTCGAGGACCACGACCGGGCGGTGCGACCCGACGGCGGCCTTCACCGCCGGGTGGTCCCTGGGCAGCGAGGCCACCACCCACGCGTCGACCGCCGCCCGGCGGATCAGCTCCACGTCGGTCCGTGCCCCGGTGCCCGCATGCAGCAACAATCCGAAGCCGCCCTCTTGCAGCTCGCGGGCCAGCCCGTCGAGGTAGAGCACCGTCGCCGGGTCGGAGAAGGCGTAGGACAGCCCCTGGTCGACGAGCACACCCACCGAGCCGACGCGGCCGCGGCGCAGTCCCCGCCCGACCGGGTCGGGTCCGCCGAAGCCGAGCTCGGCCGCGCGAGCCAGGATCCGCGCTCGCAGCGTCGCGGAGAGCTGGTCCGGGCGCCCGAACGCGTTGGAAACGGTCGCCCGCGAGACGCCGAGCTCGTCGGCGAGCGTCTGCAGGGTCACCCGTGGCACGGCTCACAGCCTTCCGCACCACGCTCGACTGGACGCATCTGTATCGATTAAGTAGCGTGGTCGTCGTCGAACAACGCCGGACAACGCCGTCCGTGTCCCCCTGCACTCGAGACGGAGGCCACCGTGTTCCACCTGCCCCGCCACGCCACGACGGCGCGCAGCGCCCGCGCCGCCCGGCGAACCGCCCGTGCCGCCGAGGCGCGGCTGCGCACCGAGGTGCGCTCCTACAGCACCGATGCCGAGCGCAACGAGCTGCTCGAGATCATCGACCGGCACCCCGAGGCCTCCGGCGCAGCGCTGCGCCGGATGCTCGCCTGAGCACCGCCGACCCTGGCAGCCGACCCCTCACCGACCTACTCCATCCAGGAGGATCCATGACTCGCAACCCCCAGCACTCCCGCCTGCGCGCCGTCGTCCGCTGGTTCGACCGGCTCACGCTCGACACGATGTCCACGCCGCGCCCGCGCGGCCGGTGACCACGCCGCGCCCGCGCGGCCGGTGACCACGCCGCGCCCGCGCGGCCGGTGACCACGCCGTGCACCCTCCGGGGACGCCCGGCCACATCGCGTGGCCGGGCGTCGCCGCGTCCAGCGGCCGTACGCTGGACCGGTCCCTGGCGCGCCGAACCGTCCGTGGAACCCAGGTGTGAGGAGGCCCCGTCGTGCCCGTCGAGTCTGCCTCGGTCGAGTCGGTCTGGTCCCGGCTCGAAGCGCTGCTGCCGAGGGTGCACAAGCCCATCCAGTACGTCGGTGGTGAGCTCAACGCGACGGTCAAGGATTGGGACGGCGCACAGGTCCGCTGGTGCCTCATGTACCCCGACGCCTACGAGGTGGGGCTGCCCAACCAGGGACTGCAGATCCTCTACGAGGTGCTCAACGAGCGGCCCGGCGTTCTCGCCGAGCGCACCTACTCGGTCTGGCCCGACCTCGAGGCGCTCATGCGTGAGCACGGCGTGCCGCAGTTCACCGTCGACACGCACCGACCGGTGCGGGCGTTCGACCTGTTGGGGGTCAGCTTGGCGACCGAGCTCGGCTACACCAACCTGCTCACTGCCCTCGACCTCGCCGGGATCCCTTTTGCTGCCGCCGACCGA
The DNA here is from genome assembly GCA_038246785.1 of Jiangellales bacterium. GTDB lineage: Bacteria > Actinomycetota > Actinomycetes > Jiangellales > Jiangellaceae > JBBRVP01. Next base: position 11,673 of record JBBRVP010000003.1, read on the forward strand.
GGGCTCGACGACCCGCTCGTCGTGGCCGGCGGCCACGCCGCGTTCAACCCCGAGCCGGTGGCCGAGTTCCTCGACGCCGCGGTCATGGGCGACGGCGAGGACGCCGTGCTGGCGGTCACCGAGGTGGTCCGCGCGTGGAAGGCCGAGGGCCGACCGGGCGGCCGCGACGAACTGCTGCTGCGGCTCGCCTCCGGAGGTGGCGTCTACGTCCCGCGCTTCTACGACGTCGACTACCTCCCCGACGGTCGGATCAAGCGGGTCACGCCCAACCGGCCCGGGGTGCCGTGGCGGGTGGCCAAGCACACCGTCATGGACCTCGACGAGTGGCCGTACCCGAAGCAGCCCCTGGTGCCGCTCGCCGAGACCGTGCACGAGCGGTTCTCGGTCGAGATCTTCCGCGGCTGCACGCGCGGCTGCCGGTTCTGCCAGGCCGGCATGATCACCCGTCCGGTGCGGGAGCGCTCGGTGACGGCGATCGGCGACATGGTGGAGGCCGGCGTCGAAGCGAGCGGCTTCGACGAGGTGGGGCTGCTCAGCCTCTCCAGCGCCGACCACTCCGAGATCGCCGAGATCGCGACCGGGCTCGCCGACCGTTACGAGGGCAGCAACGTCTCGCTGTCGCTGCCCTCGACGCGGGTCGACGCGTTCAACGTCACGCTGGCCGACGAGCTGTCGCGCAACGGGCGTCGCTCGGGGCTGACGTTCGCCCCCGAGGGCGGCAGTGAGCGGCTGCGCCGGGTCATCAACAAGATGGTCAGCGAAGACGACCTCGTCCACACCGTGGCCACGGCGTACAGCCACGGCTGGCGTCAGGTCAAGCTCTACTTCATGTGCGGGCTGCCTACGGAGACCGACGACGACGTCGTGCAGATCGCCGAGCTCGCCCGCACTGTGATCGCGACCGGTCGCGAGGCCAGCGGCCGTACGGACATCCGCTGCACCGTCTCGATCGGCGGCTTCGTACCCAAGCCGCACACGCCCTTCCAGTGGGCCGCGCAGCTCGACCACGAGTCCACCGACGAGCGGCTGCGCAAGCTGCGCGAGGCGATCCGCGCCGACCGGCGCTACGCGAAGGCGATCGGCCTGCGCTACCACGACGGCAAGCCCGGCATCGTCGAGGGGCTGCTATCCCGCGGCGACCGTCGCGTCGGCGCGGTCGTCCGCCGCGTGTGGGAGGCCGGTGGCCGCTTCGATGGCTGGAGCGAGCACTTCTCCTACGACCGCTGGATGCGTGCCGCCGAACAGGGGCTGGCCGGCACCGGGGTCGACGTCGACTGGTACACCACCCGGGAGCGCGACTACGCCGAGGTGTTGCCGTGGGACCACCTCGACGCCGGCCTCGACAAGGACTGGCTCTGGAAGGACTGGCAGGACGCGCTGTCCGGTGAGGAGGTCGAGGACTGCCGCTGGACGCCGTGCTTCGACTGCGGTGTCTGCCCCCAGCTCGGCACCGAGATCCAGGTCGGCCCGACCGGCCGCCGGCTGCTGCCGCTCGCCCCAAGATGATCACGTTAACGTGATCATCTGCCCCTTTATGCGTCGTGCAAAAGTCGTCAAGTCGTGAACGGCGCGTCAAGGCCCGGACGGAGCGCGGCGCAGCCGGGAAGCGGTCTAAGACGGTACTGTGCGAAGGTCGGCCGGCGCCGTCGCACCCGACCTCCTGGGAGGCACAGCGATGAAGATCGCAAAGCACCACATCCTCGACTTCCTGCGCTCACAGGGCCGACACGACCACGCCGAGCAAGCCGAGGTCGAGTTCCCCGACGAGATCGACCTGGACGAGCACGGCGAGCTGCTCGACAAGTACCGCATCGACGTCGGCGACATGATCGGCCACCTCGACGCCGGCGGTGGCGCGCTCGGCGGCATGTACGGCGTGTGACCGCGCTCCGGAGGGCCGCGGCGTGGCGCTACACCGGTACGCCGACCGGCTCTTCCGCGGCGGCTGAGCCCCGGCGACGACCACGGTGCCCTGGCTGACCAGCATGCCGCACCCGCAGCAGCCGACGGTCCAACGGCTGCGCATCCGCTACGCGAAGCGCGGGCGGCTGCGGTTCACCAGCCACCGCGACTTCCAGCGTGCCCTGGAGCGCGCGCTGCGGCGGGCCGAGGTCCCGATGGCCTTCTCCCAGGGTTTCAGCCCGCATCCCAAGATCTCCTATGCCGGTGCGGCGCCGACCGGGAGCGCGAGCGAGGCGGAGTACGTCGAGATCGGCGTTACCCAGCGCTGCGATCCCGGCGCCCTGCGCACCGCCCTCGACGAGGCGCTGCCACCAGGACTGGACGTCGTGGAGGTGGTGCAGGCCGGTCCCGGAGCGCTGGCCGACCGGCTGGAGGCCTCCGAGTGGGAGCTGCAGCTGCCGGGGGTCTCCGCGGCGGACGTCGCGCCGGCGGTGGAGCGTTTCCTGCGGGCGCGGGATGTTGTGGTCGACCGGCTGACGAAGAGTGGCCGGCGCAGTTTCGACGCGCGGGCGGCCGTTCTGCGCCTGACCGTCTCCGACGTGGGCGACGCAGCCGTGGACGAGCTCAGCGGCCAGGCCCCGTGTGCCATACTGCGAATGGTCGTCCGGCACGGCACGCCCGCCGTACGACCCGACGACGTCCTCACCGGACTCCGTCGTGCGGCCGGCCTCGAGCTGCCGGCGCCGCCTCTGGCGACGCGGCTCGCCCACGGTCCGCTCGACCGCAGCACCGGCGAGGTGGGTGATCCCCTGGCACCCGACCGCGACGCAGACCAGACCGGTCGCGCGGTCGCGCGAGTGCCCGGCCTGCCTGCCGACGCCTGAGCCGCACCCGCCGGGACGCCGCCGACATCCGTAGGCTTTCGCCGCACCGTTGAGCAGGACGGGCGGCGACGAACCCGAAGGACCCTGCGCGGCGCCCAGCGCCCGGGGTCCGGCAGGAGACAGGCTCCACATGCCAGACGAGCACACGCCGGCACGACCCGAGACACCCGACACCACGACACCCGACACCGGGGCCGCCGCGGCACCGGCCCCGGTTGACGGCGAGCAGGCCCAGCCCGCTCCGCGCCGCCGCCGCCGAGCGGCCAGCCGACCGAGCGGTCCGCCGCCGGAAGAGCCTGCCGAGCCGAGCTCTGCACCCGAGGTGGCCGCGAGCGCCGAGGCGGCCACGAGCACCGAGGCAGCACCGCCCGCCGAGGAGCCCCCCAAGCGCCGGCGCCGGGCGACCAAGAAGGCGGCCGCGGCGCCGGCGGCAGCACAGCCGGCGGGCGCGTTGACCACGACGGACCCGGACGTCGCGGACGACCAGGTCGGCGACGGGGAAGCCGCGGCGACCCGGCGCACCCTCGCCACCGCGCCGTTCGCCGCCACCGCGGTCCTGTTCCAGCCGCCGGACCCGACCCGCGACGTGCCCTCGCGAGCCACCGCGGCGATCGTCGGCGGCGACGACCTCGAGCTCGACGAGCCGGCACCGCGCCGACGCCGGGCGGCCAAGCGCTCTGTCGGCGCGCCGACCCCCGCAGCCGACGCCGATGCTTCCCCGGACGCTTCCCCCGATGCGGCGGCCGCCGGGGCGGTCGCCGCGACAGCCGACCCGACGCAGGAACCGGCCGCTGAGTCGGAGGCCGCGCCGGACACTGACGCCGAGGGGGACGAGGCCGGCACCGGCCGCAGACGCCGCCGTCGCGGTGGCCGCGGACGCCGTCGCCGGGCTGACGATGCCGACGAGCAGCCCGAGACCACCGACGAGGGCGTGGACGGTGCCGAGCCGGGCGCGGCCGGGGGGGACGGGGCTACTTCCACGACAGGCTTGTCCGACGAGGGGGCGGGCCCGGCGAGCGCCGCGCGCCCCGGCAGTGCCGATGGGTCGGGAGCCGAGACCGGCGAGGAGCCCGCGGAGGGCGGTACCCGCCGCCGTCGCCGGCGTCGCCGCCGCACAAGCGACAGCGACGACACCACCCCGCGGCCGGACGACCCGCCCGACACCGTCGTGCGGGTACGCGAGCGGCGCGCGAAGAGCGACAAGGCCAAGGCGAGCGACAAGAACCGGGACGACGACGAGGTCACCGCCATCAAGGGCTCGACCCGCATGGAGGCCAAGCGGCAGCGCCGCCGCGACGGCCGCGAGGCCGGCCGCCGCCGGCCGCCCGTGCTGAGCGAGGCGGAGTTCCTCGCCCGCCGCGAGGCCGTCGACCGCGTCATGGTCGTGCGCCAGCGCGGCGAGCGCACCCAGATCGGTGTGCTCGAGGACGGCGTGCTGGTCGAGCACTACATCGGCCAGGGCACGCAGGGGTCGTCGGTCGGCAACGTCTACCTGGGCCGCGTGCAGAACGTCCTGCCATCGATGGAGGCCGCGTTCGTCGACATCGGCAAGGGCCGCAACGCCGTCCTCTACGCCGGTGAGGTCGACTGGGACGGAGCGAGCAGCCGCCGCATCGAGGACGCACTCAAGTCCGGCCAGTCGGTGCTCGTCCAGGTCACCAAGGACCCGATTGCCCACAAGGGTGCCCGGCTCACCAGCCAAGTCAGCCTCGCCGGGCGCTACCTCGTGTACGCCCCGTCGGGATCGATGAACGGCATCAGCCGCAAGCTGCCCGACACCGAGCGCGCGCGGCTCAAGCAGATCCTCAAGGCCGCCGTGCCCGACGAGGCCGGCGTCATCGTGCGCACCGCCGCCGAGGGCGCGTCTGAGGACGAGCTCACCCGCGACGTCACGCGGCTGCAGGCGCAGTGGGCCGACATCGACGCCAAGGCGGGCACCGCGAGCGCGCCGGCGCTGCTCTACGCCGAGCCCGATCTGACGGTCAAGGTCGTCCGCGACCTGTTCAACGAGGACTTCAGCAAGCTCGTGGTCTCCGGTGCCGAGGCCTGGGAGACGATCGAGCAGTACGTCACGTGGGTGGCGCCGTCCCTCGCCGATCGGCTGCATCGCTGGACCGCCGACGAGGACGTCTTCGCGGCTCACCGCATCGACGAGCAGCTGACCAAGGCGCTCGACCGCAAGGTGTGGCTGCCCTCCGGCGGCTCGCTGGTCATCGACCGCACCGAGGCGATGACGGTCGTCGACGTCAATACGGGGAAGTTCACCGGCTCCGGGGGCAACCTGGAGGAGACGGTGACCCGCAACAACCTCGAGGCGGCCGAGGAGATCGTCCGCCAGCTCCGGCTGCGCGACATCGGCGGCATCATCGTCGTCGACTTCATCGACATGGTGCTCGAGGCCAACCGGGACCTGGTGCTGCGCCGGCTCGTCGAGTGCCTCGGCCGCGACCGCACCAAGCACCAGGTCGCCGAGGTGACCTCGCTCGGCCTGGTCCAGATGACGCGAAAGCGGATCGGCATGGGGCTGCTCGAGGTGTTCGGGGAGACCTGTGAGGCATGCAACGGCCGCGGGGTCAAGGTCCGCCTCGACGAGGTGAGCGGAACGTCGAAGGGGCGCCGGCGGGGTGGCCCGGAGTTGGTCGCCGCCGCGACGCGGCGCGGTGACGCAGCCGTGGCCGCCGACGGTGAATCAGCGGCACCGCCAGCCGGCCAGGCCGTGACCGGTGCTGCTCCCGACGTCGTGGCGGACGCCGCCGGCGCTGCGGTCGACGACGAGGAGCCGGCTCCCGGGCGGCGTCGCCGTCGCAGCGGCCGGGCGGCCCGCCGTCAGGGACCGCCGGACGACTCGGGGGACGACGCTCCTGACGTCCCGTCGCCGACCCCCGCCGCCGACGTCGCTGCCGAGCCGGCCGGGGTCTGACCCACCGGTTTGACCGGCCCGCCCGGCGGTCCGTACCCTTGCCCTTCGGCGTCCTGGCGCCGCCATTTCTGCGCGCGCTCGGCTGGCTGCGCGCGGTCCGTGAACTTCGCAACGACGTCGGAAAGCGAGAGTGCGCGCGGTGTACGCGATCGTCCGCAGCGGCGGCAGGCAGCACAAGGTCTCCGTCGGCGACGTCCTCGAGCTCGACCGCTTCGACGGCGTCCAGGGCGCGACGCTGACGCTGCCGGCACTGCTCCTGGTCGACGGGGAGACGGTCACCTCCAACTCCGGATCGTTGGCCGGTGTCACCGTGACGGCCGAGGTGCTCGGCGCCACCAAGGGTCCCAAGATCCGCATCCTCAAGTACAAGAGCAAGACCGGCTACCGCAAGCGCCAGGGCCACCGGCAGCACTACACGCAGGTCAAGGTCACCGGCATCGAGACGGAGCAGTGAGGACATGGCTCACAAGAAGGGCGCCTCGTCCACCCGCAACGGGCGCGACTCCAATGCCCAGCGCCTCGGCGTGAAGCGCTTCGGCGGCCAGCGCGTCAACGCGGGAGAGATCCTCGTCCGTCAGCGCGGCACGCACTTCCACCCCGGCGCAGGGGTGGGACGCGGCGGCGACGACACGTTGTTCGCCCTGGTCGGCGGCGCCGTCGAGTTCGGCGAGCGGCGCGGCCGCAAGCTCGTCAGCGTCGTCCCACCAGCGGGGGAGTGAGCGCGGCCCCGACCGAAGGACCAGCGCGACCCAGCGAGGGCGGACCGGTTGCGGTCCGCCCTCGTCCCGTTCCCCTCCAGCGCCGCCGGAAGCAGGCCAGCCGTGGCAGTCCCCACCTTCGTCGACCGGGTCGTGCTGCATGTAGCGGCCGGCGCCGGTGGCAACGGCTGCGCGTCGGTGCACCGGGAGAAGTTCAAGCCGCTGGGCGGGCCTGACGGCGGCAGCGGCGGGCGCGGCGGCGACGTGGTCGTCGTCGTGGACGCCCAGGTCACCACGCTGCTGGACTACCACCGGGCGCCGCACCGGCGGGCATCCAGCGGCGGCGCGGGCATGGGCGACCTGCGCAACGGCGCCGACGGCGTGGACGTCGTGCTACCGGTGCCCGACGGAACGGTCGTGACCCTCCCCGGCGGTTCGAAGCTCGACCTCGTCGGTGCCGGCAGCCGGGTGGTGCTGGCCCGCGGCGGGCGCGGCGGGCTGGGCAACGCCGCTCTCGCCTCCGCCCGGCGCAAGGCGCCCGGTTTCGCCCTGCTCGGCGAGCCGGGAGAGGCGTTCGACGTCGTCCTCGAGTTGAAGACGGTCGCCGACGTGGGCCTGGTCGGCTTCCCGAGCGCCGGGAAGTCCAGCCTGGTCGCCGCCATCTCCGCCGCCCGCCCGAAGATTGCCGACTACCCCTTCACCACGCTTGTGCCCAACCTCGGTGTGGTCGAGGCCGGCGACGACCGCTTCACCGTCGCCGACGTCCCCGGCCTCATCGAGGGAGCGAGTGAGGGGCGCGGCCTCGGGCACGCGTTCCTGCGCCACGTCGAGCGCTGCGCCGCCATCGTCCACGTCGTCGACTGCGCCACGCTCGAGCCGCGGCGGGACCCGGCGAGCGACATCGACGTCGTCGAGGCGGAGCTCGCGGCGTACGGCGGTCTCGCCGACCGCCCCCGCGTCGTCGCCCTCAACAAGGTCGACGTGCCCGAGGCGCGCGAGCTCGCCGACCTGGTCCGCCCTGACCTCGAGGCGCGTGGCTGGCCGGTGTTCCCGGTCTCGGCGGCAAGCCACGAGGGGCTCACCGACCTGACCTACGCGCTGGCCGCCGTCGTGCGCGAGGCGCGCGCGGCAGCGCCGGCGGCTGCGCCGACTCGCATCGTGCTGCGCCCGACAGCGGTGGACGAGACCGGCTTCACGGTGAGCCGCGAGGGCGAAGGCTTCCGGGTCCGCGGCCGCAAGCCCGAGCGATGGGTGCGGCAGACCGACTTCTCCAACGACGAGGCCGTCGGCTACCTCGCCGACCGGCTGTCCCGGCTCGGCGTGGAGCAGGCCCTGGTCGAGGCCGGGGCACAGCCCGGCGACCCGGTGCTGATCGGCCCCGAGCAGGACGCCGTCGTCTTCGACTGGGAGCCCACGGTGGAGGCCGGGGCCGAGCTGCTGCTGGGACCGCGTGGCACCGACCGGCGCCTCGACCGCCGCCGCGGGCGGGACTGAGCTGTGCCAGCGGAACGGCGCCGGGCCGTCCTCGACGCCCGCCGAGTCGTCGTCAAGGTGGGCTCCAGCTCGCTGACGTCGCTGACCGGTGGCCTCGCCGGCGACCGGGTCGACGCGCTGGTCGATGCGGTGTGCGCGCGGCGGGACGACCGTACCGATGTCGTCCTGGTGTCCTCCGGAGCGATCGCCGCCGGGCTGCGGCCGCTCGCGCTGCCCCGGCGCCCCCGCGACCTGGCGACCCAGCAGGCGGCGGCGAGCGTGGGGCAGGGCCAGCTCGTCGCCCGCTACGCCAGCAGCTTCGCCCGGCACGGCGTCACCGTCGGTCAGGTCTTGCTCACCGTCGACGACGTGACCCGCCGTTCGCACTACCGCAACGCCTACCGGACCTTCGCCCGGCTCCTCGAGCTCCGTGTCCTCCCGGTGGTCAACGAGAACGACACCGTGGCCACGCAGGAGATCCGCTTCGGCGACAACGACCGCCTGGCCGCGCTCGTCGCGCAGCTCGTCCACGCAGATCTGCTCGTGCTGCTCTCCGACGTGGACGGACTCTACGACGGCAATCCCCGTCGCCCCGGCGCCCGGCGCATCGCGGAGGTGCGTGACCCGTCCGAGCTCGACGCGGTCGACGCCGCGCGGGCCGGGTCGTCGGGGGTCGGCAGCGGCGGCATGGTCACCAAGGTGGAGGCGGCTCGGATCGCCACCGGCAGCGGCGCCGCCGTCGTCCTGGCCGCGGCCGTGCAGGCCGGCGAGGCGCTCGCCGGCGCGCCCGTCGGGACGTTCTTCCACCCGCACCGCGAGCGGCGGGCGACCCGGCTGCTCTGGCTGGAGCACGCGACGCAGGCGCACGGCCGGCTGCACCTCGACGCCGGTGCCGTCCGCGCCGTCGTCGAACGCCGGCTGTCGCTGCTGCCGGCCGGCATCACCGCCGTGGACGGCCGCTTCGGCGCCGGCGACCCCGTCGACCTCGTGGCACCGGACGGGCAGGTGGTCGCCCGCGGGCTGGTCGCCTTCGACGCCGCCGAGCTGCCCACGCTCCTCGGCCGCTCGACGCGCGAGCTTGCCAGCGTGCTCGGACCGCAGTACGGGCGCGAGGTCGTCCACCGCGACGATCTCGTCCTACTGCGGCGCAGCTGAGCCAGGCTGCCTACCGCCCACCCTTTCCGCGAAACGCCCGCGCGGTCGGCGGCGGGGCGGTTGACTGTCGCTTGTCGGGGGCCGGACGGGCGAGGGAGCGGGCTGGTGCAGGGCGGCGCCGACGTGCGGCTGTGGCACGTCACGTTGACGCTCCGCGGCGATCCGTACGAGCTGCCCGACGTGCGCGACGCCCTGGAGCGGCTCGCTTTCGAGCGGCCCTTCCTCCTCATGGGCCGCTACGCCGCCGACCGGGCGGAGATCCGCTACTGGGAGGAGGCGTCGTCCCTGCTCGACGCCGCCTCGCTGGCTCTGCGGGTCTGGCCCGAGCACCGTACGAGCGCGGCGCTGCCGGCCTGGTCGGTCGTCGGCCTGGAGGTGGTCGACCGCGACACCCACCGTCGCCGCTTTGCCGACGGCGGCAGCCCGTACCCGCCGCTCACCACAGCGGGAGACATCCGGCCGTTCTGACCGGGGGCTCTTCCGTTCCCAGCGTGGACCCTCACCGCATGCGGGCACGTACGCTCGGCTCATGACCGCGCCCGCCGGGACCTCCTTCACCGCGCTGGCCGAGCGAGCCCGGTCCGCCGCCCGCGCTCTCGCGACGACGACCGGTGCAGCCCGGGACGGCGCGCTGCGGACCCTCGCCGACGCCCTGGAGTCCGGCACCGACAGTGTGCTCGCGGCCAACGCCGAGGACGTCGAGCGGGCGCGCGCCGGCGGTGCACCCGAAGCGATCCTGGACCGGCTGCGCCTCGACCGGCATCGGCTGCGCGGCATGGCTGGCGGGCTGCGGCAGGTGGCGGCGCTGCCGGATCCGGTCGGCGAGGTCGTCCGCGGCTCCACCCTGCCCAACGGGCTCGAGGTGCGACGGATCCGCGTCCCGCTGGGCGTCGTGGGGATGGTCTACGAGGGCCGGCCAAACGTCACCGCGGACGCGGCAGGACTGTGTATCAAGAGCGGGAACGCGGTGCTGCTGCGGGGTTCCTCCTCGGCGCTCGCGTCCAACACCGCCGTCGTCGCGGTGCTGCGCGACGCACTCGCGGGCACCGACCTGCCCGTCGACGCCGTGGCGCTCGTGCCGGGCGGCCGGGAGGCGGTCGAGGAGCTCATGCGTGCCCGTGGCCTCGTCGACCTGCTGGTGCCCCGCGGCGGCGCCGAGCTGATCCGCCGCGTCGTCGAGGGGTCCGTCGTGCCGGTCGTCGAGACCGGCGTCGGCAACTGCCACGTCTACGTCGACTGCTGGGCCGACCTGGACAAGGCCGTGGACGTCGTCGTCAACGCCAAGGCGCAGCGGCCCAGCGTGTGCAACGCCGCCGAGACCCTGCTGGTGCACCACGCGGTCGCCGACGACTTCCTGCCCAAGGCTCTCGCGGCGCTGCACGGCGCGGGAGTCACCGTGCACGGGGACCCCCGGGTGCAGGGCTACGACGATGCGGTCGTCCCCGCCACCGCCGACGACTGGGATCGTGAGTACCTCAGCCTCGACCTCGCCGTACGCGTGGTCGACTCCCTCGACGCGGCACTGGATCACATCCGGCAGCACTCCACCGGTCACACCGAGGCCATCCTCACCGAGTCGCAGGGCGCCGCCCACCGCTTCGTCGGCGAGGTGGACGCTGCGGCCGTCATGGTCAATGCCTCCACGCGCTTCACCGACGGCGAGCAGCTCGGGTTCGGCGCCGAGCTCGGTATCTCCACCCAGAAGCTGCACGCGCGTGGACCGATGGGGCTGCGCGAGCTCACCTCGACGAAGTACGTCGTCGTCGGCGACGGCCACGTACGGAGCTGAGCGCACCGGCCGCCTGGCGGCCGTCGCCCGGGCCGGTCGCTATCCTGCGCGCATGTCGTTCATGGCAAGCGCCGTCGGCGCGGCCGAGGAGGCCGCCCGCGAGCTCCCGATGCCGGCCTGGGCGTACGGCCTGCTGGCGTTCGGACTGCTGCTCTCCCTGCTGGTCGCAACTCTGATCTTCGGCAAGGGCCGGTCGCACAGCTGAGGCGGAGGTCATGACGTCACGCGCGGAGCGCCGGCCGCGGGTCGGCATCATGGGTGGGACGTTCGACCCCATCCATCACGGCCACCTCGTGGCGGCGTCGGAGGTGCAGGCCTGGTTCGACCTCGACGAGGTCGTCTTCGTCCCGACCGGCCAGCCGTCGCAGAAGGCGGCTTCCGAGGTGAGCCCGGCCGAGGACCGCTACCTCCTCACGGTGATCGCCACCGCGTCCAACCCGCGCTTCGGGGTCAGCCGGGCCGACATCGACCGGCCAGGCGCGACGTACACCGTCGACACGCTGCGTGACGTCAAGGCCCAGCGTGGCGACGTCGACCTGTTCTTCATCACCGGGGCCGACGCGCTGGCCCAGATCCTGAGCTGGCGCGACGCGGAGGAGATGTTCGAGCTCGCGCACTTCGTCGGCTGCACCCGCCCCGGTCACGTGCTCAGCGACGCCGGACTGCCGGCCGGCAAGGTCACCCTGGTCGAGGTGCCTGCCTTGGCCATATCGTCAACGGAGTGCCGGGAGCGGGTCCTGGCCGGGGAGCCGATTTGGTATCTCGTTCCCGACGGGGTCGTGCAGTACATCAGCAAGCGAGGGCTGTACCGGGAGGCATAGATGGCTCGGCGCAGCGGCGACGACGAGACGATCGATCTGGCCGCCCGGCTCGGTCTCGACCGACCCCGGCCGGCTCCTGCGGGCGGAACGCCGTCCGAGTCTGCGGCGCAGCCCGAGGTGGACCACGGCGAGCCCGACGACGGAGGTCGGCGGGCCACCGAGACCGTCCATGCACTGCGCCACGCGCAGGCCCGCCACCGGCGGCGTCGCCGCGCCCGCGCCGTGTTCTGGGCCGTCGTCCTCGTGGTAGTGGTAGCCGCGCTGCTCGTCCTCCTGTTACGGCAGGCCAGCCTGCTCGGCTGAGTCGCTTCCGCGTCCTTTGCCCCCTCTGTGCGCCCGACCCCTGTGCGCCCGACCCCTCTGCGCCCCATCTGCTGCGCCCCATCTGCTGCGCGCCCACCTCCCAGCGGCGACTGGTGGACTCGTCGCCGGCTTGCGGCGTGAGACGCTGGGTGCTTCCACGACCTCGCAGCCGGGAAGGACCGCGTGACCGCAACTGAGCGTGCCGTCGAGCTGGCCGTCGCCGCCGCGGAGGCGGCTGCCGACAAGCTCGCCGACGACATCATCGTCCTCGACGTCTCCGACCAGCTCGTCATCACCGACGTGTTCGTCCTGTGCTCGGCGCCGAACGATCGCCAGGTGCGCGCCATCGTCGACGCGGTCCAGGAGCGGCTCGCCACCCTCGATGCCAAGCCGGCCCGGCGGGAGGGCGAGCGGGAAGGGCGCTGGGTGCTGCTCGACTACGTCGAGCTCATCGTGCACGTGCAGCACGCCGAGGACCGCGCGTTCTACGCCCTCGAGCGACTGTGGAAGGACTGCCCCGCCATCCCGCTGCCGGAGACGGTCCGCGCCGGACGCGGACTCGCGGAGGCGTGAGCGCGCCGTCCCGCCCGGCCGGGAAGCGGCTCGTGCTCTGGCGGCACGGGCGTACCGAGTGGAACGCCACCGGCAGGTTCCAGGGTCACGCCGACGTGGACCTGGACCTGACCGGTCAGGAGCAGGCGCGCGCCGCCGCCGCGCGGCTGGCGGCGCTGCGACCGGACCTCGTCGTCGCGTCCGACCTGTCCCGCGCCCGGGACACCGCCGGTCCGCTGTGCCGGCTGCTCGACCTCCCGCTGCGCCTCGACCGGGACTTGCGGGAGACCGATGTGGGCGCCTGGAGCGGGCGCACCCTCGGCGAGGTCCTGGCCGAGGACGGCGCCACGTACGCCGCCTGGCGGGCCGGCGACGTCGACGTCCGCGCTGGCGGCGCCGAGTCCCGACGCGCGCTCGCCCACCGCGTGGTGGCAGCCGTGGAGCGGGTGCTGTCTGCCACGCCGCCGGACGGGCTCGCGGTGGTGGTGACCCACGGCGGAAGCGCCCGGGTGGCCGTGGCGACGCTGATCGGGCTGCCCCCCGACCACTGGCATGCCCTCGGCGGGCTCGGCAACTCGGCTTGGAGCGTGCTCGAGCAGCGACGCAGCAGCCCCGGCTGGGTGCTCGTGGAGCACAACGCCGGCACGCTGCCGGAGCCGGTGACCGTTCAGGAGGGCTGATCCTGCGCGGTTTGGACGCTTGGGACGCTTGTCGCAGTCGGATATGCTCGTGCGGCTCCGCGTGCGACGTGGGGCGCGGGGCTGTGGCGCAGCTGGTAGCGCACCTCCATGGCATGGAGGGGGTCAGGGGTTCGAGTCCCCTCAGCTCCACCGGGTCGACCTCCTTGCGGCGCGGGCTTCAAGAGGGGCTGGCCGGCACCGACGAGTTGGTTCCCGCCCGCCCCGGCGCGTGGATCATCAGACGTTCACGCGCCCACGGCGCCAGAACTGCCTCATGATCCGTAGAGCCCATCTGGCAGAGTGACCCAGGCGCGCCCGTCGGAGAAGACCCTCGGCGTCCACCTCGGGCGGCTGGCGCGCACGTGCAGGTCGCAGCCTCGCCCGATGGAGGTCAGTCGTGAAGGTAGCGGTGCTCGGTGCGGGCAGCGGTGGCTGCGGGGTCGCCTTCGACTGGGCCCAGCACGGCCATCAGGTCCACCTGTACTCATCCGACGAGCACACCGGCGAGGTGGCGGCGATCAGCGACCGGGGCGGCATCACCAGCAAGGGGGTGCTGACCGGCTTCGCACCGATCGACTACGCGGGCCACGACGCCGAGCGAGCCGTCGCCGGCGCCGAGCTGGTCTTCCTCGTCGGGCCCGCCTACAGCACCGAACCGCTGGCCAGGACCATCGCGCCGTACCTGCGTGACGGGCAGTCGGTGGTGGTCTGCCCGACGTCGTGCCTGGGGAGCGTCGCTTTCAAGAACGCTGCCGGGCTGGGGCTGGACGATGAGCGGTGCACCGTCGGCGAGACCAGCACGCTGCCGTACGCGGTCCGGATCACCGAACCGGCCGGGATCACCGTCTACCTCAAGCTCCAGGGCGGGCTCGCGGTCGCCGCCACCCCCCGCGCCGGCACCGCAGTCCTGCACCGGATGCTCGGCGAGGTGTACCCCGCCATCGTGGCGGCTGGGAGCATCTTCGAGACGACGCTGGAGAACGGCAACCCGGTGATCCACCCCGCGGTCACGATCAGCAACGCCGCGCTGATCGAACGCACCCACGGTGACTTCAACTTCTACGAGGACGGTGTCACCGAGGCGGTCGGTCGGCTCATGCAAGCCGTCGATTCCGAGCGGATGGCCATCGGCAAGGCCCTCGGTTTCGAGGTGCCGTCGGAGCCGGCCATGGGCGTCATGCAGGGCTACATGCGCGAGGAGAGCTACAGCACCGGCTACTCCACGGCGCCGGGGTTCCAGGGAATCAAGGCCCAGGACCGGCTCGACCACCGGTACCTCGTCGAGGACGTCGGCTACACCCTGGTCTTCCTCACCGATCTCGCCCGCCAGATCGGCGTCAGCACACCGTCCATGGACGCCGAGATCATGATCGCCTCTATCCTGCTGGCCCGCGACTTCCGAGCCGAGCAGAAGCGCACTCTGGCGACCTTGGGCCTCGCTGACCACAGCATCGCGGAGCTGGCTGCGCTGTAGCTCCCTGGACGCGTCCGACCCCCTCGGTAGCGTCCGCGGCGAGCCGATGGAGCGGAGCGTGCGGTGGTCGAGGGACGAGCGGGACGGGTGCCGCGGGTGCTCCTGCCCTCGGCGTGGAGCATCGCCGTCCTGCGCGGGCTGGCCGTCCTCGTGGCCGGCGCCACGATCCTGCTGGCCAGCCAGGCCGGCCGTGCCGACGGCGCGGCGCGGGTGGCCCTGCTCGCCGGGGCGGCCTTGTGTGCCGCTGGCGGCATGGCGCTCGGCATCGCGCGCGAGCGGGACGACCGGGGGCGGGTCGCGACCGCGGAGCAGGTGGCGGTGGAGGCCGAGACGGGGCTGGCCGCCGCGCTCGCCGGCGCCCTCGCCCCGATCACGAGCTACCTCGGCGAGATGGCCGACGCCCGGCTCGGCGCCGAGCGGGCGATCATCGCCGGGGAGCTGCGCCAAGCGGTCGTCGAGGCCGCGGTGCGGCTCACCGCGCCCGTCGGCCGCGCTGCCTACTACTCCGCAGACCTGGAGGCCGGACTGCTGGAGCGTGCGGTCTGGGCGGGCCATGCGGTGCCCCCGCGGTCTGCGTTCGTGTCGGGGACTGCCGACGGCGACGCGGTGCTCGACCTGGTCGAGCGCGGTGACCTCGTCGCCATCGACGACGTGACCGCCGACCCCATGGTCACCCCGAGCCACCCGGGCACCTACCGGGCCGTCGTCGCCGCTGCCGTCACGGCCGGCTCGCAGCGGCTCGGCGTGCTCACGGTCGACGCGCCCGGGCCAGCGACGTTCGGACCCGCCGACGTCGAGCTGGTGCGTGTGCTGGCCAACCTGCTCGGCACCGGGCTCGCCCAGGCCGGAGGGCACTACCGATGACCGCGTGCACCCCGCTGCAAGCGGGTAGCCTGACACCAGGAGGGATCGGCATGGTCAAGCGGGAGAAGGTCACCGACGAGCGGGGTCGCCGCTGGGTCACCGGCGTCCTGGACTCCGACACGTGGTTCGCCTCGGTGGAGCGGGAGGCGCGCCGCGCTGCCCAACGTTCCCTGGCCGACCGGCTCGCCCGCAGCAACGGCCAGCCGCACCGCCCCGCTCACGCCCACTAGGGCCTTTGCGGTCGCCCCGTCGCCGACTGGGCGACCCTGCTGCCCGTGACGTCAGGTCGCGCCGTTGGGCGACGCGACGCGGCGTCATCCAGATGGAAGGCGATCTTGCTCCCCCCGGGGTCGGGCCGTCGACGCATCGGCCGGCTGCTCGGCGGCGCCCCGGCGCGGTGAGAGAACAGCCAGTGGGCTTCGCCCTAGCTCCTCATGCCGCGAGGTTGGTGACGCCGACTCCCGAGGTTGATCACCACATCGGCGCGGACGGCTGGTTCCCGTGGGGAGGGGCGCCCCATTCGCCGAACAGGGTGGGGGTCCCCCACCCCGGACCTACCGGGGTTGGGGACCCCCACCCTGTTCGGGCGTAAACCTGCCCCGGGGCGGAACCGGGGTTGGGGACCCCCACCCTGTTCGAGCGTGGACCTGTACCCGGCGGAACCGGGGTTGGGGACCCCCACCCCATTTCGACCGTGGCGGCGGCGCCTACCGGAAACGGCGCGGCGGGGGCCGCGCCGGCGGCGCCTACCGGAAACGGCGCAGCGGGGGCCGCGCCGGCGGCGCCTACCGGAAACGGCGCGGCGGGGGCCGCGCCGGCTGCGCTACCCTGACGCTGTGCGGACCCGAGCGCTCCTTGTGACGCCGCGCTGAGACGATCTCTCCAGCGCGGCAGCCCCTCCTGTGCGGGGGGCTTTGTCATGCCCGGGGCCGCGCCGCGGCTGGGCACCACCAGATGAGACGAGATGACGAGGGCCAATGACCGCCAGCGAGATCCGCGACGGCGCGACGCCGACTCACCGCTACAGCGCGACAGTCGCAGCCGACATCGAGCAGCGGTGGCAGGACGTGTGGGAGGAGAGCGGCACGTTCGAGGCGCCCAACCCGGCGGGGCCGCTGGCCGCGCCGGACGAGGTCGCCGGCCGCGAGAAGCTCTACATCCTCGACATGTTCCCCTATCCCAGCGGGGCGGGCCTGCACGTCGGTCACCCGCTCGGCTACATCGCCACCGACGTCTACGGTCGCTTCCAGCGCATGCGTGGGCGAAACGTCCTGCACTGCCTGGGCTACGACGCCTTCGGCCTGCCCGCGGAGCAGTACGCCGTGCAGACCGGCCAGCACCCGCGCAAGACCACCGAGGACAACGTCACGACCATGCGCCGCCAGCTGCGTCGCCTCGGGTTGGCCCATGACCCCCGCCGCTCAGTTGCGACCACCGACCCGGACTACTACCGGTGGACGCAGTGGATCTTCCGCCAGATCTTCGAGTCCTGGTTCGACGAGCAGGCGGGGCGGGCCCGGCCGATCGCCGAGCTGGTGGCGCTGCTGGAGTCCGGCGCGCGACCGGTGCCGGATGGCCGGGCGTGGTCGGAGCTCGCGGAGGCGGAGCGGCGCGACGTCGTGGACGGGCACCGGCTGGCGTACGTCTCCCAGGCCCCGGTCAACTGGTGCCCGGGACTCGGCACGGTCCTGGCCAACGAGGAGGTGACCGCGGAGGGCCGCAGCGACATCGGCAACTTCCCGGTCTTCCGGCGCAATCTGCGCCAGTGGATGCTGCGCATCACCGCGTACGCCGACCGGCTGCTCGATGACCTCGAGGGGCTGGACTGGCCGGAGCCGGTCAAGCTCATGCAGCGCAACTGGATCGGGCGCTCCGACGGCGCCCGCGTGCGCTTCGCGACGGGGCATGACACGGCCCCGATCGAGGTGTTCACGACGCGCCCCGACACGCTGTTCGGGGCCACCTTCATGGTGCTGGCCCCGGAGCACCCGCTGGTCGACGCGCTGCTGCCCGCCGCCTGGCCGGACGGGACGCCACCGGCGTGGACCCGGGGCGGTGTTGACCCGCGCGCGGCCGTCGATGCCTACCGCGAGCAGGCGATCCGCAAGACCGAGCTCGAGCGGCAGTCCGAGGGACGCGACAAGTCCGGCGTGTTCGCCGGCGCGTACGCAACCAACCCCGTCAACGGCGAGCGCATCCCCGTCTTCGTGGCCGACTACGTGCTCATGGGCTACGGCACCGGCGCCATCATGGCCGTGCCCGGCCAGGACGAGCGTGACTGGGAGTTCGCCGAGCGGTTCGGCCTGTCTATCGTGCGCACGGTCGCTCCGCCGGAGGGTTGGGACGGCGAGGCGTACGTCGGTGAGGGCGCGGCCATCAACAGCGCCAACGACGAGATCAGCCTCGACGGGATGGGTGTAGCCGCGGCCAAGGCCGCGATCACCGACTGGCTGGCCGCCAAGGGCCCGGGCGAGCACACCGTGACCTACAAGCTGCGCGACTGGCTGTTCAGCCGCCAGCGCTACTGGGGCGAGCCGTTCCCGATCGTCTACGACGAGCACGACCGGCCGATCGCGCTGCCCGAGTCGGCACTGCCGGTCGAGCTGCCGGAGGTCGGCGACTACCGGCCGACCGCTCTGGACCCCGACGACGGCGACACCGACCCCATCCCGCCGCTGGCGCGCGCCGAGGGCTGGAGCGAGGTCGAGCTCGACCTGGGCGACGGGCGGGGTCTGCGGCGGTATCGCCGCGAGCTCAACGTCATGCCGCAGTGGGCCGGCTCCTGCTGGTACGAGATCCGCTATCTCGACCCCACCAACACGCAGCGGTTCGTCGACGCCGACAACGAGCGCTACTGGATGGGTCCGCAGGGCGAGGGCGACGTCGGTGGCGTGGACCTCTACGTCGGCGGTGTCGAGCATGCGGTGCTGCACCTGCTCTACGCGCGGTTCTGGCAGAAGGTCCTCTACGACCTGGGCCACGTCAGCGCCGCCGAGCCGTTCCGCCGGCTGTTCAACCAGGGCTACATCCAGGCCCATGCCTTCCGCGACATGCGCGGACAGATCGTGCCCGCCGCCGAGGTCGAGGAGCAGGGCGACGGGACGTACTCCTGGCACGGCCAGCCGGTCGTGCGCGAGTACGGGAAGATGGGCAAGTCGCTGAAGAACATCGTCACGCCGGACGAGATGTACGACGCGTACGGCGCGGACACCTTCCGCGTCTACGAGATGTCGATGGGGCCGCTCGACGTGTCGCGGCCGTGGGAGACGCGGGCTGTGGTCGGGTCGCAGCGCTTCCTGCAACGGCTGTGGCGCAACGTCGTCGACGAGGAAACCGGCGCGCTTCGCGTTGTCGACAAGCCGTGTGACGATGTCACGAGGCGGCTGTTGGCGCGCACCGCCGAGGCTGTCACGACCGATCTGGACGGGCTGCGCTTCAACACCGCCATCGCGCGGCTGATCGAGTACAACAACGCGCTCACCCGGCTGCCCGCCGTCCCGCGGGAGGCCGTGGAGCCGCTGGTGCTCATGGTGGCGCCGTTCGCGCCGCACCTGGCCGAGGAGCTGTGGTCGCGACTGGGCCACCCGCAGTCGCTGGCGTACGAGGCGTTCCCGGCGAGCGACCCGGCACTGCTGGTGGAGGAGACGGTCACCGCGGTCGTCCAGGTGGCGGGCAAGGTGCGCGACCGGCTCGAGGTGCCGGTGTCGATAGACGACGCCGCGCTGCGCCAGCGGGCGTTGGCCAGTCCTCGCGTCGCGTCGGCACTGGACGGCCGTCCCGTCCGCACCGTGGTGGTGCGAGCGCCGCGGCTGGTCAACGTCGTCCCGGGCTGATCCTCCCCGCCGCCCCTGCCCGCCCGATGTGTCAGCCTCTGCCGTGGCCCCAGCCACGGCAGAGCCTGACTGATCGGCGGCGGGCGCGCGGGTAGCGTCGCGGTCATGCAGCCGAGGGTCGCTGTCGTCACCGACTCGACGGCGTACCTCCCGAAAGGCCTGGCCGAGCGGGCGCACGTACGTGTCGTGCCGCTGGGGGTCGTGCTCGGCGGCGTCGCGCACTCCGAGGGCGCCGATGTCGAGCCGGGAGACGTGGCGTCGGCCTTGCGGCGCTGGACAACGGTCACGACCTCGCGGCCGTCCCCGGAGGAGTTCGCCCGGGCCTACGCCGACGCCGCCGCCGCCGGGTGCGCCGCCGTGGTCTCGGTGCACCTGTCCGGGGAGATGTCGGGCACGGTCGACGTCGCGGCGCTGGCCGCCCGGTCGGCGGCGCTGCCGGTGGAGGTCGTCGACTCCCGTTCGCTCGGCATGGGGCTGGGCTTCGCGGTGCTGGCGGCGGCCGAGGCGGCCGCGGCGGGGGAGGACCTGGCTGCCGTGGCGGCGGCTGCCCGCCGGCGCGCCGCGCGCACGCGCGGGTTCTTCTACCTCGACACGCTGGAGCACCTCCGCCGCGGAGGTCGGATCGGCGCCGCCCAGGCGTTCCTCGGCACGGCGCTGTCGGCCAAGCCGCTCCTGCACCTCGTCGACGGCCGGATCGCTCCGCTGGAGAAGGTGCGCACCGCCTCTCGCGCGCTCGCGCGCCTGGAGGAGCTCGCCGTGCAGGCGGCGTCGGAGGTCGGGCCCCCGGTCGCGCTCGCCGTCCACCACCTCGGTGACGAGTCACGCGCCGGGGCGCTCGCCGGTCGGCTGGCGAAGCGTTTGCCGGCAGCGGGGGAGATCCCGGTCTCGGAGGTCGGCGCCGTCGTGGGAGCGCACGTCGGTCCGGGGATGCTCGCCGTGGTGGTCGCGCCGGGGTAGGACCGCACCGTGGCGCGGTCGGCTGCCGGCTGCCGCTCCGGTGAGCTCTCGCGTACGGGGGGCGCGCGCTCGTCCACAGCCACGGCGGAGCACACGCGCCACTCCACAGAACCTGGCCGGCGACACACCGCTGCGCCGCGCGCTCCTAGCGTCGACCGGGTGCTGCATGGACCTCGTCACGCCCGCGCGCTCGAGCAGGAGCGGGCGCGATCCCGGCTCGCCGAGCTGACGGCCGGCCGGCCGTGGGTCCCCGCCGTGCCGCCTGCGGCCCGGGACGCCCGGTCTTCGGCCGACGTGGACCGCCCCGGAGAGGGGTGGTTCGCCACCGACCTGCTCGATGACCCGGGAACGCGTCCGGGTCTCGCCGCACAGGAGCGTGCGACCGAGGTCGCCGAGCCGCCGCGGGGCTCACTCCTCGGTTCCCTCGTCGCCCGCGCAGCTGACCGCATCCCGCCGGGCCTGCGATCTGCGGTCGCCGGGACCGCGCTGCGGCCCGGGCACGTCGCGGTGCTGCTCGTGCTCGCGGTGCTCGGTGTCGCGGCCGCCGCCCTCCTCGTGCTCGCCGCCCGGCCGCGCGCCGAACCGGTACCCAGGTCGGTCGGCCCAATCGTCACGGCGTCGAGCGCGGCGCCGTCGCCGGTGCTGTCGCCGGTGGTGTCGCCGCCGGTGTCCCCAGTGGCCGCGGCGGGAGCGCAAGCGTCCCCGCCGTCGGCGTCGGGTGCGAGCGCCGCGCCGTCCGTTGTGGTCGTCGATGTCGCCGGCAAGATTCACCACCCGCGCGTGGTGACCCTCCCGGCCGGCTCGCGGGTCGTCGACGCGCTGCGCGCCGCCGGCGGTGCTCGGGCCGGCACCGACCTCACCACCCTCAACCTCGCCCGGGTGCTCGTCGACGGCGAGCAGGTCGCGGTCGGGGTACGCCCCGCCGTGCCGCCGACGGTCCCCTCCGCAGACGGGGCGGCGGCGACGGGCTCCGCCGGGGGCGCAGGGACGGCGACTGGATCGGTGGCGGTCGACCTCAACGCCGCCACCCTCGACCAGCTCGAGGCGCTGCCCGGCGTTGGGCCGGTGCTGGCGCAGCGGATCCTGGACTGGCGCACCGAGCACGGCCGCTTCTCCAGCGTCGACGAGCTGATGGAGGTCTCGGGCATCGGCGAGGCCCGCATGGCCGATCTGCGGCCGCTGGTCACGGTGTGACGGCGACACTGACTGATGACCGGGCGTCCGCGCGCTCGAAGCCGCAGGCCGGCCAGCTGCCCGAGCCGCCGCCGGACCTGAGGCTCGTTCTGCCCTCGGTGGCGGCGTGGCTCGGTGTACTGCTCGGGACCGGCTCAGCGGCTCTCGGCGCGGGCACGGCCGCAGCCGCGGCGATCGGGGTCGCCGGCACCGTGCTGCGAGGACGCCGGCAGCGAGCGCGGCCGCGGAGCCCGTCCTGGGTCGTCGTCGCTGCGCTGTGCTGCCTGGCCGCGGGGGCCGCTGCCGGCGCGCTGCGCGTCGTTGCACTGCGCAGCGGCCCGGTCCCGGCGCTGGCGGCCGACGGTGCCTCGCTGCGCGCGACCGCCCGGCTGGTCGACGACCCGCAGCCAGGCCGGAGCTCGCCGGGCCGGGGGCCGGCTCGGGAGTACGTCACGATGACGCTGGAGCTCCAGGACGTCCTCGCCCGCGGGCGGCGGACGGCGCTGCGTACCCCCGTCCTCGCCATCGCGGACCCGTCCTGGCGGCACCTGCTGCCCGGCACCCGGGTGGAGCTTGCCGGACGGCTGTCACCGGCCGCCGGCGGCCGTGCCGTGGCCGCCGTGCTCCGGCTGCGCGGGTCACCGGTCGTGGTCGGCGGGGCCGGCCGCATGGCGCGGGCCACCGAGCCGCTGCGAGAGGCGCTGCGACGCTCCGTCGCCGACCTGCCGGCTGCCCCCCGCGGGCTGGTGCCGGCCCTGGTCGACGGTGATGAGAGCGCGCTGCCGGAGCAGGTACGCGAGGACTTCCGCACGACCGGCCTCACCCACCTCACGGCGGTGTCGGGGGCCAACGTCGCCATCACGCTCGCCTTCGTCGTGGGCATCGGCCGGTGGCTCGGTGTACGAGGCCTGGCGCTACCAGTGCTGGGTGCCGCTGCGGTGCTCGGGTTCGTGGCGCTGGCGCGTCCGGAGCCGAGCGTCCTGCGCGCGGCGGCGATGGGTCTGGTCGCGGTCGCCGGGCTCTCCGCCGGTGGTCGGCGCCGCGGCGTGGCCGCGCTCGGCGCCGCGGTGGTGGTGCTCGTGCTGGTCGACCCGTGGCTGGGCCGGTCCTACGGGTTCGCTCTCTCGGTGCTGGCGACCGGCGGCATCCTCGTGCTCGGACCGCCCTGGCGGGCGGCGCTCGGCCGCTGGCTCCCCCGGCTGGTGGCCGAGGCGGTCGTTGTGCCACTGGCCGCACAGGTGGTCTGCACGCCGGTCATCGCCATGCTGTCCAACGCCGTGAGCCTGGCCGCGCTGCCGGCGAACCTGCTGTCCGCCCCGGCCGTGGCGCCGGCCACCGTGCTCGGCGTCCTTGCGGCGGTCATCGGCCCGCTGGCTCCGCCGGTAGCCCGGGTCGCCGGGTGGCTCGCCGGGCAGCCCGCGGGCTGGATCGCCGCTGTCGCCTCCCATGGCGCCGCCCTGCCGGGGGCCGCGATTGCGTGGCCGGGGCACGGCCTACGACTGCTGACGCTCGTCGCGGCCACGGCGGCGTGCGTGGTCGTGCTGCCCTGGCTGTTGCGCCAGCGCTGGACCGGCGTGGTCATCACCCTCGTGCTGGTGCTCGCTCTCGTCCGGCCGCTGCCGCGTCCCGGGTGGCCTCCGGAGCGCTGGGTGCTGGTCGCCTGCGACGTCGGGCAGGGTGATGCCCTCGTGCTGTCCGCCGGGTCGGGCGCCGCAGTGGTCGTCGACGCCGGTCCGGACGCCCGGCTGGTGGACCAGTGCCTGCGCTCGCTCGGCGTGACCTCTGTACCCGTCGTGGTCCTGACCCACTTCCACGCCGACCACGTGGACGGCTTGCCCGGCGTGCTGGACGGACGACGCGTCGGCCGGGTGCTGGTGGGCCCGCTGGACGACCCGCCGGGGCAGGCGGCCGGCGTACGTCAGCAGGCCGCGGCCTCCGGCGTACCGGTCACCGTCGCCCACGTCGGCGAGCAGTGGCGGGTCGGCGCGCTGACCTGGGAGGTGCTGTGGCCGCGGCGGGTCATCTCGGCCGGCTCGCTGCCCAACAACGCCAGTCTCGTGCTGCGGGTGCGCGCGGGGCCGACCACGCTGCTGCTGACCGGCGACGTGGAACCGGAGGCGCAGCGCGCCCTCATGGCGACCGACCGTGCGGCTCTCGGGGCCGACGTGCTCAAGGTCCCCCACCACGGATCCGTCCACCAGGACCCGGCGTTCCTCGCGGCGGTGGGAGCGCGTCTCGACATCGTCAGCGTGGGTGTCGACAACGACTACGGCCACCCGTCACGGGCGACCCTGCGCTTGCTCGGCTCCTCGGGGGCCCGGGTCGAGCGCACCGACGACGACGGGGCCGTGGCCGTCGTGCGGGAGGGGGACGCCCTGGGGGTCGTCGAGCTGGGTCCAACGGATCATCAGACGTGGTCGCGGCGATGACGGCGGGAATGTCGGTGGTCCCCGCGCCCGCGGTGGATCTGTCGGCACCGGCTGCCATGCTGGACGGCGATGGCCGACGACCGGATCGCCGCGGTGACCCTGGTGCAGGGCGCGGAGTCCTTCCTGGCCGAGCGCGCCACCTCGTCGGTGGTGACGGGGGCGCGCACGGCCGCCGAGGCCGTGGGCGCCGAGGTCGACGTCACCGAGGCCGCTGCGGCCGAGCTCTCGCCGGCGGCGTTGGCCGAGCTGGCCAGCCCCTCGCTGTTCGCCAGCGTCCGCGTCGTCGTCGTCCGCGACCTGCAGGAAGCCGACGAGCAGCTCGCAGCGGTCCTGGTCGCGCAGGCGGCGACCCCGCCGGACGACGTCCGCCTCGTGCTCGTGCACCCGGGTGGGGTCAAGGCCAAGGCGCTGCTCGACCGACTGCGCAGGGCCGGCGTCGCGTGCGTCCAGTGCGACAAGATCACCCGCCATGACGAGCTCGTCGACTTCGTCCGCGCGGAAGTCGCTGCCGTCGGCGGCCGCCTCGACGACGCGGCCGGGCGGGCTCTCGTCGACGCCGTCGGCAACGACCTGCGCAGCCTGGCCGCCGCGGCGGCGCAACTGGTAGCCGACTCCGGAGGCCGGGTGACGCGGCAGACCGTGGAGACCTACTTCGAGGGACGCGCCGAGGTGAAGAGCTTCGCGGTTGCCGACCGCGCCGTCGAGGGTCGCACCAAGCTCGCCGTCGAGGAGCTGCGGTGGGCACTGGAGGCGGGCGTCGCCCCAGTCCTGGTCACGAGCGCACTGGCCGCGGCGCTGCGCAACCTCGTCCGCATCCAAGCCGTCCCGCGTGGCGCCCGCGACGCCGACGTCGCCCGCGACCTGGGAGTCCCGCCCTGGAAGCTACGCACGCTGCGCCAGCAGGCGCGAGGGTGGACCGAGGACGGGCTGGCGACTGCCCTGGGCGCCACGGCTCGGGCCGACGCCGACGTCAAGGGGGCAGCCAATGATGTCGCGCTCGCCCTGTCGCGCGCGGTCATCGCCGTCGGGGCCGCCCGCCGGGGCGGCTGACCGGGACGCGCAGGCGACGCACGGCCCGGTCCCCGGTCGCCGGGACGGCCGGTGCGCACGGGACCGCCCACCCGACGTCCGAGGGTGATCTGGCTGGTCGTGACCCGCGTTGCTCAGCGGCTCACAGGCTGGCAGCCCGCTTCATGACCGCCGACTTGCGGTTTGCCGCCTGGTTCTTGTGGATGACACCCTTCGAGGCTGCCTTGTCTAGCTTGCGGGCCGCCTGGCGGGCGTACTCCTGCGCCTGGTCGACCTCGCCGGCGTCCGCCGCCTCGCGGAAACGGCGGATCGCCGTCTTCACCGAGCTCTTGACGGCCTTGTTGCGCTGGTGCCGCCGCTCGTTGGTGCGGATGCGCTTGATCTGCGACTTGATGTTCGCCACGAGTGTTCTCGAACGCCTTCTCTGCGGTGGACAGGTCGGGGAGCTCGCGCCACCCCGAGGAGGTACGGCGGTGGGGACGCCGCGGCGGGGACGAGCGGCGTGCGGACGACCTGGTCGCGCACGCGGTGCTCCAGGCTACCAGCGACCGGGCCAGTGCCCGAACCGGACAGACACCGCCGCCCGTGTGTGTCAGGGCCTCACGTGCCTTCGGCCCCGGCAGAACCTGACAGATCGGGGGGGGGGGGAGGGGAGGTGGCTCAGCGCCAGCCGTGCAGCTCGCGGACGCGGGCGGCGACCCCGTCGAAGCGGGGACGGTCGAGGGCCGCGCCCTCCCGGCGTACGGCGGCGGGGTCCAGCCGCAGTACCCGGTCGAGCCGAGCCTCGGACGGGCGGCCCTGCCGGTCCCAGCCGCCGGTGCCGACGTCCATCCAGAGCCGTCCGCGGCGTCGCGCCTGCGCGGCATCGCGGTCGTGGTCCTTGCTCGTGAGCATGAGCCCGAGCAGGAAGCGGCCGTCGCGGGCGAGCACGAGCACCGGCCGGTCCTTGCCGCGGGTGGCGTCCTCCTCGAAGGGCACCCATGCCCACACCACCTCACCCGAGTCGGCGTCGCCGTCGCGGGCGGGGGAGTAGTCGATGGTCGCGGTGCCGGTGAAGTCCCCCGCGTACGCGGCGCGGACGCCCCCTGCAGCAGCACCGCCCGATCCAGCACCGCGACCCGGCCGCGGCCGCGGAGCCGGAGCGCGCAGGACGGAGCGAAGGCCGCCGACCAGGGCGTCGCCGAACGCTCGTCCGAAACGTGCCCTCGCCACGCCGAGCGACCCTAGCCCTGCCCCGTGCGACGATGGGCCGTCCTGCCCGCGAGCGAAGGTGGATCCGGCGTGCCCCATGCGACCTCGGCCCCGCGGCCGGCCGCCACGCCGCCCGAGACGATCCGCAACTTCTGCATCATCGCCCACATCGACCACGGCAAGTCGACGCTCGCCGACCGGATGCTGCAGTTGACCGGGGTCGTCGACGAGCGCAGCATGCGGGCGCAGTATCTCGACCGGATGGACATCGAGCGCGAGCGCGGCATCACCATCAAGAGCCAGGCGGTCCGCCTGCCGTGGGAGCTGGCCGGGCGCACGTACGTCCTCGACCTCATCGACACCCCCGGCCACGTCGACTTCAGCTACGAGGTCTCACGCAGCCTCGCCGCCTGCGAGGGCGCGGTGCTGCTCGTCGACGCCGCGCAAGGCATCGAGGCGCAGACACTGGCCAACCTCTACCTGGCCCTCGAGAACGACCTGCAGGTCATCCCGGTGCTCAACAAGATCGATCTACCGGCTGCGCAGCCGGCCAAGTATGCCGCCGAGCTGGCCCACCTCATCGGCTGCGACCCCGCCGAGGTGCTGCAGGTCAGCGGGAAGACGGGGGAGGGCGTCGCCGCCCTGCTCGACGAGGTCGTCCGCCAGGTGCCGGCGCCGCAGGGCGACCCGGACGTCCCCGCCCGCGCGATGATCTTCGATTCGGTGTATGACACCTACCGCGGCGTCGTCACCTACGTCCGCGTCGTCGACGGCCGGCTGCTCCCGCGGGAGCGCATCCGCATGATGTCCACCCGGGCCACCCACGAGCTGCTGGAGATCGGCGTCAATGCGCCAGAGATGACCCCCTGCGAGGGGCTCGGCGTGGGCGAGGTGGGCTACCTCATCACCGGTGTCAAGGACGTCCGGCAGTCCAAGGTCGGCGACACCGTCACCGACCAGTACGCCCCGGCGACCGAGGCGCTGGCGGGCTACCGCGAGCCGCTGCCCATGGTCTTCGCCGGGCTCTACCCGATCGACGGCTCCGACTATCCGCTGCTGCGCGACGCGCTGGACCGGCTCAAGCTCAACGACGCGGCGATGCAGTACGAGCCGGAGACCTCCGGCGCGCTCGGCTTCGGCTTCCGCTGCGGCTTCCTGGGCCTCCTGCACCTGGAGATCGTGCGGGAGCGGCTGGAGCGGGAGTTCGGGCTCGAGCTCATCTCTACCGCGCCCAACGTGGTCTACCGCGTCCTGATGGAGGACGGGGCAGAGCACGTGGTCACCAATCCCAGCGAGTTCCCCGTCGGCAAGGTCGACCGCGTGTACGAACCGGTGGTGCGGGCAACCGTCCTGGCGCCCAGCGACTACGTCGGCGCGATCATGGACCTGTGCCAGACCCGCCGCGGCGCGCTGCTCGGCATGGACTACCTCTCCGCGGACCGCGTCGAACTGCGCTACACGCTGCCGCTCGCCGAGATCGTCTACGACTTCTTCGACGCCCTGAAGTCACGCACCCGCGGCTACGCCAGCCTCGACTACGAGCCGACCGGCGAGCAGGAAGCCGCGCTCGTCAAGGTCGACATCCTGCTCCACGGCGATCCTGTCGACGCGTTCAGCGCGATCGTCCATGAGGACAAGGCCTACGCGTACGGCGTCGCGATGGCCGAGCGCCTGCGCAAGCTGATCCCACGACAACAGTTCGAGGTGCCGATCCAGGCTGCGATCGGGTCGCGCATCATCGCCCGCGAGACCGTGCGGGCGCTGCGCAAGGACGTCCTGGCCAAGTGCTACGGCGGCGACATCACGCGCAAGCGCAAGCTGCTGGAGAAGCAGAAGGAAGGCAAGAAGCGGATGAAGATGGTGGGCCGCGTCGAGGTCCCGCAGGAGGCCTTCGTCGCGGCGCTGTCCACGGACCAGGCCGACGTACGCCGTTGACGCCAGCCGCACGCATCAACCGCGGACGCCAGCCGCAGACAGCAACCGCGGACGGCAGCCGCGGACGGGTGCCGCGGTGCCGGCCGGACTGCGGCGAGGGCGCTCAGCCCGACGACCCCACACGGCATCCCGGCGCCCGGGCGAGCGCGGTTCGAGCGGCAGCCAGGTTGTCCAGCGCGGGGGGTGCCGCGCGCCAGGCGTGGATCCACATGTCCTGCGCCTGCACGGCCGCCAGGTCACCGTCGCGGAAGTCCGCCATGCGCCGCAGATGGTGGGCCCAGTCGTCGAGCACCGCCCTGATCGCCTCCACAGTCCGGTCGGCGGCCCGCTGGGCCTTCGCGCAGTCGACAGCCCGCGCGTGATAGGTCCCCGAGACCCTCGCGACCGCGGCGCAATCGTCACCTACCTGGCGGTAGGAGCGATAGGCGGCCGTGAAGCGGTCCACGTCGGCCGGCCCGGCCAACCGTGTGCGTGTCCAGACCGCTGCCGTGCGGGACAACGTCCAGCGCCCGGCGGCCAGGTTGCTCTGCGCGCCCAGGTGGTCCTGCCAGTGCTGCACCCCGATCCCTCCAGCGGCGATGGCGGCGTCGGCGGCCCGCAGGGTGTCGCGACAGCGGACCAGCGCCGCCGGCCTCGCGCGGACCTTCGGGGTGGGCTGCGGCGTCGCCGCAGACGTGGCCCGCGGCGTCGCCGGGGTCGAGGGGCTCGGCGTCACCTGGCTTTGCATCGGGGACGCCGACGTCGGCAGGCTGGTCGCCGCCGCGAGCGGGCGTTCGACGCGCGTCCCGGGTGCCGGAGCGGTGGCCCCGTCCCGCCCGATCAGCACGACGACCCCTACCACGGCGGCCGCGACCACGGCGGCCAGCACGACGCCGATGACACCGGTCAGCACGTGCCCGTCGCGGGCTGCGGCCGCGGCACGGCGGCGGTGCGCAGCGTGGCGCCGGGTCATTGGCCCACCTCCTCATCCGACGTCCGCCGGCGCTCACCGAGGCCGCTCGCCCATGCGCAGGATGCCCGCTGCCGGCCCTGTCCAGTCGCGGGACACGCGCAACACCCGGTCGAGCGAGTTGGCTGTTCGGCGGAGCGACCGGTCCGCCACCTTCACGGGGTGCCCGCACCGGCCGTGGCCCACGTCGACGCGCCCGCCGCCCGTACGCTGACGTGGTGCCCCGCCTCGACGCGATCTGCGTGACCCGCGCGCTCAAGCCCGACGACGGCAACGACAGCGGGCTGACCGGCATCGACAAGGCTGCGGTCGAGCACCCCGTGCGGCTCACCGCGCTCGGCGTGGTCGGGGACAAGGTCATGGACGCGAAGTTCCACGGCGGGCGGGACAAGGCGGCCTACGCCTACGCCCGCGAGGACGCCGCCTGGTGGGCCGCCGAACTCGGCCGGGACCTGCCGCCCGGAAGCTTCGGGGAGAACCTCGCCACCAGCGGCCTCGACGTGACCGGTGCGGTCGTGGGCGAGCGCTGGCGGATCGGCGCCGTTCCCGACGCAGTGGTCGTCGAGGTGAGCGAGCCGCGGATCCCGTGCGAGACGTTCCAGCGCCACCTGGCCCGCCCGCAGTGGGTCAAACGCTTCACTGCCGCCGGCGCCCCCGGCGCGTACCTGCGAGTCGTCGACGAGGGCGAGGTCCGCGCCGGCGACGAGATCGCGGTGCTGTCCCGACCGGCCCATGGGGTGACCGTGGGCGAGCTGCTCGTCCTGCGCGACGCGGATCCGGCACGACTGCGCTTGCTGATGGAGGAGCAGGACGACCTGGGGGCGGCGCTGGGCCGCGCGGTGGAGCGTCGGCTGCGCGCCGTACGCTGATCTCGTCGGCTGCCGGCCGGACCGTGGCGCCCGGGCCGAGATGCCCTGCCGCGGCCGGCGCGGAGTCGGTACGGTGCCTGGACCGACCACGGCCGCCGCTGCCGTGGGCGTCCCCGGGAGGCGACGATGACCGACGTCCAGATGGAGTCCGATCCGCGGCTGGCCGAGCGTCCGTCCTCGGTGGCGAGGATGTTCCTCGACCGAGTCGCGGCCACCCCGCAGCGCGAGGCGTTCCGCTTCCCGCAGGGCGACGGCTGGGGCTCGCTGACCTGGGCAGAGACGGGCGAGCGGGTACGCCACCTGGCCGCCGGGCTGCTCGCCCTCGGCATCCGGCGCGAGCAACGCGTGGCCATCGCCTCCTCGACGCGCTTGGAGTGGCTGCTCGCCGACCTCGCGATCATCTGCTCGGGGGCGGCGACCACCACCGTCTACCCGTCGACGGCGCAGGAGGACGTGGGCTACATCGTGGCCGACTCCGGCTCCCGGCTCGTCTTCGCCGAGAACGCCACGCAGGTCGACAAGATCGCAGCCCGGCGCAGCGAGCTGCCGGAGGTGGTCAAGGTCGTCGTGTTCGACGGTGAGGCTGACGGCGACTGGGTGATGACCCTGGCCGAGCTGGAGGAACTCGGGCGTGCCCACCTCGCCGAGGACCCCGAGGCCGTCGAGCGCGCGGTTGCCGAGATCGGGCCGGAGGACCTCGCCACGCTGATCTACACCTCCGGCACCACGGGCCGCCCCAAGGGGGTCCGGCTCACCCATGACTGCTGGGTCTATGAGGGCGTCGCCATCGACGCACTCGGCATCCTGCGCCCGGACGACCTGCAGTATCTCTGGCTCCCGCTCGCCCACTCCTTCGGCAAGGTTCTGGAGGCGGCCCAGCTGGCCATCGGCTTCGCCAGCGCGGTCGACGGCAACGTCGACCGCCTGGTCGACAACCTTGCCGTCGTCCGCCCCACGTTCATGGCCGGTGCGCCACGCATCTTCGAGAAGGTCCACGCGCGGGTCGTCACGATGACAGCCGCCGAGGGCGGTGCCAAGAAGAAGATCTTCGACTGGGCGTTTCGCGTCGGGCACCAGGTCTCTGCGCTGCGGCAGCAGGGCCAGCAGCCCTCCGGTCTGCTGGCGCTGCAGAACGCCGTCGCCGACCGGCTCGTCTTCTCCAAGATCAAGGGACGCTTCGGCGGGCGGCTGCGCTACTTCATCTCCGGCTCGGCGGCGCTCTCCCGCGAGATCGCCGAGTGGTTCCACGCCGCCGGCATCCTCATCCTCGAGGGCTACGGCCTCACCGAGACCAGCGCGTTCTCCTTCGTCAACCGGCCCGAGCGCTGGCGCTTTGGCACGGTCGGCCTGCCGGCTCCCGGGACCGAGGTCAAGATCGCCGACGACGGTGAGATCCTCGTCCGCGGCCCCGGCGTCATGCGCGGCTACCACAACCTGCCCGAGCAGACCGCGGAGACGCTCACCGAGGACGGGTGGCTGCGCACCGGCGACATCGGCGAGCTCCACGACGGGATGCTGCGCATCACCGACCGCAAGAAGGACCTCATCAAGACGAGCGGCGGGAAGTACGTCGCCCCGCAGGGCATCGAGGGCACCTTCAAGGCGGTCTGCCCGTATGCCAGCCAGATCGTCGTCCACGGCGACGGCCGCAACTACGTCGTCGCGCTCATCACCCTCGACGAGGACTCGATGACCTCGTGGGCCGAGCAGAACGGGATGGCCGGCCGGCCCTACGCGGAGCTGGTGGGCGATCCGCGGGTGCGCGAGATGGTGGAGGGCTACATCGACCAGCTCAACAGCAAGCTCAACCGCTGGGAGACCGTGAAGAAGTTCGAGATCCTGCCCGCTGACCTGACCGTCGAGGAGGGCGACCTCACCCCCAGCCTGAAGGTCAAGCGCAAGGCCGTCGAGCGCAAGCACTCCGACCTGCTCGACAAGCTCTACGCCGGCTGACCCGAGTTGATCACGTTAACGTGATCAACTCCCCCTTCCCGCGTCCTGCAGGAGGCGGGAAGGGGGAGTTGGGCTCGCCAAGGCCGGGGTACGCCGCGACGGCGCTCGCGCGGACCAGCCACCCGGCGTGGTCCGGCGACGCCCTGGTTGAGCCCGGCGCCGTCACGACTCGCTGGCCGGGTGAAGATGGGTAGGTGCCCAGCGCCCCGCCGCCCGGAGAGCCGGCCCCCGCTGACGGCGCCCTGCCTGCCTCGGCGCTGGCCGCCCCCGCGTCGACGCACAACGCCGACCGCCCGTTCGGCGTCTACATTCACGTGCCGTTCTGCCGCACCCGTTGCGGCTACTGCGACTTCAACACCTATACGGCGCAGGAGCTGGGGGAGGCCTCGGGGGCGAGCCGGACTACCTGGGCCGATGCCGCGATCGCCGAGGTGCGGCTGGCCCGCCGCGTCCTGGGCGAGGCCGCCGACCAACGCCGCCCCGCTCGCACGGTGTTCTTCGGCGGCGGCACCCCGACCCTGCTGCCCCCCGCGGACCTGGGCCGCGTGCTGCGCGCCGTACGCGACGAGCTCGGACTCCTCGACGACGCCGAGGTCAGCATCGAGGCCAACCCCGACACCGTCGACGACGAGCGCCTGGACGAGCTGCGCGCCCAGGGCGTGACCCGGGTCTCCTTCGGCATGCAGTCCGCGGTGCCGCACGTGCTGGCCACGCTCGACCGCACCCACGAACCGGCCGGCGTTGCCCGCGCCGTCTCCGGCGCCCGTGCCGCCGGCTTCGCCGGCGTCAGCCTCGACCTCATCTACGGCACGCCGGGGGAGAGTGTCGCCGACTGGCGGCGCAGTCTGGACGAAGCGCTGTCCTACCAGCCCGACCACCTCTCGGCGTACGCCCTCATCGTCGAGGACGGCACCCGGCTCGCGGCGGATGTGCGCCGCGGGCTGCTGCCGCCGCCCGACGAGGACGATCTCGCCGACAAATACGAGCTCGCCGACGGGCTGCTCGGCGCCGCGGGCATGCAGTGGTACGAGGTCTCCAACTGGGCCAGCGACGACACCCAGCACTGCCGGCACAACGAGCTCTACTGGACCGGTGCGGACTGGTGGGGCATCGGCCCCGGCGCGCACAGCCACGTCGACGGGACGCGTTGGTGGAACCTCCGGCATCCCGCGGCCTGGGCCGCCCGGCTGGCCGACGGCGCCAGCCCCGCGCAGGCCCGCGAGGTCCTGGGACAGCACGACCGCCGCGTCGAGCGGGTGTTGCTGGAGATCCGGCGGCGGTCCGGTATGCCGCTCGACCTGCTCGACGAGCCCGGACGGGCGGCCGCCGCGCAGGCGGTGGCCGACGGGCTCGCCGAGCCCGCGGCGTTGGCCGCCGACCGGCTCGTGCTCACGCTGCGGGGCCGCCTGCTCGCCGACGCGGTCGTCCGGTCGTTGCTGTCGTAACCGCTACTTCACCAGCCGCAGCGTCAGCGGGTAGCGATAGTCCTCGCCGCGGTTGGCGGCGAAGGTGGCCAGCAGAACGACGACGAGCCAGAACACGCCGTAGACCAGGCCGAGCGGGATCACGACGATGAGGGCCACGCCGAGGGTCAGCAGGGTGAGCAGGCCGGCGGCCGCGCCGAGCAGCAGCCCGGTGATCTGGAAGTTCAGCGACTCCACCGCGTGGCGGCGCACCCAGGCCGACCGGTTGCCGTAGGCGAGCAGCACGATCAGCGGGGCCAGGAAGGCCATCGCCACGAGCATCGCCGGCAGCGCGAGCACGTGCGCCATCGCCGCCCAGGTTCGCTCCTGGTCCGGACTCAGCGGGTCTGCCGTTGCCGGTAAGGCGCGGGGAGGATGCTGCGCGTACGGCGGCTCCGCGTACGGCGGCTCCGCGTACGGCGCCGGCCCTGGCTCGGCCTGCTCCGCCTGCTGGGCCTGCTCGATCTGCTCGATCTGCTCGATCTGCTCGGTCTGTTGGGCCGGCTCGGTCTGCTCGGGCTGCTGCGGCTGTTCACTCATGTCGGCCAGTGTGGCTCCACACCGCTCGCGCGTCAGCGGACTGACGGCGATCCCCGGGTCGGGCCAGGGTCGGGCCGGGGACTTCCCCGACCCGGCCGGCTCCGCCTGGGCTGCCGCCGCCCCCACAGGGGGCGGCCGCGCGGCCGCCGCCCCCACAGGGGGCGGCCGCGCGGCCCCTGCGCCGTAGACTTGGCACTCATTCGCCCGGAGTGCCAAGCGGGCCGACCGGGCGGCGTATGCGATGGAGGTGGAGCCGGTGTCCCTCGACGAGCGCAAGCTGGGCGTGCTGCGGGCCATCGTCGAGGACTACGTCGCCACCCAGGAGCCGGTCGGGTCCAAGAGCCTCGTGGAGCGGCACCACCTCGACGTCTCCCCGGCCACGATCCGCAACGACATGGCGGTCTTGGAGGAGGAGGGCCTCATCGCCCAGCCGCACACCAGCGCCGGGCGGGTCCCCACCGAGAAGGGCTACCGCCTCTTCGTCGACCGGCTCTCGGGGGTCAAGCCGCTGTCGGGCGCCGAGCGCCGGGCCATTTCGACGTTCCTGGGCGGTGCCGTCGAGCTCGACGACGTGCTGACCCGCACGGTGCGACTGCTCGCCCAGCTGACCCGGCAGGTGGCGGTCGTGCAGTACCCCTCGCTCACCCGCTCCACCGTCCACCACGTCGAGCTGGTGCCGCTCGCTCCGTCCCGCGCCCTGATGGTGATCATCACCGACGCCGGGCGGGTGGAGCAGCGGATGGTCGAGCTGGGCGCCCCGGTCGACGACGCCCTGCTCTCCGAGCTGAAGCATCGGCTCAACGCCGCGGCCCGCGGCAGGCGCCTGGCTGACCTCGTCGTCGGGCTGTCCGAGCTGCCGGACGGCTTCGCCGCCGAGCAGCGGCCGGCGGCGGCAGCGGCCTCGGCCGCGCTGCTGGAGACCATGGGGGAGCGTCACGAGGAGCGGGTGGCCGTGGCCGGCACGGCCAACCTCGCCGCCTTCGCCACCGACTTCGACGTCTCGCTCAAGCCCGTGCTCGAGGCCCTCGAGGAGCAAGTTGTGCTGCTGCGGCTGCTCGGTGAGGCGACGAGCCCGTCTACCCTCACCGTGCGCATCGGTTCGGAGAACCAGCTCTCCGGGCTGTCCGGCGCCTCCGTCGTCTCGGTCGGCTACGGCCCCGGCGACCATGCGCTGGCCACGATGGGTGTCGTGGGTCCGACCCGGATGGACTACCCGGGCGCGATGTCCGCCGTACGGGCAGTCGCCCGCTACGTCTCCCAGATCCTGGCAGGGAACTGACCGGTGCCCACCGACTACTACGCCGTCCTCGGCGTGCGCCGCGACGCCACGCCGGAGGAGATCAAGAAGGCCTACCGCCGGCTCGCCCGCGAGCTGCACCCCGACGTCAACCCCGACCCGGCGACCCAGGAGCGGTTCAAGGAGGTCACGGCGGCCTACGAGGTCCTCACCGACCCGCAGAAGCGGGAGCTGTTCGACCTCGGCGGCGACCCGATGGCTGCCAACGGCGGGGCTCCCGGCGGCTTCGGCGCCGGGTTCACCTTCACCGACATCATGGACGCGTTCTTCGGCGCGGGCGGCCAGCGGGGCCCGCGCACCCGCGCCCGCCGCGGCCAGGACGCCCTCGTCCGCGTCTCGATCGACCTGGCCGGCGCGGCATTCGGCGCCACCAAGGACCTCATGGTCGACACCGCGGTCACGTGCGGCACCTGCGGCGGAGCCGGCACCTCGCCCGGCGTCGAGTTCGTCACCTGCGACGTCTGCCGGGGCCGCGGCGAGGTCAGCCACGTGCAGCGCTCGTTCCTCGGGCAGGTGATGACCTCTCGGCCCTGCCCGCAGTGCGGGGGCTTCGGCACGGTCAACCCGCGCCCGTGCGCCGAGTGCGCGGGCGACGGCCGGGTGCGCACCCGGCGTACGCTCACCATCCGCATCCCGGCCGGCGTCGACTCCGGCACCCGGATCCAGCTCGCCGGGCAGGGCGAGGTGGGGCCACTGGGTGGTCCGGCGGCCGACCTGTACGTCGAGGTCGACGTCGCACCGCACCCGGTATTCAGCCGCCGCGGCGACGACCTGCACTGCACGGTCGACCTGCCGATGACCGCGGCTGCCCTCGGCACGAGCATCGAGCTCGAGCTGCTCGACGGCGAGGTCGGCACGGTCGACGTACGACCCGGCGCCCAGCACGGCCAGGTCGTCACCCTCGCCGGCAACGGCACCGCCCGGCTGCGCGGCAGTGGGCGCGGCGACCTGCTCATCCACCTCGACGTGGCCACGCCGACCCGCCTCGACGCCCGGCAGGAGGAGCTGCTCCGCGAGCTCGCCATGCTGCGCGACGAGGAGCGCCCGGCCGGCCGCGTCGGGTCGGGGGCCCGACCGACGGTCTTCAGCAAGCTGCGCGACGCCTTCTGGGGCTGAGCTGCGACGCCGGCGGCGGGGACTGCACGTCGAGCAGTCGCTCACCGTGCGGTCCCTGGGTGCCTAGGATCGGATCGAATCGGATCGGCGACGGGGAGGGCTGCGCATGGTCGACGGGTGCTTGTTCTGCGGTGTCGTGTCCGGCGACATCCCCGCCGACGTGGTGGCCGAGACGGATTTCACGGTCGCCTTCCGCGACATCGCGCCCAAGGCCCCCGTCCACGTGCTCGTCGTGCCGCGTGAGCACCACAGCGACCTTGCGACGCTGACCGACGACGACCCGCAGCTGGCCGGCCGGCTGGTCGCCGACGCGGTCGCGGCCGCGCGAGGCGAGGGCCTGGACGGCCGCTTCCGTCTCGTCGTCAACACCGGGGCCGAGACCGGCCAGTCGGTCTTCCACGTCCACCTGCACGTGCTGGGCGGCCGGCCGTTCGCGTGGCCGCCGGGGTGAGCGACGCAGCGGTGAAGCGAACGAGCGCAGTGCGCAGCGCGTGGCGCGAGCGCGAGGTCCGCGGCCTGCTCGCCGCTCAGATCACGAGCGAGGTCGGGGACCAGTTCGCCCGGGTCGCGGTTACCCTGCTCGTCCTCCAGCGGGCCGGCTCGACGCTGCTGGCGGCGCTGGTGCTCGCCCTGTCCTACGTCCCCTCGGTCGCCGGGGGGTTCCTGCTCGGCACGCTCGCCGACCGGCTGCCGCGGCGCAACCTCATGGTGGCCTGCGACCTGCTCCGTGCAGTCGTCGTGGTGGCCCTGGCCCCGGTGGTGCTCCACGCCCCGCTGTGGGTGCCGTTCGTGGCGCTGCTGGTGGTGGAGTTCGTCTCGGTGCCGTTCGATGCCGCGCGCAGTGCCACCTGGCCCGACGTGGTGCCCGAGCCGGACCGTCTGCAAGCCGCGATTGGTGTGTCGCGCACGCTGCAGCAGGTGAGCCTCGTCGTCGGGCTGGCACTCGGCGGTGTCCTGGTCGCTACCGTCTCGCCGGGCGTCGCGCTGTACGTCGACGCGGCGACGTTCGTGGTCTCGGCGGGCGTCCTCCTGCGCACGCTGCGCCACCGGGCACGACCCGCCGGAGGGGAGCCCGAGCGCTGGCTGCGCTCGATCCGCTCTGGCGCCCGGGCGGTCGTGACCGAACCGGCCCGGCGCGCACTCATCGTCCTGGGCTGGCTCGTCGGCGCGTTCGCGATCACCCCGGAGGCCGTCGCGCTCACCTACGCCGGCCAGCACGGTATGCCCGGTGCCGGTGGACTGCTGCTGGCCGCGGTACCGCTCGGTGGCGCCGTCGGCGCCGCGGTGGTGTCCACCCGGTCGCCGCAGGTCGCCGTGCGTTGGCTGCTGCCGGCGGTGACGGCTTCCTGCGTCCCGTTGGTGCTGACGTGGTTGGACCCAGGGGTCAGCGGCGCCCTCGCGCTCTGGGTGGTCGCCGGTTTCTTCCAGGGCCTCGTCCTGCCGACGATCATGGTGGCGGTCAACCTGGCGACGCCCGCGGCTCTCCGCGGCCGGGTGGCCGCCCTCGCCGGGGCCGGCTTCGCGCTGCTCTCCGGGCTGGGGCTTGCCGCGGCCGGCGCCCTGACCGACGCGTGGAGCCCGCAGGCCGCCGTCGGCGCGGCTGGTGTCGTGGGCCTCGCCGTGGCCGCTGCCGCGGCCCTGCTGTGGCCGCGCGACGAATTGGCTGCGCTCGTCGCGGGAGGCCCGCCGCACGTGCGCCCCGCCCCGGCGCAGCCGGGCGGACCTGCGGTGCCGCCCGGCTAGCATGCGTACGGCACCCGCTGGACACCCCGGCGCACCCGCGGCACCCGAGACCGAGAGGCAGGCGCACCAGGCCCGTCGTGGCCGACCCATGGCTGAGAGCACCGCGAGCCCCGCAGGCACCGAGCGCACCGTCATCGTCCCGGCCAGCGTCCCGACCGTCAGCGTCCTGGGCAGCAACGACGAGTTGGTGCGCGTCGTCGAGCGCTCGGTCCCGCTGGTCGACGTGCTGGTGCGGGGCAACGAGGTCACCCTTGCCGGTCCGGCTGACGAGGTGGCCTTGGCCGAGCGGCTGTTCGACGAGCTCGTCGCTGTGGTGCGCACCGGACAGGGCCTGACCGTCGAGGCCGTGGAGCGGGCCGCGGCGATGCTGCGCAGCGAGGAGCGCGAGCGGCCCGCCGATGTGCTGACCCTCAACATCCTGTCCAACCGCGGGCGCACGATCCGGCCCAAGACGCTCAACCAGAAGCGCTACGTCGACGCCATCGACCGGCACACGGTCGTGTTCAGCATCGGCCCGGCCGGCACGGGCAAGACCTATCTCGCGGTCGCAAAGGCGGTGCAGGCGCTGCAGGCCAAGCAGGTCACCCGCATCGTCTTGACCCGCCCGGCGGTGGAGGCCGGCGAACGACTGGGCTTCCTGCCCGGCACGCTGAGCGAGAAGATCGACCCCTACCTGCGGCCGCTCTACGACGCGCTGCACGACATGATGGACCCGGCCACCATCCCGCGGCTGATGACCGAGGGCACTCTCGAGGTCGCCCCGCTGGCGTACATGCGGGGACGCAGCCTCAACGACGCGTTCATCATCCTCGACGAGGCGCAGAACACCTCCCCCGAGCAGATGAAGATGTTCCTCACCCGGCTCGGCTTCGGCTCGCGGATGGTCGTCACCGGCGACGTCACCCAGATCGACCTGCCGGCCGGTACGGACAGCGGCCTGAAGGTCGTCGAGCGGATTCTGACCGGGATCGACGACCTCACGTTCTGCCGGCTCACCAGCCGCGACGTCGTACGCCACCGCCTGGTCGGCGCCATCGTCGACGCCTACGGCCGCTACGACGCCCAGCAGCCGCCGGCCGACAAGGGCGCCCGGCGCCGCGGCGCGCACCGCTGACCGCGAGGGAGCCGTGAGCATCGAGGTCCGCAACGAGACGACCGTACGCCTCGACGAGTACGCCCTCGTCGAGCTGGCCCGCTTCGTCCTGGACACGCTGGGGATCCACCCGCAGGCCGAGCTCTCGATCGCGCTGTTCGACGCCGCAGCCATGGAACAGCTGCACCTGCAGTGGATGGACGAACCCGGACCGACCGATGTCCTGTCGATTCCCATGGACGAGCTGCGCCCCACGCCCGACGGGGAGGACCCGGAGCCCGGCGTGCTCGGTGACGTCGTCCTCTGCCCCGAGATCGCCGCCCGGCAAGCCGCGGAGGCGGGGCACTCCACCGCCGACGAGCTCGCGTTGCTGACGACGCACGGCATCCTCCACCTGCTCGGCTACGAACACGCCGACGCCGAGGAGCAGGCGGAGATGTTCCGGCTGCAGGAGCGGCTGCTCGCCGCCTGGCGCCGCCGATGAACGCCTCCGACGCACTGCTGCTCGGCTCGGCGCTGCTGCTCGTCGTCGTCGCCGGGCTGTTCGCGATGGCCGAGGCTGCGCTGACCTCCTTCAGCCGCGTCCGCGCCGACGAGCTCGTCCGCGCCGAGCGGCGTGGGGGGCCCCGGCTGCGCCGGCTCCTCGACGATCCGGCCCGCTACCTCAACACCGCGCTGCTCATGCGGGTCATCGCCGAGACGACGGCTGTGGTGCTCGTGACGGTCGCGCTGGTCGGTTCGTACGGCTCGCGCCCGCTCGTCGTGCTCGCGGCGGCGGCCGCGATGGTGGTCGTGTCCTACGTCGCCGTGGGCGTGGCGCCGCGCACCCTGGGCCGCCAGCACGCCGAGCGGGTGGCCCTGGCCGCGGCCGGGCCGCTCATGGTGATGACGAAGGTGCTCGGCCCGCTGCCGGCCCTGCTCATCCTCGTCGGCAACGCGCTCACTCCGGGGAAGGGCTTCCGGGAGGGTCCGTTCGCGACCGAGGCCGAGCTGCGCGAGCTGGTCGACCTGGCCGAAGCCGGCTCGATCATCGAGTCCGGGGAGCGCGCGATGATCCACTCGGTGTTCGAGCTCGGCGACACGATCACCCGCGAGGTCATGGTGCCGCGCACCGACGTGGTCTACATCGAACGGCAGAAGACGTTGCGACAGTTCATGTCGCTGGCCCTGCGCAGCGGTTTCAGCCGCATCCCGGTGGTCGGCGACGGCGGGCTGGACGAGGTGATCGGCATCGCCTACCTCAAGGACGTCGCGCGCCGGGTGTACGACAACCGCGAGGCCGAGACCCAGGAGCGGGTCGAGTCCCTGCTGCGGCCGGCGCTGTTCGTCCCCGACTCCAAGCAGGCCGACGGACTGCTCCGCGAGATGCAGGCGTCCCGCACGCACATCGCGGTCGTCGTCGACGAGTACGGCGGCACCGCCGGGCTGGTCACCATCGAGGACGTCCTGGAGGAGATCGTGGGTGAGATCACCGACGAGTACGACACGGAGGAGCCCGCCCCCGAGGACCTCGGGGGCGGCACCTACCGCGTCCCCACCAAGCTGCACGTGGACGACCTCGGAGAGCTCTTCGGGCTGGAGCTGTCCGACGACGACGTCGACACCGTGGGCGGTCTGCTCGCCAAGGAGCTGGGGCGGGTGCCGATCCCCGGCTCGTCGGTGACCGTCGCCGGCCTCCAGTTGGTCGCCGAGCGGCCCTCCGGCCGGCGCAACCGGGTCGGGACCGCGCTGGTCAGCCGGGCACCCGACGAGGAGGAGGCCGCGGCCGGCACCACGACCGGGGGCGAGCGGCGCTCATGAGCGGGCTCGACCCGGAGGACGCGAAGATCGTCGCCTTGGCCCGGGCGACCCGGGCGCGCGCCGGAGCGCGGGAGGGCGCCGCCGTCCGCGACCCGGACGGGCGCACCTACACCGCCGCCACCGTCGAGCTGGCGTCGCTGCGGATCAGCGCGCTGCGGCTCGCTGTTGCGATGGCGATCTCCAGCGGCGTGCAGGCCCTGGATGCGGCCGCCGTCGTGAGCGACGGCTCAACCGGCGAGCTGGGCGAGGGCGACCGGGCCGCCGTACGC
The DNA here is from genome assembly GCA_038246785.1 of Jiangellales bacterium. GTDB lineage: Bacteria > Actinomycetota > Actinomycetes > Jiangellales > Jiangellaceae > JBBRVP01. The sequence continues at coordinate 52,827 of JBBRVP010000003.1, forward strand.
GAGCTGGGAGGCGACGGGGTCTACGTGCTGTTCGCGGCGCCCGACGGCACCCTCCGGGCGATCGTCCAGGCCTGATCTCGGGCGGTGGGTGGGCGGTGGTCGCCCCAGGGGTGGGGCAGCATGGGCGGGTGAGCGACGCGGCGTACCGATCCGGCTTCGCCTGCGTCGTCGGCCGCCCCAATGCCGGCAAGTCGACCCTGACCAACGCGCTGGTCGGGGAGAAGGTCGCCATCACCTCGAGCCGCCCGCAGACGACTAGGCACGCCGTGCGCGGGATCGTCAGCCGCCGCGACGGGCAGCTCGTGCTCGTCGACACCCCCGGCCTGCACCGCCCGCGGACGCTGCTCGGCCAACGACTCAACGACGTCGTCCGCACGACCTGGGCGGAGGTGGACGTCGTGGCACTGTGCCTGCCCGCCGACGAGTCGATCGGGCCGGGCGACCGTTTCATCGCCACCGAGCTCGCGGCGCTGCGCCGCAAGCCGCTCGTCGCCGTCCTCACCAAGACCGACCTCGTCGACCGCGGGCGGCTGGCCGCCCAGCTCGACGCCGTGGCCAGGCTGGGCCGCGCATCCGGCCTGGACTGGGCCGAGGTGGTTCCGGTGTCCGCCGTCGCCGGCGAGCAGGTGGAGCTGCTCGCCGAGCTGCTCGTCCGGCTGCTGCCGGAGGGGCCGCCGCTGTACGCGCACGACGAGCTGACCGACGAGCCGGAGGAGGTGCTCGTCGCCGAACTCGTCCGCGAGGCGGCGCTGGAGGGGGTACGCGACGAGCTGCCGCACTCGATCGCCGTCACGGTCGAGGAGATGGCGATGAAGCCCGACCGCCCACCCGATCGGCCGCTGCTCGTCGTGTACGCCAAGATCTTCGTGGAGCGGGACAGCCAGAAGTCCATCGTCATCGGCAAGGGCGGTTCCCGGCTGCGTGAGGTCGGGGCGGCGGCGCGGCAGCAGATCGAGGCGCTGCTCGGCACGCCGTGCTACCTCGACCTGCACGTCACCGTGGCCAAGGACTGGCAGCGCGACCCCAAGCTGCTGCGCCGGCTGGGGTTCTGAGCGCGCAGTCCGGACCGCTCGAGGCAGGCACTGCGCACCTGGTGACCCACCCGGTCGCGGGGTGCGGCGCGTCTCGGCATGTGGGCAGCTGAGGCGACCGTGTTCGCCAGGTACTGACGTGCCGGCGTACGCTCGCCCCGTGCTGCACGGCGCGCTGCTCCTTAGCGGCCGCGGCGGGGCCAGGTAGGACCGGCTCCCTCGCCGCGGGGTCGCGCGCTGCCGGTCGCCGACACGTTAGAGCGCAACCCGCAGCCCTGGAGCCCCCCTGATGTCCAGCCCCGCAAGCACATCCACCGTGCGTCCCGCCGCCTGGCCCCCCGCACAGCTGCCGTCCGGCCTGCCGCTGCACCGCTACCGCCCGTACGACGAACTCGTCCAAACCGTCGACCTGCCCGACCGCACCTGGCCGACCAGGCGCATCCAGCGCGCGCCGCAGTGGTGCGCCGTCGACTTGCGCGACGGCAACCAGGCGCTCATCGACCCGATGAGCCCCGAGCGCAAGAAGCGGATGTTCGACCTGCTCGTCCGCATGGGCTACAAGCAGATCGAAGTCGGCTTCCCCTCGGCCAGCCAGACCGACTTCGACTTCGTCCGCCAGCTCATCGAGGGCGACGCGATCCCCGACGACGTCGTCATCCAGGTGCTCACCCAGTGCCGCGAGCCGCTCGTCGAGCGGACGTTCCAGTCCCTGCGCGGTGCCAATCAGGCGATCCTGCACTTCTACAACTCCACGTCGATCCTGCAGCGGCGCGTCGTGTTCGGCCTGGACCGCGACGGCATCGCCGACATTGCGACCAGTGGGGCGCGCTGGGCGCAGAAGTACGCCGAGGCGATCACCCCGGACACCGAGATCTACTGGGAGTACTCCCCGGAGTCCTACACCGGCACCGAGCTCGACTTCGCGGTCGACGTGTGCGGCCAGGTCGTCGAGGTCCTCGACCCGAGGCCGGACCGCCCGCTCGTGGTCAACTTGCCGGCCACGGTCGAGATGGCCACCCCCAACGTCTACGCCGACTCCATCGAGTGGATGCACCGCAACCTGCCGCGCCGCGACTCGCTCATCCTGTCGCTGCACCCGCACAACGACCGCGGCACCGGCGTCGCCGCCGCCGAGCTCGGCGTGCTGGCCGGCGCCGACCGCGTCGAGGGCTGCCTGTTCGGCAACGGCGAACGCACCGGCAACGTCGACCTGGTCACCCTCGGCATGAACCTGTTCAGCCAGGGGATCGACCCGATGGTCGACTTCTCCGACATCGACGAGATCCGCCGCACGGTCGAGTACTGCAACCAGCTGCCCGTCCCCGAGCGTCACCCGTGGGGCGGCGACCTGGTGTTCACGGCGTTCTCCGGCTCGCACCAGGACGCGATCAAGAAGGGCTTCGAGTGGCTGGAGCGTGACGCGAAGGACGCCGGTGCAGCGGTCGAGGACGTCGCCTGGGAGGTGCCCTACCTCCCCATTGACCCCAAGGACATCGGGCGCTCGTACGAGGCCGTCATCCGCGTCAACTCCCAGTCGGGCAAGGGCGGCGTCGCGTACGTCATGAAGTCCGAGCACTCGCTGGACCTGCCGCGGCGGCTGCAGATCGAGTTCTCCGGCGTCGTGCAGCAGCACACGGACGACGCGGGCGGCGAGGTCTCGCCTTCGGCGATGTGGGAGTTCTTCCGTACGGATTATCTCGAGCGCACCGCGCCGCTGGCCCTCAACTCCGTGCACACCTCCAGCGCGGCGGGGGAGCAGGACCTGTTGACCGTCGGCGTTTACGTCGGGGGCGCTCACCAGGAGATCAGCGGCCGGGGCAACGGCCCGATCGACGCGTTCACCGAGGCGTTGAGCACGATCGGGTACGACGTACGCGTGCTCGACTACCAGGAGCACGCGCTGTCCGCGGGTGAGGACGCCCGCGCCGCGGCGTACGTCGAGTGCGTCGTCGGCGGCCAGGTGCTGTGGGGCGTCGGCATCGACCCCAACATCGTCACCGCCTCCCTGCGGGCGGTGATCTCGGCGGTCAACCGCGCGGGCTGACCGGGGTGACCGCCTTCCCCACCAGTTGATCAAGGAGAAGACCACGTCTCCCGTCGCCCAGAACGTGGTCTTCTCCTTGATCAACGTCCGGGGAGGGCCGTCCGGGCCTGCGACGTCCGGCCGCGGCGGTCAGGCGAGCTGGTCGAGGTAGACCGGGTACATCTGCCACCAGGTCGGCCACTCGTGCGGGTACTCCGGTCCCCACGAGTCGACCCGGTTGGGGATCCTCTTGCCGCCGAGCACCTTGGCGATGTTCCAGGACTCGTCGATGTTCTCCCAGTCCCCCTCACCGGAAGCGAGCAGGACGAAGCGTTGCCGCAGCAGGTCGAGCGCGGGACCGGATAGCCCGGGCAGGAAGTGCAGCGGGGAGGCGAAGAACAGCTCGTCGCTGAACTGCCCGTCGAAGAACGGCTGCAGGTCGTAGGTGCCGCTCAGGCAGATCGCCGTGCTGAACAGGTCGGGCCGGCGGCAGAGCATGGCGACCGCGTTGAACGCGCCGATGGACGACCCCGCCGTGATGATCGGCAGCTGCTGCCCGCCCATCGCCGTGTGGATGGCGGGCGCGACCTCGCTGGCCACCGCGTCGTGGAAGGCGTTGAGCAGCGCCATCCGGTAGCCAGGCGAGCCACGCTTGGCGAGCATCGCCGCCCCGGCCACGCTGTCGCAGGAGAACAGCGTCACGCGGCCGCTGTCGATCAGGTGCCGGCACGCGTCGATCAGGCGGTGCCGCTCGATCTCCTCGGCATCACCGCCGGCGGTCGGGAAGACGAGCACGGGGGTGCCCCAGTGGCCCCAGCGGGCGATCGTGATGTCCTCGTGCAGGCGGGTCGAGTACCACCGCTCGGTCTGCGCCATGGCTGGGTTCACCGCCTCACTCGTACACGAACTTCTGCGGCCCCGGGAAGATCCACGACAACCCGTCGCGCCATCGGTCTCTCCAGTTCTCCCAGTTGTGCCCGTCACGGGCCTCGACGTAGCGGACGTTCATGCCGGCGTCGGTGAACGTCGTCACCATGGACCGGTTGGGGACCACCAACGGCTCGTAGACCCCGCAGGTCTGGAAGATCCGGTCGGCCACGTGCCGCGGTCGCCGACGGTAACCGTTGACGAACTTCACGACGGGGTCGAAGACCGGTCCGCCGCCGTGGGCGTAGCCGATGTCGGTGTGCACGAACGACCCGGACTGCAGGAACAGCGAGCCGTACGTCGTCGGCGCGCGGACGGCCGTGGACAGGGCGGCGATCGCGCCGAAGCTGGATCCGAGCAGGCAACGCCCGGACGGCTTGGCCAGCAACGGCAGCTCGGCCTCCAGCCGCGGCACCAGCTCCGTGGTGACGAAGCGGGCGTGCGGCGCGTGGTTGGCGTACTCGAGCAGGCGGTTGCCCGGGATCAGGAACGCCGCCACGAGCTCGGCCACGTCGAGGCGGTGGATCAGGTTGTCGAGCACTGTCTTCGCCGACCCGTACTCGAGGAAGTCGCCGCCGTCGTGGACGACCAGAAGCGGGTAGCGCGCGGACGAGCGGAACCGGGCCGGCAGGTACACGACGATCGTCGCGTCGCGACGCAGCGCTCGGCTGGGCAGGACGAGCTCGCTCAGCCGACCGGCCCGGGCCTCGGGATCGTGGCGCGCCCAGTCCGGCACCTCGTAGCCGGTCGCGTAGCACACCGAGGAGTCCCCGACCGGGCTGCGGGCCAACCGCGGGTTGAGCGGGTCGTTCATCCGGGCCCACGCGCCGTCGCGCAGCGTCTCGATCTGGTACTCGACCCGCGATCCGGGCGGCAGCTCGACGACGGCGTACCACAGGTCGGTGTCTGGAATCCGGCGCATGCGCTGGTGGGGCAGCCCGAGGATCGCGTGCCGCACCCAGACTTCGTCGGCGTCGCCGCGGTAGAGGAACGTGCAGTAGCGGCCTTCGACGAGCGGCACCTTGTGGCGGCCCAGGAAGCGGTCCACCGTCGCCGGGTCGAGCCCGCGCCGCTCCCGCAGCCGGTTGATGGCCAGCCTGGTCTGCTGGCGCACCTCCACGGCCTGGATGCTCACGCCGCCTCCAGCGCGGTGATCGCACCGTCGGGGGTCAGTACCCGTGCCCCCGCCGGGAGAGCACCGTCGGCCTCGACGTCGACCCGGACGCCGTCGTCGAGCACGAGACAGCGGGCGGGAGCGAACCGGCGGGCCAGGACCGATGCCCGGGCAGCATCTCGCAGCTGGAGTCGGCGGCGGGCGTGCGGCAGCGCGACGACACCGTGTACGAAGCCGAGCCCGGCGTCGAGGACCTCGGCACGCCCATGGCCCTGCGCGACGAAGTCGTGGAAGAGGACGATTCGGTCCGACAGCGCCATCGCCCCGGCCGACCAGGCGACGAGCGCCCGCTCGGCGGGCCACGTCAGGTCGAACAGGCGCAGGCACTCCAGCAGGACCCCGACGTGGCCGCCGGCGATCGCCAGCGTCGAGCAGCCGCCCAGCCGTTCGGCCACGTCGTCGCGGTGGCCGCGGATGATCGGCCGGTTGGCCGGCGCTGCCTCGGCGTCGAACGCGGCCCGGGCCGTGGCGACCGAGTGCAGGTGCCAACGGTCGAGGCGGCGGACCTCCTCGATCGCGTCGTCGATCGCAGCGGCCTGCAGCTGGGGAGGCGCGGCCGCGCGCTGCAGCGCCGCCACGGCGCGCAGCGCATGGTCGAGCCGCACCTCGTAGAGCTCGCGCAGCTCGTCGAGCTGATCGTGCAACTGGCGCTCCGCCTCGGCGTACTCGCCGTCGGTCGCGAGAACGTCGAGCCATCGCCGGTAGAGGGCCAGGTTGTGGCTGCGGCCGTCGAGGACCGCGTCGAGCTCGGCGTCGTCGTTCTCCCGCTCCTGCCACCCTGCCGTCACGGTTGCGACGACGCCCTCCCCGCCGAGCGCGCGAACGGTCGCGCCGAGCGAGGGGTGCAGGCGCTGGGGGCCGAGCAGGGTGATCGTCATGCAGCGTGGACGTGCACCGTGCGCCCGATGTCGTCGAGCATCCCGCGCAGCGCATCGAGGTCCGGGTGGCGCATGCGGACGTACGCGTTGGCCATGTAGCCGGCCTCGACCGGCTGGGTGGGGGTGCCCGGCGGCGGCAGGTGCGTGTCCAGGACCCACTGCCCGTGCCGGGCCTGGATCTCTTCCAGACCCGAGTAGCCGGTGATGGTCCCATCGCGCTCGGGCCGCAGCGCGACGATGCCCGCGGAGAAGGCGCGGGTGGCGCGCTGGCCGGGGCTGCCGTGCACGAGGGCGTGCGCCCACTCCCGGTAGAGGTCCATCTCGTTGGCGGCGGAGTACAGGTCCCACGCGCCCACACCCGGTGGACGGCAGCCGATCTCGCTGAACCGCAGTCCCTTCGGGCCGAAGAACCACTCCATGTGCGTGGCGGAGGTGCCGATGCCGAGGGCCGCGTTGACGCGGCGACCCATCTCCCGTACCTCGGCGTAGTCCGCCGCCGAGTCGATCCGGTTCGTCGTGACGAACTGTGGCGAGATCCACCGGGTCCGCATCGCCTCGAGCACGTTCGGGTAGTAGTGGCAGGCGAAGTCGTGGACGGGCTGGCCGTCGATCGACAGGGTGTCGTAGAAGCCTTCGTGGCCCTCGACGAACTCCTCGACGGCGATCGAGGACGGGCCCTGCCCGCCGATCCAGGCCAGTGCGGCCTCCAGCTCGGCCCGGTTGTCGACCCTGGCCGTGTCCAGCGCCCCGGCGGCGGCCCGCGGTTTGAGGATGAGCGGGTAACCGACCCGGTCGGCAAAGGCGTGGACCTGCTCGGCGGTCTCGGCTGCCACCGTCGCGGCGGTGGGCACCCCTGCCCGGCGCAGTGTCTCCTTCATCGACGGCTTGTCGCGGCAGAGCCAGGCCGTGTGCACCGACGTGCCGGGGATGTGGGTGGCCTCGCGCACATGCGCCACGGGCAGGATATGTGCCTCGACCGTCGCCTCGAGTCGGTCGACCCACAGCCGGTCCTGCACCCACCGCACGGCATCGGTCATCGCCGGTACGTCGATCACCGAGCCGACCTGCTGGTAGTGGTCCAGCCAGCTCGTGAGCTCGTCGTCGAGCCATTCGCCGGGACGCTCGCCGATGCCGATGACCGTCGCGCCGACCTCCTTGAGGCCCCGGACGAACTGCCGCTGGTTGTCGGGAAAGGCGGGCTCGACGAAGACGACGTTCACCGCGCGGATGCTAGCGGGCGCCGTGAACACCCGCTTCGCGACCCGTGTCGGGCACTCGTCGAGGCCGTCGGCGACGGTCGGCTCGAGGCATCCACCACCGTCGAGGCGGCGTGCCCGGCCTCGTCCGCCTGGCACCCGACCGCGTCCCGGAGACTGATGCGGGTCGAGGGTGACGGCGCCGGAGCCGCCTGGCGGGTCCGCTCCCACACCTCGTCGTTGAGCTCCAGTCCCAGCGCGCGACGTCGCTCGATCGACTTCGCCAGCTCCACCGGTGGTGCTCCCAGGACGACGACCGGGTCGTGGAGCTGACCTACGACCAGGGACTGACCGGCCGCTCGCGGGGTACGTCGTCGACCACCACGTCCACGCGCTCGTCGAAGAACGCGACGTGGTCGCGGACGTCGAGGGCGTCCGCGAGCGGGTCCTCGTAGCTCCACGCCAGGTCGGCGTGCTCGCAGCCGTCGACAACGGCCGACCAGTAGGACGCGTGCCCCTTGTAGGCACAGCTCGTGCGCGTCTGGCTCGGAACGAGGAGGTCGAAGCGGACGTCCTCGCGCGGGACGTAGCAGCGGGCCGGGAGGCCGGTCTCATACAGCATCCGCGTCCGCGTGGAATCGACGAGCACGACGTCGCCCACGCTGACCTGGATGTGGGCATCGCTGCGCAGGACGTCGATGCGGGAGTACGGGTCGTGCGGGTGGGAGATCACCGGTTGGTCCTCCTCGAGCCAGTCGAACGCCCGGAATTCGAGCACGACGTAGCCGGCGAGGTCGGGGTCGGCCGGCCGGAAAGCGGCACCGGCTACGGACACGTCCCCCGCGACCACGGTCAGCGGCTCGCCCTGGCAGGAGTGCACCAAGAACGGCGTGCGCGGGTCGAGCACAGGTGGACCGTCCCGGCCCAACCGCACGGGTTTCGCTGCGGGCGCCTCCCCGGTGTCGGCGGGCAGCAGCTCGGCATGCAGGTCGGCCTCCGGGACGGCGTACTGCGGCACCACCCGTCCCGGCTCCCAGACCAGCATCGCGGAACGGGTGTCGACGATCGGCCGGTCGCCGACGAGGGCGCGGACGCGCTTCGCTGTGGGTTCGTAGCGCAACGACGGGAAGCCACGCGCCCGCTCCACGCTGAGCCGGACGGCCATGGTCAGCGCTCGGTGAGGTCGACGAACCGTTCGCCCGGAGGCTCCTCGCGGGCCACCGGCATCGCGGGCGGGCGGGGGGCCGGTCGACGCGGCTCGCGGACGTTGGCCCCCCCGTCGTCGAGTGGGCCTCCGCCGCGGCGCGGCGGCCGGCGCGGCGTCCCGGCCGGCGCCCGTCGGCGCAGCAGGCGGTCGAGCAGTCTGCGGATCACCTCCCCAGGAGACGGCGCGCGCGTCGCGAAGTCAACGGTGCACTGTCAACTGTCCAGCAGTTCGGCGAGCAGCCGGCGCAGGTCGGGCGGCACTGCCGGCTCGGCGACGCGCGCGATCCGGTCGCCGAGGCGGACCTCGTAGACGTAGCCGTCCGGGCGTGGTCGAGCCGGCGGGCAGCCGGCGAGCGCGATGCGCCAGGCCTCGGCGGCCGGCTCGTCGAGATCGGTCTCCGCCCGGCGGACGAGCCCGGCGAACCCGCCGCTGCGTTCGACCTGCAGCCGCGTCACGTGAGCACCTCCACCGCCGTCCAGGCGTCGCGGACGGCGCTGTGCGAAGCCGACCCGATCCCGAAACGCTGCGCGGCAAGGTCCACGGTGACCTCGGCGAAGTCGGCGAAGGTCGCGCTCGCCGCGACCCGCCCGGATGTCAGCGCGTCGTACCAGACCCGCCCGGCACCGTCCCACGCGTCGCCGCCGATCGAGGTGGCGGCGAGGTAGAACGCGTGGTTGGGGATGCCGGAGTTGATGTGGACCCCGCCGCTGTCCGAGGTCGTCGTGACGTAGCCGCTCATCGTGGCCGGCTGCGGGTCCCGGCCGAGCCGGGGATCGTCATACGCGGTCCCCGGTGCCTTCAGCGAGCGCAGGGCCACCCCCCGCACCCCCGGCAACAGCAGCTCGGCGCCGATCAACCAGTCGGCCTCCGCAGCGCTCTGCCCTCGCACCCGTTGGCGGACCAGGGAACCGAACACGTCGGAGACGCTCTCGTTGAGCGCCCCGGGCTGGCCGGCGTAGGCCAGGGCGGCGGTGAACGCGGTGAGGCCGTGGGTGAGCTCGTGGCCGATGACGTCGACGCTGGCGCTGAACCGACCGAAGACCACGCCGTCACCGTCACCGATCACCATGCGATCGCCGTTCCAGAAGGCGTTCTGGTAGCGCTCCCCGAAGTGGACCGTCGCGTCCAGCGGCAGGCCTGCGCCGTCGAGGGAGTCCCGGCCGTAGACCTCCCACAGCAACGACCAGGTCGCTCCCATGTCGTCGTAGCTCTCGTCGGCCGCGGCATCGCCGACGGGTGCCTCGCCCTCGCGTCGGACCAGGCGTCCGGGAAGGTCGTAGCCGTGCCCGGCGTCGGCGATCGTGCGCTGCGGAGCCCGGGCGGGTGCGGCGTTCGGCGGCGGCGCTGCCCGCTCCGTGCGCCGGGTGCGCGCGCCCGCGTCGATGGCGAGGGTGCGGCGGGCCGCCTCGGCGACGGCTGGCTCGCCCGTGGCGGCCAGCCGGGCGAGCAGGTAGGGCGGGATCACCCGACAGGGCGGCGCGGTCCGGCGCATGCGCGCAGTCTGCCCGGAACGGCGGCGACTGTCGTCAGCCGGTGTCGTCGGCCGGTCGTCAGTCGGCGGTCGTCAGCCGGCGGTCGTCAGCCGACGGTCGTCAGCCGGCGGGGCTCACCGACGGCAGCTGCGCCCGATCGCGGCACTGCTGGGCGAGGTCGCTGATCTCCGGCTGTGCGATCTGCAGCTGGTCGAGTACGTCGCGCAGGTCGGAGGCCCGCAGGTCGCGCAGGGCCGACAGCCCCTGCTGGACCTGCGAGAGCGCGGCCGAGGCCTTGTCGGCCGCCTCCAGGCACTCGGCCGGGACGGTGGCCGACACCGAGACGTCCTGGCTCGGCGACGCGGTCGCCCCGCCGGGAGCCGTCGCCGTCGGGCTGCCCGCTGCGCCTCCAGATGACGTGTCAGACCGGGAGACGCCAACCAGCACGCCGCCCAGCACGCCACCGAGGAGCAGCGCGACCACCGGCAGGATCCAGTAGGTGCGGCCGGGGGTGCGTCCCGCAGGCGGTTCGGTGGGTGCCCCTCGGTCGGGGGGCGCCGGGTCCGCGGCCCGCGGCTCGGCCGGGGGCGGGATGCTGTTCCGATCCGGTGTCTCGTTCGGCGGGTGGTCCGGTGTCTGGTCGGCCATGTCACCTGTCTACCCCATGGGCGGTGCACTGAGCGGGTGCCCGGCGTGGTATCGAGGGATCGTGATCCGATCGCTGCGCGAGGCCGACGAGCCGACCATCCGCACCCTCGACGGGCTGGTGGCGCTGTGGACGGTGCTCTGGCTCGTGCTCGCCGGCTGGACGGCGTACTCGGTGTGGGTGCTCGCCGACCTGGGACAGACCATCACTTCGGCGGGCAACGCCTTGGACTCGGCGGGGAAGGGGCTGCAGAGCATCGGGCAGGTCCCGGTCGTCGGGGAGGGTCCGAAGGGCCTCGGCGACCAGGTCCGCGCAACCGCGGGACAGGTGGTCGCCAATGGGATGGCCTTCAGCGGCCAGGTGCACCGCCTGGCCGTGCTGCTGGGGCTGACCACCTTCTTCGTCCCCGTCACACCGATCCTGGGCCTCTGGGCGCCGATGCGGCTGGCCCGCCGCCACGAGGCGGCGGAGATGCAGCGGGCCGTCCAGGCGCACGGTGACGACCCAGCCCTGGTTCGCTATCTCGCGGGACGGGCGGTCGAGCGGCTCCCGTACCGGGAGCTGCGCTCTGTCACCGACGACCCGTGCGGCGACCTCGTCGGCGGGCGATGGGATCGCTTGGCCGCCCTCGAGCTGCACCGGATGGGGGTCGACGTGGCCCTCGGCGACGTCGGCGGCCGGCCGGGCGGTGACGGAGGTAGCCCTGCATGAAGCGCACGGGTAAGCCACGCGAGCGCCTGCTCGACCCGGCCCGGCCGCATGCCGGACGGCTCTCCAGGCTGTACGCCCGGGAAGTGGTCAGGTTCCGCTGGGCCGTCGTCGGGCTCTGGCTCGTCGTCGCCGTCCTGTCCGTGACGGTGCTGCCCGGGCTCGGCGGCAAGGCGTCAGGGGGGCTGAACGGCTTCATCCCGGAGAACGCCCCGGCGGTGCAGACCGAGGTGCGCTCGTACTACATCTTCGGCTTCCCCCTCTACAGCCGAACGTTGCTCGTCCAGCACGACCCGCAGGGCCTGTCCGGGTGGACACTGGCGCGGGAGGCGCTGTTCGCCGCGGGACTGACCCGCCGCGAGTACACCGACGTCGGCCCGGTGCTCGGCGCCTTGCCGATGTCCAATTCCCTGCCTGGCATGCCGGCGGCCTCGGCGCGCGGCACGACGATCGTCACGTCCCTGTTCATGCCGCCGTGGATCTCCTTCGAGTCCCAGCTGGTGGCGGCACGCCAGATCGGGAACCGGTTCCTGTCAGCGCCCTACGACTCATACGCCGGGGTGACCGGCACGATTCCGGCGCGGGCCGAGCAGGCGCGCATCATCTTCGAGTCCCTGCGCACGGTCGAGCTGGCGACGCTGGCCGCGATCGTGCTCATCACCGCGATCAACTTCCGGTCCCTCTCGGCCCCGCTGCTGACCCTGGCGGTCAACGGGGTCGCCTTCGTCATCACGCACAACGCGTCCCCGTTCATCGGCCGGATCTTCGACGTTGCGGTCCCCGACGAGCTCGCCCCGCTGCTAGTCGCCCTCCAGATCGGGGTCGTCACCGACTACGTCATCTTCTTCATGTCCGGCTTGCGCCGACGGCTCGAGGCCGGCGACGGCCGGCTGCCGGCCGCCCGCAGCGCGACCGCGGAGTTCGCCCACATCGTGCTCGTCGCGGGTGTCACCGTCGCGGCGGGCACCGGCGCGCTGCTGGTCGCCCGCTCGGACCTGTTCCGCGCCTTCGGTCCCGGCATGGTGATGGCGATCCTCATCGCGCTCGTCGTGTCGATCACGCTGGTGCCGGCGCTCATGGCCATCGGCGGCAAATGGCTGTTCTGGCCGGGACCTCCCGGTCCGAACAGCGCGGAGGAGATGCCCGGCCCTGGACCGGGGCGGCTGCTGGGCCGGGCATTCGGCCGCGACGCCGTACGCTGGCTGACCGATCGACGCCACGCCGCCCTCGTGGCGGCGGCCTGCCTGCTCGGTCTCGGTGTCCTCGCGCTGCCGCTGTCGCGGATGACCCTCGGGCTGTCCTTCATCCCCGCGCTGCCGGCGGACAACCCGGTACGCCAGGCGGCGGCCGTGGCACAGGCAGGCTTCGCGCCCGGCATCACCTCTCCCACCGAGGTGCTCGTAGAGGCCAAGGGCATCGGCAACCGACGACCGGCGCTGGCCCGACTGCAGCGTTCGCTCGAGCGCGAGCCGGGGGTCGCCGGGGTGGTCGGTCCGGTCGGCACCGGGGCGCTCGGCGAGTTGGGTGTCTTCATTGCCCGCGACGGCAGCGCGGCGCGCTACCTGGTCATCCTCGACGGCGAGCCGCTCGGCGGGAGCGGCGTCGCCACGCTGAGCGGTTTGCGCGACGACCTGCCGAGGTTGGTGCAGGAGGCCGGTCTCGGCGACGTGAAGACCGGGTTGGCGGGCGACACCGCCATCGCCAACACCATCGTCACCGGCACCCGCGGGGACCTGCTGCGCATCGCCGTCGCTGCTCTCGCAGTCAACCTGCTGCTGCTGACGCTTTTCCTGCGCTCGCTCGTCGCCCCGCTGTACCTGCTGGCCTCCAGCGTGCTCGCGCTGGCCGCCACCCTGGGGCTGACGACGTACGTCTTCCAGGACCTGCTGGGCCACGACGGGCTCACCTTCTACGTCCCGTTCGCCTCGGCGGTCCTGCTGGTGTCGCTCGGCTCGGACTACAACATCTTCGGGGTCGGCCACGTCTGGTCGGAGGCCCGAAACCGACCCCTGACGGAGGCACTGGTCGTCGCGCTGCCGCAGACGACGCGCGCCATCACCGCCGCCGGAATCACCCTCGCCGTGAGCTTCGGCCTGCTCGTGCTCGTCCCACTCGCGCCGTTCCGCGAGATCGCGTTCGCGATGTTCGTCGGCATCCTGCTCGACGCCGTCGTTGTCCGGTCGTTCCTCGTGCCGGCCCTGCTCGTGCTCGTCGGCCGACGCAGCGGCTGGCCCGGCGGACAGCTGCATGCCGGGCCCGGCGAGCACGAGTCGCCGGCCGCCGACACGCCCGCCCACCCGGTCGGCGCCACGGCGGCCGGATAGGCGTGACCGCCGAGCACGATGACGGCAGCCATGACGCCGGTACCGGCGCCGGTACCGGAGGATGTCCTGGCGCCGGTGCTGGAGGCTTCGCTGGTGGCGGCGGCACTGGTGGCGGCGGCCGGCCGGCGATGTGCCCTGGGTAGCGTCCGGCCATGCGATTCGGTCTCTTCGTCCCGCAGGGCTGGCGGCTCGACCTGGTCGGCGTCCCGGCCGCCGACCACTGGTCGACGGTGCTGGACGTGGCCCGCTTCGCCGACGCCGACGGCAGCGGCTTCGAGTCGGTCTGGGTCTACGACCACTTCCACACCGTGCCGGAGCCGACGGGCGAGGCGACCCACGACTCGTGGACGCTCATGGCAGCGCTCGGGGCGGCCACGCGGCGGGTCCGGCTCGGCCAGATGTGCACCTGCATCGGGTACCGGAACCCCGCCTACCTGGCGAAGGTCGCCTCGACGGTCGATCACGTCAGCGGTGGCCGGGTGGAGATGGGCATCGGGGCCGGCTGGTACGAGCACGAGTGGCGGGCGTACGGCTACGGGTTCCCGTCGGCAGGGCAGCGCATTGCGATGCTCGGCGAAGGCGTCGAGATCATGCGACAGGCGTGGACCGAGGGCACGGCGACGCTGCACGGCGAGCACTACGACGTCGACGGGGCGCTCTGCTACCCCGTACCTCTCCAGCGCCCGCACATCCCGTTCTGGATCGCCGGTGGCGGTGAGCGCAAGACGCTGCGGATCGCTGCGGAGCGCGCGCAGTACACCAACTTCGACGGCACGCCCGAAGCGTTCCGGCGCAAGTCGCAGGTGCTGCTCGAGCACTGTCGCGACGTCGGCCGCGACCCTGCCCAGATCGTGCGCAGCGCCAACTACAACGTCGTCATCGGCGAGACGCGGGCCGCGGTGGACGACCGGCTCGCCTGGATCCGGGATCACTACGCGAAGGTGGTCGGCGACGAGCGGGCCGAGCGCACCATGCGGAGCTTTGCCACCGGTCCGGCGGTGGGCACCCCCGAGCAGATCGTCGAGGTGCTCCGCGGGCTACAGGCGGATGGGCTGGCGTACGGCATCACCTACTTCGTCGAGGCGGCCTACGACCGCAGCGGCCTCGAGCTGTTCCGCGACCAGGTGATCCCCGCCCTGAGCGACTGATGGACGCCGGCGCGGCTCAGGGGGCGGCAGGGTCGGCGGGGGGCGGCTCGGCGATGCCGGCGTGCGCCACCTCGGCAAAGCCGAGCCGCCGGTAGACCCTGGCGACATCCTGGCCCGCCGCCGACAGGAAGACCGTGCGCGCGCCGTGGGCCAGCGCATGGTCGACGAGCGCCCGGGTGACCACCGAACCCAGGCCCTGCCGCCGCGCGTTGGGCAGGGTGGCCACGCCGACGACCTCGCTGACGTCGCCGACCGGCTGGTGCGCGCCGGAGGCGAGCGGTCCGTCGGCGTCCTCGACCACGTACATCACCGTCGTACCGTCGTTGAGCCGCTCGCGCACCCGGGCGTCGTCGCCAGCATCGGCCGCCGCAGCGTCGCGCTGGACCGGCCCCGCAGTCCCGCGAGCGGTGCCGCCGTGCTCGAAGCCCACCGCCGCCACAGCGAGCACGCGCGCCAGGTCGGGCTCGTCGGGCGTGACCAGCCGTAGCCGCCGGCCGCCCGCCAGGGTCTCCGGGTCCACGGGCAGCGATCCGGGAGTCGCCACCGACGGCAGCGGCTCCGCGAGCACGAGCAGCGGCAGCTCCTGTACGTGCAACCCGCTGGCCCGGGACGCGGCCGTCAGCGAGGGCGTCGTCTCCACCACCCACTCGAGCGCCTCCGGCACTCCGAGCTCGCGTTGCCGCTCGCGTACGCCGTCGACGTCGCCGGCCCGCACGGCGGCGTCCAGACCCAGCCGAGGTCGCGCGTAGTACGGCCACCGCCCCTGCGAGACGAACAGCGTGAACGGCCCGTGCTCCTCGGTCCGTGCGCCGGAGCGGGGCGCCGCGTCGTAGTAGCGCTCGAGCCGCTCGAGCAGCCCGCGGTCAGCCGGCTCGCTGCCGGCGGGTGTCGCGCGCACGCGACGCATCCTGGCAGGGACAATCGCCCGGTGAGCCTCTACCGGGACGAGGGCGTCGTCCTGCGCACCCAGAAGCTCGGTGAGGCCGATCGCATCGTCACCCTGCTCACCCGCGGCACCGGCCGGGTCCGCGCGGTCGCCAAGGGGGTCCGCCGCACGTCGTCCCGCTTCGGGGCCAGGCTCGAGCCGTTCAGCCACGTCGACCTGCTGCTGGCCACCGGCCGCAGCCTCGACATCGTGACGCAGGCGGAGACGCTGACCCCGTACGGGCGCTCGCTCGGCGGGGACTACGCGCGCTACACCGCCGGCACGGCGATGCTCGAGACGGCCGAGCGGCTCACCGCCGAGGAGCGGGAGCCGGCGCTGCAGCACTACCTCCTGCTGCTCGGCGGCCTGCGGGCGCTCGCCGGCGGAGTGCACGACGCCGGCCTGGTGCTCGACGCGTTCCTGCTCCGCTCCGTGGCGGTGGCCGGGTTCGCGCCCAGCTTCGCCGACTGCGCCCGCTGCGGTGACACCGGCCCGCACCGGTTCTTCTCGGTGCCCGCCGGCGGCATGGTGTGTCCGCGCTGCCGTCCCGGCGGCGCCGTGGCGCCGGCCGAGGCGACCGTCGCGCTGATGGCGGCGTTGCTCACCGGCGACTGGGACGGTGCGGATGCGAGCGGCGTACGGGAGCGCCGCGAGGCCGGCGGCATCGTCGCCGCCTTCCTGCAGTGGCACCTCGAGCGTGGGCTGAGATCGCTGCCGCTCGTCGAGCGCAGCTGACCGGCTCGCTCCCGAGCGATCCCATACCCGCGGGGCGGCTCGGCGGCCTTCCCGTACGCCGGCCCTCGCCCGGGGAGGGAGCAGGCCGCGCGCAGGCGTCGGGGCCGGTAAACCCCTGGGCGGGGCAGCGCGTCGAGGCCTAGACTCCCGGGCGCGGCGGCGGTCCTGCCCATCCTCCCCCTCCGCGTCGCCCGAGGCCCAGATGACTGCCGAGTCCCCGTCCGAGCGAGCCCATCCCGCCATCGTCGTCGCCGTCCGCGCGCCGGGCGCCCGCGACCTGGTCGCCAGCGAGCTGCGCCGGCGCTACGCCGCCGACTACGAGGTCGTCACGACGTCGTCGGCCACCGAGGCGGCGGATGCGCTCAGGGCGCTGGCATCCCGGGCCACGCCGGTGGCGCTCCTGCTGGCCGACGACCCGGAGCCGCTGGCCGGTGGTCAGACCGTCTTCGTGCAGGCCCGCGAGCTGTACCCCGACATTCGGCGGGGGCTGCTCGTCGAGTGGGGCGCCTGGGCCGACCGAGCCGTCACGCAGTCGGTGCTCACGCTCATGGCGATGGGGCAGATCGACTACTACGTGATCCGACCGTGGCGCTCGCCCGACGAGTACTTCCACCGCACCGTCACCGAGTTCCTGCTCGAGTGGGAGCGCGCCGGCGGCACCCTGCCGCGCGAGGTCACCGTCGTCGCCGACCAGTGGACACCGCGGGCGCACGAGCTGCGCAGCCTGCTGGCCCGCAACGGTGTGCCGCACGTTTTCCTCGACCGGGCCTCGCCGGAGGCGGCGCACCGCCTCAGCGAGCTGGCGGAGGACGCCGGCCACGACCGCCCGCTGGTGCTGCTGCACGACGGCCGCGTACTCCAGGACCCGACCAACACCGAGCTCGCGGCGGCCTACGGCGTCCGCACGGCGCTCGACGCCGACGGCGGGGCCGAGGTCGACGTGGCCGTCGTGGGGGCCGGACCGTCCGGGCTCGCCGCAGCGGTCTACGCGTCGTCGGAGGGGTTGTCGACACTGGTCGTCGAGCGCGAGTCGATCGGCGGGCAGGCAGGCTCGAGCTCACTGATCCGCAACTACCTCGGCTTCTCCCGCGGGGTCAGCGGTGCCGACCTCGCGCAGCGGGCCTATCAGCAGGCGTGGGTGTTCGGCGCCGAGTTCCTGCTCATGCGCGAGGCAGTCCGGCTGCGGTCCGAGGACGAGCGGTTCGTCCTCGTCGTCGACGGCGGCGAGGAGGTGAGGGCCCGCGCTGTCGTCCTGGCAACCGGCGTGTCCTACCGCCGACTCGACGCGCCGGAGCTGGAGGCGCTCGCCGGCGCCGGGGTCTTCTACGGTGCCTCGGTGTCGGAGGCGCGGGCCGTCTCGGGCCAGGATGTGTACGTCGTCGGCGGCGGCAACTCAGCCGGGCAGGCCGCCCTGCATCTCGCCCGCTATGCGCGGCGCGTGGTGCTGCTGGTTCGCGGGGACTCCCTGGCCGAGAGCATGTCGAAGTACCTCATCGACCAGCTGGCGGCAGTGGGAGTCCTCGTGCGCCTGCACTCGGAGATCGTTGGCGGCGGCGGGACCGGGCGGCTGGAGCGGCGGGTCGTCCACGACCGCCGCAGCGGCGCCGACGACACGGTCGATGCCGGCGGGCTGTTCGTCCTGATCGGTGCCGCCCCGCGCACCGAGTGGCTGCCCGCCGAGCTGCTGCGCGACCGGTGGGGCTACCTGCTCAGCGGTCCCGACGTGCTCGACGAGGGTGGCCGGCGCGCCTGGCCGCTGGAACGCCCTCCGCGTCCGCTCGAGACGTCGCTGCCGGGTGTCTTCGCGGTGGGCGACGTTCGCCGCCGCTCGGTCAAGCGGGTCGCCTCGGCTGTGGGCGACGGGGCCGCGGTCATCTCGCAGGTGCACGAGCACCTTGCGCCGGCCGTGCCCGCCGGGCCGGGCAGCTCGGCGTGACCCGCCGCCACTTGGCGCTGGTGGTGCTGCTGGCGCTGCCGATCGTGGGCTTCACGCTGCTCGTGGCGCGTCCCCGCCTCGACGTCGAGTGGCAGCACCACCCCTCCCACTTCTGGCTGGTGCTGGCGGCCGGCGGTCTGAACGCGGTGCTGGCGTACGCGACGTGGAGCGCCGCCCACCGTCGAGGCGACGCGCGGATGGTGCTGGTGTCGCTGGCGTTCCTGTCCGCGGCCGGCTTCCTCGGGTTGCATGCCTTGGCCACGCCCGGCGTGCTCCTCGCCGGCAGCAACGCCGGCTTCGCCCTTGCCACCCCGGTGGGGTTGTTCGTCAGCAGCCTGTTCGCTGCGGCGTCGAGCGTCGATCTCACTCCCGAGCGGGCCCGCTGGGTGGTCCGCCGAGCCCGGTTGCTGCTCTGGTCGCTAGTCGGGGTGATGCTCGTTTGGGCGCTGGCCTCGCTGACGTCCGTCGGTCCGTTGGACAACCCGGCGGCTCCCGAGCGCGCGTCCGGCTGGCTGGTCTCGCTCGCCCTTGTCGGGCTGCTGCTGTACGGCACCGCCGTGGTGCGTTACCTGCGGATGCCGCGACCCGCGGGCGCCATGCTTCCGTTGGCGATGGCCTCGGCCTTCACACTGCTTGCGGAAGCTGAGGTCGCCGTGGCCTGGGGGCGCAACTGGCATGCCTCCTGGTGGGAGTGGCACCTGCTGATGCTGGCCGCGTTCGTCGTGGTCGCGGTGACGGCTCAGCGGTCGTGGCACGAGGAACGCTGGGCCGGGCTCTACCTGGGCAGCACCGTGTCGTCCGAGCGCGAGATCAGCGTCCTGTTCGCCGACCTGCAGGGGTTCACGAGCTTCTCCGAGGCGCATGCCCCGCAGGAGGTGACGGCCATGCTCAACGCCTACTTCGAGCAAGCCATCCCGCCGGTCGTGCTCGGTCACGGCGGCGACATCGACCGGCTCGTCGGCGACGCCCTGATGGCGACGTTCAACACGCGGGGCGACCAGCCCGATCACGCTGTGCGGGCGGCCCGGGCCGCGCTGGCGATCCAGGAGGCCGCCGCTGACGTGGCCGCCGAGCACCCCGACTGGCCCCGCTTCCGGGTCGGCCTCAACACCGGGGCGGCGGCGGTGGGCCTGCTCGGCGCGTCGGTGGGAGGTCGTACGTTCACCGCCATCGGCGACGCCGTCAACCTGGCGAGCCGGCTCGAGGGCCAGGCCCCGGTCGGCGCGGTGGCCATCGGCGCCGAGACGCTGCGCCGGCTCCCTGGCGCCCGCGTGGAGCACCTGGGGGAGCTGCGCGTCAAGGGCAAGGCCGAGCCGGTCGAGGCCTACCGGCTCATCGAGCTGTGAGGCCCGACGGCTGCCGTAGCCTCGCGCCGTGACCCGGCGTGACCCCGTCCCGCCCGACCCGCACCCGTCCGGGGCGCGCCCTCCGCAGGTCCCGGCCGCGCTGGTCCCGCGGCACGTCGCGATCGTCATGGACGGCAACGGGCGCTGGGCGCGCCAGCGCGGGCTGCCGCGGACGAAGGGCCACGAGGCCGGCGAGGCAGCCCTGCTCGACGTCATCAAGGGGGCGATCGAGATCGGGGTGCCGTGCTTGTCGGCGTACGCCTTCTCCACCGAAAACTGGCGGCGCTCTCCGGACGAGGTGCGGTTCCTCATGGGCTTCAACCGGGAGGTCATCCGGCGCCGCCGCGACGAGCTCGACGCCATGGGCGTCCGCGTGCGCTGGGCCGGCCGCCGGCGTCGGCTGTGGCGCAGCGTCATCGGCGAGCTCGAGGACGCGGAGCGGCGTACGCGCGACAACACCACGCTGCAGCTGCAGTTCTGCGTCAACTACGGCGGCCGCGCGGAGATCGCCGACGCGGCCCGCGGCGTCGCGCTCGAGGTGGCCGCGGGCCGGCTGCGCCCGGACAAGGTCGACGAAGCCGTCCTGGCTCGTCACCTCGACGAGCCCGACCTCCCCGACGTCGACCTGTTCGTGCGGACCTCGGGTGAGCAGCGCACCAGCAACTTCCTGGTGTGGCAGGCGGCGTACGCCGAGCTCGTCTTCCTGGACGTGCTCTGGCCGGACGTGGACCGCCGGCACCTGTGGCAGGCGGTGCAGACGTACGCCGGCCGCGACCGCCGCTACGGCGGCGCCGACCCGCAGACCCCCGTGGTGTGACCGTCACGTCCGGGTGCAGTCGGGGCAGGTGCCGAACACCTCGAGGGTGTGGCTGACGTCGGCGTAGCCGTGCTCGGCCGCGAGCCGCTGCGCCCACCGCTCGACGGCCGGCCCTGCGACCTCCGCGGCCCGGCCGCAGGAGCGGCACACCAGGTGGTGGTGGTGTCCGGTGCTGCAGCGCCGATAGACCGCCTCGCCGTCGTCCGTGCGCAGCACGTCCACGTCGCCGGCCTCCACCATGGCCTGCAGGGTCCGGTAGACGGTGGCCAGCCCGACCGGGTCGCCCCGCTCGTGGAGCAGCGCATGCAGCTCCTGGGCGCTGCGGAAGTCGGCGACCTCGTCGAGCAGGCCGGACACCGCGGTCCGCTGCCGGGTCGTGCGTGGTGTCGTCATCGCGGACCGTCCGGTGCGGCCCCAGCCGCACGGTCCGCCGGTGGCGCGGTGCCGTGCTCGTCCCAGTGGGTGCCGTGGGCGTCGGTGTGAGCGGAATGGAGGTGCCCGTCGTGGGCGTAGTCGACGTGGTCGTCGTGCAGGACCGGCGGGTGACCGCAACCCTCGCCGTGGACGTGCGGGTGGAACTCGGCGCGGGCGTGGCGTGCGGCGCGGACCCGCGTCCGTACCCCGCTCGCCGTCGCCACTGCGAGGAACACCGCGATCGTCAACAGGACGATCGTGCCGCCCGACGGGGTGGCCGCGTAGAACGAGACCACGACGCCTCCGACGCTGCACACCGCGCCCACGACGACGGCCACCAGCACCGCACTGCGGAAGCTGCGCGCGACGAGCTGGCCGACCGCGTTGGGCACGATCATCAACGCCGAGACCAGGAGCAGCCCGACAACCCGCATCGACGTGACGACGGTGACCGCGACGAGCACCGCCAGCAGCAGGTTGAGCCGCAGCACCGGCAGCCCGCTGGCCCGGGCGTACTCCTCGTCGTCGCTGATCGCGAACAGGGCCGGCGCGAGGACGATCACGAGCAGCAGCACCACGGCGGTGAGCACCACGAACGCGACGAGGTCGGCCGGCGTGGTCGTGGTGATGGCGCCGAACAGGTACGCGGTGAGGTTCGCCGCCGTCCCGCCGGGGGACAGGCTCACCAGCACGACACCGCCGGCGATGCCACCGTAGAAGAGGATGGCGAGTGCGACGTCGCCCGACGTCCTGGCGTACGCCCGCATGAGCTCGATGGCGACCGCCCCGGCGACGGCGGCGACGAGCGCGGTCAGCACCGGCGCGCTCCTGGTCAGCAGGCCGACGGCGACCCCGGTGAGCGCGACGTGGCCGAGCCCGTCCCCGACCAGGGAGAGCCGACGCTGCACGAGAAAGACGCCGACCGCCGGTGCGGCGACACCGATGAGCAGCGCCGCGAGCAGTGCGCGCTGCATGAAGTCCAGACTGAGCAGCTCCATCGTCACTCGCCCCCGGGGCCGGCGTCGCGGCCGGTCGCGAGATCGGGCACCCACGGCGCGCCGGCGAGCGAGTCGTCCGCTGGCGGGTGGTGCCCGTCCCAGTGGGCACCGTCCCACTGGGGGGCGCCGTCCCAGCGCCCGCCGTCCGAGGCGCCGAGCATCTGGGCAGTCAGCGGTCCCTGGTAGCGGACGCGTCCAGCTTGCAGGACCACGGCCCGGTCGACGACGGCGGCCATCGGGCCGACCTCGTGGGTGACGACGAGCACGGCCACGCCGCGGCCGGCCAGCCGGCGCATCACGTCGACCAGGGCCCGCTGGTTGGCCGCGTCGACCCCCGCGGTGGGCTCGTCCATGACGAGCAGCTCGGGCTCGCTGGCCAGTGCCCGGGCGATGAGGACCCGGCGCTGCTGCCCGCCGGAGAGCGTGGAGACGGCTTCGCGGTCGCGCTCGGCGAGGCCGACCTCGGCAAGCGCGGCACGCACGGCCAGCCGGTCGCTCCGACCGTGACGGGCGAGCAGGCCGCGGCGGGGGAGCCGGCCCGACGCCACCACCTCGCGGACGGTGCTGGGGATCGCGCCGGCGACGGTGTGGCGCTGCGGCACGTAGCCGACCCGCCAGCGCCGGGTGAGGTGCCCGACCGGCTCGCCGAACAGCTCGATGTCACCGCCGTGCACCGTCGCCAGCCCGAGCAGACCCCGCACCAGCGTCGTCTTGCCGGAGCCGTTGGCGCCGAGCAGGGCCACCACCTCTCCGCGGGCCAGTTCGAGGTCGACGCCGTCCACGACCGTGACCTCGCCGTAGCCGACGGCCGCCGCCCGCAGGCGCAGGACGGGCGCCCGGTCGTCGCCGACGGCAGGTCCGCCCTGGATCATCGGCGGTCCCGTGTCATCGGCGGTCCAGGGTCATCGGCGGTCCAGGGTCATCGGCGGTCCTGGGTCATCGACGGTCCTGGGTCATCGACGGTCCTGGGTCATCGACAGTCCTGGCCGGCGCGCAGCGTTGCGAGGTTGCTCCGCATGACCTGCAGGTAGTCGTGGCCGGCCGACTCGTCGGTGAGCCCCTCGAGCGGGTCGAGGACGGCGCTGCGTGCACCCGTCTCGCGGGTGACCGTGCGGGCCACCGCGGGCGAGGCCAGCGTCTCGGAGTAGATGGTGCGCACGTCGTGGTCCTCGACGAACGCCGTGGTCGCGGCCAGCTCTGAGGGGACCGGCTCCGCGTCTGGCGTCGGCCCGCTGATCCCGACCTGCTCGAGCCGGTAGCGCTGGGCGAAGTAGCCGAACGCCGCGTGGCTGGTGACGAGGACGCGGCTGCGACAGTGGCGCAGCCCGCCGGACAGATCGCGGTCGAGCTCGGCGAGGTCGGCGCGCAGCCGGCCCGCCCGATCGTGATAGCCGGCCGCGCCGGACGGGTCAGCCGCCGCCATCGCAGCCGCCACCGCGTCGCCGACGGCGGCCAGCCGCGTCGGGTCCAGCCAGAAGTGCGGGTCGCGGCCCGCGCTGGCGGCGTCGCCCTGGTAGCCGAGGTCGAGGCGGGCAGCTGGAGCGACGTCGTACGCGGTCGTCGCGGCCTCCTGCTCGACCGCCGCGTCGACGGCCGGCTGGAAGCCGGCCAGGTAGACGACGAGGTCCGCCGTCGCGACGTCGGCGACGGCGCGCGGCGTGAGCTCGAGGTCGTGCGGCTCGGCACCGGGCTTGGTGAGGGTACGGACGTCGACCGCGCTGCCACCGACGCGCTCGGCGACGAACTGCAGGGGGTAGAACGCAGCGACCACACGCAGCCGACCGTCCGCCCAGTCGTTCGGCGGATCGCACGCGCTCAGCAGGGGCAGGGTGGCCGCCACCGCGAGGAGTAGCGCAGCCACCTTCATGACAACGATTCTCACTCTCAATGAGAACGGTTGTCAACTGAGCTGATCGCCACGCTGAGTGGAACACCAGGCCGACACGCCAGTGTGGCGTGTCGGCCTGGTGTTCCACTCGAGGGCGGAGGGTGGGCTGCAGGCCCGTACGCTCGGCGCATCCCGCACGGTCGGAGGCCCGCATTGATCGTCGTCACCCGCCACCGCGTCGCCGACCCGGGCGTCGACGAGTTCCTCGACGCGGCGCGCGCGGCGCTCACTGCGCTCAGCGAGCGCCCGGGCTACCTGCGCGGGCGGGTGGGACGGGCAGCCGACGACCGCGGGTTGTGGGCGGTCGTCACCGAGTGGGTCGACGTGGGCTCCTACCGGCGGGCGCTGTCGGCCTACGAGGTCAGGGTGCGCGCCGTCCCGCTGCTGTCGACGGCGCTCGACGAGCCGTCGGCGTACGAGGTGGTCGTGAGTGACGGCAACTGACCAGTGCCTCGCCGGCGATGAGTCACATCGGGCCGAAGGAGTAGAGCAGCCGGTCACTGGTGAGTGCCGCCAGGCCTTGCAGCTGTCCGGTTGTCGCGTTGTCCTGGATCCAGGCCCGCACCTGGTGCGGCGTGGCCGTCGGGTGCTGGCTCAGGTAGAGCGCGACGGCACCGGTGACGTACGGCGTGGCCCAGGACGTGGCACCGGAGCCGTCGTAGCGGAAGACCCCGCCACCGCTCAGCACGCTGCGGACGTTGAGCCCGGGCGCGAAGAGGTCGACGCAACGGCCGTAGTTGGAGCCTTCCCAGCGCCGGTCGGTCGACGTCGAGGCACCGACCACCAGTGCCGTCGGTGTGTCCGCGGGTGCGTGCGCGCAGGCGTAGCCGTCGTCGTTGCCGGCGGCGACGACCGCGGTGATCCCGGCCCGTTCGAGGAGGCCCATCGCGACGTCGAACTGGTGCGGTCGGCTGAAGCTCAGCGACATGCTGACCACTGCCGGCCGGTGCTGCCCGGCGGCGTCGGCGATCACCCACTTGATCGCCCGGATGACGGCGGCCCGCTCCGTAGGCTCCGGAGGCGACGGTTGACCCTCCCCGCCGACGAGGGTCCGCACTGCCACGAGACGCACCTGCTTGGCGACCCCGGTCGAGCGGCCGCCGATGATGCCGCCGACGAACGTGGCGTGGCCGACGGCGGACTCGTCCGCGCAGTCGGTCCACGACCCGCCGGCGATGTTGGCACCCTTGACCGCCCGGCCGCTGAACTCCGCGTTGGAGGTCTGCATCCCGCAGTCGATGACGTAGGCGGTGACGCCGGCCCCGGTCGACCGCGCCCGGTAGCGCCAGTCCAGCGGCCGGCTGCGCTCGTCGAGGCGGTCCAGTCCCCACCCCGGGTTCACCTGTGTGGTCACCGTGCTCGCGCCGACCGCCGCGGACCCGGCAGGAGCGGCACTGGCCGGGACAAGGGTCGTGAGCCCGGCGATCGCCAGGGCCGTCGCGGCCAGCGGGGCGTAGCGCACGGTACGGCGTCGGAGCATGTCTCCTCCTGCATTCGCTCGGCGTCGCCTCAACGTCGAGTCCTCGGGCGGGCGGCGGCGGTCCGGCCGGCACGCTCCCACGGCCACCGAGCTTGCACGAGGGCTCACGGCAACGGGAACGCTGGGCCGGCGGAGCCCGTACGCTGGCTTGCTCGCGTCCTGGACAACCCGCCGACACCCAGCCGGATGGAGACCGCCGTGCCTGCCCCTGATACCTCCCGCGTCGACGCCGTCGTCAGTCTGGCCAAGCGGCGCGGCTTCGTGTTCCCGACCGGCGAGATCTACGGCGGGACGCGCTCCGCGTGGGACTATGGGCCGCTCGGCGTGGAGCTCAAGGACAACGTGCGGCAGCAGTGGTGGAACGCGATGGTGCGACAGCGCGACGACATCGTCGGCCTGGACTCCGCCGTGATCCTCCCCACCCCCGTGTGGGAGGCCTCCGGCCACGTCGACGCCTTCGTCGACCCGCTGACCGAGTGCCAGAGCTGCCACCGCCGCTTCCGTGCCGACCACCTCGAGGAGGAGTTCGCCGAGCGCAAGGGGCGGCCGGCAACCGGGCTGGCGGAGGTGCCGTGTCCGCACTGCGGCACCAAGGGCGCCTGGACCGAGCCGCGGTCGTTCAACGGGCTGCTCAAGACCTACCTGGGGCCGGTCGAGGACCAGTCAGGCCTGCACTACCTGCGCCCGGAAACCGCCCAGGGCATCTTCACCCAGTACAAGAACGTCGTCGCCGCCGCCCGGCGCAAGCCGCCGTTCGGCATCGCCCAGGTCGGCAAGTCGTTCCGCAACGAGATCACGCCGGGCAACTTCATCTTCCGCACCCGTGAGTTCGAGCAGATGGAGATGGAGTTCTTCGTCGCCCCCGGCACCGACGAGGAGTGGCACGACCACTGGATCACGACGCGCTGGGACTGGTACGTCGACCTGGGCCTGGCGCCGGACGACCTGCGGCTGTTCGAGCACCCGAAGGACAAGCTCTCGCACTACTCGAAGCGGACCGTCGACATCGAGTACCGCTTCCGCTTCGGCGGAAGCGAGTTCGCCGAGCTGGAGGGCATCGCCAACCGAACCGACTTCGACCTGTCCACGCACTCGCGCGAGTCCGGCGTCGACCTGTCCTACCTGGACACCGAGACCGGCGAGCGGTGGTTCCCCTACGTCGTCGAGCCGGCCGCCGGGCTGACCCGCTCGGTGCTGGCGTTCCTGCTGGCGGCCTATGCGGAGGACGAGGCGCCGAACACCAAGGGCGGCGTCGACCGACGGACCGTCATGCGCTTCGACAAGCGGCTCGCGCCGGTCAAGGTCGCGGTGCTGCCGCTCTCGCGCAACGCCGACCTCTCGCCGAAGGCGCGCGACCTCGCCGCGGAGCTGCGCCGGTCGTGGCACGTCGACTTCGACGACGCCGGCGCCATCGGGAGGCGCTACCGCCGGCAGGACGAGATCGGGACGCCGTACTGCGTCACCGTCGACTTCGACACCCTCACCGACTCGGCGGTGACCGTCCGCGACCGGGACTCCATGGCGCAAGAGCGGGTGCCCCTCGAGGGGGTGCAGGCCTGGCTGGCCGCGAACCTCCCCCCCTGCTGACCCCGCCCCGGCCCGGCGCGTACCGCCGCCCGGATGGGGGCGGGGGACCCCCACCCCGGTCCTACGGGGGTGGGGGTCCCCAGCCCCGGTAGGCGACTGGGGTATCCCTCCCCAGAGGTGCGCGCCTGGCCTGTGCTCAGGCCGCGGCGTCGCGCAGCCGGACGGCGACGTCGTCGGGAGGCGTCCGACGGCGCGCCTCCGCACGAAAGCTCTCGAGCTCGCGCAGGAACCGCGCCGGGTCGTTGATCAGATCGCCAGGGGCATACGGCAGCACCATGACGCCCGCGTTCGTCAGTCTTCGCTGCGAAGCCTGGGTCCGCTTGTAGTCAGCTGGTCCGAGGTGCCACTCCATCGAGTCCAGCTGCAGCGCCGCGACAACGTCGTCCCAGTAGGCGTCCGGGTCGCCGAGCCAAGCGCCCGCGACCGTCTCGAGGCGGACATTCCATCGCGGTGGTGGGATGTTGGGCGCCTTCTCGATGATCTCGTACGCGGCTGCCTCCGCGGCCGAGCGAACACCGGCCCTGACCTCGTTGAGTGCCTTATTCGGGAGCGCCGTGCGCTGGCGGGCAGCGGCTCTCAACGCCGACGCCAGGCCGGCCACGGTCGTCATGCGTCGTTGCACCACCTCAGCGGTGATCTCCCGAATGACGCCGAGATCGTCGAGCCGCCGAACTCCATCCACGCACGCCCGGGCCACCGGGGCGACCTGCAGGCCGCCTATGTCCTCGGGCGGCGGAAGGAGGCGCGTCCTCTCGATCGTCACGTAGCCGAATGAACCGCGTCGGCGGCTGTGGGGGACCAAGGCATGCGCCTGCTGCGTCTTCCGGGCACCTCGCACGCCGTGCAGGCGCAGGGCGCTGCCACCGGTGAGGACTGCTCCGTCACCCGCAAACAGCAGGGCGCCCCGCATCCGTTGCGCATGGGTGGCGGGCCCGGACTGAGCGAGGACCACGCCGGGCAGCAGCCGTTGCCAGGGGCCCTTCGGCCGCAGTCGGAAGTCGATGGTGTTCTCAGGCACCTCGAGGTCCAAGAGTTGGCGACGTCGGGCCAGGCCGTCCTGTGCAGCGAACAGGGCGTCAACGGCGAGCCGGTCATAGCTGCTGCGCTTCGGCACGCGTCCAGCCTGCTCGGGATCGATGGCCTCCGGCGGTGAGGCGGCCCATCTGTGGACGGAGTGAAGCGTGGGGGGCCGGCCTGGGGAGAGGCACCCTGTTCGCGCATCGGGGTGGGGGGTCCCCCACCCCGGTCCTACCGGGGTGGGGGACCCCCACCCCGGCGGGGGCGAGCCCGACGGCCAGGTGGCGCCGGGGCAGGGGTCCCCAGCCCCGGTGGAGGGCGGGGACAATGAGCCGGGTGAGCCCACCGACGTCGCTTCGCCTGGGACCGCTGACGGTGTCCCCGCCGGTGGTGCTCGCCCCGATGGCCGGCGTCACCAACGCAGCGTTCCGCCTGCTCTGCCGCGAGCAGGGCGCCGGCCTCTACGTCAACGAGATGATCACCTCGCGCGGGGTCGTGGAGGGCGATCCGAAGACGCTGGCGATGCTGCGGCCGGATCCTGAGGAGCTGCTGCGGTCCGTGCAGCTCTACGGCGTCGACCCGGCTTTCGTCGGGAAGGCGGTCACCCTGCTCTGCGCCGAGCACGGCGTCGCCCATGTCGACCTCAACTTCGGCTGCCCGGTGCCCAAGGTCACCCGGCGGGGCGGCGGGGCCGCGCTTCCCTACAAGCGCGGCCTGCTCGCCGAGATCCTCGACGCCGCAGTGGCCGCCGCCGCGCCGTACGGCGTCCCGGTCACGATGAAGACCAGGCTCGGCATCGACACCGACCACCTCAGCTACCTCGACGCCGGGCGCATCGCCGAGCGGGCCGGCTGCGCGGCGATCGCGCTGCACGGCCGCACGGCTGCCCAGCACTACTCCGGGGCAGCCGACTGGACCGCAATCGCCCGCCTCGTGGATCACGTCGGCATCCCGGTGCTCGGCAACGGCGACCTGTGGGAGGCCGCCGACGCCCTGCGCATGGTCGGGCAGACCGGGTGCGCCGGCGTCGTCGTGGGCCGCGGTTGCCTCGGCCGGCCGTGGCTGTTCCGCGACCTCGCGGCGGCCTTCGCCCACGAGCCGGCGCCGCCGCTGCCGTGCCTCGGCGAGGTCGCCGCGATGATCCGCCGCCACGCCGAGCTGCTCGCCGGCCTGCTCGGGGAGCAGCCCGGCTGCCGCGAGATGCGCAAGCACATGGCCTGGTACCTCAAGGGGTTCGCGGTGGGCCCCGGCGTACGCCAGGCGCTCGGCCTCGTCGACGACCTCGCCGAGCTGGACCGCCTGCTCGCCGGCCTCGACCCCGCGCAGCCGTTCCCGGTCGACGAGCTCGGCACACCGCGCGGTCGGCAGGGCAGCCCGCGAGCGGTGGCGCTGCCAGAGCGCTGGCTCGACGACACGGACGGGCGCGGCGTGGCCCTGGACGGCGCCGAGCTCGACGTATCCGGCGGTTGAGCAAGTCTCGGGGCAGCCGTCGGTACGCTCGCGAGCCGTGCGCCTGGACCACGTGATCCTCGCCTGCGGCGACCTCGACGCGGCGGCGGAGCGGCTCCGGCACGAGACCGGCGTGGTGGCGGTGCCGGGTGGGCGCCACCCTCGCCTCGGCACCGCCAACCGGCTCGTCCCGGTGGGGGCCGCCGCCTACCTGGAGCTGGCTGCGGTGGTCGACCCGGACCTCGCGACGGCGACTCCGTTCGGCCGGCTCGTCGCGGCGGCCGCCGGTCGGTGCCACCGCCACGACGGCGTCGTCCCGGCGGCCTGGTGCGTCGCCGTCGACGATCTCGACGAGGAGGCTCGGCGGCTGGGCCTCGAACCCGTTGCGGCCTCACGGACCCGGCCCGACGGCGAGGTGCTGCGCTGGCGGCTGGCTGGCGTGGAGCGGGCCGAGACGGAGCCTGCCTTGCCGTTCCTCATCCAGTGGGACGTGCCGGCCGACGCCCACCCGGGCGAGACCGCCGCGGCCGGTCCCTCGGTCGACCTCGTGGAGGTCCGCCTGCGCGGCGACGTACGGCGGCTGAGGCGGTGGCTCGGGGGCGGCCTGGACCTCACCACCATCGTCGTCACCGACGGCGAGCCGGCCGTGCACTCGGTGGTGCTCGACATCGACGGTCGCACGGTCGTGCTCGGAGCGCGCGAGCACTGACGCCGCCGAGGACACCCCGTGAGAGCGCCGCCGCGGACACCGCCTGGGGCGCCGCCGAGGACACCCCCTGGAGCGCCGCCGCGCACCCCCCGGGACCCCCGCTGAGAGGGTCGTCACCATGCCGACGGGTCAGCGGGGGACCTAGGGCCTGGATCGGCCCGTACCGGCCCGGTTACTGTCCAGAGGCGGACATCCCAGGAAAGGGCGGCCATGACCAAGTACGTCTACGACTTCTCCGAGGGCGACAAGGACCACAAGGACCTGCTCGGTGGCAAGGGCGCGAACCTCGCCGAGATGACCAACCTCGGCCTCCCCGTACCCCCCGGCTTCGTCATCACCACCGAGGCCTGCCGTGCGTTCATGGAACGCAATGACGTGCCGGACGGCTTCGATGACGAGGTCGGCGAGCACCTGGCCTCGCTCGAGAAGGCCATGGGCAAGCCGCTGGGACAAGCCGACGACCCGCTGCTGCTGTCGGTGCGCTCGGGCGCCAAGTTCTCGATGCCCGGGATGATGGAGACCGTCCTCAACATCGGCCTCAACGACGAGTCGGTGCACGGTCTGACGAAGGTGGCCGGTGACGACCGCTTCGCCTGGGACTCCTACCGGCGGCTGCTGCAGATGTTCGGCAAGACCGTGCTGGGCATCGACGGCGAGGCCTTCGACGACCGCTTCGAGGCCGCCAAGTCCTCCCGCGGGGCCGACTCCGACATCGGCCTCGACGCGGCTGCGCTGCAGGAAGTCGTCGAGGAGTACAAGAAGGTCATCGAGGGGGCGACGGGGCGGCCGTTCCCGCAGGACCCGCGTACCCAGCTCGACATGGCCGTACGCGCCGTCTTCCGGTCCTGGAACACCGAGCGCGCCATCCTCTATCGCCGTCAGGAGCGGATCCCGGGCGACCTGGGGACGGCGGTCAACGTCATGGCCATGGTCTTCGGCAACCTCGGCCCCGACTCCGGCACCGGTGTCGCATTCACCCGCGACCCGGCAACCGGCCAGCAGGGCGAGTACGGCGACTACCTGGAGAACGCGCAGGGCGAGGACGTCGTGTCCGGCATCCGCAACACCTTGCCACTGGCCGACCTCGAGCGCCTCGACAAGGCCGCCCACGACCAGCTGCTCGGGATCATGTCCACGCTCGAGCACCACTACCGTGACTTGTGCGACATCGAGTTCACCATCGAGCGCGGCAAGCTGTGGATGCTGCAGACCCGGGTCGGCAAGCGCACGGCGGCCGCGGCGTTCCGCATCGCCGGCCAGCTCGTCGACGAGGGCCTCATCGACCTCGACGAGGCGCTGGGCCGGGTCAACGGCGCCCAGCTCGCGCAGCTGATGTTCCCGCAGTTCGATCCCGAAGCGCCGCGCACGGCGATCGCCAAGGGCATGGCCGCCAGCCCCGGCGCGGCCGTCGGCAAGGCCGCCTTCGACTCCGCGGCCGCCGTCGAGTGGGCCGAGCAGGGCGAGGACGTCATCCTCGTCCGCCGCGAGACCAACCCCGACGACCTGCGCGGCATGGTCGCCGCCCGCGGCGTGCTCACCAGCCGCGGCGGCAAGACCAGCCACGCCGCCGTCGTCGCCCGCGGCATGGGCCGCACCTGCGTCGTCGGCGTCGAGGCGCTGCGCGTCGACCCGCAGCACCGCCGCTTCACCCTCGCAGACGGCACCGCGGTCGAGGAGGGCGACGTCGTCTCCATCGACGGCACCACCGGCGAGGTCTTCGTCGGCGAGGTGCCGGTCGTCCCCAGCGCGGTCGTCAACGCACTGAGCGGCACCGGCGACGGCACGGAGGTGGCCAGCGACCACGAGCGTGACGTGCTCGAGGCGGTTCGCCGCATCATGGAGCACGCCGACACTCGACGCCGCCTCGGCGTACGCGCCAACGCCGACACCGGCGAGGACGCCGCGCGTGCGCGTCAGTTCGGCGCCCAGGGCATCGGCCTGTGCCGGACCGAGCACATGTTCCTCGGCGCGCGCCGCAAGCTCGTCGAGCGCGTGATCCTCGCCCGCACCGACGAGGCCCGCGAGGAGGCGCTGGCTCAGCTGTTGCCACCGCAACGTGGTGACTTCATCGAGATCCTCGAGGCGATGGACGGCTTGCCGGTGACGATCCGGCTGCTCGACCCGCCGCTTCACGAGTTCCTGCCCGACCTCACCACCCTGTCGGTCAAGGTGGCCGTGGCGGAGGCGACCGGCACCCGTGACGAGGAGGCCGAGACGCTGCTGCGCGAGGTGCAGCAGCTGCACGAGCAGAACCCGATGCTCGGCATGCGCGGCGTACGCCTCGGCATCGTGATCCCGGCGCTGTTCCGTCTCCAGGTCCGCGCGGTGGCCGAGGCGGCAGCCGAGCTGCGCAAGGGCGGCAAGGACCCCCGCCCGGAGATCATGGTTCCACTCGTCGCGGCCGTGCAGGAGCTCGAGCTGATCAAGGAGCAGACCGAGGCGGTCGTCGCCGAGGTGGCAGAGCAGACCGGTGTCGAGCTGTCGTTTCCCATCGGCACGATGATCGAGCTGCCGCGAGCCGCGATGACGGCGAGCAACATCGCCGAGGCGGCGGAGTTCTTCTCCTTCGGCACCAATGACCTCACCCAGACCGCCTGGGGGTTCAGCCGCGACGACGTGGAGGCGGCGTTCTTCCCGCGCTACCTCGACGCCGGCATCTTCGGCGTCAGCCCGTTCGAGTCCCTCGACGCCGAGGGCGTGGGACGGCTGGTCTCGATCGCCGCCTGGGAGGGCAAGGAGACGCGGCCCGATCTCACGGTGGGGGTCTGCGGCGAGCACGGTGGCGACCCGCAGTCCATCCACTTCTTCGAGCAGATCCTGCTCGACTACGTGTCCTGCTCGCCGTTCCGCGTGCCGGTCGCGCGGTTGGAGGCCGGCCGCGCCGCGGTCCTGGCACCCGGGACGCCGGTCAGCGCCCACGACGCGGCGACGATGGCGGGCGGCGCCGCCGACCTGGAGTTCAGCGACAGCCGCTGAGCAGCGCCCCGCGGGTCGCCGCCCACCCGCTGTTCTGTCAGGCTCCCACGTCGCTCCGGCGACGCGGGAGCCTGACGCATGGGGGAGCGGGGTGCCCGCCTTGCGTCTGTCAGGCTCCGGCGTCGCTCCCGCTACGCGGGAGCCTGACTGATACGGGGGGTGGGGGGATGGGGCGGGGGTGACACCTGTCATGGGCGGGACGTGACGGCCGGGACAGCTACGTCGGCGGGCGGCCGGCAACGCTGGGCGCATGCGATCCGACACCCCAGCCACCGCCGCAGTCGCCACCGCAGCCGGTCGCGCCGCCGCCACACCATCGGCCACCGCCGCCGTCGAGCTCGACGGTGTGAGCAAACACTTCGGCGAGGTCCACGCCGTGGACGGGGTCGACCTCACCATCCAGCCCGGCGAGGTCGTCGCCTTCCTCGGTCCCAACGGCGCCGGCAAGACCACGACGATCGACCTGCTGCTCGGGCTGTCACGCCCGAGCGCAGGGGCGGTGCACGTGTTCGGCCTCGACCCCGTGCAGGCCATCAGCCGCGGGATCGTGGCCGCGGTCATGCAGGCCGGCGGCCTGCTCAAGGACCTCACCGTCCGCGAGACTGCCGAGCTCGTCGGCAGCCTGTTCCCGGACAGCCACCCCGTTGAGGCGGCGCTGGACCGCGCCGGGATCACCGACATCGCCCACCGGCGGGTCGGCACGTGCTCGGGCGGTCAGCAGCAGCGGCTGCGGTTCGCCCTCGCCCTGCTGCCCGACCCGCAGCTGCTCGTCCTCGACGAGCCGACGACCGGCATGGACGTCGCGGGTCGGCGCGAGTTCTGGGCGGCCATCCGAGCCGACGCCGATCGCGGCCGGACCGTGCTGTTCGCGACGCACTACCTCGACGAGGCTGACGCGTACGCCGATCGCGTGGTGCTGCTCAGCCACGGCCGGGTCGTCGCGGACGGCTCGGCGGCCGAGGTCAAGGCCCTCGCCTCCGGCCGTACGGTCCGGGCCACGCTGCCCGGAGCAGAAGCGGCAGCTCTCGACAGGCTTCCCGGCGTCACCTCAGTCGAAGTGCGCGGCGACATCGTGCTCGTCGCCTCGCGCGACACCGACGCCGTCGCGCGCCACCTGTTGACCCGCACCTCAGCGCGCGATCTGGAGATCACCGCACACAACCTCGAGGACGCCTTCGTGGCCCTCACGACGACCGGAGCCGCCCGATGACCACTCTCGCGCCCACCCCCGCGACGCAGCGCACCGCGCCCGCGCTCGGCGGCCTCAACCCGACGATCCTGCGCATCGAGTTGCGCCGCATGCTCCGCAACAAGCGGACGGTGATCTTCACGTTCCTGCTGCCGGTCGTCTTCTTCCTCATGTTCGGCCCGGGGCAGGACTACTCCGACCAGCGGGCGGGCTCCGGCAACCTCACGGCGTACATCATGGTGAGCATGGCGGTGTACGGCGCGATGCTGGCGACCACCAGCGGTGGTGCCATGGTGTCGGTGGAGCGGGCCGCCGGCTGGAGCCGGCAGTTGCGGCTGACGCCACTGCAGCCGGTGGCCTATGTCGCGCTGAAGATGCTCGTCGCCCTCACCCTGGGCCTCGGCTCGGTGGTCTCCGTCTACGTGGCGGGGGCGCTGCGCGGCGCCGACCTGCCGGCCTCGGCGTGGATCGCGACCGCGCTCATCGCCTGGATCGGGTCACTGGCGTTCGCAGCGTTCGGCCTGTTCATGGGCTACCTGCTCCCGTCGGAGAACGTGATGCAGGTCCTCGGCCCGGTGCTTGCGGTGCTGGCCTTCCTCGGCGGGCTCTTCGTGCCGCTGGACCAGCTCAGCCCGGTTTTTCAAGCGCTGGCGAAGCTGACGCCGATGTACGGACTCAACACGCTGGTCCACGCCCCGATCGTCGGCTGGTCAGACGCCGCCGCCGCGACCCTCAACCTGCTCGCCTGGTCGACGGTCTTCGTCGCCGGCGCGGCCTGGCGCTTCCGCCGCGACACGGCACGGGTATGACGTTGCCATGACGGCAGGGTCGACGGCCGGGGCGCGCTCGACCTCGGCCGAGGCGCCCTCCGGGACGGCGGGGACCAGCGGGCTGGCGCTCGCCGACCGGATCCGTGGCCGCTACGCCTGGGGCTGGCTCATCGGGTCCATCTGGCTCGTCTACCTGGCCGATACGTTCCGGGACGCCGCAGCGAACACCGACCCCGTGCTGGCCGTCCTCGGAACCTCGGCCGTCGCGGGCTTCGCCGTGCTCTACGTCGGGACCTTCGGCGTCGTACGGCAGCGCCGCCGGGCCGGCCGCCGGGTGCCCGCGCACTTTCGGGTGGGTGTCCTCACCGCGTACGCCGCGCTCTTCGTCGTCGCGGCGCTGTCCGCTGGGGAGAGCGCCCTTGCGATGCTCGTGTTCGCCACGGCGACGGTGATGTTGGTGCTGCCCATCCGCGCTGCCCTGGCTGTCGTGGCGCTGCTCGTCGTCGTCGCTGAGCTGTCGCCGCGGTTCGTCCCTGGCTGGGAGCCGACCGGCATGCTCAGTTTCCAGATCCTCGTCACCGCGTTGGCGATGTGGGGCGTCGTCCAACTCGTCCAGCGCAACGTCGAGCTTGCGCTGGCTCAACAGCAGATCACCGAGCTGGCCGTGAGCCAGGAACGCACCCGGTTCGCCCGTGACCTGCACGACATCCTCGGCCACTCGCTCACGGTGCTCGCGGTCAAATCGGAGCTGGCCGGGCGCCTGGTCCACATCGACGCCGACCGCGCTGCCGCCGAGATCGCCGACGTGGAGCGGCTGGCCCGCGAGGCCCTGGCCGACGTTCGCAGCGCCGTCGCCGGCTACCGGGAGGCCTCGCTGGCCGGTGAGCTGGTCGCAGCCCGGGCTGCGCTCGACGCCGCCGGCATCGAGGCCGACCTGCCCACTGCCGTCGACGTGGTGCCGCAGCAGCGCAAGGCGCTGTTCGGCTGGGCGGTCCGCGAGGGGGTGACCAACGTCGTACGGCACAGCGGCGCCCGCCACTGCCGCGTCCGGCTTGACGCCGAGGGGGTCGAGGTCGTCGACGACGGCCGCGGCGCGGCCACCCTCCCCGCCGGGTCCGGCCACGGCCTCGCCGGTCTGCGCGAGCGGGCCGCGGCGCAGGACGCGCGGGTCGTCACCTCCCTGGTCGCCGGTGGCGGCTTCCGGCTGTGGGTGGGCTGGTGACATCGCAGCACCGCGACCGCACCCCGATCCGAGTCCTGCTCGCCGACGACCAGGCGCTCGTGCGGGGCGCCATGGCCACCCTCCTCGACCTCGAGCCGGACCTCGAGGTCGTGGCGCAGGTGGGCGACGGAGCCGATGTCGTCGCCGCCGCGCGGCGTACGCAACCCGACGTCGCCCTCGTCGACGTCGAGATGCCGCAACTGGACGGCATCAGCGCCACTGCCTCCCTGCGCGCGGCCCTGCCCGGCTGCCGGGTACTCGTCGTCACGACGTTCGGCCGGCCCGGCTACCTGCGGCGCGCCATGGAGGCTGGCGCCAGCGGCTTCGTCGTCAAGGACACTCCGGCCGAACGGCTCGCCGACGCGGTGAGGCGGGTGCATGCCGGCCTGCGGGTCGTCGACCCGGCGCTGGCGGCCGAGTCGCTCGCCGCCGGGCAGGACCCGTTCACGGCTCGCGAGCGGGAGGTCCTCGCGGCCGCGCGCGCAGGAGGTACCGTCGCCGACATCGCCCGCACCCTGGTGCTGTCGGAGGGCACTGTCCGCAACCACCTCTCCTCCGCCATCGGCAAGACCGGGGCGCGCACTCGCGCGGAGGCGGCCCGCATCGCCGAGGAGAACGGATGGTTGTGACCACGGACACGGCCCCGCTGCCGCAGCGGCCGCCGCAGCGGCGCTCGGCGCGGCGGGTCGCGGCGCGGCGGGTCGCGGCGCGGGTCGTCGCCCTGCTCCTCGCCGCCCTGCTGCTCTACGTCGCCTCCGTGCCGGTGCGCATCTGGTGGGACGCCCGTGGCCAGGACACCGCCCCGGTCGACGCGATCGTCGTGCTCGGCGCGGCGCAGTTCGACGGGCGGCCCTCCCCGGTGCTCGAAGCCCGGCTGCGAAAGGCGCGGGCGTTGTACGAGGACGGCGTGGCGCCGGTCATCGTCACCGTGGGTGGTAAGCGCGCCGGTGACCGGACGACCGAGGGGGCCGCCGGTCGCGACTGGCTGATCTCGCACCGGGTGCCGGCTTCCGCGGCCGTCGCGGTGCCCGAGGGCAGCAACACCCAGGACAGCCTGCGCGCAGTGGGCGATCTGTTCGGGCAGCGCGGCTGGCACACGGCCGTCCTGGTCACCGACCCCTGGCACACGTTCCGCGCCAAGGCCCTGGCGGGAGCCGCCGGCATCGAGGCCGGGTCGGCTCCGGTGCGCTCAGGCCCCGCGGTGCAGAGCCGGGCCGCGGAGCTGCGTTACGTCCTGCGCGAGACGGCCGCCTACCTGCAGTGGCGCGTCACCGGTGATTCGGGCACCGGCGGCCCCGGTGCCATCTAGCGGTTTCCTGGTCGCCGCCGACGCGCCGGCCGGCTATGCCGAGGCTGACCGCGAGCGCTGGGTGGCCGAGCCGCCCAAGCGACCGGGTCGCGGCGCGTTCGAGCGCGACCGCGCCCGGGTACTGCATTCCTCGGCCCTGCGCCGGCTCGCCGCGAAGACGCAGGTCGTCGGCCCCAGCAGCGACGACTTCGTCCGTAACCGTCTCACCCACACGTTGGAGGTGGCGCAGGTCGGGCGTGAGCTGGGCCGCGTCCTGGGCTGCGACCCTGACGTCGTCGACACCGCCTGCCTGGCGCACGACCTCGGTCACCCGCCGTTCGGGCACAACGGCGAGGCGGCGCTCGACGACGCCGCGGCCTCCTGCGGTGGCTTCGAGGGCAATGCGCAGACGCTCCGCCTGCTGACCCGGCTCGAGCCCAAGGTCACTCGCGCCGACGGCTCGTCGGCGGGCCTCAACCTGACTCGGGCGAGCCTCGATGCCGCCACCAAGTACCCCTGGGCACGCGTGGCGGGCGCCCCCAAGTACGGCGTCTACGCCGCGGACGCGGGGGCCTTCGGCTGGCTGCGCGCCGGTGCTCCCGGCGTCCGGCGCTGCCTCGAGGCGCAGGTGATGGACCTCGCCGACGACGTGGCCTACTGCGTGCACGACGTGGAGGACGCGGTCGTCGCCGGACGGCTGGCGCCTCGGGTGCTGGGCGCCGTGCAGGCGCGGGAGCACGTCAGCGACCTGACCCGCGCCTGGTACCTCCCCGACGCGGAGACCGCCGAGGTGGCCGCCGCGCTCGACCGGCTGCGCGCGCTGCCGTACTGGGTGGCGGACTACGACGGAAGCCGGCGGGCGCTGGCCGCGCTCAAGGACATGACCAGCCAGCTCATCGGCCGTTTCGCGGCCACGGTCGAGCGGGCGACCCACGAGCGCCACGGCGGTGGCAGGCTGACGCGCTACGCGGCGGACCTCGTCGTGCCGCGTGAGGTCGTGGTCGAGACCGCGGCGCTCAAGGGGGTGGCGGCGGTGTTCGTGATGACCGCCGAGGACCGCCAGGGCGGGTACGCCCGCCAGCGCGAGCTGGTGCACGAGCTCGTCGACCTCCTGCTGCGTCGTGCCCCTGAGGCGTTGCAGCCGGCGTACGCCGGTGACTGGCTGTACGCCACCGATGACGCGGCGCGGCTGCGCGCCGTGGTCGATCAGGTCGCCGCCCTCACCGACCTCAGCGCCGTGGAATGGGTGGAGCGGCTGCGGTCGGGCTGAGCGCTTGCGGCCCCTCGCGCGGGCGGGGAGAGTGCTGAGGTACCGCAGAGCCGTCGTGAGGGAGGAGATCACATGGCCGCCGACCGGGTGTTCGTGGCAGTGGGTGGCGGGCTCGCCGCCGCGCGGGCGGTCGAGACGCTGCGTGCGGAGGGCTTCGATGGGAGGCTCGTCCTCGTCGGCGCCGAGCCGGAGCTGCCGTACGAGCGTCCGCCGCTGTCCAAGGGCTACCTCAAGGGCGACGAGGAGCGGGACTCCACGTTCGTGCACGACCGGGCCTGGTACGACGACCAGCGCGTCGAGCTGCGACTGGGCACCCGCGCCACGGGGCTGGACCCGGCCGCCCACGAGCTCGAGCTCGCCGGCGGCGAGCGGCTGCGCTACGACAAGCTGCTCATCGCCACCGGCTCCGACGTCCGCCCGCTCGGCGTGCCCGGCGCCGACGCGGCGGGCGTCCACTACCTGCGTACGCTGCCCGACAGCGACCGGCTCAAGGCGGCTCTCGACGGGGCCGAGCGCGTGGTGGTCGTCGGAGCCGGCTGGATCGGGCTCGAGGTGACAGCCGCGGCGCGCGAACGCGGCGACGACGTCACCGTCGTCGAGATGGCGAGACTGCCGCTGCAGCGGGTGCTCGGCGACGAGGTCGCCGCCGTGTTCCGCGACCTGCACGTCGAGCACGGGGTGCGCTTCGAGTTCGGCTCCGGTGTCAGCCAGATCCGCACCGAGGGCGGCCACGTGGTCGCAGTCGTCACCACGACCGGTGACGAGCTGCCGGCCGACGCCGTCGTCGTCGGCGTCGGCATCACCCCCGCGACTGCGCTGGCGGAGTCCGCCGGTCTCGAGGTGGCCGACGGGATCGTCGTGGACGCCACGCTGCGCAGCTCCGATCCCGATGTCTATGCTGCCGGCGACGTCGCCGACGTCGACCGCCCGGCGCTGGGTCGCCGGGTACGAGTCGAGCACTGGGCCAACGCGGAGGACACCGGGCCGGTCGCCGCCCGGGCGATGCTCGGCAGGGACGCCACCGTCGACTTCTTGCCGTTCTTCTTCTCCGACCAGTACGACCTCGGCATGGAGTACGTCGGCTGGGCCGACCCGCGGGAGTCCCGGGTGGTCATGCGCGGCGACCCGGCGAAGCGGGAGTTCTCGGCGTTCTGGCTCGACGGCGCGCGGGTGGCAGCCGGCATGCACGCCAACCTGTGGGATCAGGGCATCGACCCGATCAAAGCGCTCGTCCTGAGCCGGCGGGACATCGACCCCCAGCGGCTGGCCGACCCGTCGGTACCCCTCGATTCCCTGTGAACAGCGCCGGACGGCGCATCCGGTCGCGACCCTAGACTCGACGGGTGCCCCGCATCCGCGACGAGGACATCGCCCTCGTCCGCGAGCGCGCCCACATCGACGAGATCGTCCGCGAGTACGTCACGCTGCGCAACGCCGGCGGGGGCTCGCTGAAGGGGCTCTGCCCGTTCCATGAGGAGAAGACGCCGTCGTTCCACGTCACTCCGGCTCGCCAGTTCTGGCACTGCTTCGGCTGCAGCGCCGGCGGCGACGTCATCTCCTTCGTCCAGCAGATCGACCACCTCGGCTTCCAGGAGGCCGTCGAGCGGCTGGCCGACAAGGTCGGGTTGCAGCTGCGGTACGACGACGCCGGGCCGGCCGGCGGTCAGCAGTCGCGGCTGCGCGAGCAACGCTCCCGGCTCGTCGACGCGCACCGCGAGGCCGCGCTGTTCTACGCCGGGCAGTTGGAAGCCGCGCCGGAGGCGCTGGTCGGCCGGCAGTTCCTCGCCGAGCGCGGCTTCGACCAGACCGCCGCCGAACACTTCGGGGTGGGCTACTCGCCCCGGGCCGGCGAGGCGCTGACCATCCATCTGCGCGGTCTGGGCCGCTTCTCCGACGAGGACCTCGTCGCCTCCGGGCTGTGCGGCCAGGGGCGCGGCGGCGGCCTGTACGACCGCTTCCGGGGGCGGCTGATGTGGCCGATCCGCGACCTCATGGGCGAGGTCGTCGGCTTCGGCGCCCGCCGGCTGCACGACGACGACCGGATCGAGGCGAAATACCTCAACACCCCTGAGACCACCATCTACAAGAAGAGCTCGCTGCTCTACGGCGTCGACCTCGCCAAGCGAGACATCGCCCGGTCGTCCCGCGCCGTGGTCGTCGAGGGCTACACCGACGTGATGGCCTGCCACCTCTCCGGTGTCACCACAGCCGTCGCCACCTGCGGCACCTCGTTCGGCGACGAGCACGCCAAGGTGCTGCGCCGACTGCTGATGGACCAGGACGAGTACCGCGGAGAGGTGGTGTTCACCTTCGACGGCGACGCCGCCGGCCAGAAGGCCGCGCTGCGGGCGTTCGAGGGAGACCAGCGCTTCGTGGCGCAGACCTACGTCGCCGTCGAGCCCGACGGGCTCGACCCCTGCGAGGTGCGCCAGCGCAAGGGCGACGCCGCCGTCCGCGAGCTGGTAGCCCGCCGGCAGCCGCTGTTCCAGTTCGCGATCCGCACGCTGCTGAGCGAGTCCGACCTCGACTCCTCGGAGGGCAGGACGCACGCGCTGGACCGCACCATCCCGCTGGTGGCACGCATCCGCGACACCGCGCTGCGCGACGACTACGCCCGCCGGCTCGCCGGCTGGGTCGGGGCACCCGACGAGCTGGCGGTCGTCCAGCGGGTCCGCGCGGTGTCCGGCAGGCCCGACCGGCGCGGCGGCCCGTCCCGGTCGACTCCGCCGGTCCCGGGGCAGCAGGCGCTCGCGGTCCCCGTGCACGGCGAGGTCGACCCCCAGACGCTGGGCGTCGAGCGTGAGGCGCTCAAGGTCGCGCTGCAGCGCCCCGCCCTCGCCGGCCGGGCATTCGACGACCTCGACGCCGAGGCGTTCCGCTCACCCGCCCACCGGGCCGTGCAGGCCGCTGTCGCGGCTGCCGGCGGCGCCGGGCGCTCGGTCTCGGCGAACGGGTCCGGTCGGTCCGACGGGTCGGGCTACCTCGACCGCGTGCTCGCCGCCTGCGCCGACGACGGCGTACGTCACCTCGTGCGCGAGCTTTCCGTGGAAGTCGTGCCCGCAACCGAGGAGCAGATGACCCGCTACGTCTCCGGCACGCTCGCCCGGCTGCACGAGATGGAGGTCAGCCGGGCCATCGTGGGCGCCAAGGCACGGTTGCAGCGCACCGATCCGACGGCCGACGTGGCCGCCTACAACCGGCTCTTCGGCGAGCTCACCGCGCTGGAGTCGCAGCGGCAGGTGTTGCGCGCTCGCGCCGCCGAGGGGGTGTAGCGCCCATGCCCGCGGTCGCCGGTGTCGACTCCTCGACACAGTCGTGCAAGGTGGTCGTCTGCGACGCCGAGAGCGGACATCTGCGGTCGATCGGTCGCGCCGGGCACCCGGACGGCACCGAGGTCGATCCTGCTGCCTGGGAGGCCGCGCTGCACGAGGCAGCCGCGGGCCGGCTGGACGACGTCGACGCGGTCTCCGTCGCCGGACAGCAGCACGGCATGGTCGCGCTCGACGCGGCCGGCGCGGTGCTGCGGCCCGCGCTGCTGTGGAACGACGTGCGCTCGGCCGGCGCGGCCCGCGACCTGGTCGACGAGCTCGGTGGAGGCGAGGCGTGGGCCGACGCCGTGGGCAGCGTCCCGGGCGCGGCCTTCACCGTCGCCAAGCTGCGCTGGCTCGCCGACGCCGAGCCCGAGCTGGCCGGGCGGACGAGCAGCGTCCTGCTGCCGCACGACTGGCTGACCTGGCGGCTGGCCGGCGCGCCGGCGGACGCAGCCACGACCGATCGTGGCGACGCCTCCGGCACCGGCTACTGGTCGCCGTCGGGCCGCTGCTACCGCGACGACCTCGTCGAGCGCGCACTGGGCCACCGCGTCGCCCTGCCGCGTGTCGCCGACCCGGCCGAGGTCGTGGGCCGCACGGCCGACGGGGC
The DNA here is from genome assembly GCA_038246785.1 of Jiangellales bacterium. Taxonomy (GTDB): domain Bacteria; phylum Actinomycetota; class Actinomycetes; order Jiangellales; family Jiangellaceae; genus JBBRVP01. Next base: position 95,498 of record JBBRVP010000003.1, read on the forward strand.
CGCGCTGGCCGCCGGCACCGGCGACAACATGGGAGCAGCCCTGGGGCTCGGGGCGGGCCCCGGCGACGTCGTCCTGTCGCTCGGCACCAGCGGGACCGTCTTCGCGGTGTCGGACGACCCGACCGCCGACCCCACCGGCATCGTGGCGGGGTTCGCGGACGCGAGCGGCCGTTTCCTCCCGCTCGTCTGCACCTTGAACGCGGCGCGCGTCCTCACGGCGACGGCGGCGATGCTCGGCACCGACCTGGCCGGCCTCGACCGGCTCGCGCTCGCCGCATCGCCGGGCGCCGGCGGGCTGACCCTGCTGCCCTATCTGGATGGCGAGCGCACCCCCGCACTCCCCGATGCCACCGCCACGTTGCTCGGCCTCACCCGGTCCGCCATGATCCCGGAGAACCTTGCGCGGGCGGCCGTCGAGGGAATGCTGTGCGGGCTTGCCGACGGTCTGGACGCCCTGGTGGATCTCGGGGTGGCGGTCCGCCGGGTCCTGCTCGTCGGCGGGGCGGCGCAGTCGGCCGCGGTCCGGGCCGTCGCGCCGATCCTGCTCGGCGCACCGGTCGTCGTCCCCGAGCCGGCGGAGTACGTCGCCCTGGGAGCCGCGCGGCAGGCAGCCTGGGCACTCGCCGGCGGTCCGGAACCGCCGGACTGGGCGGTCACCGTCGACCCGCTGCCGGAGATCGACGAGGCGGCGCGAGAGCGGGGGCGCGAGGTGCGGGCTCGCTACGCGGAGCGTCGGGCCCTCGTCCACGGAGCGTGACGAGCGCCGGGGAGATCGGCACCTTCGACAGGTATTCCAGCCGAACGGACGGGCTCATCCCTGTGAAAGCAGCGGACAGAGCTGTCCGCGAAGGTCCACACTGTCGGATCAGCGGTCGGCGAGGAGGGTTCGAGGCGTGACCATAGCCGTGCTGCCGAAAGGCGGGCTCAGTGGCGCCGCCGGCGTCCCGGGGCCGCGGCGACCGGCGGGGGAGAGTCCTGCGGACTCCGGGCTGCCGCTGCAGCCGTTCCCCCTCGAGAACGTCGAGGACGCTGCCGCTGCCGGTGACGGAGTGGCCGCCACCGCCGTCCGCCCGCTCGTAGTCACCAACGAGCCGGCACCCGAGGAGCTGGCCGCGGTCGAGGAGGAGTCGTCCGACGAGGCGCCTGACACGGTCCTGGACGGCGCCTTCGACCGCTCGATGGACCTGGTCCGCCAGTACCTCCGCGAGATCGGCCGGGTGCCGCTGCTCACCGCCGCCGAGGAGGTCAGCTTGGCTCGTGCGGTCGAGGCCGGCCTGCTCGCCGAGGAGCGGCTGGCGACCGTCAACGGCGACGCCGAGCTGCGTGCCGACCTTGGCGAGGTGGTCCGGCTCGGCAGCGCGGCCCGCGGCCGGCTCATCGAGAGCAACCTGCGCCTCGTCGTCTCCGTCGCCAAGCGCTACGTCGGCCGCGGCATGCCCATGCTCGACCTCGTCCAGGAGGGCAACCTCGGGCTGATCCGCGCCGTGGAGAAGTTCGACTACGCCCGCGGCTTCAAGTTCTCCACGTACGCGACCTGGTGGATCCGCCAGGCGATCTCGCGAGCCCTCGCCGACCAGGGCCGCGTCATCCGCATGCCCGTCCACGTCGTCGAGACGATGAACAAGGTGCTGCGCACGCAGCGCCGGCTCGCCCAGGAGACCGGGCTCGAGCCGTCGCCGGCCGAAGTCGCCTCCGCGACCGGACTCGACGAGGCGAGGGTGCTCGACCTGCTGTCGCTGGCGCCCGAGCCGGTCAGCCTGCACGCCCGGGTCGGCGAGACCGACGACAGCGAGCTCGGTGACCTCATCGAGGACAGCGACGCTCCCGCGCCGGCCGAGCAGGCCGCCGAGGCGCTGCTGAGTGGTCATCTCGACGACGTCCTGGGCAGCCTCAACGCCCGCGAACGCGACGTGGTCCGGCTGCGCTACGGGCTCGTCGACGGCGAGCAGCACACGCTGGAGGAGGTCGGCCGCGCGTTCGGCGTTACCCGCGAACGCGTCCGGCAGATCGAGGCCAAGTCCCTGGCCAAGCTGCGGCACGGCCGGTGGTCGGTCGAGCTGCGCGAATACCTCGTCTGAGCCGCCGCGCCGATCCGGCTCCCCATACCCTTTCCGGCATGGTCCGCTGGCGCCGGAGTCACATGCCGCCGGAGGTGACGGCCGTCCTGACCGGCGCTACCGGCGAGCGGTTGCTGGCCTGGGCATGCACCCCAGCGGGCGCTGCGGTGGTTGCCACCGACCGCGCGGCCCACCTTCCCGCCGCGGAGGGGACGATCCGGATCGGTTGGGAGCGCGTCGACCGGGCTGCCTGGGACCGCGACGAGGGGGTCCTCACCGTGGTCGAGGCGGCCCCGGCTGGCCGGCCACGCCGCCACGCCGTACGCCTCGAGGATCCAGGCGACCTCGTACTCGTGGTCAAGCAGCGGGTCGACGCGTCGCTGGTCCTGAGCCGCCGGGTGCCCCTCGAGGGCTCCCGCGGGGTCACCGTCGTGGCCCGCCGGCCCCCCGGCACAGACGCGCTGACCTGGAGCGTCGTCCTGGACCGGGGCGTCGACCTCGCCGACCCGGTCACCCGCGCCGACGTGGACGCCGCTGTCGACGCGGTGCGCGGCGAGGTCGGCGGGTGAGCCCGCGGGCCGCCGGCCTCGGCGTCCTCGCGCTCGTCGCGGCGCTGCTCGGCGGATGCACGGGCGGCTCGTCCGGGGCCGCCGCGTCGCATCCTGCAGGTCCGGTCGCGGACGTCGCCTCGAGCGCGCCGTGGCCGGACCCGTGGCCGCGGCGACCGGTCGTGGACCTACGCCTCGACGTCGCGGACAACCACCGCAGCGTCAGAGGGCACGAGAACGTGTCGTTCCGGCCCGACCTGCGCACGTGCACGCTGGTCTTCCGGGCCTGGCCCGACAAGCCGCAGACGGCGGCGGCCGGCAACCGGCTCACCGTCACCGCCGCGCGCGTCGACGGCGTTCGCGTGCGGCCCCGGGTGCGACCGGCGGGAGCACCGCCCGGCGTGCCCGGCACGCTCGTCGAGCTGCCGCTGCGCCGCTGTGCATCAGCGGGCACCTCGCTGCGCGCCGCCCTCGACTTCCGGCTTGTCCTCGGCAAGGACACCGCCGAGCGGGTGGGCTGGTCGCCGCGGGCCGGCGGCGTGGCCTGGATGGCCACGGCCTTCCCGCTGCTGGCGTGGGAGCGGGGCCGCGGATGGGCACGCGAGCCGGCCGTCGGGCTGGTCGGAGAGACCGCCACCAGCGAGGTGTTCGACGTACGCCGCCTCGACGTGGTGGCGCCCGCCGTCGACGCTGTGCTCGGCACCGGCCGGCTGCTGGGCACGGCCGCCGGGCCTCGCCCCGGCACCCGAGTGCACACCTTCACCGCGCCGCTGGCCCGCGACGTCTCGGTCGTGGCCGGCCGGCTGCAGGTCGTCGAGCGGGACGTGTCCGGCGTACGGCTGCACGTGGCGGCGCCACCCGGGGCGAGGTTCCCGCTCGAGGACTGGACGGCGCTCACCGCCCGCTCGATGACGACGCTGTCGCAGCTGCTCGGCCGCTTCCCGTACCCCGATCTGTGGGTGGCGGTGCTGCCCGGCGTACCGACCGGTATCGAGTTTCCTGGCGCCATCCAGTTCGCCGACGTCAACCCGTCGGCGACCGCACTGGTGACCCACGAGGTCGCCCACATGTGGTTCTACGGTCTGGTCGGCAACGACCAGGCCAGGGACCCGTGGCTCGACGAGTCGTGGGCGTCGTGGGCACAGGCGGTGGCCGACGGGGCCGCGGGCGCCTACCTGGGCATCGTCGTGCCGAAGCCGCTCGTGGGGATGCTCGGGCGGCCGATGTCGTACTGGGACCGGCATCGCCCGGGCTACGGAGTGGGGGTGTACGCGCAGGGTGCGAAGGTGCTCCTGCAGGCCCGCCAGGCGGTGGGGGCCGCGGCGTTCGATGCGGCGGTGCGCCGCTACCTGCGGGCGAACGCCTGGCGCGTGGCGACGCCCGCCGACGTCGAGCGCGCGTTTACGGACCTGCCCGAGGTGAGGGCTCGCCTCCGCGCCGCCGGAGCCTTCTGATTTGGGCCGCCGCCTCGCCGGTCCCCGCCGGTCCGCGCCGCCGCTCCCATACGCATTTGGGTTTCTCGGGACCAGCGCGTTCACAGTTGCGCCGCACGCGGCCCGCTGACATCACAAGCCCCAAATGCGTACGGAACGAGGGGACGAGCGAGGGGCCGGACCGGGTCAGGCGGCGCGGCGCTGGCGTACGGCCGGACGGGCCAGCATCTCGAGCACGGCGACCTCGACCCTGCCGTGCAGCGGCGAGGACTGCGAACCACCGTCCAGCGCGGCTTGCTCGACGGCATCGACGACGGTGGTGCCGTCGTCGTAGAGGTCGATGACCCTCGGGTCGACGTAGGAGGCTCTGCACACCGCCGGGGTGTTGCCGAGGTAGTCGGAGACCTCGCGGTAGGCCCGGGCGACCGCCCGCTTTCGCTTGCTAGGGGTGTCGGCCACCTCGCGCGACATGGCGAGGGCGACGGCCATGAGCACGGTCGCGTGCCACGTACGGAAGTCCTTCGCCGAGACCTCGCCGCCGAACACGTCCTTGAGGTAAGCGTTGATGTCGCCGCTGCGCACGTCGTGCCAGCCGGCCCGGTCCTTCCAAGCGAGCAGCTCGGGCGAGTCGTCCTTGCGCCGGCGCAGGCCGCTGACGACACGGAGCAGGTCGGGGTCGCTGAGCTGCTGTACGCGCTGCTTGCCGCTCTTGGCGGGGTAGTCGAACACGAGGGCGCCGCCATGCATGCGCACGTGCTCGCGGCGGATCGTGGCGAGCCCGTAGGAGCCGTTGTCCTCGGCGTAGGCCTCGCCACCGATTCGGAAGAACCCGACGTCGAGCAGGGTGAGTGTGGCGCCCATGACGCGCGCCCGGGAGTAGCCGGTCTCCGCCAGGTCGGTGCGTGCGCGCTCACGCGCCGCCGGCAGGCGACGGGCGAAGTCCAGGATCCGCTCGTGCTTGGCCGCGTCGCGTTGGCGACGCCAGTCGTCGTGGTAGCGGTACTGCCGGCGTCCGGCCTCGTCGGTGCCCACCGCCTGGATGCGACCGTTGGCGGGCTGGCAGATCCAGACGTCCTCCCACGCCGGCGGGATCACGAGCGCGGCGATGCGGGCCAGCACCTCGGGCTCGCGAACCCGACGCGCCCGTCGGGCCACTCGTACGCGAACCCACGGCCGCGTCTGCGGCGGCGGATCCCGGGCGCGGCGCAGTCGACGCGCTTGAGGCGGCCCACGGCTCAGCTGTACCCGGTCAGGCCGGTCGTCGCACCTCGGCCGGTTGGGCCCGCGACGGCTGGTAGCCTGCTTCGGCGCTCGGCGGCGTTGCGCCGACGGTCCCGCGTAGCTCAATTGGCAGAGCGTCCGGCTGTTAACCGGTAGGTTGCTGGTTCGAGTCCAGCCGCGGGAGCGCTCCCTCCCGGCCCGGGGCGGTAGCTCAGCCGGTCAGAGCAGGGGACTCATAATCCCTCGGTCGCGGGTTCGAGTCCCGCCCGCCCCACCACCTCTCCGCCGCAGGTTCGGTCCCCCTCATCCGGCGGCAGGCACCCGTACGGCGAAGCGGCAGCCACCGTCGATGTTCTGCACCGCGACCGTGCCGCCGTGCGCGGCGATGACGCCGCGGACGATGGCCAGCCCCAATCCGGCACCGGCTCCCTCGTCCGGTGTGCGTGCCCCGCTGCCGCGCCACCCGGGCTCGAAGACGCGCGGCAGGTCCTCGGGAGCGATCCCCCCGCAGCCGTCGGACACGCTGAGCTCGGCGGCCGCGCCGACCTGCTGGGCGTGCACGACGACGGTGCCGTCCGGCGGCGTGTGCCGCACCGCGTTGACTACGAGGTTGCCGAGGACGCGGGAGAGCTCACGGGTGTCGACCTCGGCGGGCACCGGACCCTCCGCGTGGCCGCTCAGCCGGACCCCGCGTCCGGTGGCCAGCGGCTGGGCGGAGGCGAGCGTGTCCGACACCAGATCGGCCAGACTGGCCCGTTCGCGGACCAGGTGCAGAGTGCCGGACTGGATGCGCGACAGCGCGAGCAGGTCGTCGACCATGCCCGCCATCCGGTCGGCGTCGGCGCGGATCCGCGCGTGGTAGCGGTCCGGGTCGTTCGCGACGCCGTCCTCGAGCGACTCGGCCATGGCCCGGATGCCGGCGAGCGGCGTACGCAGGTCGTGCGACACCCACGCCACCAGCTCCCGGCGGGATGCCTCGACCTCGCTGTCGCGCCGGCGCGCGGCGGCCTCGTCGGCCGCGCGACGGTCGATCGCGTGCACCCGCCGGGCAAGCAGGATCCCGAACAGAAGTGCCACGGGTGCGGCGGCAGCCAGCACGAGCAGCACTGCGCTCAGGTCGTGCGCGGACAGAAACATGGCCCGCGCGCTGACGACGACGCCTACCGCGACGCTGGCCACGACGGCGAGCGGAGTGACGAGGGTGGCAGCTCGGATCGAGCGACGGGCGGTCACGATCACGACGGCGGCACCCGCAGCGCCCACTGCCGCCGCGGTCGCCGCCGAGAGAAGCAGGGTCTGCGCCGCCGGACCCATCAGGACCCCGCCGGCCCCGCCGCCGGATCCCACCGATAACCCACTCCCCACACGGTGACGATGCGGCACGGCACCGCCGGCTCGATCTCGACCTTCTCCCGCAGTCGCCGCACGTGGACGGTGACGGTGGACTGGTCGCCGTACTCCCAGCCCCACACCTCGCGCATGAGCTCCTCCCGTGAGAACGCCCGCTCGGGGTGGTGCAGGAAGTGGGCCAGCAGGTCGAACTCGCGGGTGGTCAGCGAGAGCTCCCGGTCGCCGCGCAGCACGCGGCGGGCCACCGGGTCGAGCCGCAGATCGCCGTCGACGAGCCGAGCCGCGGGCCGGTCCGGCGACCCGGACAGAGCGGAACCCAGGTCAGGCCCGCCGCCGGGACGCGTACGGCGCAGCACGGACTGCACGCGCAGCGCGAGCTCGCGCGGGCTGAACGGCTTGGTGACGTAGTCGTCTGCACCGGTCTCGAGACCGAGCACCCGGGCGTCCTCGTCGCCGCGCGCGGTGAGCATCAGCACCGGGAGGTTCGCGCGGCGTGCCCGCAGCCGGCGGCAGACCTCCAGCCCGTCGAGCCCGGGCAGCATGAGGTCGAGGACGACGAGGTCCGGTACGTGCTCCTCGGCCGCCCGCAGCGCCGCGATGCCATCGGCCGCCTCGTCCACGTCCAGGCCCGAGCGGCCCAGGTAATCCACGACGACCTCACGCACGGTCGGGTCGTCGTCGACGACGAGGACGCGGGCCACCGACCGAGCGTAGGCCGCCACCTCGGCGCAGCGCCGGTCGCTCCGGCGCCCGTCACCGGGCCGTAAGCCCGGCGCGCGTTCTTCGAGCCGGCTCCGGCGCGTCGCGGGCCCGCCCGTGGTGTCCGGTTCCTTATCGTCGGGCTCGTGCGAGTGCACGCGCCGCCGATCCCGCGCTGGGCAGGGTGAACGCGCACGACCGGATGCTGGCCCGCCGGCGGCGCAGCATCGGGGTCCTGCTCACCGTCGTGACGGTGACCGTCGCCGGGCATGACGTCGTGGCCGCCATGCGGCGGCCGGGGCCGTCCGTCGTCGGGCCCGCCGCCGTGGCGGCGGCGGCTCCAGTCGTCGCCGGCGGCCCTGCCGGGGGCCGGGTTCCCACGAAAGGGCCCGGCACCTTCCGTACCGCTGCCGGCGTGCTCTCCCGCGTGGGTACCGGCCACCTCACGCGCTACACCGTCGAGGTCGAGAATGGCCTGCGCTATGTGCCGGAGGAGATCGCCGCGGTGGTCGACCTCACGCTGGCCGACCCGCGCAGCTGGAGCGGCACCGGACGCTTCGCGCTGCAGCGCGTCGCGCATCGCGCCGACGCCGACGTACGCGTCCTGCTTGCCACCCCCGGCACGACCGACCGGCTCTGCGCACCGCTTGAGACGCGCGGTCAGGCGTCGTGCCGTAACGGGAGGCTGGTGGTGCTCAACGCGCGCCTGTGGACGACGGGTACGGAGGGCTACGCCGGCCGGATTGCGGACTACCGCCGCTACATGGTCAACCACGAGATGGGCCACGCCCTCGGCCACCGGCACACCACCTGTCCCGGCCCGGGCCGGCCGGCACCGGTGATGATGCAGCAGACCTACGGCCTGCGCGGGTGTACGCCCAACCCGTGGCCGCGCGCGTGAGTTCCGCGACCCCGCCGACGCCCGACGTCTTGTCGATCACGGGCGGGAACCGAGCGTGGGGCGGGTCGCACGAGGCCGCGCCCAGGCTCGGCTCGCGAGCGCCTCATAGGTTGCTCAGGTCAGCTGCAGCACTGCTGCCACGCCGAAGAGCGCGGCGGCGGTCAGCGCCGCCATCGGGATCGTCAGCACCCAGGCCGTGACGATGTTGCTGGCGACACCCCAGCGCACCGCGGACAGCCGCCGGGTGGCGCCGACGCCCATGATCGCCGAGGTGATCGTGTGCGTCGTCGAGATCGGCGCGGCGAACACGAAGGCGCTCGTGTAGAGGACGCCGGCGGCGGTCGTCTCGGCCGCGAAGCCGCGAGGTGGGTCGAGTTCGATCACCCGCCGCCCCAGCGTCCGCATGATGCGCCACCCGCCCGACCAGGTGCCGAGGCTGATCGCCGTGGCGGCGGAGAGCTTGACCCACAGCGGGATGTCGCTGCCGGACTGGTAGCCGCCGATGACGAGGGCCAGCACGATGACGCCCATCGTCTTCTGCGCGTCCTGCAGCCCGTGCCCCAGCGCCATCGCGGCCGCCGACACCGTCTGCGAGTGCCGGAAGCCGGCGTTGACCCGGTGCTGCCGGGACCGGTGGAACGTCCAGAGGATGGCGAGCATGAACAGGTACGCGAGGCCGAAACCGACAAGAGGGGAGACCACCATGGGCACGACGACCTTGGTGCCGATCACGCCCCACTCCACCGTGGCGGAGGCGGCGAGACCTGCCCCCAGCAGCCCGCCGATGAGGGCGTGCGTCGAGCTCGAGGGCAGGCCCAGCCACCACGTGGTGAGGTTCCAGGCGATGGCGCCGAGCAGCCCGCACAGCACGATGACGAGCCCGCGGTTGTTCTGCGGCGGCACGATGATCCCGCTGCCGATGGTCTTGGCGACCTGCTCGCCGAGCATGGCACCGACGAGGTTCGCGACCGCCGCCATGGCCAGTGCGGTGCGTGGGCGCAGGGCGCGGGTGGACACCGACGTCGCGATCGCGTTGGCCGCGTCGTGGAAACCGTTGGTGTAGTCGAACGAGAGCGCGATGAGCACGACCGTCGTGACGAGCGCGAGCTCCACGCCTCAGGACTCCTTGACCACGATGGCCTCGACCACGTGGGCGACGCGCTCGAGCGCGTCGGCGGCCGCCTCGAGCTCTTCGACGACATCCTTGAGCTTCATCACCTCGAGCGGCTCCAGGTGGCCGGAGAACAGCTCGGCCAACAGGTCGCGGTGGACCCGGTCGGCCTCGTTCTCGAGGCGGTTGACCTCGAGCAGGTAGTCGGCCATCTTGGCTAACGTCCGCAGCCGCGGCATCGAGTCGGCGGTGATCGTGGACGCCTGGCAGAGCAGGTCGATCTGCTTGTGCACGCCCGGCGGGACGTCGCCGATGCGGTAGAGCACGACCAGGTCGGCGGCGGCGTCCATGTGGTCCATGACGTCGTCCAGACGGCTGCTCAGCCGGTGGATGTCTTCCCGGTCGAACGGGGTCACGAACGACGAGTTCAGCCGCCGGATGGTTGCGTGCGTGGTCTCGTCGGCCGCGTGCTCGGCGGCGCGCATTCGCTGGCGGATCGGCTCGCGCTCAGCGGGCGGCGCCTCGACCACCTCGCGGAGCAGCGCGCAGCCGGTGACGAGGTGTCCGGCCCCCTCGCACAACAGGTCGTAGAACGCGGTGTCGCGCGGGATGAGGCGGGGCACGGGTCCCTCCGGGGGCGTCTGGCGCCGGTCAACGCGGCTCGATCATGGGGCCCGCGCACCGCGCTGCCGCCGCACGCATCATCCGACACGCCGGAGCTCGGGCGTACGTCAGGTGGTGGTGGCCGCCTCGGCGAGCCGCTGCCGGACCTCGCGGGTCACCGACCGCTCGGCGACGAAGGACAGGAACGGGACGGTGCCAGCGAGCAGGATGAGGACGAGGCGCCCCAGCGGCCAGTGCACCAAGGTGGAGAGGTAGACCGCTGCGGCGAGGTAGCCCATGTAGAGGAAGCCGTGGATCGGCCCCACCACCTGGACCAGGGTCGCATTGCCGAAGCCGTACTTCACGACCATCGAGGCCACCAGGAGCAGCAGCCAGACGCCGACGATCCAGGCGAGGACGCGGTAGATCGAGAGTGCTCTGCTCACCGGCTGGATCGTACGTCGTCGCGCGCGAGCCGCACCCAGAAGAGCAGCACGAAGCCGGCGAAGACGAACCACTGCACGGCGTAGGCGAGGTTGCGCAAGCGCACGGACGAGTGCACCTCGGAGGGCAGGGCCGGCACCCGCTCCGGGGCCGCCTCCGGCGGCGGCGCCTCCGTCTCGGCGACGACGTACGCGGGGTGGATCGGTGCTCCCCAGCGGTTGACCAGCTCTGCCGTGTCGACGGCGGCGACCGCGTCGTCGGCCGTGGCGGCTGTCCGGTCCGCAGGGAGGAAGGGCGGCTGGACGCGACCGGTGACCGTCACGGTTCCGGTCGGCACGGCCGGCGGCTCGGTGCCGCGGGCCACGAACGCGCGCACCACCGGCAGGGCCGCTCCGCTCGGCGTCCGCAGGGGGACCAGCTGCCAGGTACCGGGCCGCCCGTCGAGCACTCGCCCGGTGACGCGCAGCGCAAGCCCCGGCTCGTACCGGCCCGAAGCGGTGACCTCGCGGCCGACCGCGGCCGCCAACAGCGGCTGACCGGGGGGCAGCAGGTCCTGCGCGGGGACCGCCGGACCCGCGGGGAGGGTGGACGCGTCCGCGGGGGGAAAGGCGACCCGCCACTGCCAGGCCCCGATCAAGCACAGTCCGACGGCGACCGCGACGGCGAGCACGCCCAGGGCCCAGGTCCGACGGCGGACCGCGCTCAGCGTCACGACTCGACGGTAGTGGGGCTGACCGCGGGCTAGCCGGCACGCTTTGCGATGCGCTGATCGCGGCGCGGCCTCATAGCGACGGGCCGGCGGAGCCAGGCACGTGGCGCACCGGCAGCTCGGTCGCTCGCCGCAACATGTGCGGGAGGTCCATCCGCAGCCACCGCGACAGCCGCTCCGGCAGCGTACACACGACGACCTCGTCGAAGCCGGACTCCGCCAGCAGCTCGCGCACCCGGCCGACGGGGTCGTTGTCGACGACCTCACCGGCGACGTCGACACCGCGGGACCGCAGCTGGGAGACCGCGTGCTCGAGCCGTCCGACCGCCAGCGCGTGCGCGATCTGCTCGGGTGCGGGGATGTGGCGGTCCACTGCCGGATAGTCCCACTGGTGCTCGCCCTCGATGGCCGTGACCGGCGCGACGAGGTGCATCGCGGTCGAGGGCCGCGCGACGTACTCGTCGAGCACCTCGTCGAGCTCGGGGCAGCCGAGGGTCTGGTTGGCGACCACCAGGATGCGAGTCATGCGCTCAGGGTCCTCCTCGGCTGCTCCAACCGTGGCCGGGGCCGTCAATCACGGTTCTAGGAGGAGTGTGGCCCATCCTCCTGTAGTACGGTGCCCAGCTGGCTCTGCGGAGGTGGGCTACCCCGCGAGGAGCCGGCTCGGCGCGCAGCGCGGCCTGGTGGGGCCTGTTCTGGCTAGGCCCCGTGGTACTTCAACTCGGGCTCCGCATCGCTGATCTCCAGGATCCGGTTGTACTTGGCGACCCGTTCGCCGCGGGCCGGGGCCCCGGACTTCAGCTGCCCGCACCCGGAACCGACGGCGAGGTCGGCGATGAACGCGTCCTCGGTTTCTCCCGAGCGGTGCGAGACCATCGCGGCGTAGCCGGCGTCGCGGCAGACCGCAATCGCCTCGAGGGTCTCGGTGACGCTGCCGATCTGGTTGACCTTGATCAGCGCGGCGTTCGCGACCCCGCGGCTGACGGCGTTCCTGATGATGGCGGGGTTGGTCACGAAGTTGTCGTCACCGACGAGTTGGATCTTGCCGCCGAGCCGTTCGGTGAGCTGAACCCAGCCGTCCCAATCGCCCTCGGCCAGCCCGTCCTCGATGCTCCAGATCGGGAACCGGTTCACCAGATCCGCGTAGTAAGCGATCATGTCCGCGCTCGACAGAGACTCGTCGGCGACATGGTAAGCGCCGTCTCGGTAGAACTCGCTGGCGGCGGGGTCAAGGGCGACGGCAACTCCTTCGCGTCCGGGCGTGTACCCGGCGTCCTTGATGGCCCCGACGAGCGTGTCGAGCACGTCCTCGGGGCGCGCGATGTCGGGAGCGAACCCTCCCTCGTCACCGAGACCGGTGGCGTATCCGGCTCCGGCGAGTCGGGTCTTCAGTGCCGCGTAGACCTCCGCACCCGCGCGCACCGCCTCGGGGTAGCTCGGTGCGCCGAGCGGGGCAAGCATGAACTCCTGGAAGTCCAGGCTGTTCGGGGCATGCGCTCCGCCGTTGACCACGTTGAAGTGCGGTACCGGAAGCACCGGCGTCACCCCAGCGGGGGTCAGGTAGCGCCACAGGAGCACTCCGGCGGACGCGGCGAACGCCCGGGCTGCGGCCATCGAAACGCCTACGATCGCGTTCGCGCCCAGCCGGGACTTGTTCGGGGTCCCGTCGAGATCGGTCAGCGCCCGGTCGAGTTCGGCCAGGTCCGCGAAACCTCGCCCCGTCAATGCGTCGTTGATCGGCCCGTTCACGTTCCCGACCGCCGCGCGGGTCCCCTTCCCGCCGTACCGGACGGTGTCGGCGTCGCGGAGCTCTACGGCCTCTCCGGAGCCGGTGGACGCGCCGGACGGCACGCCGGCGCGGTGCGCAGAGCTGTCCTGGGTGTGCACGGTCACCGACAGAGTCGGTCGTCCGCGCGAGTCCAGGATCTCCACAGCGTGAACGGAGGCGATGTCAATGCTCATGACCGTGGTTCCCTTCTGTTTCGTGGCCGACGTCGGGGTGCCGACGGGGCCCGTCAAGACTGCTCCTGTCCCGAATGGCTTCGTAGGGCCGGACGTCGCCTCGTGGCCGTGGCGGTGACCACGGCTGCGCCCATCCAGGCTGCGGCGTAGCAGAACGCCGCCGTCGGGGAGACCAGCGCCCAGATCAGGCCGGCGACGAGTGATGCCCCCAGGTCCCCCACGGACTGCACCAGTCCCAGAACTCCGTAGCCGTTTCCGCGCAGCCGGTCAGGGAGAGCGAGCGCGACGATCGTGGACTCGGCGGTCTCCGCGCAGCCGATACCGAATCCGGCAAGCACGAACCCGGCCAGCAGCACCGGCCAGGCGTGCTGATCCCAGGCGAAGGCGGCGTAGGCGAGAACGTAGACCGCGGCACCTGCGCCGAGCACGACGCGGGCGTTGACCCGGTCGATGATGTAACCACCGGCAAGCGCGGCGATCATGGCGGCGGCGTTGTGGGCGGCGTAGAGCAGGATCGCGATGCTGGTCGCCGCGGCCAGGGAGCGGCCCTCGGCGTCCAGCAGGTCGGTGGCCCGAAGGATCAGCAGTGTCGTAGCCATGTTGCCGAGCTCGAAGAGCGCCGCGGGCGCCAGTGCGCGCGCCAGCCCGGCACTTCTCAGTTCGCCCAGGTTGAGGGACAGTGTGCGTCGCCCGACCGGCGAGGTGACGGTGTGCCGCGCTTCGCGTGCTGCGATGGTGATGGCTGCGGCGGCAAGGATGCCGGGGATGAATGCCAGCAGCATCGCGTGCCGGATGCCGAGAACCCCGACCAGCGCAGCGGCCAGCAGCGGCCCGATGAGGGCGCCGGCGTTGTCCCCGGCGCGTTCCACACCGCTGGCCCGCCCGTACGCTGCGCGCGGGATCAGCGAGATCAGCAGGGTGTCTCGCGCCGGAGACCGCAGGCCGCGCGACATCCACGCCAGTGCCCGCAGGAGCGCGACCTGCCACACCGCCGTGGCAAGCCCGATTGCGGCGGTCGCGAACGCAGTGACCAGATAGCCCCCGGAGGCGAGCCGTCCGCGGCGGTGCGGGTCGCTGCTCAACGGGCCCCCGGCGAGTTTGCTCAACCCGATCAGCGCATCCGAGACGCCTTCGATCGCGCCGAGCGCAGCGGGGCCGGCGTGCAGCGTGGAGGTGAGGAAGGTCGGCAGCAGGCTGGTGGTCATCTCGTGGCCGGCGTCGCTACCGAGCGACGCGGCGCCGATCGAGAGCACGCCAGGAGTCAGCCAGCGGGACTCGGACGGTGTCTTGGTCGTGTCGTCGGACGTGCCGGGCGCCGGCCGAGGCTGGTCGTTCACGTCACTCCACGACCGGCTCTGGCAGATCGGGTCGAGGGGGTGCTCACGTGCGCCGCTACGGCGTGCTTGGCTGCCCGGTGTCGTCTGCTCGGGCGTGTCCTCGCTCGTGGTCCGCCCCTGATGCGCCACGGTGGGCGTCGCTCACCGGATCTCCGCCTTGAGCGGTCCGGTGCCCGGTGCCTGCGGGTCTTCCCCGTACCCGGACCCGGGTGCAGCGGCTGGTTGCCCGGCGACCGTCCGCAGCCGCTGGGTGAGCTCCTCGAGGGCCGCGCGCTGCTGGTCCAGCGACTGTCCTGCATCGCGGTGCCGGAAGTGGGCGCTTCGGCGCGTCTCGATCGCCACCTGGCGGCCCGTCCGCAGGCTCTCGGTGAGTTCGCTGAACGCGTCGGCGACCTGGGTGCGCAGTCGGCGTCCAGCTTCCTCGAGCCGGTCCTGGAAGTTGGCGCGGGCACGGCCTGTGTGCCGGTCGACCAAGCGCCCCGCCTCGGTTCGCAGGTAGCGGGCGACCCGGCGTCGGCCGATGCTCCCGGGCGCATGGGTGCGCAGCCCCGAGACCAGAGCCTGGTTCCAGGCGACGCCGGGCTCGAAGTCATAGCGCAGTGCGGGCGGGGCGGCTGGGGTCAACACCGGGATCTCGGTCCGCAGTCGGATGCCGAGCAGATTGTGCGCTGCCGCGTGAAGGTCGCCGGCTGCCTCCTCCAGCAGACCTTGTTCGATCCCGAGCAGTTGAGCGTTGGAGTCGTTGAGCCCGCCGTGCCACCGCCCGCGCCACCTCTCCACAGCAGCCCGTGTGGTCTCGGCGATGACCTTCCGTCCCTGCTCCTCCGTGTCGGCAAGGCTGAGGCTGTCCGCCGTGGCGAGGAACGCCGCTAGGCGCTCATGCACCAACCGCGTGACCTCGCCGACCTCACCGGCGGCGTCAGCGTCCAGCGCGGACCGAGCCCGGGCCAGGTTCGCGGTGACGACCTCCACCGCCTGGTCACGACGTTGGTCGACGGCGTCGAGCCGGGCACCGAGCTCAAGGACTCGGTGCTCCTGGTTGGCGTCGAGGGCCTCGACCGCCGCTATTGCCACGTTCACGGCATCGAGCTGCGAGGCGGCGAGCCGGGCAGCGGTAGCCGCAACGCTGACCCGCAGGTCCCGATCCCTATGCGCGACAAGGTGCGCGAGCAGCGCGTCGAGAAGCGCCGGCACCCCGCTCGCCGCCCAGGCTGCCGCGTCGCCGGCTACCCGGGCGCGGAGTCCGTTGCGCGCCGAGCACACCCAGATGTGTGGCGCGGTCCCCAGTGCCCCGACGAGCACGTCGCCTACGAAGCCGGTCGACTCACCCAGCTCATCCGGTTCCAGCTGGTCGGCCTTGTTGAGCACGACGAACACGCGCACCGCAAGGTCGGCGACCTCGCCCAGCAGCGCCAGCTCGGACGCGGAGATGGGCGGGTCCGCAGACAGGACGAACACGGCGGCGTCCATGGCAGCAAACGCGCTCTGCGCCTGCTCGGTATTGTGCCGGTGCACCGATCCCACACCCGGGGTGTCGACGAGCACCATCCGTGGGTGCGGCATGCCGTCAGGAAGGTAGGCGCGCACACCGGCGACATGCCGGGAGTTGCCGGGGTTTCGGCGTTGGGACACGAAGCGCTCGACGTCACCCACGTCGGTGGTGTGGACGGTGCCGTCGGGGAAGCTGACCTCCGCCCGACGCGGTGAGCCTTCCCGGACCTCGGTGCTGATCGCCGTCACCGGGACCACCCCGGTCGGCAGCACGGCCTCACCGAGCAGCGCGTTGCCGAGCGAAGACTTCCCGCGTTTGGCCTCTCCGACCAGCGCAACCCGAAGGTCACCGGCCCGCAGGCGCTCAAGGAGGGCTTCCGCGCGCGGATGAGCAGCGGAATCGCTCAGAACGACCAACTCGTCGAGCATCACGACGAGGGCATCGTCAGCTGTTGGCACACAGCCTCCTACCATGAAAGGTAGGGACTGTTGGCGGCCACAACCGCAGTTGCCGGCGAGCCCCACCGCCGTCGCAGACGCCAGCCTACCGGCTGACCATCGTCACCTCCCATGCACGGCCGTGCCGTCGCCGTCAGTCCTTGAACGCGTCCTTGATCTTCTCGCCGGCCTGCTTGAGGTCGGCCTTGGTCGACTCGCCACGGCCCTCTGCCTCGAGGTCCTTGTCGCCGGTCGCCTGGCCCACCTTCTCCTTGGCGTCACCCAAGGCGCCCTCAGCGGTGTTGCGCAGCTTGTCGTCGTCACCCATTGCGTTCCTCCATCTCGTTGTCGACTACCTGCTGTGTTCCTCCTACCCCGAGGAGTCCGCGGCCGAACCCCGCCGTCCACGCCAGCGGCGGCGTGCCGTGCGCTGGTGCTGGTGGTAGCGGCGGTGTCCCTGTGGCACGATGAGGTCGAAGCAGGTACCGGGCTCTCCCGGACGAGGCCGCTGGGGAAGGCGTCCCTCGACCGAAGGAGGACCGGTGACGACCCGCGGCGTCCTGTTCGTGCACGCCTCGCCGTCCGCCCTGTGCCCGCACGTCGAGTGGGCAGCCGGCGGCGTCCTTGGCATCCGCCTCAATCTGGGCTGGACTGCGCAGCCCGTGGCGCCCGGCACCCACCGCAGCGAGCTGTCGTGGCTGGGTGAGCCGGGCACCGCAGCGCGGCTGGCGTCGGCGCTGCGCGGCTGGGAGCAGATCCGCTACGAGGTGACCGAAGAGCCGAGCCCCGGTCACGAGGGCGAGCGCTACTCCTACGTACCGGAGCTGGGCATCTTCCACGGCGTCACCGGCATCCACGGCGACCTCATGATCCCCGAGGACCGGCTGAAGGCCGCCGTTGTTCGCGCGGCGCTTGGTCAGGTGGCACTGGATGCCGAGCTCGAGAGGCTGCTCGGGAAGCCGTGGGACGACGCGCTCGAGCCGTTCCGCCACGCCGGCGACGGCGCGCCGGTGCGGTGGCTGCACCAGGTGGTCTAGCAGCGGGCCGCCGCTCAGGCGCTGCGGAACACCAGAGCGACGTTGTGTCCGCCGAAGCCGAAGGAGTTGTTGAGCGCGGCGAGGGCTCCGGCGTCCAGTGCCCGTGGCTCACCGATCGCGACGTCGAGCAGCACGTCGTCGTCGAGGTCTTCGAGGTTCGCGGTGGCCGGCACCGTCCTGGCGTGCAGCGCCAGCACCGTCGCCACCGACTCGACGGCCCCGGCGGCGCCCAGCAGGTGGCCGGTCATCGACTTCGTCGACGTCACGACGGCGCCGTCAGCCGCCTCACCGAGCACCGCTCTGATCGCCGAGGCCTCCGCGACGTCCCCCTGCGGCGTCGACGTCGCGTGGGCGTTGACGTGGTGGATCTCGTCGGCGCCCACTCGTGCGTCGGCCAGCGCGTCGCGCATGGCCCGCGTGGCGCCGGCGCCGACCGGGTCCGGCTGGGCGATGTGGTGGGCGTCGGCGCTGAGCCCGGCACCGGCGATCTCGGCGTACACCTTTGCCCCTCGGCCGCGAGCGTGCTCCTCCCGCTCGAGCACGAGCAGGCCGGCGCCCTCGCCGAGCACGAAGCCGTTGCGGCCCTTGTCGAACGGTCGGGAAGCCCGCGACGGCTCGTCGTTGCGCAGCGAGAGCGCCATCATGTTGGCGAAGGCGGCCATCGGCAGCGGGTGGATCGCGGCCTCCGTGCCGCCGGCAACCACGACGTCCGCGCGGCCGTTGCGGATCATGTCCATGGCGTACGCGAGCGCCTCATTGCCGCTGGCGCACGCGGACACGGGCGTGTGTACGCCGGCGCGTGCGCTCAGCTCGAGGCCGACGTGGGCGGCCGCGCTGTTGGGCATCAGCATCGGGATCGCCAGTGGTGAGACCCGACGCGGTCCCTTCCCGGTCAGCAGGTCGTAGTTGGACAGCAGCGTGTGCACACCGCCGATACCCGTGCCGATGACGACACCGAGCCGCTCGGGCTCGACGCCGGCGTCGCCGAGTCCCGAGTCGGCCCAGGCCTCCCGGGAGGCGACGACGGCGAGCTGACCGCTGCGGTCCAGCCGGCGCGCCTGCACGCGGTGGAGCACCGAGGTGGGGTCGACCAGCGCCGGCGCCGCGATGTGCACCGGCAGCTGCTCGACCCACTCCTCGTCGAGAACTCGGACGCCGGAGCGTCCGGCGAGCAAGGCCTCCCAGGTGGACGCGACGTCGCCGCCGACGGGCGTGGTCGCGCCGAGGCCGGTGACGACGACGCGAACCTGGTGGTCGGTCATCGGGTCAGGACCCGGCCCGCTCGATGAAGGCGACCGCGTCACCGACCGTGGTCAGGTTCTTCACCTCGTCGTCGGGGATCTTGACGGCGAACTTCTCCTCGGCCGCCACGACGACCTCGACCATCGACAGCGAGTCGACGTCGAGGTCGTCGACGAAGGACTTGTCCATCTGGACGTCCTCCGCCGGCACCCCGGCGATCTCGTTGACGATGTCGGCGAGACCGCTGCGGATCTCCTCGGTGCTGGCCATGAGCTCTCCTTCTCGGGGGTGGACGGCGACGCCGTACGGCGCCGCCCCGAACGGAACGCAAGATCAGGGCAGGACGACGACCTGCGCGGCGAAGACCAGGCCAGCGCCGAATCCGATGAGCAGGGCCAGGTCGCCGGAGGCAGCCTCGCCGAGCTCCTGCATGCGTTCGAGAGCCAGCGGGACGGACGCGGCCGAGGTGTTGCCCTGGTCCTGGATGTCACGAGCCACGGTCACCGTGTCGGGCAGCCGCAGCGAGCGGGCCATGGCGTCAGTGATCCGCATGTTGGCCTGGTGCGGGGCGAACACGTCGAGCTGCTCGGGGGTCACCCCGGCCGCGTCGAGCGCCTCGCGGGCAACCTTGGCCATCTCGTAGGACGCCCACCGGAAGACCGGATTGCCCTCCATGCGCAGATGCGGCCACTGGGGTCGCTCGCCGCCCCGGAACGCCTGCGCCCAGCTCTCCTCCTGGCGGATCAGCCCGAGCTGGGATCCGTCGGAGCCCCAGACGACCGGACCGATACCGGGGCGCTCGCTGGGACCCACGATGGCGGCACCAGCCCCGTCGGCGAAGATGAACGCCGTCGACCGGTCGAACGGGTCCGTGATGTCGGAGAGCCGTTCGACGCCGATGACCAGCACGTAGTCGGAGGTGCCGGCGCGTACCTGATCGTTGGCCAAAGACAGCCCGTAGCAGAAGCCGGCGCAGGCGGCGCAGATGTCGAACGCCGCGGCGCCCCGCGCGCCGACTGCGTGGGCGATCTCCACCGCGGCGGAGGGCGTCTGGTAGAGGTGCGTGACGGTCGCGACCATGACACAGCCGACCTGCTCGGGTGCGATGCCGGCCTGGGCGATCGCCTTCTGCGCCGCCGAGACGCTCATGGCGATGACGGTCTCGTCCTCTCCGGCGAAGCGGCGGGAGGCGATCCCCGAGCGGGTACGGATCCACTCGTCCGAGGACTCGATCGCCTCGATGATCTCGGCGTTGGGCACGACCCGGGTGGGCCGGTAGCCGCCGACACCGAGGACGCGTGCCTCGCGCGGGGGCCGCTTGACGCGGGGGGACATCCGACCGCTCACTGGGCACCTGCCTCGTGGTGGAGCCGGACGGGTGCCCGGTCTGGCGGCGCGGCGTCGTCGTCCGGAGGCCGCCGGGAGGCGACGGTCCGGATGGCTGGCGTGCCGTGCTCGGCAACGAAGTCGCGGGCGGCATCGAGCTGGTCGGGGGTCTTGAGCGCGAATGTCGCCGTGCCCCGCAGCTCCCGCTTGGCCAGGCCGGTCAGGGTGCCGGCCGGCGGCAGCTCCAACACCCCGGTGACACCAAGCTCGGCCATGGCCTGCATGCACAGGTCCCAGCGCACCGGGCTGGCGACCTGGTCGACGATCCGGGCCAGCACCGCGCGCCCGTCCGCGACGACGGCGCCGTCCCGGTTGGACAGCAGCGGGGTGCGTGGCGCGCGCGGCGTGACGGCGTCAGCCAACCCGGCCAGCGTCGATACCGCCGGGGCCATGTGGCTCGTGTGGAACGCCCCGGCGACCTGCAGCGGTACGACGCGCGCCCTGGCCGGCGGGTCGGCGGCCAGGGCTGCCAGCTGCTCGAGCGTGCCCGCGGCGACGGTCTGGCCGGCCCCGTTGACGTTGGCGGGGGTCAGCCCGTGGCGCTCCAACGCGGCGGCGACCTCGTCCGGGGCGCCGCCGAGCAGCGCGCTCATGCCGGTAGGTGTGGCCGCGGATGCGTCGGCCATGGCGCGGCCGCGCTCGCGTACCAGCACCGTCGCCTGCTCGATCCCCAGCACGCCGGCCATCGCCGCAGCGGCCAGCTCACCGACGCTGTGCCCAGCCAGGACGCCGATCCCGGCCGCTTCGTCCGGTGGACCGAACAGGGAATCGGCGACGACCAGGCTCGCGGCCAGCAGGAGCGGCTGGGCGACCGCCGTGTCGCGGATGGCGTCGGCGTCGCCCTCGGTGCCGTACGCGACGAGGTCCAGGTCGGCGACCGCGGACAGCCACCGCATCCGGCTCGCCCGAGCGGGGTCGTCGAGCCACGACGCGAGGAAGCCGGGGGTCTGGGCGCCCTGGCCGGGGGCGACGACGGCGAGCACGAGGCCAAGACTGTCGCTCTACCGGCGGGTAACCGTGGATGCTGGCCGACGAAGTTGTGCGGCGTGCGGTTGTGGGCTTCCCACATAAAGGGCGTCGGGAAAGCCGCGGCCGTCGCCGTGCGGGTCCTTCCCGCGCCGGACACCCCCTTCCCGCGTTCTGCAGCGCGCGGGAAGGGGGTGTCGATCACGTTAACGTGATCGACTCAGGGGGGTCACGGGGCGAGCCGGCCGAGGGTGAGGGCGAGCCGGAGGGCGTAGGCGTCGCGCGGGTTGAAGGGTGAGCGCCCGCTCAGCTCGGTGGCTCGGCGCAGCCGGTAGCGCACCGTGTTGGGGTGCACGTAGAGCGCCCGGCCGGTGGCCTCGACCGAGCCGCCGTGCCCGAGGAAGGCCTCCACGGTGGCCAGCACCACGGCCCCGCCCGCGGCCAGCGGCGCGTACACCTCGGCGACCAGGGCGCGCCGCGCGTGCCCGTCGCCGGCCAGCGCCCGCTCGGGCAGCAGGTCGTCGGCGAGCACCGGACGCGGCGCGTCCGGCCAGGCCGCGCTCGCGCGCAACCCGGACACCGCCGCCCGGGCCGAGGACGCGGCGGCCAGCAGGTCGGGCACGACCGGGCCGACCACGACGGCGCCGGAGCCGAAGCGCGGTGCCACCAGCCCGCCCGCCGATCTGGCGTCCCGCACGCCGCCGAGGACCGCGACGAGCCGCTCGCCCTGCACGCCGACGAGCAGGCCGAGCCCGCCGGCCCGGGCGTCGTCGCGCAGGGCGTCCAGCGCCGGGCCGCTGTCGCCGCTGGGCACCTGGCCGACGACGACGCAGACGGTCGAGGAGGACTCCCAGCCCAGCGCGGCCGCTCGAGAGCGGACCTGCTCGTCGGCCTCGCCGCGCAGCAGCGAGTCGACGACGAGCGCCTCCAGCCGGGCGTCCCAGGCGCCCCGTGCCTCGGCCGCGCGGGCGTAGACCTCCGCGGCTGCGAAGGCGATGTCGCGCGAATAGCGCAGCACCGCCACGCGGACGACCGGCGCCTCGTCCGGCTCGACGATGTCGTCGACGTTCTCGTCGACCACGTCCACCGCGGCGCGGACGAGCTCCACCGTCTGCTGCAGCGACACCGACCTGGTCAGCTCGCGCGGCGCCGTGCCGAACACCGCCGCGGTGATCTGCAGCCGCTGCCGTGGTCCGGCGGCGAACCAGGTCAGGAACGACGCGATCCCGGCATGGATGACCAGGGCGACCCACGAGCGCTCCTCCGCGCCCATGGAGCGGTACCACGGCAGCCGTTCCTCCATGCGGGCCAGCGCCGCCGAACCCAGCGCGCCGGCGGCCCGCTGGACCTTGCGGACGGTTGCCGGGTCCGGCCGGCCGTCGCCGACATCGTCGCCGACGCCGGCGATGGCGGGTGCGCGGCGGCGGGAGGCCACGCCGGCGAGCGTACGCCGGTCCGCTTGTCCACCACCGACAAGCAGTGCCGGCCGCCTCCCTACACTTCGCGGATGGAGCAGCGGGTGCTCGGCCGGACCGGCCGGCAGGTGTCCGTCGTCGGCCTCGGCGCCTGGCAGCTCGGCGGCGACTGGGGCCACGTCGACGAGGACGCCGCCCTGGCCACGCTGGCCGCCGCGATCGAGGCGGGCGTCACGTTCGTCGACACCGCCGACGTCTACGGCGACGGACGCAGTGAACGGCTGGTGGGCCGCTTCCTTCGCGAGCACCCCGACGCTGCGAGCGGCGTGACGGTCGCCACGAAGATGGGCCGCCGGGCCGACCCGCACGCGCCGGAGGCCTACACCACCGAGGCGTTCCACCGCTGGAACGACCGCAGCCGGGCCAACCTCGGCGTCGACCGGCTCGACATCGTGCAGCTGCACTGCCCCCCGCCGGCCGTCTACGCCAACGATCGGGTGTTCGACGCCCTCGACGAGATGGTCGCGGAGGGGCGGCTGGCTGCGTACGGCGTCAGAGTCGAGACCTGCGACGAGGCGCTCGCCGCGATAGCGCGGCCGCGCGTGGCGAGCATCCAGATCGTTCTCAACGCGTTCCGGCACAAGCCGCTCGAACGCGTGGTGCCCGCCGCCCGCCAGGCCGGCGTGGGCATCATCGCCCGCGTACCGCTGGCGAGCGGACTGCTCTGCGGCCGCTACGACGAGTCCACGACGTTCGCCGGCGACGACCATCGCAGCTTCAACCGTCACGGAGCGGCGTTCGACGTGGGGGAGACCTTCGCCGGCGTCGACTTCGCGACCGGCGTACGGGCGGCGCGCGAGGTCGCCGCACTGACGCCGACCGGCTCGAGCACCGCTCAGCTCGCCCTGCGCTGGATCGTCGACCAGCCCGGCGTCACGACGGTGATCCCGGGTGCGCGCAACCCGCAGCAGGCCCGGGACAACGCCGCCGCCGGCACGCTGCTCCCGCTCGACGAGCCGACACTGCGCGCTGTGCGCGCGGTCTACGACCGCGAGATACGCCCGCTCGTCCACGCCCGCTGGTGACCTCCACCTCCTCACCCTCGCAGCCCGGCGTGGTGGAGAGCCGGGCGTGCAGGCGAGGGCGGCGACCCAGGGCGGACGGCGCCGGGCAGGATGCTCCCTGTGGACCCCGTGGACCCTGTGGACCCTGTGGACCCTGTGGACCCTGTGGACCCTGTGGACCCTGTGGACCCCGTGGCCGCGCTGCGGCGCATCGCCTACCTGCTCGAGCGCCAGCTGGCACCCACGTACCGCGTGCGCGCCTTCCGCGGAGCCGCCGGCGCGCTGACCGCGGCCGGCCCGGAGCAGGTGCGCGAGCTCGCCGCGGCCGGTGCGCTCACCCGGCTCAAGGGCGTCGGCGACACCACGGCACGGGTCGTGGCGGAGTCACTGGCCGGTGACGTCCCTGGCTACCTCGCCACGCTCGAGGCGGAGGCCGGCCCGCTCGCGGACGGCGGCGAGGACCTGCGGGCCGCCCTGCGCGGCGACCTGCACACCCACTCGGACTGGAGCGACGGAGGCAGCCCGGTGCCGGAGATGGCCGAGGCGGCTCGCGAGCTGGGCCACGACTACGTGGCGCTGACCGACCACTCGCCCCGGCTGACCGTCGCCCGCGGGCTCTCGCCGGAGCGGCTGCGCCGCCAGCTCGACCTCGTCGCGGAGCTCAACGCCGAGCTGGCGCCCTTCCGTGTCCTCACCGGCATCGAGGTCGACATCAACGAGGACGGCTCGCTCGACCAGAGCGACGAGCTGCTCGGGCGCCTCGACGTCGTGGTGGCCTCGGTGCACTCGAAGCTGCGGATGCCGGCCGCGCAGATGACACCACGCATGCTCGCCGCGGTCGCCGACCGGCATGTCGACGTGCTGGGCCACTGCACCGGCCGCAACGTCAGCCCGCGCGGTCGCAGCGGCAAGGTGCGCCCGGAGAGCGAGTTCGATGCCGCCGCGGTGTTCGCCGCCTGCGCCGAGCACCAGGTCGCCGTCGAGATCAACTGCCGGCCCGAGCGGCTCGACCCGCCGCGCCGGCTGCTGGGCCAGGCGCTCGAGGCCGGCTGCCTGTTCGCCGTCGACACCGACGCGCACGCGCCCGGCCAGCTGGACTGGCAGCCGTACGGGTGCGCGCGCGCAGCCGAGTGCGGGGTGCCGGCCGACCGCGTGGTGAACTCCTGGGCGGTGGAGGACCTGCTCGCCTGGACCGGCCGGGCCGGCTGAGCACCGCTTCTGATCTGAGCACGGCTGGCTCAGCTCAGCCGCCCTCGACCAGTCGCTGGTAGAGCACGTGGTCGCGCCAGTCCCCGGCGATGCGCAGGTAGCGGCGGGCCAGGCCGATGCGTTCGAACCCGTTGCGGTGCAGGACCGCTTGCGATGCGAGGTTCTCCACGAGCGTGCCTGCCTGCACCCGGTGGAGCTCCAGCGGACCGAACGCGACGCCGAGCATGCGACGTACCGCCGCGGTGGCAACCCCCCGCCCGCTGACGTCGGCGCTGACCCAGTAGCCGAGGTCGGCGCTGCGAAGGGCCCCCCGCACGATGTGGTTGAGGTTGATCCGTCCGACGATGCGACCGTCCAGTTCGATGACCGCCGCGTACGCCCCGCCCTCGGCGGTCAGCCGCGCCGCGGTCTCGAGGTGACCGCGCTGGCCGTCGGCGCTGGCCCAGCCGGCCGGACGGGCGGGCTCGAACGGTGCGAGGTGCTCGGCGTTGCGCAGCAGCAGGGCGGACACCTCGGCGGCGTCCGACGGGCGGGCGCGACGGACGCTGACCAGCGGCACCCGGCCATGGTGGCAGTGCAATCCCGCGGACGGGCCATCGGTTGTGCTCGCGTGCGCTCAGTCGCGCAGGCTCGCGGCGTGGTCGGGCACGTAGCCCGACTCGTCGCGCGGTGGGCGGATGTAGCCGGTCGAGGGCGGCCGCTTCGGCAGTTTCAGCTTGGGCGGCTCCACCGGCTCCCACGGCACCACGGACAGCAGGTGGGCAATCATGTTGATCCGCGCCGAGCGCTTGTCGTCGCTCTCGACCACGTGCCAGCGGGCCTCGGGGATGTCGGTGTGCACCACCATCTGGTCCTTGGCGCGGGAGTAGTCCTCCCAGCGGCTGATCGACTCGAGGTCCATCGGCGAGAGCTTCCACTGCTTCATCGGGTTGCCCAGCCGGTCCTTGAAGCGTCGCTCCTGCTCCTCGTCGGAGACGGAGAACCAGTACTTGTGCAGCATGATCCCGTCCTCGGCGAGCAGCCGCTCGAAGATCGGACACTGGTGCAGGAAGCGCTGGTACTCCTCGTTGGTGCAAAAGCCCATGACCCGCTCGACGCCGGCGCGGTTGTACCACGACCGGTCGAAGAGCACGAGCTCGCCGGCCGCGGGCAGGTGCTCGACGTAGCGCTGGAAGTACCACTGGGTGCGATCGCGCTCGGTCGGGGCAGGCAGCGCCACGATGCGGGCGACGCGGGGGTTGAGGTACTCGGTCACCCGCTTGATCGCCCCACCCTTGCCCGCGGCGTCACGTCCCTCGAAGATCAGCACGAGCCGGGTGCCGGTGGTCCGCACCCATTCCTGAAGGTGCGTCAGCTGCTCCTGCAGGCGCAGCAACTCCGCCTCGTACGCCTTCTTCGGGACCTTGCTGGTCATTGCGCGCCGTTTGGCCATCACGCGGGCATCCTTCCGTCGCTGGGGCGGCTGCGCCAGGGGGACCAGCTGGACGTGTCAGGCTCTGGCGGCGTCGGAGCGCCGGCAGAGCCTGACAATCCGAGGGGGGGTGGGGCGGGCGGTCAGGTCTCCCCGCCGGCCTCCTCGGCCGTCGTCGCAGTGACGTCCCCGAGCCGGTAGCGGTCGAGGGCGGCGCGTACGGTGTCCCACCCGACCTCGCCCCGGTGGGCCAGCTGGGTGAGCACGGCGACCACGATCGACTGCGCGTCCACCCTGAAGTGCCGGCGCAGCGCGGCCCGGGTGTCGGACATGCCGAACCCGTCGGTGCCCAGGGACTGCCAGTCGGTCGGCACGTAGGGGCGGATCTGGTCCTGCACCGCGCGCAGGTAGTCGCTGACCGCGACGACGGGACCGTGGGTGCCGGCCAGCCGCTGCGTGACGTACGGGTCCCGCGGCTCCCCGTCGGGGTGGAGCATGTTGTGCTCGTCGCAGCGCATCGCCTCGCGGCGCAGCTCGTTCCACGACGTGACCGACCACACGTCGGCCGCGACCTGCCACTCCTCGGCGAGGCGCTGCTGCGCCTCCAGCGCCCAGCGCAGCGCCACCCCGGACGCCAGGACCTGCGCGGCGGGGGCGTCGTCGCCCGGCGCGGTCTCCATGACCCGGTAGCGGTACATGCCCTTGAGCAGGCCGTCGACATCGACATCGGCGGGCTCGGGAGGCTGCTGGTAGGGCTCGTTGTAGACGGTGAGGTAGTACCAGATGTCCTCCTGGTCCTCGCCGTACATGCGGCGCAGGGCGTCGCGCACGATGTGCCCGACCTCGTAGGCCCATGCAGGGTCGTAGTGGATGCACGCCGGGTTGGTCGAGGCCAGCAGCGGCGAGTGGCCGTCCTCGTGCTGCAGCCCCTCGCCGTTGAGCGTCGTGCGGCCGGCCGTGGCGCCGAGCGCGAAGCCCTTCGTCATCTGGTCCGACGCCGCCCAGAGGCCGTCGCCGGTGCGCTGGAAGCCGAACATCGAGTAGAAGATGTAGACCGGAATCATGGTGATCCCGTGCGTCGCGTACGACGTGCCGACCGCCGTCCACGAGGCCACCGACCCGGCCTCGTTGATCCCCTCGTGCAGGATGTGGCCCTGCACCGACTCCTTGTAGGACAGGAACAGGTCGCGGTCGACCGAGGCGTACTGCTGCCCGTGCGGAGAGTAGATCTTCAGCGTCGGGAACAGCGCGTCCATGCCGAACGTGCGCGCCTCGTCGGGGATGATCGGTACGACCCGCCAGCCGAGCTCCTTGTCCTTGAGGATGTCCTTGAGCAGCCGCACGAACGCCATCGTCGTGGCGACCGACTGCTTGCCCGATCCCCGCTGGACGGACTCGAAGACGGCGTCGCCGGGGAGGGTGAGCGCCTTGGTGTTGGGCCGCCGCTGCGGCAGCGGGCCGCCCAGCGCCCGCCGGCGCTCCATGAGGTAGGCGTAGTCGTCTGAGTCGGTGCCGGGGTGGAAGTACGGCGGCAGCTTGGGGTCGATGCGCTCGTCGGGGATCGGGAGGCTGAGCCGGTCGCGCAGGCCCTTGAGGTCCTCGAGGGTCAGCTTCTTCATCTGGTGCGTGGCGTTGCGGGCCTCGAAGTGCGAGCCGAGCGTCCAGCCCTTGATGGTCTTGGCGAGGATGACCGTGGGCTGGCCGGTGTGCTGGGCGGCTGCGGCGTACGCGGCGTACAGCTTGCGGTAGTCGTGGCCGCCGCGCTTGAGGTTCCAGACGTCCTCGTCGCTCATGTCCTTGACCATGGCCGCGGTGCGATCGTCGCGACCGAAGAAGTGCTCGCGCACGTAGGCCCCGGACTCCGCCTTGTAGGTCTGGTAGTCCCCGTCGGTGGTGCGGTTCATCAGGCCGACCAGCGCGCCGTCGACGTCGATGGCCAGCAGCGGGTCCCACTCGCGGCCCCAGATCACCTTGATGACGTTCCAGCCGGCGCCGCGGAAGAACGACTCGAGCTCCTGGATGACCTTGCCGTTGCCACGCACCGGGCCGTCGAGGCGCTGCAGGTTGCAGTTGATGACGAACGTCAGGTTGTCCAGCTCCTCGCGCGCCGCGAGACCGATGGCGCCGATCGACTCCGGCTCGTCCATCTCGCCGTCGCCGAGGAACGCCCACACGTGCTGCTCGCTGGTGTCCTTGATGCCGCGGTGCTGCAGGTAGCGGTTGAACCGCGCCTGGTAGATCGCGTTGAGGGGACCGAGCCCCATCGAGACGGTCGGGAACTCCCAGAAGTCCGGCATCAGGCGTGGGTGCGGGTAGGACGGCAGCCCGCCTCCGGCCCCCGCGTGGCTGAGCTCCTGGCGGAAGCCGTCGAGCTGGTCCTCGGTGAGCCTGCCCTCGAGGTGCGCGCGGGCGTACATGCCCGGCGCCGCATGCCCCTGGAAGTAGATCTGGTCGCCGCCGCCCGGGTGGTCCTTGCCCCGGAAGAAGTGGTTGAAGCCGACCTCGTAGAGGCTCGCGGAGGAGGCGTACGTGGAGATGTGCCCGCCGACGCCGATGCCGGGCCGCTGCGCCCGGTGCACCATGACGGCGGCGTTCCAGCGCATGACCCGGCGCAGCCGGCGCTCCATCTGCTCGTCCCCGGGGAAGTCGGGCTCGTCCTCCGGCGGGATCGTGTTGATGTAGTCGGTCGAGCGCAGGCTCGGTACGCCGACGTTCTGCTCGCCGGCCCGCTGCAGCAGCGCGAGCATGAGATAGCGGGCCCGGTTGCGGCCCCCGTGCTCGATAGCCGCGTCGAGCGAGGCGAGCCACTCCTGGGTCTCGTCCGGGTCGATGTCCGGCAGCTGGCTCGGCAGGCCGTTGCTGATGATCCGGTCGTCCGTCACGGAGCCACGCATCCTTCGTCGTCGTCGGGTCATGCGGTACCACGTCATCCTGCCCCCCGCTCGGCCCCACGTCATCCGGGCCGCCTCCCCTGCGCCCGGGCCGGAGTGCTCGCGCCGCGACCGGCACTTGCGTGCGGCTGCGGGCTCCGCTGGACTAGCGTCCACAGCGAAGACGGCGCAGACGGCGCCGCCATCGGACGAAGGAGGACTCCCGGTGGGCCAGACCGCGGGCCACGCGGACGTCAGGGGCGGGCCTGCCGCACGACTGGGGCTGCAGCCGGGACAGGTCGTGCAGGAGCTCGGCTGGGACGAGGACGCCGACGACGGGCTGCGCGCCGCGATCGAGGAGTTCACCGGCACCGAGCTCGTCGACGAGGACCATGGCGACGTGGTCGACGGGGTGCTGCTGTGGTGGCGCGACGGTGACGGCGACCTCGTCGACGCGCTCGTCGACGGCCTCACCGACCTCGCCGCGGGCGGCTCGATCTGGCTGCTGACCCCCAAGGTCGGCCGACCCCGTCACGTCGAGCCCAGCGACGTCGCCGACGCCGCCCCCACGGCCGGGCTCGCCGTCACCTCCTCGTCCCCCGTCGCGTCGGACTGGACCGCGACCCGGCTCACCACGCCGCGGTCGGCGCGCGGCTCCCGCCGCTGACCTCGATCGCACAGGAGCCTTCGAATGACCCTCGAGGTGGGCGCGGCCGCGCCCGACTTCGTCCTGCCCGACCACCACGGCGCCACCGTGCGGCTCTCCGAGCTGCGCGGCCGCCCGGTGGTGCTCGTCTTCTACCCGTGGGCCTTCACCGGTGTCTGCACCGGCGAGCTGACCGCGCTGCGCGACGACATCGCCGCGTTCGACCGTGCCGGCGTCACGCTGCTCGCCGTCTCCTGCGATTCGATGTTCTCGCTGCGCGTGTTCGCCGACCGCGAGGGCTACCCCTTCCAGCTGCTCAGCGACTTCTGGCCGCACGGCGCGGTGGCCCGGGCGTACGGCATCTTCGACGAGGAGCGCGGCTGCGCCCTGCGCGGCACCTTCCTCATCGATCAGGCGGGTGTCATCCGCTGGTCGGTCGTCAACGCGATCCCTGATGCGCGGGACGTCGCCGACTACAAGCGGGCCATCGACGCCGTCGCCGTCTGAACCGGCCAGCGCGGCGCGGGTAGCCTGGCGCGGCGCCGCCCGGCGCATGGGCGCATAGCTCAGCGGTAGAGCACCTGCCTTACAAGCAGGCGGTCGCTGGTTCGATCCCGGCTGCGCCCACCCCACCGCCGATCTTGAGACGTTGCCGCATCGATGAGGGCCGCACCGTCTCAAGATCCACGGCAGAGCTGACGCCGCGGCCGGTAGCCTCCGGATCCGTGGGCGGCGCGGTGAGGCTCGGCGAGGTGGTGGCTGCGCTCGACGCGCTGTACGACCCGCGAACGGCGCAATCCTGGGACGCGGTGGGCCTGGTCTGCGGCGACCCGGAGGCCCCGGTCGAGAAGGTCCTGCTGGCCGTCGACCCGGTGGGCGCCGTTGTCGACGAGGCGCTGGGCTGGTCCGCCGACCTCCTGCTCACCCACCACCCGCTGCTGCTGCGTCCCGTTCACGGCGTGTCCGCCACCACGCCGAAGGGTCGGGTCGTCCACCGCCTGATCGGCGCCGGCGCTGCGCTGCACGTCGCGCACACCAACGCCGACGCCGCCGATCCGGGGGTGAGTGACGCGCTCGCCGACACCCTCGGCCTGCGCGAGCTCGACCCGCTCGACCCGCTTCCGGAGACGGGCAGCGACAAGCTCGTCGTGTTCGTCCCACCGGGGGACGCGGATCGCCTGCTCGACGCGCTGGCGGCTGCCGGGGCGGGGTCGATCGGCGCCTACGAGCGGTGTGCGTGGAGCACGCGCGGCACCGGGACGTTCCGGCCGACCCGCGACGCCTCGCCCACCCTCGGCGCGGTCGGCGACGTGGCCCGCGTGGAGGAAGTCCGGCTGGAGGCCGTGGTGCCTCGCGCCGCGCGGGCCGCGATCGTCGCGGCGCTGCGGGCCACGCATCCGTACGAAGAGCCGGCGTTCGACCTGTACGAGACGGCGGCTCTGCTCGGCCAGCGCGGCATCGGCCGGATCGGCGTGCTCGAGCACGCGCAGCCGCTGCGCGAGTTCGTCGCTCGGGTGTCTGCTGCGCTGCCCGCGACGGTGCAGGGCGTCCGGGCCGCTGGCGACCCCGACCGGCCGGTGCGACGGGTGGCGGTGTGCGGCGGTTCGGGCGATGGCTACCTCGACGCGGCGCGGGCGGCGGGCGTGGACGCCTACGTCACCGCCGACCTGCGCCACCATCCGGCGAGCGAGGCGCGCGAGCACGCTGACGGGGCTCTCGTCGACGTCTCGCATTGGGCCAGCGAGTGGCCGTGGCTCCCGGTCGCGGCCCGCCGGCTGCGGGAGGCGCTCGGCGCCGGCACTACGGTGGACGTCCGCGTCTCGACCATCCGGACGGACCCCTGGACGCTGCACGCCCTGCCCACATCTGCCCAGATCCACTCTGCACCGCCCGACGGGAGCCCCAGCTGAACGCCGACCCCGCTGCCCAGCTCCGCCTGCTCGACCTGCAGGACCTCGACACCACCCTCGACCGGCTCGCCCACCGTCGCCGCACGCTGCCCGAGCTGGCCCAGCTCGAGGAGTCGGCGGCCGAGCACTCCCGCCTGCACGACCTCGCCGTCCGAGTGGGCCTGCAGGTCGACGAGCTGGACCGGCAGCAGGCCCAGCAGGAGGCAGACGTGGCGCAGGTCGTCGCTCGCCGCGACCGCGACCAGACCCGGCTCGATGCTGGTCAGGTCGGGTCACCGCGCGACCTGCAGAACCTGCAGAGCGAGATCGAGGCGCTGGAGCGCCGCAAGCGCGTCCTCGAGGACGCCGAGCTCGAGGTCATGGAGCACCTCGAGGCGGCCGAGGCCCGGCAGCGCGAGCTGACCACCCAGTTGGCCGAGGTGGCCGCCCGCGGGGAGGCGGCGCGGGCGTCGCGCGACGACCAGTGGGCCACGCTCGACGCGGAGGCCGCCGGGCTGCGGGCCGAGCGGGATGCCGTGGCGGGCGGGCTGCCGGCCGACCTGCTCGCGGCGTACGAGGGACTGCGCACACAGCTCGGTGGCGTGGCGGCCGCGCCGCTGCGCCAGGGCCGGTGCGAGGGCTGCCGGCTGCAGGTAGACCCGGCTGACCTGAGGCGCTTCACGGCCGCTCCGGCCGACGAGGTGCTGCGCTGCGGGGAGTGCCGGCGGATCCTGGTGCCTGCCGGCGAGCCCGGCCCGTGAGTGCACGCCGGCTGGTCGTCGAGGCCGACGGCGGCTCGCGGGGAAACCCCGGCCCCGCCGCGTACGGCGCCCTCGTCCGCGACGCCGACACCGGCGAGGTGCTCGTCCAGGTGGCCGAGGCGATCGGGCGCGAGACCAACAACGTCGCGGAGTACCGCGGGCTCCTCGCCGGGCTGCAGGCGGCAGCCGCGATCGACTCGGGCGCCCTCGTCGAGGTGCGCATGGACTCCAAGCTCGTCGTCGAGCAGATGGCCGGCCGCTGGAAGATCAAGCACCCGTCCATGCAGCCGCTGGCGCTGCAGGCGCGCCACGCGTTCCCCTATGAGCAGGTGAGCTGGACCTGGGTTCCCCGTGAGGCCAACACCCGCGCCGACGCCCTCGTCAACGCCGCCCTCGACGGCCGTCCGCTGACCACGCCGGAGCCGGCCGCCGAGGACCCCACGGACCTGCCGAGCACGCGGCCAGGACGAGGCTGGACGCCGGACCTCGGCGAGCCGACAGCGCTGCTGCTGGTCCGGCACGGCGAGACGCGGGACACGGTCGGACTGCGCTTCAGCGGCCGCGGTGGCGGCGACCCAGAGCTCACCGAGGCCGGCCGTGCGCAGGCCGCCGCGGTCGCCGCGACCCTCGCCGACCGCGGTGGCGTCGCTGCCGTCGTGAGCTCCCCGCTGAAGCGGACTCGGCAGAGCGCAGAGGTCGTGGCCGACCTGCTGGGCCTGCCGGTGCGCGTCGAGGACGACCTCGCCGAGTGCGCGTTCGGCGAGTGGGACGGGCACACCTACGCCGAGGTGACGCAGGCCTGGCCGGAGGAGTTCCGCCGGTGGCTATGGAGCACCCACGTCGCCCCGCCCGGAGGGGAGTCCGTCGAGGAGGTGTCGCGCCGCGTGCAGCGCGCGCGGGACACGATCGTTGCGCGTTTCCCGCGCCGGCCGGTGGCCGTCGTGTCGCATGTGACGCCGATCAAGGCGCTGGTGAGTCTGGCGCTCGACGCGCCGCCGCACGCGGTGTTCCGCATGGCGCTGGCGCCCGCCTCGCTCACCGAGGTGCACTACTGGGACGACGGGGTGGCGTCGTTGCGGTCCTACAACTCGGTCGCGCACCTCGCCTGAGGAGCATGCCTCGGCGGCCGGAACGACGCTCGGCGCACCGTGGAGCGACCGAGGCGCTAGCGTCGCGGCGTGCCGCGTCGCCACCTGCACCTGGCCCTGGACGACCGGGGGGTGCGGGCGGGCCTGGAGCGGATCCGTCGGGAGATGGACGTGCCCGACGACTTCCCGCCGCAGGTCCGCGCCGAGGCCGAGCGGGTCGCCGCGGACCCCCGCCTGCCGGCGGGGGACCGCACCGACCTGCCGCTGGTCACCATCGACCCGGAGGGCTCGCGCGACCTGGACCAGGCGGTGCACATCGCGCGCGAGGGATCTGGCTACCGGCTGACGTACGCCATCGCCGACGTGGCCGCATTCGTGCGCCCGGGCGGCGCCGTCGACGCCGAGGCGCACCGGAGAGGGATGACCCTCTATGCACCCGACCGGCGTACGCCGCTGCACCCGCCGGTGCTGTCGGAGGGCGCGGCCAGCCTGCTGCCGGGGCAGGACCGCCCGGCGCTCGTCTGGTCGCTGGGGCTCGACGCCGCCGGCGAGGTGACCGCGGCGGAGGTGACCCGGGCGCTGGTGCGCAGCCGCGCGCAGCTGACGTACGACGGCGTCCAGCAGGCCCTCGACGACGGGACCGCCGAGGAGCCGTTGCAACTGCTCCGCGAGGTCGGGCGGCTGCGCGAGCAGCGCGAGCGCGACCGCGGCGGCGCGACGCTGCCGCTGCCGGAGCAGGAGGTGGTGCAGCGCGACGGGCACTTCGTCGTCGACTTCCGCGGCCCGCTGCCCACTGAGGCCTGGAATGCCCAGGTCTCGCTGCTCACCGGCATGGTGGCTGCCGATCTCATGCTCGGCGCGGGTACGGGGATCCTGCGCACGCTGCCCGACCCGGAGCCGGCCGCCGTGGCGCGGCTGCGGCGCACCGCCCGCGCGCTCGGCGTCCCCTGGCCGGCCGGGAGTACCTGGACCGAGCTGGTGCGTGACCTCGACCCCGCGGTCCCGAAGCAGGCGGCGTTGCTGACCCGCTCGCGGCAGCTGCTGCGTGGCGGGGGCTACCGCGCGTTCGCCGGGGAGCCGCCCGCCGACGCCGGCCACGCGGCCCTCGCGGCCGACTACGCACACTGCACCGCACCGCTGCGGCGTCTCGTCGACCGCTACTCCGGCGAGGTGTGTCTCGCGGTCTGCGCCGGAGAGGCTGTGCGCGGGTGGGTGCTCGACCGGCTCGAGGGCCTGCCGGCGGAGATGGCCGAGTCGGGCCGGCGCGCGTCCGGATACGAGCGGGCGTGCGTCGACCTCGTGGAGGCCGCAGTGCTCAGCGACCGGATCGGTGAGGTGTTCACCGGCGTGGTCGTCGACGTCGGCAAGGACGACCGCCGCGGCGTCGTGCAGGTCGAGGGCCCCGACGTGGTCGCCCGCGTGGATGGTGCCGACCTGCCGCTCGGCGAGGAGGTGCACGTGCGCCTCGTACGGGCTGACGTCGCGGACGCGGCGGTGGAGTTCGAGCTGGTCGGCTGATCGCCTGCCCGTCCGTCGCCCGGGGCCTTTACATGCGGTAGCCCGAGTACGACGATCCGTGAATCCCCTGCCGCGTCCACACCGCGAGGAGGTCCGGTGAGTCCAGCCCGCCCCCGTCAGGTCCGATCGCCGCTCGCGAAGGTGGCGCTGCTGCCGCTCGTGGCAGCCGCGCTCGCCGTCCCCGCCGCCGCCACGGCGGCACCACCGTCGCCGGCGCAGCTGCCGGTCCTGAAGCCGCACGTCTCCGAAGCGGTAGCCCACGACGTCTCGCCGTCCCTGTCGGCGCTGTCGCAGCGCTCCGCGGACCGCGCCCGCCGTGGCGCCCCCCCTCGCGTCGTCATCCCCGAGGGCGGCCGGGACGGCGCCGGCCACGGCCAGGCGTCCCAGCGCAGCTCCTCCGGCGACGCCGCCCGGCAGGCGACCACGGAGATCTCCGGCGCCCCGGTGGTGTTCCCGATCGCCAACTTCGAGGGGCTGAGCAGCCAGGACAACTTCGACGCCTTCGGCTTCCGGGTCAACCCGCCGGACCCGGTCGGTGATGTCGGGCCGCGCCACTACGTCGAGATGACCAACCTCACCGTCGGCGTCTTCTCCAAGACCGGGACGCCGCTGACCGGCCCGGTGCCGATCGGTGACCTGTGGGCGGGCTTCGCCGTCGACGACTGCACCGACCCGTCGGGCGACCCGATCGTGCTCTACGACCAGCTCGCCAACCGGTGGATCCTCACGCAGTTCACCACCCGCGGGCTCGACGACCCGTCGCTGCCGTTCTACAACTGCATCGCGATCTCGCGGACGGGCGACCCCACCGGCTCCTACTACCGCTACGCGTTCACCACCGGCTTCAACTTCCCCGACTACCCGAAGTACGGCGTGTGGACCAACGCCTACGTCCTCACCACGCGTGAGTTCGGTCCGACCACGGAGTACGGCATCGGCGTGTACGGCCTGGAGAAGGCGAAGATGCTCAAGGGCCAGCCGGCCCGCTCGGTGACCTTCTTCGTCGACGGCAACGACCCGACGCTGCTGCCGCTCGTCGGTGACGGCCTGCTGCCCGCCGACATCGACGGCAAGCGGAAGCCGCCCGCCGGCTCGGCGATCCCGTTGGTCGGCACCCAGGACGACGACGCGTCCTACGGCGCCACGTTCGACGCCGCCAACGTCTGGGACTTCCGGGTCCGCTGGGGCAAGCGACCCAGCGGCTCGCTCGTCCTGGCCGACCAGCTCCCGGTGGCGCCGTTCGACACCGACTTCCCGTGCGCGCCCACGTCGCGCGACTGCCTGCCGCAACCCGGCATCACCGACCCGACGCAGTACCTCGACACGCTGGCCTCCCGGCAGCGACCGACCTGGCGGCTGGCCTACCGCAACTTCGGTGGCTACGAGTCGCTGGTCACCAACCAGACCGTCGAGGCCGCCCCGAGCGTCGCCGGGGTGCGCTGGTACGAGATCCGGCGCAACCCCGTCGCGCAGTACGCCCTCTACCAGCAGGGCACCTACGCCCCCGCCGATGGCATCAACCGGTGGATGGGCAGCATCGCCCAGGACAGGCGCGGCAACCTCGGCCTGGGTTACAGCGTCGTCAACGGCACCGACGTCTACCCCGGCATCCGCTTCACCGGCCGCTTCGCCGGTGACGCGCCCGGGACGATGACGCTGCGCGAGGGCATCATCGCCAACGGCACCGGCGTGCAGACGACGACGAACTCCCGCTGGGGCGACTACACGTCGATGAACGTCGACCCGGTCGACGACTGCACGTTCTGGTACGTCAACGAGTACTACACCGAGGCCGGGCAGGCGTCGTCCCCGGTGGGCTGGCAGACGCGCATCGCGAGCTTCAAGATGCCGGGCTGCTGATCGGGGCAGCACCGGCACGAGTTGCTCGGTGGCCCGCCGGCTTCCTGGCTCGTGGCCGGGAGCCGGCGGGCGGGGCCTGGAAGACTGCCGCTCGTTCGGCGCGCCGAGCGCCCCTGCCCCGTGAAGGTGGCCGATGGCCGACTCGACCGAGTGGACGTTCGACGGCTACGACGGTGAGCGCGTTGCGCGGACCTGGCCGAACGAGGACGCGCGCTACATCGCCGTGCTCTGCCACGGCTACGGCGAGCACATCGGTCCCACCACGTCCGATCGGGGTGGGGGTCCCCAGCCCCGGTCCTACCGGGTCTGGGGTCCCCTGCCCGATTCGGGGAACGGGGTGATCCGCCCCACGGGCCGAGTTCGCCCCCAGGCCGCCCTGCCGACCTCGCCTACATGAGGGGGCCATGATCCGATCGATCCGACCCGATGCGACGAGGGCGTCCGCACGACACCGGGTGGGCGGGGCGGCGGGCGGGCGCTACGCTCGAAGAGCGGACGAGCCGGCCGGACGGCCGCGTCGGGCGCCCTGTGTCGAAGGGCAGAGGGCGACCCGCCGAGGAAAGTCCGGACTCCGCAGGGCAGGGTGGTGGGTAACACCCACCCGGGGTGACCCGCGGGACAGTGCCACAGAGAACAGACCGCCGGGCCGGGCGACCGGGCCGGCAAGGGTGAAACGGTGGTGTAAGAGACCACCAGCGTCCGGGGTGACCCGGGCGGCTCGGTAAACCCCACCCGGAGCTAGGCCAGACAGGGAGCGCCGGCGCGAGCCGGAGGGGTGGCCCGCCTCGAAGCTCCCGGGTAGGCCGCTGGAGGCTGTCGGCAACGGCAGCCCGAGACAGATGGCCGTCGCCCGCGCGCGAGCGCGGGCACAGGATCCGGCTTACAGGCCGGCTCGTCCGCCTTTCCTGCTGACTCTCGTGAGCGTGTGCACGCCCGACAGCGGCGACATACCTGACCTCCGACTCTGCCGCCGCACCGCGGTCCCGGCCTAGCGTCTGGAACCGTGGAGGTCGCTCGGACGCCGCCCCGCTGGAGCACGTGGACCGCAGCCGTCGGCATTGCCGAGGGTCTGGGGATCCTCGCCGCCGCGACCGTGGCGGTCCTGGCAGCCGGCGTCACGGCAGGGTGGACAAGGGCGCCCGCGGCTGCAGGCGCCCTGGCTGCGGCCGTCCTCGGTGGCGTCGCCGAAGGGACCCTCGTCGGCACCGTCCAGTCCACGCTGCTCCGACGGTGGCTGCCCGGCCTGTCCGCGCGCCGCTGGGTCGTCGCCACGGTCGCCGTGGTGGTCGCCCTGTGGCTGCTCGGCACCCTGCCGTCGGCCCTCATGGCGGCTGTGGGGTCGACTGACGCGGGTGCCGGAGGAGCTGCGCCCGAAGGTCCACCAATGCTGGTCTTGCTGCTCGTCGGGTTCGTCGGCGGTGCGCTGGGCGGCGCGGCGATGGGAGCGGTCCAGTCCGGCGTGCTGCGCGGACACGTCACCCATCCGCGCCGGTGGATCACGGTCAACGCCCTCGCCTGGAGTCTCGGGCTGCTCGTCATCCTCCTCGCCGCGACCCTGCCCACGCAGGACACGCCGCGCGGAGTCGTGGCCGTGCTCGCCGCCGGCGGCGGTCTGCTCGCCGGGCTCGTGGTCGGCGCCGTCACCGGATGGGCGCTGCCCGGCCTCGACGTCGACGCCCCCCGGGCGAAGACGCGGCGTGACCGGGTCGTACTGGAGGTGCTGCGCTCGCCGGCCCACGTCCTGCTCTCCGGGCGCCTCCTGGAGCTGCGATACCGCGGACGCCGTACGGGGACCTGGCACGCACTGCCCGTCGAGTACGCACCGGCCGAGCATGGCAGCCTCGTCGTCCTCGTCGCCGGCTCGGCGGGCAAGCGCTGGTGGCGCAGCATCGGCGAGCGGAACGAGATCCTCGTCGTCCACCGGGGTCGCACCCGCGTCGCGACCGCGCGCCTGGCCCGAGCGGGCCATCCCGACCATGCGCTAGCGCTGGCGGCCTACCGCGAACGCTTTCCGCGAGCGCAGCCGTCGGTGTTCGACCCGCTCGTCGTGGTCCACCCGCACGGCCGCCCGCTCGAGTCGGTCGGCGGGCCCTCAGCCGTACGCCGACGACAGGCGATGGCTTGACGCCCCTAAGGGCCGACGGATCGGAGGCCGGCGATGACCGACGCCTACGTGTACGACGCGATCCGGTCCCCTGCGGGTGCGGCAAGCGCGACGGGGCACTGCACGGCGTCAAGCCGATCAGCCTGACGCACTGCGTGGTCGGCCCCCGCGGCGCGACCACGCGGAGGCGGCCACGCGGATGCCGGACGAGCGGATGCGCCACAGCTTGCTCGTCCAAGAGGCCGTCCAGACCCTCCGCCGCCTCGATGAGGTCATTCTGGACGATGTGGCGGCAGCCGACACCAGCTCGCTGCTCGGCATCGGCCATCCCGCGTGGACCCGCGGCACAGTCCACTCGTCGAGTCCTGGCCGGGCGGCCGGGCCGGCTTCCTGACCCTCGCCGACGAGCTCGCCGACGAACCCGACGAACGCCTCCGACTGCCGACCGGCTTTCCGCGACCGGGGTCGGCGGCGGAGAGTCGTTCCGCCACGATGATCGAGCTGGACCTCCCAGCGCTCTGCGGCGCCACCCCCGGCGTAGCCTGCGAGGAGAGCAGCACTACGACGGGGAGGACCGCCGGCTCCGCCCGGTTGGCCGCCTGGAGGGACGGGCCATGAGCCAAGCCGATGTCGAGCGTCCGGACCTGGAGGACGCCCGCAGGCGAGTGCACGTCGTCCTCGGCGGACGCGAGCGCGCGGCGCTGCTGCGAGCACTCGACGACGGCGAGTCGGTCCTGCACGTGGCCCGTACCCACAGCGGTGGTCACTCGGGCGTGGTCCTGCTCACCGACCGGCGGCTGATCACCGTGGTCGACACGCGGTTCACTCACCACGTCAACAGCTGGCCCTACGAGGCGCTCACCGCGGTGCACTGGGCGCACGGCGAGCACCACGGCACGCTGCACCTGTTCAGCGGTGCCCACATGGACCTCGTCCCTGGCATCGAGGTGCACGCGGCCCGCCCGCTCGTCGAGGCCCTCCGCAAGCGGGCCGCTGTGCAGACGATGACCGAGGACGACGGCGACCGCCCGGCGCCGTGACCGCTCATGTCATGACCGCTGCGGTGCCGGCCCACTCGGCCACCGGACCCTCGTGCAGGGCGGCGTAGACCCGATCCCGCAAGACGTTGCCCTCGGCGTCGGTCAGCGTGCGGTCGAGCGGTCGCAGCACCAGCCTGACCAGCGCGTTGACCTGGTCCGGCGCGAGCTGCAGCCGGTCGCGGGCGGCGGCCGGAAGGTCGGCGTACGCCGTCACGGAGACCACCCGCACCGACTCCAGCGCGTCGGCCTCGCCGCCGAGAGCGGTGCGCACCCGGTCACCCACCGCCTCCCGGTCCACCGGCGGCGAGGTGACGACGGACAGGTCACGGCTCAGTGGCGGCAGGCTCGACACCGGTCGGTACGGCGACAGGTCGAGCATCTGCGCCGCGACCCGCGGGTCCTCCGCGCGCAGCAGCCGGACGTCGGGCACCTGCTTGCGCAGCATGAGCATCCGGTCGAGCCCGCTGCCGAGGGCGAGCCCGCTCCACCGCCCGGGGTCGAGCCCGGCCGTCGCCAGCACGTGCGGTGCCGCGAGCCCGCACTCGGCGATCTCCACCCAGCCCGCGTCGCCGGCGACGTCGACCTGACGGCCCGCGGTCGTGTACGGGTGCTCGGCCGGCGTGCTGCACAGTTCGGCGCCGGGCAGGACGGCGCCGAGCAGTCGCCCGATGAGCTCGTCGAGGTCGGTCTCGCCGAGCCTCGTGCCCCGGCGCAGTCGCCACAGGTCCATCTGGTGGGGGGTGCCGACGTGCAGCCGGTCGATCGCGTCGCGGCGATAGCACATCCCCGGCAGGACGAGCAGGACGTCGCGGTCGGCGGGAGCGCGGCTGTCCTCCGCGGCCAGGGCGCGCAGCGCCGGCGGCACGCCGGCGGTCGTGTGGCTGCGCAGCATGGTCACGTCGTCGAGATATCGGCTGTAGCGCTCGTCGCGGGTGACCGCCTCCGGTAGGTAGCCGAGCCGGTCGTAGTTGTCGGCGACCGCCACCACCCGCGACCCGCGCAGCACCCTCACCTCGCAGTGCCAGGCGGCGCGCAGGGCGGCGACGGACTCCTCCACCAGCAGCTGCAGGGCGTGCAGGCCCGCGGCCGGTCCGGTCAGGTCGCGGACGGACAAGGCCGCCGCGCGGTCGGCGGCAGGGAGCGGCAC
Organism: Jiangellales bacterium; assembly: GCA_038246785.1. Classification (GTDB taxonomy): domain Bacteria; phylum Actinomycetota; class Actinomycetes; order Jiangellales; family Jiangellaceae; genus JBBRVP01. The sequence continues at coordinate 136,455 of JBBRVP010000003.1, forward strand.
GGCGGATCGACGGGCGGAGGACATGTCGGCACCTCGGGCCGGAGTCGGGACGGGGGATCGGAACCCCGGCCGGCTCGGCAGCGAGGACTACGCGGATGACGCGGCCCCGCGACCGGAGACCGGCCGGGGGCGCCCGAATCGCCGCCCGGGAGGCGGGCCCGTGGGCGCGGTCGTCGCCATGGCAGCAGGATGCGCCGGCGCGGCGGCGTACGCCAGTGCTTTCCGGCCGGTCAGCCGGCGGCGCGGGTGCTCGCGGCTCGACGCAGCCGGCTGCCGTGCCGTTCAGCGGCGAGCGTGGCCGCGCCGATGATGCCGCCGTCGTTGAGCAATCCGGCGGGCACGATGGGCGACCGCAGCTCGAGCCGCGGCAGGTACTTGTCGGCCTTCTTGCTCACCCCGCCGCCGACGACGATCAGGTCGGGCGAGAACAGCATCTCGAGGTGGGAGAAGTAGAGCTGCAGCCGCTTGGCCCACTTCTTCCACGACAGGTCGTCGCGGTCGCGGGCACTGTCAGCGGCGGCAGTCTCGGCGTCGCGTCCGTCGAGCTCGAGGTGGCCCAGCTCGGTGTTGGGGACCAGCACGCCGTCGACGAGCAGCGCCGAGCCGATGCCGGTGCCGAGCGTGGCGACAAGCACGACCCCGGCGACGTCCTTGGCCGCCCCGAACCGCGCCTCCGCGACGCCGACGGCATCCGCGTCGTTGACCACGGCGACCGGGACGCCGGTCGCTTCGGTGAGCCGCTCCTCGATGTCGACACCGATCCACGACGGGTCGACGTTGGCTGCGGTGCGCACGACACCGTGCTGCACGACCCCCGGGAACGTGCACCCGAACGGGCGGCGCCAGTCGAAGGAGCGCACCAGCTCGGCGATGACGTCGACGACGTTGTCCGGGGTCGAGCGTTCGGGGGTTGGGATGCGCTCCCGGTCGGCCGAGAACGAGCCGGCGTGCAGGTCCACGGTGCACCCCTTGATGCCCGACCCGCCCACGTCGACGCCGAAGCCGTTGCGCCCGATGCGCCGTGCAGTCGCCATGCGCTTCTCCTTTGCAGCGTCTTCGCTCCGGCGTCGCTCCTCCGGCGCCGGGTCTAGGAGCCCAGGGAGCGGGCTACCGAGCGTACGGCCTCCGCCGACGCCCGCAGACCCTTGCTCTCCGCGTCGTCGAGCGGCGTCTCGAGCACGGCCAGCACGCCGCGGCGACCGACGACCGCAGGCAGCGACAGGCAGACGTCCTCCAGACCGCTCTGGCCGGTGAGCAGCGAGGAGACGGGCAGCACCCGTCGCTCGTCCTTGAGCACGGCCTCGACGATGCGGGCGACGGCCAGGCCCACGGCGAGGCTGGTCGCCCCCTTGCCGCGGATGATCTGGTACGCCGCCTCGACGACCTGCGCGGCGATCCGGTCGCGTGCCTGCGGGTCCAGCGGCCGGCCGCCGATGGCGTACTCGGCGAGCGGCACGCCTCCGACGTGCGCGCTGGACCACAGCGGGATCTCCGAGTCGCCGTGCTCGCCGACCATGTAGGCGTGGACGCTGGCGACGGCGACGCCGACGTGCTGGGCCAACAGGAAGCGCAGCCGCGAGGAGTCGAGGACGGTGCCGGAGCCGATGATCCGGGCGTGGTCGACTCCGGCGGCGCGCTGGGCGGCGTAGGTGACCACGTCGACCGGGTTGGTGACCATGAGCACCACTGCATCCGGCGACATCGCGAGCAGTCGCGGGACGACGTCGCGGGCCATCGCGACGTTGGCTTCGGCGAGCTCGAGTCGGGTCTGGCCAGTCCGCTGCTTGGCCCCTGCGGTGACAACCAGCACGTCCGAGCCCGCGGTCACCGCCACGTCGTCGGAGCCGGTTACGCTGGCCGGTGGTACGAACAGCGCGCCGTGGTTGAGGTCGAGCACCTCCGCGCGGACCTTGTCGAGCGCGACGTCGTAGAGCGCGAGCGCTCCGGCGCTGCCGCGGATGAAGCAGGCGTACGCGATCGCCGTACCGACTGCTCCGGCTCCGACGATCGAGACCTTCGTGCTGGTCGACGCGGTCACCGCAGCTCCCTCTCCTGCGCGCTCATGGCAGCGTGAGGATCTCGGCGCCGGTCGTGGTGACGAGGACGGTGTGCTCGAACTGTGCGCTGCGCCAGCCGTCGGCCGTGACGACCGTCCAGCCGTCGTCCCACATCTGCCATGTGTGGGTGCCGAGGTTGAGCATCGGCTCGACGGTGAACGTCATGCCTGGCTCGATCACCGTTGTCGCGGACGGCTCGTCGTAGTGCGGCACGACGAGCCCGGAGTGGAACGCGGTCCCGATGCCGTGGCCGGTGAACTCGCGGACGACGCCGTAACCGAACCGCCGCGCGTAGGACTCGATGACCCGGCCGACGACGTTGAGGGCGCGGCCCGGGGCGATGGCCTTGATGCCGCGCATCATCGCCTCGTGTGTGCGCTCCACCAGCAGCCGTGACTCCTCGTCGACCTCGCCGACGAGGTAGGTGGCGTCCGTGTCGCCGTGCACGCCCAGGCCTTCGACGACGACGTAGGCGGTGATGTCGACGTTGACGATGTCGCCGTCACGCAGCTCGGTGCTGTCGGGGATGCCGTGGCAGACGACCTCGTTGACGCTGGTGCACAGCGACTTCGGGAAGCCGCGGTAGCCGAGCGTCGACGGGTAGGCGCCGTGGTCGAGGAGGAACTCGTGCCCCACCCGGTCCAGCTCGTCGGTCGTGACTCCGGGTGCGACGTGTCGCGCCACCTCAAGGAGCGCCTGGGCGGCCAGGCGGCCGGCGACCCGCATGCGCTCGACGGTCTCGGGGTCCTTGACCTCCGGGCCCAGACACGGCTGCGGCCGGGCACGGCCGACGTACTCCGGCCGGGCGATCGACGCGGGGACCCGGCGTGCGGGCGACAGCGTGCCGGGGACCACAGTCACGATGGCAGTCTAGGGAGGCCGGCGCGCGCATCCAGGGAGTCGCCATGACGCAGTACTGGTTCAACACCAGGACCTCGCAGGTGGAGGAGACCGAGGAACGCGGGCCCAACCGCGACGTGCTCGGCCCGTTCGACACCCGCGAGGAAGCGGAGCGCGCGATCGAGATCGCGCGCCGGCGCACCGAGGAGTGGGACCGCGAGGACGCCGCCTGGGAGGGCCGCGACGTCGAGGACTGACCCGCGGTCACTCGACGCGGCGCAGGGCGGCCACCTCGGCGGCGGCCACCCGCAACGCCACGACGCAGCGCGGTGCGCCGATGACCAGCGTCCAGCGCTCGAGCACGAGCCACGGTCCCTCGCGGCGGACATCGGCGGCCTCGACCACCTCGTCAGGGCGGGCGGTCCAGTCGGCGTAGTGCAGGACGAAACGGCTCCCGGGTCGGCTCAACGGGTCGGCTCCCTGCATCGGCTCGACCCCGGCTCATTCCAGCACAGGGGTCGGTCGCGCACAGGGCTCGGTCGCGCGTCAGCCCTTCGCCGTGCGTCAGCCCTCGGTGGGCCTGGCCCGCTGGGCCCGGCGGGCGCGCTCGCGCACCGCGTGCTCGTTAGTGCGCTCGTCGTAGCGCCACAAGGAGGGCAGCGACATCGCCAGCAGGCTGACGGAGAGCACGCAGAGCACGCCGCCGCTGACGATGGACGCGCGCTGGGAGGTGCGCGCCGCGACCAGGCCGGCGCGGGCGTTGCCGAACGTCGGCCCCAGGGAGTAGCTCAGCAGCTCGATCCCGGCGAGCCGCCCGCGCAGCTCGTCGGGGATCGTCTGGTTCCAGACCGCGCTGCGGAAGATGCCGCTGACCATGTCGGCGCCGCCGGCGAGCGTGAGGAAGCCCAGGGCCACCCAGATGGTGCCGGCGAGGCCGAAGAGCGCGATGAAGGCGCCGTACGCCGCTGCCGCGAGCGCGATGGCCCGCCCGTGCCGGTGCACCCGTCCGGCCCAGCCGCTGGTGAGCGTGGCGAGCAGGGCCCCGAGCGAGCCGGCCGAGTAGAGCAGGCCCAGTGCCCACGGCGCGTCCAGCCGGTCGGCGACGAAGGGGAACAGGGCGGTCACCATGCCGAAGACCATGGCGGCCGTGTCGACGGCGTATGTCCCGAGCAGCTCCTTGCGGCTCCAGGCGTAGCGCAGCCCGGCGGCGACTCCGGCCAGGCTCGGCCGGTCGGCGTCCTCCGGGGGCGGCACGGCGCCCACCCGCAGGAGCAGCAGCAGGGACAGGCAGAACGTCACGACGTCGAAGGCGTACGCCGACCAGGAGCCGACCGCGGTGACGAGCAGCCCTCCGAGGACGGGGCCGAGGATGGTGCCCCCCGAGTAGCGCAGCGACGACAGTGCGCTTGCGGCGACGAGCTCGTCGTGCGCCACGACGCGGGGGATCATCGCGTCGAGCGAGGGCCGTTGCAGCGCGTCGAAGACCGCGAACAGCGCCGAGACGACGAACAGCACCCACACCTGTGGCTCGTCGAGCAGCGCGTTGCCGAACAGGGTTCCCGACAGCACCAGCATGGCCGCCTCGCCGGTCAGCACCATGCGGCGCCGGTCGACCGCGTCGGCCAGCGCGCCGCCGTACAGGCCGAAGACGACCAGGGGCACGACCTCGACCAGACCCAGCAGGCCGGCCAGCGTCAACGAGCCGGTGAGCTCCTTGAGCTGGAAGGGGATGGCGACGTAGGTGACCATGCTGCCCAGGAAGGTGACCAGCCCCGAGGTCCACAGCAGCCGGAAGTCGCGGCTGGTGCGCAGCGGGGTGGTGTCGATGCGCCAGGCGCGCCGGCCGGTGGTCCCCGACTCGGTGGCCGTGCCGGCGCCGGCGAGGGGGTCACCGGACAGTCGCGGCTCCTGGGGCACGTCCTGGCCCGGCCCTGGCTCGTCCACGGGACCCCATCATGGGCGCCGGCGCACGGGTCGTGCACCGCGACCCCCCCGAGTTGATCACGTTAACGTGATCAACTCCCCCTTGCCGCGTCCTGCAGGCCGCGTCATGGGGGAGTACGGGTCGGGAAGGGGCACCATCGCGGTAGAGGACCCGTGAACCGACGCGTCGGGCCAGCCTCCCGCCTCCGCGTCGGGCCAGCCTCACGCCTCCGGGTCGGGGCCGGGACCGCCCACCGCGTCCAAGAGCCTGGCGAGCCGATCACGCAGGCCCCGCCGTCCGGCCGGTGTCTCGCCGACGGCAAGGGTGACGAGGTGCTCGACGGTCTCGAACGCCGCACCCGGCGATCCGGCGGCCGGTACGCCGAGCCCCTCCGCCGGCACCGAGATGGCGTCGTGGGCAAGCGACTCCAGCCCGGCGTCTCCGCCGTCGATGGCGAGCACGGTAGCGCCTCGCCGGCGTACGTCGTCGACGCGCTCGAGCAGCGGGTCCGGGCTGGTCTCCTCGGCGACGACCAGCAGGGTCTCTCCGCGGCGCGCGACCTCCAGCCGCTGCAGCGTCACCGCGAGATGCGGCGGCGCGCCGGCGGGGGCACGCCAGCGGACGAGAGTCGGCGCAAGCTCGACGCTGCCGGCCAGCCTGGCCTCGTCAGCGAGGTGGGCGGTCATGTGCCACGGCTCCACGTGCGGTGTCCCGACGACGAGCAGCCCGGAGGGTTGCCTCGTGACCCGGCGCATGGTGCCGGCGAACTCCCGGGTGCGCTCCACCCACGACGAGCCGCCCAGCAGCTCGCGGAGCAGCCGCGCCCGGGCGGGTTCCACGCGCTCATCCTGCCGGACCAGGCGCCACCAACCGTGTTGATCACGTTAACGTGATCAACACCCCCTTCCCGCGCCCTGCAGGAGTCGGGAAGGGGGTGTACGGCGGGGGAAGGGCCTCCGACCACCGCTCGAGACCCCGGCGCCCGGCCGTACTCGACGCCGCGGCGGGTCAGCCCCGATACTCGACGCCGTCGTTCCCTTGACTAAGTCAAGATCAAGTGGTGGGGTGGGGTACGTGGTTGCCGCCCCTGCCCTGCGTACGCCGTCCGCCCCCGAGGTGGGCGAGGCGCTGCGCGCCGCGGGGCTGCGGGTGACCGGTCCCCGCATCGCGGTCTACCAGGCGTTGGCCGAGGCCCCGCACTCCCCGGCCGAGACCCTCGTCGACCCGGCCAGGACGCGGGCGGGTGCGGTCAGCCGGCAGGCCGTCTACGACGTGCTGTCCGCGCTCGTCGACGCCGGGCTGGTCCGGCGCATCGAGCCGGCGGGTTCCCCGGCGCGGTACGAGGTCCGCGTCGGCGACAACCACCACCACCTCGTGTGCCGCCGCTGCGGCACCACCGTCGACGTCGACTGCGCCGTCGGCGCCGCGCCCTGCCTGGACCCCGCCAGCGACGGCGGTTTCGTCGTCGACGAGGCAGAGGTCGTCTACTGGGGCACCTGCCCCACCTGTCAGACCGGCTGACCTGCCGGACGTCCGGCGGCCGCGCGCCGCCCGAGCAGATTGCGAGGAGCACATGGCCGACCGCCCGTACACCACGACCACGTCCGGCAACCCCGCCGCGAGTGACGAGTACTCCCTCACCGCCGGGCCCAGCGGGCCGATCATGCTGCACGACATCCATCTGGTCGAGAAGATGGCGCAGTTCAACCGGGAGAAGATCCCGGAGCGCCAGCCGCACGCCAAGGGCGGCGGCGCCTTCGGCCGGTTCGAGGTCACCAACGACGTCAGCGCCTACACCAAAGCCGTCGTGTTCCAGCCCGGCACGACCACCGAGATGCTGGCGCGCTTCTCCACCGTCGCCGGCGAGCTGGGCAGCCCCGACACCTGGCGCGACCCGCGCGGGTTCGCGCTGCGGTTCTACAGCGAGCACGGCAACTACGACATGGTCGGCAACAACACGCCGATCTTCTTCGTCCGCGACCCCATGAAGTTCCAGGACTTCATCCGCTCGCAGAAGCGGCGGGCCGACAACAACCTGCGCGACCACGACATGCAGTGGGACTTCTGGACGCTGTCCCCGGAGACGGCCCACCAGGTCACCTGGCTCATGGGCGACCGCGGCCTCCCGCGCACCTGGCGGCACATGAACGGCTACTCCAGCCACACCTACATGTGGGTCAACGCCGCCGGCGAGAAGTTCTGGGTCAAGTACCACTTCAAGACCGACCAGGGCATCGAGTTCTTCACCCAGCACGAGGGCGACCAGATGGCCTCGATGGACACCGACTACCACATCCGTGACCTGTGGGAGCACATAGCGGCCGGCGAGTTCCCGAGCTGGACGCTGCACATGCAGGTCATGCCGTTCGAGGAGGCCAAGACCTACCGGTTCAACGCATTCGACCTGACGAAGGTCTGGCCGCACTCGGACTACCCGCTGATCGAGGTCGGCCGCATGACCCTCGACCGCAACCCCACCAACTACTTCACCCAGATCGAGGAGGCTGCGTTCTCGCCCAGCAACCTCATCCCTGGCATCGACGTGAGCCCCGACAAGATGCTGCTAGGACGGATCTTCTCGTACGCCGACGCCCACCGCGCCCGCATCGGCTCCAACTACAACGAGGTGCCGGTCAACCGTCCGCACAGCGGCGTGCACAACTACGTCAAGGACGGGCACCTGCGCCACCACAACCCCGGCGACCCGGTCTACGTGCCCAACTCCTACGGTGGCCCGCACGCCGACACCGAGCGGTTCGGGGACGTGGCCGGCTGGGCGGTCGACGGGGCGATGGTGCGCTCCGCGTACGTCCCGCACGCCGAGGACGACGACTGGGGACAGGCCGGCACGATGGTGCGCGAGGTCCTCGACGACGCGGCTCGCGCACGGCTGGTCGACAACATCGTCGGGCACCTGCTCAACGGGGTGAGCGAGCCGGTGCTGCTGCGGGCGCTCGACTACTGGCGCCACGTCGACAAGGAGCTCGGCGACAAGATCGAGGCCGGTGTCCGCGCCAAGGCCGGCGAGCAGGACCCCAAGGCCGCGCACCAGGCCAACGAGGCACGCTCGACCGCCCAGGCGAAGGCCTGACAGCGGGTCGGTGACGTCGGTCTCACCGACCTGGGCTGGGCGCGCCGTTCGCGGCGCGCCCAGCATCCGTTTCGGGGCCGCACGCGATGCTCAGCCGCCGTTCGGCACGATGCGCACTCCCCGGGCCCACACCCCGCGGATGCGGTGCAGGGCCTCGAGATCGCTCAGCGGGTCACCGTCGACGGCGAGCAGGTCGGCGTCATAGCCAGCGGCGACCCGCCCCTTCGTCGAGCCGAGCCCGAGCACCCCGGCCGCCGTCGAGGTGATCATGCGAAGGGCCGCCGCGGGACCGAGGCCGATCATGGACGCCATCGCCGGCACGTGGCGGACCACGTCGGGCGGCTTGGGAGGGCCGATGCCGGCGTCCGTACCCGCCACCACCACGGCGCCGAGCTCGAGCATCCGGCGCAGGTTCGCGATGATGAGCGGTATCCGCGCCATGACCGCAGGCGGCCCCTGCAGGTTTCCCTCCACCGGCGCGAGTCCCATCGTGGCGCCGACGACGATCCCTCGCTCGGCCACGGCCCGGAGCAACTGCTCCGGGGCGTCGACGCTGTCCTCGGTCCAGAACGACACGTGCTCCATCCCGTCGATCCCGGCGGCGAGCGCATCGGCGATCGCGCCCGTGGCGTGCGCGTGCGCGGTCACCGGCAGCCTGTGGCGGTGCGCCTCGTCCACGATCGCGGCGAGGACGTCGGCGGGAAGGGCGACCTCGTGCTGGTACGTCGTCGGCGTCAGGGTGCCCCCGCTGGCCATCACCTTGACCACGTCGACGCCGCGCTCGGCACGCTCGCGCACGGCCGCTCGGCCGGCAGGCACGGTCGGCTCGATGCATCCGCCGAGGTAGTGGCAGTGACCGTCCACCTTGGTCACCGGCGGGCCGGCGCACAGCAGGGTCGGCAGGTCCACGCGCCCGCGCAACTCCAGGGAGAGGTAGTCGCGGTCACCCAGGTCGCGGACGGTGGTGACCCCGCCGCGCAGGGCCGCCTGGCCCGCCGCCACCATCGCGACGATGGCCGCTGCGTCGTCGCGGGCGGCCAAGGCACCCACCGGGTCGACGGAGGAGTCGAAGGCGAGGTGTACGTGGGTGTCCACCAGCCCCGGCAGCAGCGTCGCGCCGGGCAGGGCGACCTCGGCGTACCCGTCCGGCAACGGTCCGCCGCGCACTACGTCGACCACCCGGTCTCCCTCGACCAGCACGACGGGATCGGCCAACAGCGTCTGGGCCACACCGTCGAACAACCACGACGGTTGAAGGGCCATGCGGGCAGGGGCGGTCATGCTCATCAGATTGCTCTCCGCGCGGGCCGCCGTCAGCCCCCGATCGCACCCGCTTCGCGTGCCGTTGGAGCGGTCGCTGCCTCGCGCCACGCATTGGTGATCGGGAGCCGGCGGTCGCGGCCGAACGCCCGGACGCTGATCTTGGGGCCGGGCGGGTACTGGCGGCGCTTGTACTCCGCCCGGTCGACCATCCGCAACACCTGCTCGACGAGGTCGCGGTCGAAGCCGGCCTCGACGAGCTCGCTCGAGCCGAGGTCGCGCTCCACGTAGTCGTCGAGCACGTCGTCAAGCAGTGCGTAGTCGGGCAGCGAGTCGGTGTCGAGCTGGCCCGGTCGAAGCTCCGCCGAGGGCGGCTTGCTGATCGAGCTCTCCGGGATAGGCGGCCTTTCACCACGCTCGACCGCGACGGCGTTGCGCCACCTCGCCAGCTGCCAGACCATGGTCTTCGGCACGTCCTTCAGCGGGGCGAAGCCGCCGACCGAGTCGCCGTACAGCGTCGAGTAGCCGACCGCCAGCTCGCTCTTGTTGCCGGTGGCCAGGACCAGGTGGCCCTCCTCGTTGGACAGCCCCATGAGGCTGGTGCCCCGGACGCGGGCCTGCAGGTTCTCCTCGGCAAGGCCGTGCAGCGCCAGGTTGTCCAGGAACGACTGCACCATCGGTGCGATCGGTACGGTGCGAAACCGCAGCCCCACCCGCTGGCCCAGGTCGGCCGCGTCGGTCCGGGAGTGCCCGGAGGAGTAGCTGCTCGGCATCGAGATGCCGTGCACCCGCTGCGCCCCGATCGCGTCGGCCGCCACGGTCGCCACCAACGCCGAGTCGATGCCGCCGGACAGGCCGACCACCACGGTGCGGAAGCCGTTCTTCGTGACGTAGTCGCGCAGACCGAGCACGAGCGCCGCGTAGACCTCGGCTTCGTCGGCGACGCGTTCGGCGATCCCGGCCGTGGCGGGTTCGTACGCCGGCACCGGCTCCGCGCTCACCACGCAGCGTTCGACGGTGATCCCGGCGTGCTCGGTGGCGCCGCCGTCCGTGGCGGCCGGCAGGTCGAGGTCGACGACGAGGCACCCTTCGGCGAACTGCGGGGCGCGGGCCAGCAGCGTGCCGTCGACGCCTACCACAAGGGAGTCGCCGTCGAAGACGAGCTCGTCCTGGCCGCCGACCATGTTGACGTACGCCAGGGGGCACCCGGCTTCCGCGGCGCGCCGACGGCAGAGGTCGAGCCGGGCGTCGTCCTTGGCCAGCTCGTAGGGCGAGCCGTTGACCACGAGGAGCAGGCCGGCACCGGCGGCGCGTGCCACAGCTACCGGGCCGCCGTCCTGCCAGAGGTCCTCGCAGATGGCAACGGCAACGTCGATTCCGTCCACGCGCACCAGGTCCAGGGTGTTCCCCGGCACGAAGTAGCGGAACTCGTCGAAGACCCCGTAGTTGGGCAGGTGGTGCTTGGCGCTGCGGGCGACGACACGGCCTCCGTGCAGGAACGCCGCCGCGTTGACGGGGAAACCCTTGGGCGCCCCGGGGCTGACCTGCCTGCCGTCGGTTCCGCTGAGCCGGTCGAGGTAGCCGACGACGACGGCGGTTTCGCCCAGTCCCTCATCGCCCAGCCGGACCGCCAGCGCGTCGAGGGCCTTTCGCGAGGCGTCCACGAACGAGCGCCGCAGCGCGAGGTCCTCGATGGGATAACCCGTCAGCTGCATCTCCGGGAACGCCACGAGGTGGGCGCCCCGCTCGACCGCGTGTCGGGACCACTGCACGACCTGCTCGGCGTTGCCGGCGAGGTCACCGACCGTCGGGTTCACCTGGGCCAACGCCAGTCGCAGCTGCGGCACGGGGGCAGCGTAGTGAGAACGGACCTGTCAAGCACCCTTGACAGATGCTTGAGGTGACAAGCATGCTTGACAGCGATGCGCAACGACGTGCGGTTGCTCCGGGAAGCGGCGGCGCTGTCCCAAGGCGAGCTGGCAGCGCTGCTCGGGGTCTCGCGGCAGACGGTCAACGCGATCGAGACCGGCCGCTACAACCCGACGCTGCCGCTGGCAATCCGGTTGTGCCGCTACTTCGGACACACGATCGAGGAGGTCTTCCATGTCGACGACGAGGAGCGGTGACGTGGCACGCAGCAACGCCGAACGGTGGGCGACTCCCGTGTTCGGGATCGCCATGGGGATCGTCTTCTTCGCCGTCTTCGGACTGCGCGGGGACTGGGCCGGCGCGGTGATCGCGCTTGCCATCATGCTCGCCTACTCCGCGGTCCTCGTGGTGCTCGGGCGGCGCAGCGAGACCGTCGGCCTGCTCGGCGGCGACAGCGCCGACGAGCGCGGCAAGCTCATCCAGGCGCGGGCGAACACGGCGACCGCGTACGTCCTCATCACGGTGATCATCGCTGCCTTCCTCGTCGAGATCTCGCGAGGGCAGGACGGCGCCCCGTGGAGCTGGCTCGGCGCGGTCGCCGGACTCACCTACATCGCCGCCACGGCCTGGTACGCGCGCCGGTCGTGACCGCCGGCGCCGCCGGCGCTGGCCAGGCTGGCCGTTCGCGGGCTCAGGGCGAGTCAGGCCCGGCTGGGCCGGCGTACCAGACCGTGCGCTGCGGGAACGGGATCGTGATCCCGGCGGCGTCGAGCGAGTGCTTGACCGACATGGCCACCTCGCTGCGGACCCGCCACCGGGTGGCGATGTCGCTGCCATGCCAGTAGCGCACCGCGAAGACGATCGATGAGTCCGCGAACTCCTTCGCCCAGACCTCGGGGGCCGGCACCTCAGCAGCGCCCTCGATCTCGGCGAGTGCGGCGACCAGCACGGCGCGGGCGCGGGGCAGGTCGGTGTCGTAGGTGACGCCGACGCTCAGCTCGGTCCGGCTCAGCGGCGTGCGGGTGTAGTTGACGATCGGGTCCCGCAGCACCTGGGCGTTGGGCAGGTAGACCACCAGCCCGTCGTAGGTGAGCAGCTCGACCGTCCGCAGGTTGACATCGCGCACGACCCCCTCGTAGTCGCCGAGGCTGACCTGGTCGCCGCGGTGAAAGGGGCGGCGCAGCTGCAGCAGGAGCCCGGCCACGAAGTTCTGCAGGATGTCCTGCAGCGCAAAGGCCAGCGCGATGCCACCGACGCCAAGGGCGCCGAGCAGCGGTCCGATGCGGGCTCCCAGGGACACCAAGACGTAGACCAGCCCCACCGCGACGACCACCAGGGACGCGAAACGGGCAGCGACCCGGCCGGCACTGGGGTCGGAGTCGCCGCCCTGCAGAGCTCGCCGGACGAGGCGGCGCACCAGCACCGCGAGCGCGAAGGTCGCCAGCGTCGCGGCGGCGGCGCGGACCCAGTCGGTGGTGCCGAGCCCCTCCGGCAGCACCTGGTCCTGCCGCGGCAGTAGCCGAGCGGTCCACCTCACGGGCACGAAGGCGATCCTCGCAAGCCTGGTCAGCCGATCGGGTGCGACGCGCAGGAGCGAGACCGCGCGCCTTCGCCCGGTCGCCGGAGGCACCGGATCGCTGCGGTGCAGCCGCGGCCAGTAGGCCCGCGGCTCGAAGTGCTCGACCCGCCTGGCGGCCGCGGAACGAGCACCCACAGGTCGCCCGGTGCTCTGCCAGACTTGCCACCGTGGACAGGCAGCAGGAATTCGTCATCCGCTCCCTCGAGGAGCGCGACATCCGCTTCGTGCGGCTGTGGTTCACCGACGTGCTGGGGACGCTGAAATCCGTGGGCATCGCCCCGGCCGAGCTCGAGGGCGCGTTCGGCGAAGGAATCGGCTTCGACGGCTCGGCCATCGAGGGCTTCGCCCGGGTCTACGAGGCCGACATGATCGCCAAGCCGGACCCCTCGACGTTCCAGGTGCTGCCATGGCGCGGCCAGGAGCAGGCGGTGGCGCGGATGTTCTGCGACATCCTCATGACCGACGGCTCCCCGTCGTACGCCGACCCGCGGCACGTGCTCAAGCGCGCGCTGGGCCGCGCGGCGGACCTCGGGTTCACCTTCTACACGCACCCCGAGATCGAGTTCTACCTGCTGCGCCGGCTTCCCGCGCCCGGGCAGGAGCCGGAGCCGGCGGACGCCTCGGGCTACTTCGACATGACCCCGCACGGCGTTGCGCACGACTTCCGGCGCTCGGCGATCACCATGCTCGAGGCGATGGGCATCTCGGTGGAGTTCAGCCACCACGAGGGCGGGCCTGGGCAGCAGGAGATCGACCTGCGCTATGCCGACGCGCTCACCACGGCCGACAACGTCATGGCGTTCCGCCACGTCGTCCGGGAGGTCGCGCTGTCGGAGGAGGTCTACGCGACGTTCATGCCCAAGCCCTTCACCCAGTACCCCGGCTCGGGGATGCATACGCACCTGTCGCTGTTCGAGGGTGACCGCAACGCCTTCCACGAGGCGAGCGGGGAGTATCAGCTGTCCAAGGTCGGCCGCGCCTTCATCGCCGGCCTGCTCCGGCACGCCGCAGAGATCACCGCCGTCACCAACCAGTGGGTCAACTCCTACAAGCGGCTGGTCGGCGGGGCCGAGGCGCCCGCCTACATCTGCTGGGGGCACAACAACCGCTCGGCACTGGTGCGGGTGCCGATGTACAAGCCGGGCAAGGACCAGTCGACCAGGGTGGAGTTCCGCGCGTTGGACAGCGCGTGCAACCCCTACCTCGCGCTGGCGGTGATCCTCGAGGCCGGGCTCGCCGGCATCGAGGGCGGCTACGAGCTGCCGCCGGGTGCCGAGGACGACGTGTGGGCGCTCACCGAGAACGAGCGCCGCTCGCTGGGCATCGAGCCGCTGCCGCGCAGCCTCACCGACGCGATCCAGGTGATGGAGCGCAGCGAGCTCGTTGCCGAGACCCTCGGCGAGCACGTCTTCGAGTTCTTCCTGCGCAACAAGCGCGCCGAGTGGGCGGACTACCGCCGGCAGGTGACCCCTTACGAGCGCACCCGCATGCTGCCGGTGCTGTGAGGGAGGCCGGGAGGGTCGAGGCACCGCGGCTGCTCGTCGTCGAGCACGAGGCGGACGCCGGGCTGGGTCGGTTCGCCGCGCCGCTGGGCGAGGCGGGGCTCGACGTCGACGTGCTGGCGCCTTATGCCGGCCGGCCGGTGCCCCGCCGGATCGACGGCTACGCCGGTCTGGTCGTGCTCGGCGGCGCGGCAGCCGCCTGGGAGGACCAGCTGTGGCCGTGGCTGCCCGACACCCGGGCGCTGCTGGTGTCCGCCGTGGAGAGTGCCGTACCGGTGCTCGCCGTCTGCCTCGGCGCCCAGCTGCTGGCGGTCGCCACCGGCGGGCGGGTCGAGCGCGGCGCCGCCGGCGCCGAGATCGGGGTACGCGAGGTGGTGTGGCGCGCGGAGGCCGCCCACGACCCGCTGCTGGGCGGCCTCGGACCGCGCCAGCCGGTCGTCCACTGGCACCAGGACGCCGTCGTCGAACTGCCGCCGGGCGCGGAGTGGCTCGTCGAGGCTGCGTCGTACCCGTACCAGGCGTTCCGGCTCGCCGGCACCGCGTGGGGCGTGCAGTTCCACCCGGAGGTGACAGTCGAGGGCTTCCGGTCGTGGGTCGAGGCCGACCCGGAGGCAGGTGCCGCCGACGGGCTGGTGCTCGAGGCCGAGCTGCGCCGCCTCGCCGCCCGCGACGCCGAGCTGGACGAGATCTGGCGACCGGTGGTCGAGCGATTCGCCGGGCTCGTCGGTCGGGGGCGGTCGACGGCGTGACAGCCGGCGCGACCAGCAGCGGCCGGGCGGACAGCGGCCGGGCCGACAGCGGCCGGGCCGACAGCGTCGCCGCCCGGCTGGCCCGGCTCGGGTTCGCCGACGCCGGCCGGGCCGAGCGGCTGCTCGCCGACCCCGCGCTGGCGGGGCTGCTCGACCCGCTCGAGGACGTCGCCGACGACGGCCTGGTCACCGCGCTGGCCGCCACCGCTGATCCGGACCAGGCACTCTTGGGTACGGTGCGCCTGCTCGAGGGCCTGCCGGGGACGCCGAGCGCGCCGGGCGGTGTCGCGGCATTGCGGGCGACCCTGCGCTCCGGCTCGACCACGCGCGACCGGCTGCTCGCCGTGCTCGGCTCGTCGGCGGCGCTGGGCGACCACCTGGCCCGCCACCCTGCGCACTGGACGGCGCTGGCCGACGCCGCTCCGCCCACGCCGGAGCAGCTGCGCGCACGGCTGCTGGGAGCCGTCGGTGCCGATCCCGACGACGCGCTACCCGTCGCGGCCCACGGCGGAGGACCGGGCCGCGATGCGCTGCGCGTCGGCTACCGCCGCCACCTGCTCGCCCTCGCCGGGCGTGACCTGGCCCATCCGGCGCCGAAGCAGCTGCTCTCCGAGGTGGCCGCCGAGCTCGCCGACCTCGCCGCGGCGGCGTTGGAGGCGGCGCTGGCCGTGGCCCGCGCCGAGGTCGTGGCCGGTGCGGCAGGCCCGAACGGTGGCGCGGGCGCGGCAGAAGCGTGCCGGCTGGCCGTTGTGGCATTGGGCAAGTGCGGCGGGCGCGAGCTCAACTACGTGAGCGACGTCGACGTCGTGTTCGTCGCCGAGGCGATGCCCGGCGGTGACGAAGGGGCGGCGCTGCGCACCGCCACCGACCTCGCCACAAGGCTGATGCGGATCTGCGCGGACCACACCGGCGAGGGCACGCTGTGGCCGGTCGACGCAGGCCTGCGACCCGAGGGAGGGCGCGGCCCCCTCGTGCGCAGCCTCGCCAGCCACCTCGCCTACTACGACCGCTGGGCGAAGACTTGGGAGTTCCAGGCGCTGCTCAAGGCCCGGCCGGTCGCCGGCGACGAGCAGCTCGGGCGGGCGTACGTCGACGCCGTCGCGCCGCTGGTCTGGGCAGCCGCCGACCGGGACGGATTCGTCGACGACGTACGCGCCATGCGCCGCCGCGTCGAGCAGCACATCCGCCCGGCCGACGCGCATCGCGAGCTCAAGCTCGGTCCTGGCGGCTTGCGTGACGTCGAGTTCGCGGTGCAGCTGCTGCAGCTCGTCCACGGCCGCGGCGACGTCTTCCTGCGCAGCCCGACGACGCTGGCCGCCCTCGAACAGCTGTCGACGCGCGGCTACGTCGGCCGAGCCGACGCCGGCGAGCTCGACCGTGACTACCGCTTCCTGCGCGCGCTTGAGCATCGCATCCAGCTGCAGCGGCTGCGTCGCACGCACGTGGTGCCCACGGCGCCCGCCGAACTGCGCCGGCTCGGCCGCTCGCTCGGTATGCGAGCCGACCCGGGCGCCGAGCTCGAGGAGACCTGGCGCCGCCACTCCCGCGAGGTGCGGCGGCTGCACGAGAAGCTGTTCTACCGCCCGTTGCTCGCTGCCGTGGCGCGGTTGCCGGGTGACCACGCCCGGCTCACGCCGGATGCGGCGCGGGCGCGCCTGGAGGCGCTCGGCTACGCCGACCCGGCCGGTGCCCTGCGCCACCTCGAGGCGCTCACCACCGGCCTGTCCCGACGCGCCGCGATCCAGCGGACGCTGCTGCCGGTGCTGCTCGGCTGGTTCGCCGACGCGCCCGACCCCGACGCCGGTCTGCTCGGCTTCCGCCAGGTGAGCGAGGCGCTCGGCGAGACGCCGTGGTATCTGCGACTGCTGCGCGACGAGGGCGCCGCCGCCGAGCGGATGGCAAGGGTCCTCGCCTCGAGCCGCTGGGCCACCGAGCTGCTGCTACGCGCACCCGAGGCGGTCGCGATGCTCGGCGACGACGCCGAGCTGTCGCCGCGCACCCGCGCCGACCTCGAGCCGGAGGTGCACGCCGCGGTCGGTCGGCACAGCGAGCCCGACCGGGCAGCCGCCGGTGCCCGCGCGGTGCGCCGCCGCGAGCTGTTCCGCATCGCCGTCGCAGACGTGTGCGGCCTGCTTGATATCGCCGAGGTGGGCGAGGGGCTCAGCACCGTCGCGCAGGCGACGCTGGCCGGGGGGTTCGAGGCGGCCGTGCGCGACGTGGAGGCACGTGTCGGGGCCCTGCCGACGCGCCTTGCGGTGCTCGCCATGGGCCGCCTCGGTGGTCACGAGATGGGCTACGCCAGCGACGCGGACGTGCTGTTCGTCCACGACCCGCTCCCGGGCGCCGAGGAGGAGGCGGCCGGTGAGGCAGCCCTCGCCGTCGCCAACGCGATGCGCCAGCTGCTGTCGATGCCCTCTCCCGAGCCGGCGCTGCCCGTCGACGCCGACCTGCGTCCCGAGGGCCGCAGCGGGCCGCTGGTGCGCACCCTCGCCTCGTACGCCGCCTACTACGAACGCTGGGGCCTGGTCTGGGAACGGCAAGCCCTCCTGCGTTGCGAGCCGGTCGCCGGCGACACCGACATGGGGGAGCGCTTCATCGCCCTCGTCGACCCGCTGCGCTGGCCGGCGGAGGGTCTCGCCACGGCCGACGTACGCGAGGTGCGACGCCTCAAGGCGCGTGTCGAGGCCGAGCGGCTGCCGCGCGGAGCCGATCCCGGGACGCACACCAAGCTCGGTCCGGGCGGGTTGGCCGACGTGGAGTGGACCGCGCAGCTGCTGCAGCTGCGCCACGCCGGTCGGATGCCGGGTCTGCGCACCACCCGGACCCTGGCCGCCCTCGACGCCGCGGTGGACGCCGACCTGCTGAGCACGGGGGACCGCGACACCCTGGCGGCCGCGTGGCGACTGGCCACCCGCGCCCGCAACGCCAGCGTCCTGCTGCGCGGCCGGCCCACCGACCAGTTGCCGCACGACGTCCGGGAGTTGGGGAAGGTGGCCCAGCTGCTCGGCTACGGGGCCGAGCACACGACGGCTTTCGTGGAGGACTACCGACGGACGACCCGGCGGGCCCGCCGGGTCGTGGAGCAGGTGTTGTACGGCCGCTGAGTCCCGCTCAGCGCAGGATGCGGGACGCGAACCAGTGTGGGCGCACGGCGATCCGCTCCACGCCTGCCGGCGTGGACACCGTGACGTTGACGCCGGTCGCCGACAGCGACACGTCTCGCACCGACACCGACCGGCGTCGGCGTCGTGGGGCCGGGGCACGAGCAGCGTGGCCACGTGCCAGGTCGGCGCGCGCCGGCTCGGCTCCAGGGTCGGGGAGGGCTCTACCGTCCCGTACGACTTGCTGCGCCAGCCGACCAGCGGGTGCATCGACCCCTGCCGGATCCGCAACGCGGGGTGCCCCCCGAGAGCGAGCACGCTGAGCCGCGGCCCCTGGCCGGTGACCTGGTCTGCGCGGGTGCGGGTGAGCCGGTAGGAGACGTCGTCCGGCAGCATCCAGCGCTGGGTGAGTGTGCGGGTGCTGGTCTGCTGCACGTGGTCGTCCACGAGCAGCCATCAGCCAGCCGGTGTCGTGGTCGATGACCACGGTCAGGTAGCGCTGACCCTTGCGGTGCGCGATCTCGTCGATGCCGATCCGGCGCAGCCCGTTCAGCCGGTCGGCGTGCCCGGCCAGCCACGCGCAGGTGTCCTCAAAGCCGGTCGTGCACCGCGCTCCCGGCCGAGCCCACGGCCCGCGGCGACCACCACCACATGCTCCGGGCAGGCCACCCGCGGCGGCCTCCAGGAACACCCTGACCGTGCCCACATCCACCGCCCGCCGGCGACGCCGCCCATCCCCCCGGTCGTAGCCGCGGCAGCGCCGCCGGCACCGCGAGCAACGCTGCTGTCGCGAGCGGGTCGGTCGGACCCGGCCCACCAGCACTTCCTCCTCGGTGCCGTTCTGCTCGAGCTGGACCGCCTCGATCACCGTGTGCTCGACCCCGAGCAACCGCCGCCATACCCTGGCCGTGCGCACGCCATACTCCGCTCTGTGGTTGCTGAACCTCGACAGTCCAGAAACCTAGACGGGGCACGGCGTGTCGCGCTCAGCGCACCCTCAACCCGCCACGGGAACGGCAGGAGCCAGAATTTGGTCCGGCCATCCGCAGAACGCGGACGGCTCGGGCATCGGGCAGTGCCCGACGCCATCAGCAAGACCCTTCACCAGCATTGCCGCAAGAGAGGCAGCCCCGGCACACGACGGGGATCCGCTCTGTCACGGCAGGTTCGCTACAGCTGCAGGTGGAGGCGTAGTGCGTCGTCGAGCTTCGCCATGACGTCCGCAGGAGCCCACCCGAGAACCGCGCCCAGCCGCTCGACGGCGATCGAGCGGACCTGCTCGGCCTGGGCCTTGGAGTCCAGTCGCAACCCCGTCGCGGCCGCGGGCAGCAACGCCTGGAACGGGAAGATCCGGTCGGTGTTGCTGGTGACCGGCACGACGGTGACAATTCCGCGCCCGAGCCGAGCCGCGATCGCGTTGGCGCGATCGTTGCTGACGATCACTGCCGGACGTCGCTTGCTCGCCTCGCTTCCGCGCACAGGGTCCAGATCGACGAGCCGAATCTCACCGCGCAGCATCGGCGACCCCATCGGCCGCGGTCACACTCCACGCCGCCTGGTCGCCTGATGCCTCCCACTCCTGCCACGCGGCTTCATAGTCCTGCTCCAGCTCGGGCAGGCGCAGCATGCGCACAGCGTGGTGCAACGCGGCCGACCTGGAGCGGAGACCGGAGGAACGGGCAAACTCGTCGAGAATGGCCACATCCTCGTCCGGCAAACTGACACTGAGCTTCATACCGCAATACTACCTCAGTACTACCCAGGTGGCGGTGGGCATGCGCAGATGTTGCCGATCGCGCTAGCCCCAATACCGTTCAGTTAAGATGCCAACGGTGTAGTTTGGTGGCATGCCGCGTGCTGGATGGAAGAAGCCGGAGACCGAGCGTCGCTTGTCGGATCTTGTGTCGGTGGGGGTGCTGACGCGGGTGTTCCCG
>JBBRVP010000004.1:0-146705 GCA_038246785.1 Jiangellales bacterium
CAGCGATCAGCACCCAGGGTCATCAAACGCAAGTACGTCAAGTGGCACGTCAAACGGGCGCATCACGCCCACTGGCCGCAGCCCGCGCACTCACCGACCTACCGCGTCCGTCAGCTCTAACTGAACGGTATTGGGGCTAGCACCGTCCCGTGAGCGGATCCTCGAACGGACCGCTTCTGTAGGAGCCTTCGATCACGTCGTCGGCATGCCGCTGACGGGTCGACCGGCACTTTCAGATTTCCGCCTTTGTGGCCGCTACGCATACGACGTGGGCGGCACCAGCACGGGCCCGGCGCCGGACCACCGCGGTGCTCGCCGCGGCGCTGGCCGCCGCGCTCGCCGTCACGGCCTTGAGCCTCCGATCGGGGCCGTGGCCACGTACGTCGTCGTGGCCCAGCATCTCAGGAGCGGCCCAAGGCGCAGGATCGCAGTGCCGGTCGCGGCCGGTCCAGAGGCGGGATTCATCGGCGGGCGACTCGAGGATGCTGCGGGTCGGGCGACGTGGCGGCAGCGCGTACGGCAGGCTGTACCCGTCCGGACCGCACGTCCGCGCGGTCCCCGCACCTGGAGCAGGCCGTGGCGACCAAGCAGATCGTGACCCACACCGACGACACCGACGGCTCGGCCGCGGACGAGGTGGTGACCTTCTCCCTGGACGGTGTCGGCTATGAGATCGACCTCAGCGCCGACAACGCACGGCAGCTCCGGGAGGCGCTCGCCCCGTGGATGGCCGTCGGACGCCGGCTGGCCCGCAACGGGCAGCCGTACCGGCGCATCGACCTGGATGCCGAGACCTCGAGCAGGCGGCGTCGTGGGCGGGCCCGTTCCCGTCGCTGACCGCTGCCCGCCCCGGGCGGCAGGCAGCGAGCAGCCCGCCGCCGCGGCCGGTCGGCGAGCACGCGGCGACTAGGGTCGAAAGGAGCAGGACGGCCCCCAGCGGAGGCACCGATGACCGTCACGCCGACCCCGGCCGATCACTTCAGCTTCGGGCTGTGGACCGTCGGCTGGCCGGCTCGCGACCCCTTCGGCGACCCGACGCGCCGGCCGCTCGACCCGGTCGAGGCCGTTCACCGACTGTGCGACCTCGGCGCCTGGGGGGTGACCTTCCACGACGACGACCTCGTGCCGTTCGGCACCGCCGACGCGCCGCGGGAGGAGCAGATCGCGAAGTTCCGAGCGGCCCTGGAGGAGACCGGCCTGGTCGTGCCGATGCTCACCACGAACCTGTTCACCCACCCGGTGTTCAAGGACGGCGGGTTCACGAGCAACGATCGTGCCGTACGCCGCTACGCGCTGCGCAAGGTGATGCGCAACCTCGACCTGGCCGCCGAGCTCGGCGCGAGCACGTACGTGTTCTGGGGGGGCCGCGAGGGGTCGGAGAGCGACGGCGCCAAGGACGTCCGGGCGGCGCTCGACCGCTACCGCGAGGGCATCGACCTGCTCGCGTCCTACGTGAAGGAGCGTGGCTACGGGCTGCGCTTCGCGATCGAGCCGAAGCCCAACGAGCCGCGCGGCGACATCCTGCTGCCCACCGTGGGCCA
The DNA here is from genome assembly GCA_038246785.1 of Jiangellales bacterium. GTDB lineage: Bacteria > Actinomycetota > Actinomycetes > Jiangellales > Jiangellaceae > JBBRVP01. The sequence goes on from JBBRVP010000004.1 coordinate 1,542, forward strand.
CGCGCTGGCGTTCATCTCCACCCTCGAGCACGCCGACATGGTGGGGGTCAACCCCGAGGTCGGGCACGAGCAGATGGCCGGGCTGAACTTCGTGCACGGCATAGCCCAGGCGCTGTGGCACGGCAAGCTGTTCCACATCGACCTCAACGGTCAGCGCGGGCCCAAGTTCGACCAGGATCTCGTCTTCGGCCACGGCGACCTGCTCAACGCGTTCTTCCTCGTCGACCTGCTCGAGCACGGCCTGGACGGCGTGCCGGCGTACGACGGTCCGCGGCACTTCGACTACAAGCCGGCCCGCACCGAGGACAGCACCGGGGTGTGGGAGTCAGCGGCCGCGAACATGGCGACCTACCTGCTGCTCAAGGAGCGGGCGCGGGCGTTCCGCGCCGATCCGGAGGTGCAGGAGGCGCTGGCCGCCGCGCGCGTCGGCGAGCTCGCCACGCCGACGCTGGCAGCGGGGGAGACCTCCGACGAGCTGCTCGCCGACCGCAGCGCGTGGGAGGACTTCGACGCCGAAGTCGCCGGCGAGCCAGGGCTGGGCTACGTCCGCCTCAACCAGCTCGCCGTGGAGCACCTGCTCGGCGCGCGCTGAGGCTGTCTTCGCGCACAGTGACGGGGACCGACCACCGCGGGCCTGGTTCCCCCCTGACCCGACGTGAACGATCCCCGTCACGCATCAGCGTCCCCCGCCGCAACCTGCCTTGCCATCGGCTCTTCGGCCGACGTGGCGGGGACCGGACGGCGGGCACGCACCGGATCTTGTCGCCGCCACGCGGCCTGCCCGGCCGGAGATACCTCGGGGGGTATTGTGGCCGCATGATCAAGGCGCCGCGGAGGTCGTCTAGCGATGTGCAGCCCCGCGCCCTCGCCGTCACTGCGGCACGATCACGTGGTCTGCCGGTGGCATGCACGACACGCCGGTGATGAGCGGCATGCCGCCTGAGCGACGCTGCGTCTGCCGGTGATGCCGCGAGCCCGCGATGTTCGGCGGGAGCACTGGGAGCGGGTGCGCGAGTCCACGCCGTCCGACGCAGTGAGCTGGTTCCAGTCCGAGCCGGCCGTCTCGCTGCGGCTGGTGACCTCGGCGACCGGCACCGGGGGTTCGGTGGTGGACGTCGGCGGCGGTGACGCGCGCCTCGTCGACCGGCTGCTCGATCTCGGCTACGCCGACGTGAGCGTGGTCGACGTCTCGGCACGCGCGCTCGAGGCCGTCGACGAGCGGCTCGCGGCGGCGGGGCGGGCGGAGCGGCTCGTCCGGGCCGACGTGCTGGAGTGGCGGCCCCAGCGGACCTTCGACGTCTGGCACGACCGGGCCGTCTTCCACTTCCTCACCGATTCCGAGGACCGCAGCCGCTACCGGGCCGTGGCCGAGCGCGCCTTACGACCCGGGGGAGCGATGGTCCTCGCGACATTCGCGCCCGACGGGCCCACTCACTGCTCCGGTCTCGAGGTGCGCCGCTACGACGCCGCAAGCCTCTCCGCCGAGCTCGGGCCCGGCTTCGTCCTCGAGCACGCCGAGCGCGAGGAGCACGTCACGCCGCGCGGGGCGGTGCAGGCGTTCACCTGGGCCGTCCTGCGGCGCCGGTAGCCGTCCTGGTCGCCGGGATCGGAAAGCCGTTGCGTCGACCCGCGGCCCCGTCATCGGGACGAGTTGGCAGGATGGGGCCACACACCGTAGCCGCGGCGGGGGACGGGAGCTCATGGACGTGGGGCGCCGATGGGTCGAGGTGACTCCGTCGGAGTTCCCGCACGAGCGCGCGGGACTCGAGATCGTCCGAGCCCTGCTGCCCGACCGGACGCCCTTCCACGCCTGGTCCAACTTCGAGTTCCAGGACTCCCAGGGCAAGTGGCACGAGGTCGATCTGCTCGTGCTCGGCGAGGGTCGGCTGCACCTGGTCGAGCTGAAGTACTACTCCGGCATCCTGCGCGGGAACGCCTACCGCTGGCTCCGGCCCGGCCACCCCCCGGAGGACTCGCCGGTCATGCTGGCCCGGCGCAAGGCCCAGCGCCTGGCCAGTCTGCTGCGCGACGGGTTGCGCGCGAGCATCCGGGCGGCGAACCGACCCAACGCCCGCGAGGTCCTCCCGTACGTGCAGCAGTCGGTGTTCCTGCACCACCCGCAGTTCGTGTGCGAGCTGTCCGAGCCGGACAAGACCGACCTGTTCGGGCTGGACACCGCGACCCGGACCTCGCGCCTGCCGGGGATCAGCCGCCGGCTGCTCGAGCCCCCGCCGGGTGGGGAGCTGCCGCGGACCGTGCAGGACGACGGCCGCCTGCTGCTGAGCCTGATCGACAGGATCGGTTTCGCGCAGCGCCGCGAGCGCGAGTTCGGCTCCTGGCGCCTGGTCGGCGCGCCCGAGGCGGAGGGTGCGGGCTGGCAGGACTGGCCGGCCGAGCAGCGGGTCTCCCGCGACCCGGCCACGATCCGGTTCTTCGTGTCCGCCCCCGGCGCCGCCACGGACGAGCGGCAGCAGGTGGCCCGCCGGGCGAGCCGGGAGTACGAGCTGACCCGCCAGCTGCGGCACGAGTCGCTGCTCGTTCCGAGGGACATCGTCGACGGCGAGCTCGGCCCCGGCCTGGTCTACCCGAGGGACGACGCCTGGCAACGACTCGACCTGTGGCTGCTCGGTGAGGCCGGCAAGGTCACGATCGCCGACCGGCTGGAGATCATCAGGGGGCTGGCCGAGGCGATGGGCTACGCGCACCGCAACCACGTCGTCCACCGCGGGCTGACACCCACCGCCGTGCTTGCCCACCGCGGCACCGACGGCCGGGTGCACGTCCAGATCAGCGGGTGGCAGGTCGCCGGGCGGGACATCGCGACCCGAGCCACGACGACGGCGCTGACCCGGCTCGCCGCGATCATGAACCCGGCCGAGGACCCGGACGCCGCCAACCGGGTCGCCGCCTACCAGGCCCCCGAGGGGCTGTCCAACCCCACCGCCGACCGGGTGCGTCTCGACCTGTTCGCCCTCGGCGCGCTCGCCTCCTTCGTGCTCACCGGGCGGGCGCCGGCCGACGACCGCAGCGCCCTGCGTGACCGGCTCACCCGCGACGACGGCATCGACGTCGCGGCCGACCTCCCCGAGGTGGGCCGGGAGGTCCGGGACCTGGTCCTGCAGGCCACCCGGCCGCAGGTCAGCCGCCGGCTCCCCGACATCCCCGCCTTCCTCGAGCACCTCGCCCTGGCCGAGCGCGAGGTGTCGGCGCCGGCTGCCGAGGTCGACCCGGACCCGCTCGACGTCGCGCCCGGGACGATGCTCGGCGGCCGGTTCGAGCTCGTACGCCGGCTCGGGTCGGGCTCCACGGCGGCCGGGCTGCTCGTGACCGACCACCTGGCCGTGCGCGCGGTGCGGGTCCTCAAGGTGGCGCTGACCCCGTCGGCGTCGGGCCGGCTGGACGCCGAGGCGGAGGTCCTGGGAGCACTGCACCATCCCCGGCTGGTCCGCCTGGTCGAGGGGCCGATCGACGTCGGCGGCCGGCGGGCGCTGCTCCTGGACAGCGCCGGTGACCGTACGCTGGCCGACGAGCTGCGCAGCCGGGCCCGGTTGTCCCTCGACCGGCTCGAGCTGTGGGGTGCCGACCTGCTGGAGGCGCTGATCGCGCTCGACGAGGCCGGGGTCGACCACCGCGACATCAAGCCGGGGAACCTCGGCATCCGGGAGAACCCGGGCAACCGGGTCAAGCACCTGGTGCTGTTCGACTTCTCCCTCTCCCGCGCCGGCGCGGCCGCGGTCGAGGCGGGCACCGCCCCGTACCTCGACCCGTTCCTCGGCACGCCGCAGCGGCCGCGGTGGGACTCGGCGGCCGAGCGGTACGCCGCCGCGGTCACCCTGTTCGAGATGGCCGCCGGTGCCACGCCGGTCTACGGCGACGGCTCGGACCCGCAGGTCGTCCGCGCGGAGGCCACGATCGACCGGTCGCAGTTCGACCCTGCCGTGGCCGCGCCGCTGTCCGCCTTCTTCACCACCGCGCTCGCTCGCGACGCCGGTCGGCGTCACCACACCTCGGCGGACATGCTCGTCGAGTGGCGCCGCGCGTTCACCCAGGTGGTCACCACCGTCCCGGACGACGCCGACGCGTGCGCGGCGGCCGCGACGATGACGACCCCGTTGACCGAGGCGGGGCTGTCCGCCCGCGCCCTCTCCGCGGTGGAGCCGCTGGGTGTCGTCACCGTCGGCGACCTGCTCGCGATCGAACCGGCCCGAATCGGGTGGCTCGCCGGGGCCTCTGTCGGCACCCGCGACGAGGTCCTCAGCCGGGCCAAGGTCTGGCGCGAGCGCCTCGGCAGCCCCACCGTCCGACCGATCAGGCCGGCCGCCACCATCGACCCCGAAGCCGCGGCCGAGCTGCTGCTGGTCGCGGCCGGCGGAGGCCGGGCCACCGCGCGCCGCCAGGCTGCGCGGCTGCTGCTCGGGCTTGAGGGTGCGCTGCCCGCCTTCGCCACCCACGCCGAGCTCGCCCACGCCCTCAAGGTGACCCCGGCCCGGGTGAGCCAGGTCCTGGCCGACCTGCAGGCGGCCTGGTCGCACCCCGGTCCCGCCCCCGACCTGCTCGACGACCTGCTCGTCTCGGTCCAGGCGAGCCTCGCCGGGCTCGGCGGGGTGGCCGCGTCGACCGAGCTGCTGGCCGACCTCACCGACGGCGACGACGCCGACCAGCTGCGGCTGGCCGAGGGGCTGCTGCGGCTCTCGCTCGACCGCGCCGACCTGCTGGAACGCGAGGACGCGCAGCCGGCCCCGGCCCGCCGCCGGCGCCGCCTTGCCCCGCACCTGCTGGTCGGGTCCGCGCCGGAAGCGCTCGATGCTGTCGCTGCCGCAGCCTCTCGGGCCGATGCGCTGGTGGCAGCCGCGGTGAGCAGCGGCGAGCCGGTCGTCCCGGCCGCCCGGGCCGCGACCGAGCTGCGGGACGCGTGGCGCGCGGTGGCCCCAGTCGACTCCGAGATCGACGGCGCGCGCCTGACGAGGGTGGCGGCGCAGGCATCCACCCGGGCCGCTGCGTCCGGCCGGGGGGAGCTGCACGACCGCGACCTCGCTCTCGGCGACGCCGTCCGGCTCACCCTGGGTGCGGTGGCGGCCGGTGTCGGGCTGGCCCCGCGGGAGGTGGCCGACCGGGTGCGGGCCCGCTTCCCGGCCGTGCCGCCGGTACCGGGCCGTCCGGCCCTCGACGCCCTGCTCGGCCCGCTCGGGCTGGTGTTCGACCCCGACCGCAAGGTGTACGCGCCGCCGACCCGGCGGCCGGACACGACGGGCCTGTCGAGCCGCACGGGGACCTACCTGCTGCCGCCCGGCAGCCGGCCACCCCCGGCTGCCGGCCGGGTCGACGCCCGGCTGGCCGAGAGCATCCGGGCCCGCTCGTTCCTGGCCCTCGGCACCACCGCGAGCCAGGTCGACCGGGCGCGCAACGCCCTGGTGGCGCGGCACGACGCGCACGTCGTCGACGTCACGGAGGTGCTGCTTGGCGCGCTGCGCGACCAGGCGAGCGCCGGCGGGGTGCCGTGGGACGCCGTACGCGCCGCCGACGCCGCCGAGCCGGGCACCCGTGACGCGGAGGGGCTGAAGGTGCTGGTCCGTCGTGCCATGCCCGAGGTTGCGGAGGAGCTGCGAGCGGCCATCGACGGGGACCTCGCCCCCGGCCGCCCGGTGCTGCTGGTCGAGTCCGGTCCGCTGGCCCGCTACGGTCGGCTCGAGCTGCTCACCACCTGGACCGACCTGGGCCGGCGCCGGCCGCGCGCCGTGTGGCTGCTGCTGCCATTGCTGGGGCAGAGCTCCGGCCCGGAGCTGGACGGACGGCCGTTGCCGCTGGCGAGCAGCGGGCAGTACCTGTGGCTGGCTCGGGAGTGGGTCGACATCGCCCCTGACCCCGCTCTCGCCCTCACGGGAGGCACCGCGTGAGCGCCACTCCGGCTCTGACTGCGCCGTTGCAGCGTCAGGTCGGCCTGCTGGAGGAGGACCTGCGGGTCCGCGCGGCCCGGCCGGAGACCGACGGGGCGTGGCGGGCGCGCCATGCGGAGGCGCTGGCTGCGGGCCGTACCGGGTTGAGCTATGTCGAGTGGCGGGACGACCGGGTCACCCAGGCGGCGGTGGCGTGGGTGCTGGTCTCGGTGTTCGTCCGGTTCGGCGAGGACAACGGCCTGGTCCGGCCGGTGTGGATCCGCGGTCCGGGCGTACGGCGGCAGGAGGCGCTGGACGCGCAGGCGGCGTACTTCCGGGCTCACCCGGACGACACCGACCGGGAGTGGCTGCGTCAGGCGATCGCGTACCTCGCCGACCTCCCGGCCACCGCGGGGCTGGTGGACGAGCACTCCGCGCTGTGGCTGCTGGAGCCGGGCGGGGACGCGGTCACCGCCCTGCTGGGGTTCTGGCGGGAGACCGACGAGGACGGCGTCCCGGTGTGGGACCTGACCGACCCGCGGTGGGACACCCGGTTCCTCGGCGACCTCTACCAGGACCTGTCGGAGGCGGCCCGGTCGCGCTACGCGCTGCTGCAGACCCCGGTCTTCGTGGAGGAGTTCATCCTCGACCGGACCCTGGACCCGGCCCTGGCCGAGCGCCCGCTGGACGGGTTCCGGCTGATCGACCCCACCTGCGGGTCCGGGCACTTCCTGCTCGGCGCGTTCGAGCGGCTGCTGGACCGCTGGCACCGGCTGGCGCCGGCGATGGACCGCCGGGAGCGGGTGCAGACGGCGCTGGACGCGATCCACGGGGTGGACCTCAACCCGTACGCGGTGGCGATCGCGCGGTTCCGGCTGACCCTCGCCGCGCTGCGCGCCAGCGGGCTGACGCGGCTGGAGGATGCCCCTGCGTTCCGCTACCACCTGGCCGTCGGTGACTCGCTGCTGCACGGGTCGGCGCAGCGGGCGCTGGACCTGGGCATGGACCTCGACACCGACGTGGCCCTGTCCGGGTTCGCCTACGCGACCGAGGACCTGGCCGCGCTGCGGGAGATCCTGCAGCCGGGCCGGTACGACTGCGTGGTCGGCAACCCGCCCTACATCACGGTGAAGGACAAGGCGCTCAACGCCGCCTACCGGGAGCGCTACGCCACGTGTCACCGCCAGTACGCGCTCACCGTGCCGTTCATGGAGCGCTTCTTCGGCCTGGCCAAGACGGGGGAACGGGCCGGCTGGGTCGGGCAGATCACCTCGAACTCGTTCATGAAGCGGGAGTTCGGTGCCAAGCTCATCGAGCAGTTCCTGGCCAGGCAGGACCTGCGGCTGGTCGCCGACACGTCAGGTGCCTACATCCCAGGCCACGGCACGCCCACCGTCATCATCGTCGGCCGCCACCACGCGCCGGTCGGGTCGGCCGTCCGTGCCATCCTCGGAATCCGCGGCGAGCCCGGGCGGCCCGATGACGCAGCCAAGGGGCTGGTGTGGACGTCGATCGTCGAGCACGTCGACGACCCCGGCTGGAACGACGAATGGGTCACCGTCACCGACCTCGACCGCTCACTGCTCGCCACCCACCCGTGGTCGCTCTCGGGCGGCGGCGCGGTTGAGCTCCGCGAGATCATCGAACGGTCGTGCAGGCGGGTGGTCGGCGGCGGTTCAGCGTCCATCGGCTACACGGGTCAGACGAATGCTGATGACGTGTTCCTGGCTCCGGCACCGGCCTTCGTCACTCATGGGGTGGAGTCGCTGGCACATCGTCAGCTCGTTGTCGGCGAGGTGATACGCGACTACGTGATAGGCGACAGCGACCACAGCGTCTTTCTCTATGACGACCACCGGCTGTTGCCGATCGGCGACTGGCCTGGCGTGTACCGATGGATGTGGCCTTGTCGCTCAACCACGTGGGCGCGGGCCACATTCGGGAAGGTGACTTACCGCCAGGAGGGACGGTCTTGGTGGGAGTGGCATCAAGTTGCTCTCGACCGGTTGCGGACGCCGCTGTCGATCGCGTTTGCGTTCGTGGCGACGCACAACCACTTCGTGCTCGACCGGGGCGGCAAGGTCTTCAAGCAGTCCGCGCCGGTGATCAAGCTGCCGGAGGGTGCGGGCGAGGACGAGCACCTCGCACTGCTCGGCGTCCTCAACTCGTCGACGGCGTGCTTCTGGCTCAAGCAGAACAGCCACAACAAGGGGGTCGGAGGCATCGGCGGGGGAATCGGCGACGAGGCGTGGGAGCCGCGCTACGAGTTCACCGGCACGACGCTGCAGGACTATCCGTTGCCCGCCGCGCTGCCCGTGTCGCGCGGTCGGCTGCTGGACGGGTTGGCGCAGCGCCTGTCGGCGTCGACGCCGGCTGCGCTGGTGGCGCTCGGTACTCCCTCACGCGGCGGGCTGGACGCAGCGCGGACCGAGCACGGGGGGCTCCGGGCACGAATGGTCGCCGAGCAGGAGGAGCTGGACTGGGAGTGTTACCGCCTCTACGGACTGGTCGACGACGACCTGACGGACCGGGGGGATGACCTTCCGGGGTTGGCATTGGGCGAGCGGGCGTTCGAGATCGTCCTGGCGCGACAAGTCGCCGCGGGGAGCGAGCAGACCGCGTGGTTTGTCCGGCACGGCTCGACGCCGATCACCGAGGTGCCCGCGCACTGGTCGGCGGCGTACCGGAGCTGGTGGAGCGGCGGATCGAGCTCATCGAGTCCCACCCGTACCTCCGCCTGCTGGAGCGCCCGGAGCACAAGCGCCGCTGGGCAGCCGAGCCGTGGGCCAAGCAGGAGGAGCGGGCGCTTCGCTCGTGGTTGCTGGACCGGCTCGAGCATCGGGACCTCTGGTTCGACGGGCAGGGCCGGCCGCAGGCACGCAGCGTCGCGCAGCTCGCCGACGACGTGGCCCGCGACCCCGACCTGGTGTCGGTGCTGGGGTTGTGGGAGGGCCGCCGGGACGTGTCGGTGACGGACTCGCTGGTGCGGCTGCTGGACGGTGAGGCGGTGCCGTTCCTGGCGGCCTACCGGTACCGGGAGCCCGGGCTGCGCAAGCGCGCGGCGTGGGAGGCAACCTGGGCCCTGCAGCGCCGCGAGGACGCGGGGGAGCCGGTCGCTCCGATCCCGGTGCCGCCCAAGTACGCGAATGCCGACTTCGCCAAGCCGGCGTACTGGTCGCACCGGGGGAAGCTGGACGTGCCGAAGGAGCGGTTCATCGGCTACCCGGCGTCCGGGCGGGACACCGACCCGACCCCGGTGATCGGCTGGGCCGGCTGGGACCACGCGGAGCAGGCGCTGGCCCTGGCCCGGCTGGTGCAGGAGCGGGAGGCCGACGGCTGGGCCGACGAGCGCCTCGTGCCGCTGCTCGCCGGCCTGGCCGAGCTGCAGCCCTGGCTGGACCAGTGGCACACCCAACCGCAGGCTCCGCTGTTTACCGCCACTTCCCCCGCGGCGTACTTCCGCGAGCAGCTCACCCGCCGCGCCCAGCAGGCCGGGCGCACGCTGGACCAGCTGGCCGCCTGGCGCCCGCCGACCCCCACCAGGGGCCGACCGAGGAAGCAGCCATGACCACCCTCCTGCGTGACGTCATCTCGATCCCGGACAGCGCCGGCGCCGACGACTACGTCCTGCGGCTGACCGAGGGGGTGGGTCGCGGCCGGATCGCCACGACGCTGCACGACTACGTCGTCACCGACGACCTCGCCGGCGCCTTCGACCAGGCGCTGGACCTCGTCGGCAACGCGCTGGCCGAGCGCACCAGCCGGGCCGCCTTCCTCACCGGGTCCTTCGGCTCCGGCAAGAGCCACTTCATGGCGGTGCTGCACGCGCTGCTCGGCAACGACCCCGGCGCGCGGGCGATCCCGGAGCTGGCACCCGTCATCGCCAAGCACGACGCCGCGCTGGCGGACAGGCGGATCCTGCGGCTGGCCTACCACCTGCTCGGCGCGGAGACCCTCGAGCAGGCCGTCCTGGGCCACTACGTGGCCCAGGTGGGCGCCATCCACCCGGACGCCCCGCTCCCGGCGGTGTACCGCTCCGAGGCGGTGCTGGCGGATGCCGAGCGGCTGCGCGAGCAGCTCGGCGACGACGCGTTCCTGGCCGGGCTCAACGGCGGCCAGCCGTCCGCAGCGGCTGTGGGCGACCCGTGGGGTGGGGTGCTGGGTGAGGGCACCTGGACGGCGGCCTCCTACGACGCCGCCCGGGCTGCCGAGCCGAGCAGCGAGGCCCGGCAGGCACTGGTCTCTGCCCTGGTCCGCACCTTCTTCACCGCCTACACCTCCCACGCGGAGTTCGTCGACCTCGACTCCGGCCTCGCCGCGATCAGCAGCCATGCCAAGGCCCTCGGCTACGACGCGGTGGTGCTGTTCCTCGACGAGCTGGTGCTGTGGCTGGCGTTCGGGGTCAAGGACACCGCGTTCTTCCGCCGGGAGGCGCAGAAGCTGACCAAGCTGATCGAGTCCGCCTCCGGCGAGCGGGCCGTCCCGCTGGTCTCGTTCGTGGCCCGCCAGGTCGACCTGCGCCGCTTCTTCGCCGGAGCCGGCGCGGCCGGGGCCGAGCAGGAGGCCCTGGAGCAGGCTTTCCGGCACCAGGAGGGCCGCTTCCGCAGCATCGTGCTCGGCGACGACAACCTCCCGTACGTCGCGCAGAAGCGCCTGCTCGCCCCGAGCGGCCCCGACGGACAGGCCGTGCTCGACGACGCGTTCCGCCGGCTGGACCGCCGCCCGGAGGTGTGGGACGTGCTGCTCGACGGGGTGAACACCGACGAGCGGCACCGCGGCGCCGACCAGGACGCGTTCCGGCGCACGTACCCGTTCTCCCCCGCGCTGGTCTCGACGCTGCGGGCGCTGGCCTCGGCGATGCAGCGGGAGCGCACCGCGCTGAAGATCATGCAGCAGCTGCTGGTCGACCAGCGCGGCGAGCTCACCGTCGACGACGTGATCCCCGTCGGCGACGTCTTCGACCTCGTCGTCGAGGGCGACCAGGCCCTGTCGCCGGAGATGGCCGGCCGCTTCCGCGCGGCACGGACGCTGTTCGAGGACAGGCTGCGCCCGGTGATCCTGCGCGAGCACGGCCTCAGCGCCGACGAGGCGGCTCGGCTGCCGCGTACGCACCCGGTGCACGCCGACGAGCGGCTGGCCAAGACGCTGGTGATGAGCGCGATCGCCCCGCAGGTGCCGGCGCTGAAGGAGCTCACCGCCAGCCGGCTGGCCGCGCTCAACCACGGCTCGATCGTCAGCCCGCTGCCCGGCGAGGACGCCACCGTGGCGCTGTCGAAGATCACCCGGTGGAACGCGGAGGTGCCGGAGATCCAGGTCGGGCAGGGCCGCAACCCGGTCATCCGGGTACGGCTGGCCGAGGTCGACTACGAGGGCGTCGTCGACCGGGCCAAGGGCGAGGACAACGACGGCCGGCGCCGCGAGCTGCTCAAGGCGCTGGTCTGGGAGGCCCTCGACCTGGGCGCCGACCTGCAGGGCGACCTGCTCGGCGTGGTCCACCACGACTACGTGTGGCGCGGCTCCCGGCGCGATGTCGAGGTGGTCTTCGGCAACGTGCGCGACGCGAGCTGGCTCACCGAGGCGCACTTCCGGGCCGGCCCCGGCACCTGGCGCTTCGTCGTCGACTACCCCTTCGACGATGCCGGCCGGTCCGCGAGCGACGACCTGAACCGGCTCGACGAGCTGGCCGAGCGGCTGGTGAGCCGCACCCTGGTGTGGGTGCCGCGCTTCCTGACCCGCGAGCGGCTGGACGACCTCGGCCGGCTCGTCGTGCTTGACTGGCTGCTCGGCGGCACGGGGGAGCGCTGGACCGCACACGCCGACCACCTGGCCGAGGCCGACCGCGTCCAGGCGAAGATCATCCTGGAGACGCAGCGGGACGCGCTGCGCGCCCGGCTGCGGCAGGCGGTGCAGCAGGCGTACGGCGCTGCCGCGCCCACCGCCGGGACCCTCGAGGACGACCCGCGCCACGACCGGGTGCTGGTCAGCCTCGACCCGGCGTTGCGACCGGGCGCCCCGGTGGGGGCGGACCTGCATGCGGCCTTCCACCACCTGCTCGACCAGGCGTTCGGCTCGACCTACCCCAGGCACCCGCGCTTCGAGCCGGGCGACCGGGAGGTCCGCCCGGCCGAGCTGGCGGCGGTGCTGCGCGCGGTGGAGGCCGCGCTGCAGGTGGCCGACCGGCGGATCATCCCCGAGCCCCGGGAGCGCGAGCCGCTGCGCCGGGTCGCCGGCCCGCTGGAGATCGGCACCATGGGCGAGCAGGCGTTCAACTTCACCGACGACCGGTTCCCGTGGGCGCTGGCGTTCGAGCGGGCGATGGGCCGGGCCGGCCTGGCCGGCGACGAGCCCGTCACCGTCGGTCAGGCCCGCGGCTGGATCGAGGCGCTGCAGCCGGCGTACGGGCTGCGCCCGGAGGTCGCCGACCTGGTGATCTGTGCCTGGGCCGCCCGCGGGAACCGGGCCTGGTACCGGCACGGCGGCCCGATCGTGGCCGAGCCGCGCCCCGGCACCCTCACCCCCGACATGGAGCTGCGGCCCGAGCCGCTGCCCGCCGCGGAGGACTGGGCCAAGGCGGTCCCCCGCGTCGCCGCCCTGTTCGGCGTGGCCGGCAACCCCTACCTCACCGGAGCCAACGTCGCCGCCGTCGCCACGAACGTGCGCGAGCACGCGGCCCGCCTCCGTGAGGGTGCCGCCGCCCTCGTCCCCGTCGTCGAGGACGCCTACCGGAGGCTGGGCCTGCCGGTGGACGCGGCCACCGGGCGCCGGGCGACCGCCGACGCGGCCGGCCGGCTGGTCGCGGCGCTGGTGGCGGCACCCAACCCGGTCGCGCTGGTCGAGACGCTGGCGCGCACCTCCTTGCCGGCGACCGACCAGGCCGTTGCGAAGTCGCTGTCCAGCGCCCCCGAGGTGGCCGCGGCGCTGCGTGGCTTCAGGTGGGAGCGGCTCGCCCCGCTGCAGACCGCCGAACGCGGCGGCGACGAGCGCGCACGTGACGCCAAGGCGATCCTCGACCGGGTGCGGGCCGCGGTCGCCGCCGACGAGCTCGTGCACGCGGTCGTCCCGGCCCTGCGCAAGGCCGACGACGAGGTGTTCGGGTGGGTCAGCGGACCCACTCCACCGTCGCCGCCACCTCCATCCCCGCCGCGGCCCGGCGCGGGCGGGCGGGTGCGGGTGGCGCCGGGAGCCGGTGCCGACGCGGCCGTCGAGGCGCTGCGGACCTTCGTGGGCGAGCACGCCGACGAGCCGGTGGTCGTGGAGTGGCGGGTGGAGCGGCCGTGACCCTGGCGGTCGCCTCGGTCCCGGTGGTCCGCGCCCTCATCGACGAGGCCCGCCGCAAGCACTTCCGTGGCGGGGTGCTCGGCGTGCGGGCCCGCCCGGTGTGGGACGGGCCCGCATCCTTCGACCACGACGGCGCCCCGGTCCAGGTCGTCGCCTGCCCGTCCGCGCTGGCCGTCCGCGAGGTGCTGCCCGAGCGCGGCGAGGGGCGCTGGCTGGTCGTGCTGACCGACCGCGACGAGGCCGACCTCGGGCTGGGCATCACCGCGCACCTGCTGTGGAACAAGCTGCGGCACCCGGACCCGTGGGAGGCGGTCCGGCAGCGCTTCGGCGCGTCCGGCATCGACCACCGGCTGGTCAACGATCCGCAGACCTCCCGCGAGCTCGCGCTCGGCCTGCTGGCGGCGACCCCCGACGGGGGCTGGCCGGCGGCGCCCAGCGGCGCGCTCACCCGCGACCACGCCTTCGAGTCGGTCTCCCGCCGCCGGCTCGGCGTCGGCACCGGCGGCGAGCCGATCGACGCCCGCAGCGTGCTGCTGTGGACGGCCGACGCCGAGGCGGTCCCGGCGGTGGCCGGGCTGCGATCGGACTCCGGAAACAGCCTGGTCGACGCGACGCTGGAGTGGCTGGGGGAGCGGGCCGGCGCGGCGAGCACGGCCGTGCTCCCGCTCCTGCGGGCCGGCCGGCTCGCCGACGTGCTGCCGCTGGGGGTGCTGGCCGCGGTGATCGCCGCTACCCCCGCCGACTCCGGTCCGCGCGCGCTGCTGGAGAGCCCCCAGGGCGTCGGCGTGCCGCTGCGGGACCACCAGCTGCAGGCGTGGGCGCGGGAGTCGGTCGCGGTCACCGCCGACCTGCTCCGCCGGGACCGCACCAGCGCGAGCCGGGTGCTGGCCCGCGCCGACGCGCTCGTGACGGCGCTGAAGGCGGACGCGCTGGTGGGGGAGTCCTCGCTGCTCGCCTCGGGGCTGACCGCGCGGCTGGTCGGGCTGGGCCGGGCGCTGCGCGCGGCCACCGGGCCCGCGCGGTCGCCCACGCCCGAGCAGCTGGCCGGCGTGGAGCACGCCTGGTCCGCCGTGCGCTCCCACGCCCTCGGGCAGGACGACGACCTGCGGGTCGCCCGCGGACACGCGGGGGTCCGGCTGGCCCGGTGGCTGGCCGGGCCGGAGCCGGAGCTGTCCGGGCTCGGCGCCCAGGTCGACTCGTACCGCGACGACAGTGGCTGGGTGGACCGGGCCTACGCCGACGCGTGGGCCGGGGTGCCGGACGAGGCCCTCGCCATCGGGCTGACGTCGGTCACCGACGCGGTCCGCGCCCGCCGCGCACCGCAGGACCTGGCCTTTGCCCGGGCGCTCGCCGCCCACGGCGGGCGGCCGCCGGCGGCCGCCGAGTGGCTGCCGATCGAGCGCCTGCTCGCCGAGGTGGCGGTGCCGCTGGCGAAGGCGACCCCCGTGCTGCTCCTCGTGCTCGACGGCATGAGCGTGGCCGCCGCCACCGAGATCGCCGACCACGTCGCCGAGCGGGTGTCCGACGGCTGGCTCGAGGCGCTGCCAGAGCGGCGGTCACGCCGGCTGGCCGCGCTCGCCGCCCTGCCGACGCTCACCGAGGTCAGCCGGGCCAGCCTGCTGTCCGGGGAGATCGCCCGCGGCCAGCAGAAGGCCGAGCGCGACGGCTTCGCCCGGCTGCTGACGGCGTACGGGCTCAGCGGATCGTTGGCGCACAAGGCGCTCCTGGACAGCAGCGCCGCCGGCTTCGACCTGTCCCCGGACCTGATGACCGCGGTCGACGACACCGGCGGACAGCGGCTGGTCGCCGCGGTGCTGAACACCATCGACGACGCGCTCGACCGCTCCGACCCGGGCGGCACCGACTGGACCGCCGACGCGGTCAAGTACCTGCGGCCGCTGCTGGCCCGGGCCCGCCGGGCCGGACGGGCGGTCGTGCTGACCAGCGACCACGGGCACGTCATCGAACGCCGAGCGGGTCACCAGCTCGGCCGCGGCGTCGAGGCGAGCAGCAACCGCTCGCGGGCCGTCGCCGGGCCCACCGCCGGTGACGGGGAGGTGCTCGTCGAGGGTCCGCGGGTCGTCACCGCCGACCACCGCGCGGTGCTCGCCGTCGACGAGACGCTGCGGTACGGCCCGCTGAAGGCCGGCTACCACGGCGGGGCAGCCCCGGCCGAGGCCGTCGTACCGGTCATCGTCCTGGTCCCGGGCAGCGCCCCCGACGGCTGGGCGCTGGCGCCGCCGCAGGCGCCGGCCTGGTGGCGCGGCCCCCTGCGGGCGGCCGCCGCGGTCCACGCCCGGCCGCCGTCGGTGGGCACCACGCCGACGCTGTTCGACGAGACCGAGCCCGCCCCGGCGCGGCCGTCGACCCTGCTGGCCGAGGCGGTGCTGGCCTCGCCGGTGTACGCCCAGCAGCGCGCCCGGGCCGCCCGTACCGTCGTCACCGATGGCGCGGTGAACGCGCTGCTGAGCGCCCTGCTGGCCGCGCCGGACCACCGGCTGGGTCGCACCGCGGCCGCGGCGGCGCTCGGCGTGAACGAGGTGCAGGTCTCCGGTGCGTTGACGCAGGTGCGGCGGCTGCTCAACGTGGAGCAGTACCCGGTCCTCGGCCTGGACGCCGACGGCGTCACGGTCGTCCTCGACCGGGCGTTGCTGCTGGAGCAGTTCGGTGTGGCCGGGTGAGTGCGGTCTCGGCCCGGCGGGCCCGGGAGGTCGTCGACGCGCTGCGCCGCGGCACCGTACCGGCCCGCGGCCTGGACCTGTTCGCGGTCGGGACGCAGCAGTTCAGCGCCGCGCTCGACGCCGACCTCGCGGTGGCCGTGGGTGGCGGCTCGTCGTTCAAGGCGATCCGCGGGGAGTACGGCGCCGGCAAGACCTTCACCGCGCGGTGGCTCGCCGAGCGGGCCAAGCGGCAGGGCCTGGCCACCGCCGAGGTGCAGATCAGCGAGACCGAGACCCCGCTGCACCGGCTGGAGACGGTGTACCGGCGGGCGGCCGAGCAGCTGGCGACGTCGGAGTACCCGCCGAGCGCGCTGCGCCCGATCCTCGACTCGTGGCTGCTGACCCTCGACGCCGACGCGAGCGCGGGAGCCGTCGACGCCGACGCGCTCGTCGAGCGGCGGCTGGACGAGGTCTCCCGCACGACGCCGTCGTTCGCCTCCGCGCTGCGCGGCTACCGGCAGGCCGGCCTGCGCGGGGACGTGGCTGCCGCCGACGGGCTGGCCGCCTGGCTCGGCGGGGAGCCGCACGTGGCCGCGTCCGTACGCCGCTCCGCCGGGGTCCGCGGCGACCTGGACCACTTCGCCGCACTCGGCTTCCTGCAGGGCCTGCTCACCGTGCTGCGCGACTCCGGGCACCCGGGACTGCTGCTCGTGCTGGACGAGGTGGAGACGCTGCAGCGGGTCCGCAGCGACGTACGCGACAAGGCACTGAACGCCCTGCGACAGCTCGTCGACGAGGTCGACGGCGCCCGGTTCCCGGGGCTGTTCCTCGTCATCACCGGCACCCCCGCCTTCTTCGACGGAGTCCAGGGCATGCAGCGGCTGCCCCCGCTGGCGCAGCGGCTGGCCACCGACTTCGGCACCGACGCCCGCTTCGACAACCCGCGGGCCCCCCAGCTGCGGCTGCCGGGGTTCACCCTCCAGTCCCTCGGTGAGCTCGGCCGCCGGGTCCGGGACCTGTACGCGATCACCGCGGCCGAGGGGGCCCGGGTGCGGGCGGTCGTCGACGACGCGTACGTCGACACGCTGGCGCGCGCTCTCGTGGGTGACTTCGGCGGCCGGGTGGGGATCGCGCCTCGGGTGTTCCTGAAGAAGCTCGTCGCCGACGTGCTCGACCGGGTCGACCAGTTCGCCGACTTCGACCCGCGCCGTGACTATCGGCTGACCCTGCAGGCCGCCGATCTCACCGACGTCGAGCGCAACGCCGTCGCCGGTCGGACCGCGGTCACGCCGGCGGCGTCGCCGGACGACGTCGAGCTCGACCTGTGAGTCGGCCGCCGGGCCTCCCCGGGCTGCACCCTGCGCTGCTGCACCACGTCGTGAACACGCTGCAGTGGGGCTCGCTGCGGCCACTGCAGGAGGCGGCCGTCGGCCCGCTGCTGGCCGGCGACGACGCGATCCTGCTGGCGCCCACCGCCGGCGGGAAGACCGAGGCGGCGGTGTTCCCGCTGCTGTCCCGGATGGAGGAGCAGCGGTGGCGGGGCCTGTCGGTGCTGTACCTGACCCCGCTGCGCGCGCTGCTGAACAACCTCGAGCCCAGGCTCGCCGGCTACGCCGGGTGGCTGGGCCGGCGGGCCGGGCTCTGGCACGGCGACACTCCTGCCTCGGCGCGCCGGCGCCTGGCGTTCGAGCCGCCGGACGTCCTGCTCACCACCCCGGAGTCCCTGGAGTCGATGCTCGTCTCCACGCTGACCCGCCGCGACATGTTCGCCGACGTGCGGGCGGTGGTGGTCGACGAGGTGCACGCCTTCGCCGGCGACGACCGCGGCTGGCACCTGCTGGCCGTCGTGGAACGGATGTCGCACCTGGCCGGGCGGCCGCTGCAGCGCATCGGGCTCTCCGCGACGGTGGGCAACCCCGAGGCCCTGCTCGGCTGGTTGCAGGGGTCCAACCGCGGCACCCGTACCGGGCAGGTCGTCACGGCGGACGACGGCTCGCCGGGAGGCGCGGACGTGGGGCTGGACTTCGTCGGTGGCGTCGCGAATGCGGCCACGGTGATCGCGTCGCTGCACCACGGGGAGAAGCGGCTGGTCTTCGCCGACTCGCGGCGCACCGTGGAGTCGCTGGCGGTCGAGCTGCGGGCGCGCGGCACCGAGACGTACGTGTCGCACTCCTCGCTGGCCGTCGACGAGCGCAGCCGGGCCGAGACCGCATTCTCGGAGGCCCGTGACTGCGTGATCGTCTCCACGTCCACCCTCGAGCTCGGAATCGACGTCGGTGACCTCGACCGGGTCGTCCAGGTGGGGGCCCCGTCGACGGTGGCGTCGTTCCTGCAGCGGCTGGGCAGGACGGGGCGCCGACCGGGAACCGCGCGGAACATGCTGTTCCTGACGACCACCGACCAGGAGCTGCTGCAGTCCCGCGCGCTGCTGCAGCTGTGGGGTGAGGGGTTCGTCGAGCCGGTGGCCCCGCCGCCGGTGCCGCGGCACGTGCTGGGGCAGCAGCTGCTCGCGTTGTGCCTGCAGGAGGGCCGGGTCGGGGACGTGACCTGGCCGCAGTGGCTGGGCGGGCTGGAGCTGGCGACGGCGGCGGAGCGCTCCGCGATCGCCGAGTGGCTGGTGTCGACCGGCCATCTGGACCGGGACGCCGGCATGCTGTTCATCGGACCGGAGACCGAGCGTCGCTACGGCCGGCGGCACTTCTTGGAGCTGCTGTCGGTGTTCACCGCCGACCCGCAGTTCGCCGTGATCCAGGGTCGCGACCGACTCGGGTCGGTGGACCCGATGGTGCTGACCCGTCGCGTCGACGGACCGTTGGTGATCTCTCTCGGCGGGCGCTCCTGGAGCGTCACCCACGTCGACTGGACGCGCCGCCGGCTGTACGTCGAGCCCAGCACCGACCGCGGCTCCTCGCGCTGGTCGGGCATCGCGCAGCCGCTGTCGTTCGCGATGACCGACGCGATGAGACGGGTCCTGCTCGGGGCGCCGGGCGAGGGTTTCGTCCTGTGGCGGCGGGCCGAGCAACGGCTGGCCGCGGTCCGCGAGGACAGCGAACGGACCGTGGACCCGGCGGCCACCGTGGTCGCGGTCGAGGACCGAGGGCAGGTCCGGTGGTGGACCTGGGCCGGGGCCCGGGCCAACTCGGTGCTCGCCGCGGCTCTGGGCAACGTCGCCCCGGACCTCGTCGATGGCGTCGACCGGTTCGACAACCGGTACCTCCGGCTGCGTGACGGCGCGGCCGCCGCTGACCTGCGGGAGGCGCTGCGGGCCGCCCGCCTTGTCCTCGGCACCGGCCCGGGCGGCGTCGAACCGTCCGTGAGTGACGAGGCACTGCGGCAGCTGAAGTTCGCCGACCTGTTGCCGCCGAGACTGGCCGCCGCCACGCTGGGGGCACGGGCGGCCGACCATCCAGCCGCGGTCGCGGTCAGCGGACGTCCGGTCGTGGATGGCGTTGGGTAGCGTGACCGGACGCGGTCGAGAACCACGAGGCGTGAGGCGGTGTGCCCGTGCCGGTGAGCCCGCTGTTCTCCACCTACCGCGCAGGTGAGAACCGGGTCACCTCCTCGTTGATCGCTGTTCTGGAACGTATCGACCTGCACCTGGTCGAGCGGATCCTCTCCGCGGCGATCGGGGAGGCCACGTTGACCCTGCTGACGTTTGCCAACCAGGCGACCTCCCACCACTCCATCGCCATCACGGTTCCGGACGCCTCGGTGAGCGCGAACCTGCGCTGGCTGTTCGAGGTGAAGACCGAACGGAACGCGCTCGCCCGGGCGCAGCTGCGGGGGCACTTGCAGCACCTGGACGGCTCGTACGCGGACGAACGTCTCATCGTGATCACTCCCGACCCGCAGGAACCCGAGCTGATCGGGCAGCTCCGGGACCCACGGGTCTCGTGGGCCAGCTTCGCGGGTCTGTCCGACGCGATCGACGTCGTGCTGTCCGATCCGACCGTCCTGGCAGGTGACCGCACGGTGTTCCTGCTGCGGGAGCTGCAGGCCCTGTTCCGCGCCGACGGTCTGCTCGACTACAACGACGTGGTGGTGGTCGCGGCCCGGAACGCCTACCCCGAGTACCTGCAATGCGCGGCCTACATCTGCCAGCCGGGCCGAAGCTTTCAGCCCGGACTCACCCACCTCGGCTTCTACACCGACGAGCAGATCAAGCCGGAGATACCGCGGATCTTGGGGATCTACGACGCGGTGACCTTCAACCCGGAGACCGCTGAGCAGCTCGGGGCGAGTCGCAATGCTGCTGAGATCCGCGTGGCCGAGCTCATCCGTTGGGCTCTGGCGGAACGCCGCCGGGTCCAGGAGCAGACCAACAAGGTGTTCCTGCTGACCCCCGTCGACAGCCCGGACACCGTGCGACTGACCCATCCGATCCAGAACACCACGGTGGCCGCCAGCGGTCGAGCATGGGCGTGGACCCTCGGCCAGCGCTACACCCGGCTCAGCGCGCTGCAGCGCAACCCGGCGACCACCGACGAGCTCGCCGCTGGGGAGACCCATGCATCCGCCGATGCGTAGGCGCGCCGCCGCGCCACTGCCCCACCGCTCGGGCCGTGCGGCCGGCAGCAGCGCCGACGGTTGTCGGGGAGAACGGGCTGCCGGGCCGGCTCGGGTGTTGGATCCGCCGACCAGCGCCATGCCCCAGATGTGCTCGCGCCCGGCGACGGGCTCGGGCTCAGACAGTTCCGCGGCGTCGGCGGCCGGCCCGCCGGGCGAACGCATCGATGGCATGCAGCACCTCGTCGGATCGCCAGACCCGATCCCGCTGTCGCCCCGAGGACGTCAGGATGCCTGCCATGACGAGCGGAGCGAGGCTGCGGTAGACGTTCTGGGGGGCGATCCCGAGTTCGGCACTCACCACCCTGACGTTGATGACGGGCTGGCGGAGCAGCAGGTCCGCGATCCGCCAGCCTGCCGCATCCCGACGCACCCGTAGGCGCTCGTTCCACGACGCTCGAACGGCGCGGAGGTCGGCGACGAGCTGACGGCCGTTGGTCACGGCTGCATAGGAGGCGTCCGCGACCCGCTCGACGATGGGCGTCGGGTCACCGGCTCGGTAGGCGGTGAGCGCGTCGAAGTAGCGATCGACCTCCGCGAGCAATCCGGCGGAGATAGGCACGGTGACGTTCCGCACCAGTCCGGTGTGGCGCAGCATCGCGTGCATCAGGGCCCGCCCGGTCCGGCCGTTGCCGTCGGGAAACGGGTGGATGGTCTCGAACTGTGCGTGCGCGATCGCCACGTGCGCGAGCACCGGTAGGTCGTCACGGGCGATGAACGCGACGAGGTCGTCGATCAGCCCGGGCACGTGGTCGTGATGCGGGGGCACGTACGCAGCCAGGTGCGGTCCGAGGTCCGATCCACCGATCCACACCTGCTCAGTTCGCCACTTGCCGGCGAGGTCTGGCTCGGTGTGCTCGAGCAGGGCTCGCTGCATCGTGAGGATCGCCTCACCGCTCATGTCGTCGGCCAACGACAGCGCCGCCCCCATCGCCGCGACGTTGCCGACTACCTCGCGCGCGTTCATGCCCGTCGGCTCGCCGAGTGTCGCCTCGGCGATCGCCCGCGCCGAAGCCGTGAGATTCTCGATCTGGGAACTGGCAGCCGACTCCGAACGCAGGAGAACGGCGGAGAACGGGGCGATCTCGCTTCCGAGTTCGGTGTCGAACCGCGCAACCTCGTGCGCCGCCTCGGTGCTGGCGGCCAGGACGTCCGACGGCAGGTTGAGGATGGCGTCGGCGATCGCGGGCACCAACGCGGCGAGGTAGCGGCCCTGGTGGCGGCGGATCGCAGCGCGGGAGGCGACGCCTCGGTCATGGCGGCTCCGCCAGCTGCGCTCTTCGTAGCCGAGCGCAGGCCACCGAGGGGATCGGTCCATCGTCCTCCGATCCGATGCACTCCGCGGCGCCGATTATCAGATCCTAGCATAAGTGATAACAAGGGACGGAACCTGCTCAGGTGGGGGCCGCACTCGTCTCGTTCGACGTGTGGGAGCGGGCCACCGCGATGATGCTGCCGTCGTACGTCGTGCCGTCAGGCTGACCGGCGCGCAACGATACGTCGGCACGCTCAGGCAGACTCCCATTCGTGGCCACAGCAAAGCGCAGCGACCCCGGCGTACGCTGCGCCCGACGCGCGGACCGCGACGTTGCACTGCGCGGGACCGTCCGGGCCTTCGAGACCGACCCGTTGCTGCGGTGGCTGTGGTCGGACGACGAGCGCTACGCGGAGTGCGCGCCGGCCTTCTTCGGACTGATGCTGGACCTGCGGCTCGCGGGTGGCGCGGTCTGGGTCGACGACGCCGGGCTCGGCGCCTCCTCGTCGTGGAACCCGCCCGGCGGGATCGCCGTGGCCCAATCCGAGCAGGACCGCCGATGGGCGGAGGTCGGCGAAGGCTGGCGGCCGGACGAGGTGCGCCGCCTGCAGGCGCTCGGCGATGCCCTCGACCCGCTGCAACCGGCGCAGCCGACGTGGTACCTCGGGGTGCTCGCCGTCGACCCGCCCCATCAAGGTCGGGGCCTCGGGTCTGCGGTGGTGCGAACAGGCCTGGCCGAGGTGGACGCGGCCGGCACGACGGCGTACCTCGAAACCATGATGCCGCGCAACGTCGTGCTCTACGAGCGGCTCGGCTTCCAGGTCACCCACCAGGTCGACCTGCCGTTGTCCGGACCCCGTGGCTGGGTGATGATGCGCCCGGCCGGCTGACGAGGAACGGCTGCGAGATGTCAGGGCGCGCCTCGCTCGTGGCCGCGGGTCACGGTCACGCGCCAGGCCGGGGCTCTACACCTGGGTAGCTTCCGGCGGCTTCCGTACCAGCCGCGCGGGCGCAGATCCACGCCCGCCAAGGTCACCTGGAGGTCAGCTCCCGCCCGTGGCTCGTCGCTGCGGGGCGACGAGCCTCACCGTGGGGAAGGTACGTCGCGTACCGGCCACCGTCTCGGGTGAGCAGCGCGAGGTCTTCCACGGCCGCATGCGCGCCGATGTAGAAGTCAGGAAGGGTGGAGGTCTTCGTGCCGCCGCTGCGTCGGTCCTGGGCGAGCGCCTTGCCAGCGAGGAAGGCCGCCTCCCAGGGCAGGTGCGCCCGCCGATAGTCCTCGGCCGGAGACGCCTCGAGATCCTCGATGCGCGAGAACCGGACGGACACCTCCGCGTAGATGATCGGGTTGATCCACAAGGGACCGGACTCCGCAGCCTGCGCCAATGCCGCCGCCGACCAGTCGAGCCAGGGCGGACCCTCGGTGATTACGTCGAGCAGGACGTTGGCGTCGGCGAGGGTCCCGGCCGTGACCGTCAGTCGCTCCGGGTGAGGGCCAGGATCTCCTCGGTGCTCATCGCCACGTCACCCCGGCCCCGTAGGTCGTACCAGTCCTACTTCCACCTCAGATGTCGAAGTAGAGCTCGAACTCGTGCGGGTGCGGGCGCAGCCGGATCGGGTCGACCTCGTGGGTGCGCTTGAAGTCGACCCAGGTCTCGACGAGGTCGCCGGTGAAGACGTCGCCCTCGGTGAGGTAGTCGTGGTCAGCCTCGAGCGCGAGCAGCACCTCGGGCAGCGAGGCTGGCACGGTGGCGATGCTGGCGTGCTCGTCGGGCGGCAGCTCGTAGAGGTCCTTGTCGACCGGCTCCGGCGGCTCGATCTTGTTGCGAATCCCGTCAAGCCCGGCCATGAGCATCGCGGAATAGGCCAGGTACGGGTTGCTCGAAGGGTCGGGCACCCGGAACTCCAGGCGTTTGGCCTTGGGTGAGGTCCCGGTCACGGGGATGCGGACGGCGGCGGAGCGGTTGCGCTGGGAGTAGACGAGGTTGACCGGTGCCTCGAAGCCGGGCACCAGCCGGTGGTAGCTGTTGACGGTCGGGTTGGTGAACGCCAGCAGTGAGGGGGCGTGGGCGAGCAGGCCGCCGATGTACCAGCGGGCGAGGTCGGAGAGCCCGGCGTACCCCAGCTCGTCGTAGAACAGCGGCGACCCGTCCTTCCACAACGACTGGTGGCAGTGCATCCCGGAGCCGTTGTCGCCGAACAGCGGCTTGGGCATGAAGGTCGCGGTCTTGCCGGCGGCCCAGGCGACGTTCTTGATGATGTACTTGAACAGCATGAGCTGGTCGCCGGCGTGCTGCAGCGCGTCGAACCGGTAGTTGATCTCGGCCTGGCCGGCCGTGCCCACCTCGTGGTGGCTGCGCTCGACCTGCAGGCCGACCCGGGTGAGTGTCTTGACCATCTCGTCGCGCAGGTCGGCGTAGTGGTCGACCGGCGGGACGGGGAAGTAGCCGCCCTTGTAGCGGGTCTTGTAGCCGCGGTTGCCGCCCTCCTCGACCCGACCGGAGTTCCAGGCGCCCTCGATGGAGTCGATGTAGTAGTAGCCGGCGTTCTGCTTGGTCTCGAAGCGCACGTCGTCGAAGACGTAGAACTCCGCCTCGGGCCCGAAGTACGCGGTGTCGGCGATGCCGGTGGCCTTGAGGTAGGCCTGGGCCTTGGCGGCGACGTTGCGCGGGTCGCGGCTGTAGGGCTCGTCGGTGAACGGGTCGACGATCGAGAAGTTCATGGCCAGGGTCTTGGCCTGGCGGAACGGGTCGACGAAGGCTGTCGCCGGGTCGGCCACCAGCTTCATGTCCGACTCGTGGATGGCCTGGAAGCCACGGATCGACGAGCCGTCGAACATCAGCCCCTCGGCCAGCGACTCCGCGGTGACGGTGGCTGCCGGCACGTTGAAGTGCTGCATCACGCCGGGCAGGTCGCAGAACCGTACGTCGACGAACTCGACGCCCTCGTCCCTGACGAACTTCAACAGCTCGTCGCCGTTAGCGAACATCCGTCCTCCTCGGCCCGGCACGCTCCGGGCGCCTCGCGGT
This sequence comes from Jiangellales bacterium, assembly GCA_038246785.1. Lineage (GTDB taxonomy): Bacteria > Actinomycetota > Actinomycetes > Jiangellales > Jiangellaceae > JBBRVP01. The sequence goes on from JBBRVP010000004.1 coordinate 26,203, forward strand.
CGTCGGGTGGGCAGCTGCCCGAAAGCAGGTCTCGGTGCGGGCCGCCGCGTCGCCGGCCCTCCTGACGGGGACCATAGGAGGGCACGGTTTCCCGGTGGTGTCCCGACCGTTTCCCCAGTGTTACGCAGCAGTGTTCCGCAGCCTGGCGAAGCCGGCAAAGGCCGCCGTGACGACGCTCCGGCGTCCGAGCCGGCACGGGCGGCGAGCGGCGATTGTCGCCCGTACGCTGGCGCCGTGAGCAGCCCGCCGGGGACGACCGCCGAGCCGTGGCGCTACCCGGGGTCCCGGCTGGGCCTCCCCGGGGACGGGCCGGGGTCGGTGGCCGGCTGGGGACCCCGGCTGCTGGCGCTCGCGCTCGACTGGCTGATCGCCAACCTGCTGGCTCTGGCGTTGCTGCGCGACACCTCGATCTGGGAGCCCGGCTCCGGGCTGCGGTGGCTGCCGCTGGCCCTGTGGGCGCTGGAGGTGTGGCTGCTGACCGCGCTCACCGGCGCCAGCGCCGGGCAGCGGCTGCGACACCTGACCGTGCTCCGGCTCGACCGGCAGCGGGTTGGAGTGTGGCGCTCGCTGGTCCGTACCGGCATGATCTTGTTGGTCATCCCACCGCTCGTCTTCGACCGCGACGGCCGCGGCCTGCACGACCTCACCGCCGGCACCGTCGTGGTCCACGGCCCCCGCTGACCGCCTGCTTCGACCACGGGCCGCGCCAGGATCCCTACGATTCGTAGGGTGCTGCCGGCGGCTGTCAGCTCGTGGCGATGCCCGTGACCAGGACGCCTTGGCTGCGCAGCAGCTCCCACCGCCGCTGGCTGGCGGGTGAGACCGACCGGCTGCTCGGTTGGCTACCTGCTGCCGCCGACCCGCGCGGCGGCTTCGGCTGGCTCGACGACGACGGCCGCCTCGATCCGCAGCGTCCACCGGAGTTGTGGATCACCTGCCGGATGACCCATGTGGCCGCGCTCGGCGTCCTGCTCGGGCACCCGGGCGACGCGACGCTCATGGACGTCGGGATGCGTGCGCTGAGCGGACCGTTCGCCGACGAGCACGGTGGCGGGTGGCACCCGCTGCTGCCCGGATCGGGTGGCCCGCCGTCGGAGGAAGCGCGGCGTGGGGCGTACGAGCACGCCTTCGTCGTCCTGGCGGCCTCGAGCGCGACCGTGGCCGGACACCCGCACGGGAGAGCCCTGCTGAACCGCGCGCTGGGCGCGCTGATCGGCCGCTTCTGGGAGGACGAGCACGGGCTCGTCGCCGACGTCTGGGACCCGGTCGCCGGTCGTCTGGACCCGTACCGGGGTGTCAACGCCAACATGCACACCGTCGAGGCGCTGCTCGGCGCCGCCGACGCGACCGGTGACCGGTCATGGGCCGAGCGGGCGGCGCGCATCGTCGAGCGGGTCGTCGACGGCTTCGCCCGCGGGAACGCGTGGCGGATGCCCGAGCACTTCGACGAGCGCTGGCAGCCGGTCCCAGACTACAACTCCGCGCAGCCCGCCGATCCCTTCCGGCCGTACGGCGCGACGGTCGGGCACTGGCTCGAGTGGGCCCGGCTGTGCGTGCAGGTGCGGGCGGCGCTCGGCCCGCAGCGGGCGGCGCCCTGGCTGCTTCCACACGCCCGCTCGCTGGTCGAGACCGCGGTCCGTGAGGGGTGGTCGGTCGACGGAGCGCCCGGCTTCGTCTACACCGTCGACTGGGACGGCGTCCCCGTCGTGCGCGAGCGCATGCACTGGGTAGCGGCCGAGGCGACGGCGGCCGCGGCGGCGCTGTGGACGCTCACCGGGGAGCCGGCGTACGCCGACTGGTACGAGGTGTGGTGGGACTACGCCGCGACGTACCTCCTCGATCGCGACCACGGGTCATGGCACCACGAGCTCGACGCCGGCAACCGCCCCAGCGCAACGGTGTGGTCGGGCAAGCCCGACCTCTACCACGCCGTCCAGGCCACCCTGCTGCCGCGGCTGCCGGTCAGCGCGTCGCTGGCCGGCGCGCTCGCCGGCGGCGGGCTGATGGACTGATCGTGCCCGGTCCGGGCTGCCCGCTCAGCGCGGGTTGACACCGCCCCGCGGCATCCTCGTGCTGCGCGGCATGGGCCCCTTGGGTACCGGGACGGGCTGGGTACGCAGCGCGCGCAGCCGCGAGATCACCTCGGTCACCTGGCTGGGGGTGATCTTCTTCTCCAGCTTGCGCAGATGCTTGGTGAGCTTGCGCAGCGGCACCTCGCCCGTGCCGTCCCCGACGACGACCTCGTGCACCGGCACGTCCAGCGCGACCCGGGCGTGGCGTTTGCGCTCTTGAGCGAGCAGCCGGGTTACCCGGCCGTGGTTGCCCTCGCCGACGAGCACCACGCCAGGCCGGCCGACCGCCCGGTGGACGAAGTCCTGCTCGCGGGTGACCGCCACCGCGGGGGTGACCGTCCAGCCGCGGCGGATCGTCTCGAGCACGCCGGCTGCGGCACCAGGCTTGCCTTCGACGAACCGGTACGAGGCGCCCTCCACGCGGCGACCGAAGATGAACGTGGTGACCAGGACGGCGAGCGGGATGCCGACGACGACACCCGCAGCGGTCTGACCGAGCAGCGCCGCAACGCCGATGATGACCGCGAACGAGACCAGGAACACCGCCAGCGAGATCCATCCGATCTGCGGATCCACCTGGCGCGCCATCGTGAACGTCTCGCGGATGCGCGCCAACCGCTTCGGCTTCTCCGTGGCGGTCTTGTCCGCCTTCTTGCCCCTGCCCTTGGCCATGCGGCAAGCCTAGGGCCGGCCGGACGGGGGCCCGGCCTCCCTCAGCCGGTGCTCGTCTCGGCCGGGCGCGCAGCCGGCGCCGACCTCTCCAGTCAGGCTCACCCGTGGTGATGGCCCCGCGTGAGCCTGACACACCGTCGGGTCGAAGGGTGCTCGTCAGACGGTGGCGGCGCGGGCGGCCAGCGCCTCGCGGTAGAGCCGGCCGGCGCGGTAGGACGAGCGCACGAGCGGCCCGGACATCACACCGAGGAAGCCCGCCTCGCGTGCCTCGGCCTCCAGTTCGACGAACTCCGCGGGCTCGACCCAGCGCTCCACCGGGTGGTGGCGCGGCGACGGGCGGAGGTACTGCGTGATCGTCACGAGGTCGCAGCCGGCTGCGACGAGGTCGTGCAGCGCCTGGGAGACCTCGGCCCGCGTCTCTCCGAGGCCGAGGATCAGGTTGGACTTGGTGACCAGCCCGGCCGCGCGCCCCTGCGTGAGCACGTCCAGCGACCGGTCGTAGCGGAACGCCGGCCGGATCCGCTTGAAGATCCGCGGGACGGTTTCGAGGTTGTGGGCGAACACCTGCGGCGCGGCGTCGAAGACCTGCTGCAGCAGGGCCGGCTCGGCGGAGAAGTCGGGGACGAGGATCTCGACGCCGGTGCCGGGGTTGAGGGCATGGATCGCCCGGATCGTCTCGGCGTACAGCCACGCCCCCTGGTCGGGAAGGTCGTCGCGGGCGACCCCTGTCACGGTGGAGTAGCGCAGTCCCATCGCCTGCACCGAACCGGCGACCCGCCGCGGCTCGTCGCGGTCGAGCGGGCTCGGCTTGCCGGTGTCGATCTGGCAGAAGTCGCAGCGCCGGGTGCACTGCTCGCCGCCGATGAGGAAGGTGGCCTCCCGGTCCTCCCAGCACTCGAAGATGTTGGGGCAGCCGGCCTCCTGGCACACCGTGTGCAGGCCCTCGCGCTGCACGAGGGCTTGCAGCTCGCGGTACTCCGGACCCATCCGCGCCCGGGTCTTGATCCACGCAGGCTTGCGCTCGATCGGCGTCGCCGCGTTGCGGACCTCCAGCCGCAGCAGCCGGCGGCCCTCCGGTGCGATCGTCACCGAGCCAGCGTACGCCGGGCTGTTCGCCCCGACCTCTCGGCGCCTAGCCTGCACCCTCATGCAGCTGCGGATCTTCACCGAGCCCCAGCAGGGCGCGTCCTACGACACCCTGCTCCGCGTCGCCCGGGCCACCGAGGAGCTCGGCTTCGATGCGTTCTTCCGCTCGGACCACTACCTGGCCATGGGATCCGACGGGCTGCCCGGGCCGACCGACGCGTGGGTGACCTTGGCCGGGCTGGCCCGCGAAACGCAGCGCATACGGCTCGGGACGCTGGTCAGCCCGGTGACGTTCCGGCTGCCGGGCCCGCTGGCGGTCAGCGTGGCGCAGGTCGACGCGATGAGCGGCGGGCGGGTCGAGCTGGGGCTGGGCACCGGGTGGTTCGAGGGCGAGCACACTGCGTACGGCATCCCGTTCCCGCCCCTCGGCGAACGCTTCGACATCTTGGAGGAGCAGCTGGCGATCATCACCGGGCTGTGGGCGACGCCGGAGGACGAGCGGTTCTCCCATGACGGGAAGCACTACCGGCTGCGGGACTCCCCGGGGCTGCCCAAGCCGGTGCAGCGCCCCGGGCCGCCGATGATCATCGGCGGGGCGGGGAAGCTGCGGACCCCCGCGCTGGCGGCGCGCTACGCCGCGGAGTTCAACCTGGCGTTCCGGTCGCTGCCGGAGGCCGTGGAGGCGTTCGAGCGGGTACGGGAGGCGTGCTCCGCCGCCGGCCGGGACCCGCGCAGCCTCGTGCTCTCCGTCGCGCACACGGTGGTCTGCGGGCGCGACGACGCCGAGATCGCCCGGCGGGCGGCGGCGATCGGAGTGGACGCCGCCGAGATCGGGCTCGGCGGCACGCCGGCGCAGGTCGTCGACGCGATCGGACGCTACGCCGAGGCCGGCGCGAGCCGGGTCTACCTGCAGGTGATGGACCTCGACGACCTCGACCACCTGGAGCTGCTGGGTGCCGAGGTGCTGCCGCGGGTGTGATCGATCCTGACGGGCTGCTCAGGAGGGGAAGGTGTAGATCACCCGGCCACCCGACATGGTCTGCGGCAGGGTCGCCACCGGGTCGCAGCAGTACGTCACGAGCGCACCCGCCGGACCCCCGCTCATGCAGGGCTGGCAGTCGAACAGGGTGTTCCCGGACTGGATGAACACCGCGGGGGTGAGGTCGCCGGGATCACTCGTCGCTTCGCGCGAGCGAGTACCGAGGTGAACCCCGCTCGTCCGCGCAAGGCCGTGCTCCGCGGTGAACCCTGGCATGTGCATGCTGGTCCCTTCCTCTCGTGCTCGGTCCCTACCGGCTCCCGCAGTCGGTCGTGACGATCCAGGCGTCGCCGTAGAACCAGTCGCAGAAGCACCCGTCAATGTCGTCGCACTCGTAGCACAGCAGCCCGTCGTCGCTGCAGTCCCACCAGCCGGACTGCGGCGTCAGCGCGGATGCTGCGCTCCGAGTGGTCAGGCGCGCCGCCGGGGCGCTGCGGTAGTTGCGCGACGAATGCCGCAGCGCCGCCTCGGCGGTGAACCCGGGAAGTCCCATGGTCATCCGCCTCAGAACCGGCGCCCGCGCGGGCGCCGGGTGCGCACCGGGACGGCAGGGCAGCACGGACAGCCTTCCGCCGTGCCGCAGATGCAGCCCTCCATGCAACCGCCCCGGCCGCGCACGTGCGGCATCGCCTGCGGGAGCACCTGCGTCGCCGTCGAGCGGGGGGACCGGTAGTTCCCGGTCCGCCGCTGCGTCGTGCTGGCCTCCAGCGACGCCTCCGCGGTGAAGCCCGGCATTGTTGCTGTCATGGTGCACCTCCGCTGTCTGGCGATGGTGGACGGACGAGGACGGTCACGACCGGCGCCCGGTGAGGACGACCCGGGCGTTGAGCTGCGCCGCGCGCCGGGCGCAGCCGCCGCACGGCTTGATCCCGACGGCGGAGGTCGCGCGCTTGACGACGTCGCCGAGCCCGACCGGCTCGTCGACGAGGAAGCCCGGGAGGCGCACCTGCCGGGGGCGTCTCGCGGGGCTGTTGCCGGTCGGCATGGCTGGCTCCTCGGGTTCTGCGGGTGCTGCGGGTGCTGCGGGTGGTGGGGTCACCGGTCGAAGAAGGGCCTCATCGGGGCGACGAGGAACGGGTACTCCTCCTCGACGTCGACCCGCACGGAGTGCTTCTCGACGAGGTTGGACTCGCGGTGGCGGAAGGACAGGATGACATCGACGATCTCCCGCGCCCCGCTCAGCGCGGAGCGCCGCACCTCGATCCCGGTGAACGTGAAGTTGCGGTCGTCGCTCGTCGTCGCCGTGGCGTACAGCTGCGGGTAGCGCAGCATGAGGTAGTTGACGGCCCGGTGCTCGTCCAGCGCGCCGGCGTTGTCGGCGAGCTGCACGAGGTGGTCCAGCATCGTCCCGGCGTTCGTGCGGAACCGGGCCACGGAGGCCTTCGGCAGCTCGGGGGGTACGGGGATCGACGCGACGAGGGCGTCCCGGTCGAAGGAGTAGATCTGGTCGAACACCACGACCGGCAGGGCCAGCCCGTTGCACATGTCCGGCGCAGCGATGGGGCCGCGGACGCCGATGACGACGTCGAGGTCGTCGCGGCGGGGGTCCTCGCGGTAGCTCTCGATGAGCAGGTCCAGGTCTGCCGGGTCGCGCGGGAGGAGGATGTAGGTCTCCAGGGTCTCGACGAGGAGCACCCAGCACAGGCTGCGGGCCAGGTACCGGTTGCTGCGCTCAGTGAAGGCCGAGCGCATGGACTGCCGGTCGGTGAGTCCCGCGCGGCTCGAGCGGCCCACCGCCTGCGCGAACTCCTTCTCGACCCCGAGGCTCGGGAAGCGCGGCTCGATGCGCCCGATGGCGTAGACGAACGAGGTCGGGGCGGGCGGGACGGCAGCCGGCAGCGCGACGTCGGGGACCGCGGCAGGCACCGGGTCCCACGTGTCGACGCTGGACGCGGTGACCTCGGCGACGTCGGTCGGTGCTTGGTGCTCGCTCATCGATGGTGCCTCGTCCCTCGGTGATGGCCGTCCCGCGAACGGCACGGCGGCTCGGCATCGGTCATCGTCGCTGGCCCACCAGTCGCGCGTGGGCCGCCTGCGCGTCCAGCAGCGGCGGCACCACGCTGCGCCGCGCGGTGGCCGGACGCAGCGCGCGCCGGACGTCACTCGCGCTCGCGCCCGGCACGAGCGAGAGCAGCAGCGCCACTGCACCGGTGACGAACGCGGCGGCGACGCTGGTGCCGGCCTGGATGACTGGACCTACCCCGGTGCCGAGGCTGGTCGTCCGGCCGGGCGCTCCCAGGCCGCGCAGCCCGATGGAGCGGCCGACGTTCGACCCGTCCATCGGACGCCCTGTGCGGTCGACGGCGACCACCGGCACCACCCCCGGGTGCCGGGTGATCTCGGAGCTGCCCAGCGTCGACTGGTTGCCGGCGGCGGCCACGACGAGGGTCTGGCGGGCCGCGGCGACGTCGAGCGCCTCCCGGACCACCGCCTCGCCGCGCGTGGTCGGGATACCCACCGCGGCACTGAGGTTGATGACCGACACGCCGGCCTCGACGCAGTCGAGGATCGCGCGGGCGAGCTCGTCCGGGCTGGCCGTCGGTGCGCTCGACTGTCCCGCCGGGTCGCCGAAGATCGGGCGCACCACGAGGGTGACGCCCGGGCAGATGGCGGGAGCAGGAGAACCGCGGCGGGCGACCAGGATGCCGGCCACGAACGTGCCGTGGGCGCATGCGCTCCCACGGGCGCAGAACGCGGGCTCGGGCCCGGCGGAGCGGATGGTGGCGCCGGCGAGGTCCGGGTGGTCGGCGACGACGGGACCGTCGATGAGTCCGACTCGGACCGCGGGAGACCCTTCCGTGAGCCGACCGAGCTCACCGAGGCCGAGGAGGTCGAGGTCAGCGTTTGCGCGGGCACGAGCGGCGGTGGCGGGCATCGGTCAGTGTCCGGACGCCCGGGGCGCTGCCACCTGTCGATCGTGCTCGCGATCCGGCGGCGCGTCAATGATCGTTGCGGGGACCCGCGGGGCGGTCAGGATGCGCGCGACACCAGCAGGTCGAGATGCCCGCGGACGATGTCGGCGGCATCGCCGACGGTCACGTCACGGCCGAGCTCGGCCGACAGCGACGTGACTCCCGCGTCGGCGATGCCGCAGGGCACGATCCGGTCGAACCAGCGCAGGTCGCAGTCGGCGTTGAGCGCGAAGCCGTGCATCGTCACCCCGCTGGCCACCCGCACGCCGATCGCGGCCACCTTGCGTTCAGGACGGCGTGCGTCGGCAGGCACCCACACCCCGCTGCGGCCCGCGACGCGGCCTGCGGCGAGGCCGAGGCCGGCACAGGCGTCGATGAGCACCTGCTCGACGCGGCGGACGTAGGCCACCACGTCGATCGGGTCGGGCAGCCGCAGGATGGGGTAGCCCACCAGCTGCCCCGGCCCGTGCCAGGTGATCTTGCCGCCGCGGTCGACCTTGACCACCGGCGCCCCGCCGGCGTCGACCGGATGCTCGTGCCGCGCGGTGCGCGCGCCCGCGGTGTAGGTCGGCTCGTGCTCGAGCAGCAGCACCGTGTCCGGCGCCTCGTCGGCCACGCGCGCGGCGTGCAGGCGGCGCTGCTCGGCCCACCCCTCCTCGTACGGCACCAGTCGCTCGCCCAGGCCGAACGGCAGGACGCGCGGCTGGTGCACGCCGGCAGCGTACGCCGCGGGCTCACGGCCGTCCCCCCCAAGATCGAGTGGAACACCAGGCCGACACGCCCACCCGGAGTGTCGGCCTGGTGTCGCACTCGATCGTGAGCGGGCGCGCGAGTGGCGCCGATTTGCGCGCGGGCCCGCCGCCCGAGACGGTTGACTTCTGACCTCGACCCCGTCACAGCACGTCCAGGAGAGCCCGCGAGATGAGCCACGTCCGGCACGGTGCCGAGCCGCCGCCCGCCGAGGCTGCCTCGGGCGAGCCCCCGGCCGGGCGCGCCGGGGACGCACCGCAGCACGCCGCGCTCGGCCGCCGCCGGCTGCGCTGGCTGCTGCCGGCGTTGCTGCTGGTGGTGTGGCTGGTGGTCGGATCAGTCGGCGGCTCGTATTCCGGCAAGCTCGGCGAGGTGCAGCGCAACGACGCCTCGTCGTTCCTGCCGCCCGACGCCGAGTCGACGGCGGTCAACGAGCTGCAGGCGAAGTTCAGCGACACCCAATCCCTTCCTGCGTTCCTCATCGCCGAGTCGGACACGGCGCTGAGCCCCCAGCAGCTCGCCGATCTGCGCGGGTTCGCCAAGGCGATCCCCGGGATCGAGGTGCCCGTCGCGGGCGCGCCCTCGGTCAAGGTCGGTGACTTCCTCGCGCCGGGACCGATCCCGGTGGTCCCGTCGCAGGACGGCAAGGCCGCCCTGGTGCTGGTCGGGTTCGACGCCGACGGGCTCGAGGCCACCCTGGCCGACGGGGAGAGCCCGCTGCAGCGGTCGGTCGAGGCCATCCGCGGCCAGGAGCGCCTGCTCGAGCAGGACGGGCTGCGCGTGTACGTGGCGGGGCCGGTCGGCCAGCTGGCAGACCTCGTCCAGGTGTTCGGCGGCATCGACGGTGTGCTGCTCGGGGTGGCGCTGATCGCGGTACTCGTGATCCTGCTCGTGGTCTACCGCAGCCCGTTCACACCGTTCTTCGTCATCCTCGGCGCGGTTTTCGCCCTCGGGCTGGCGAGCCTGGTCGTCTACTTCCTCGCCAAGAACGACGTCATCAAGCTCGACGGTCAGGGCCAGGGCATCCTGTCGATCCTCGTCGTGGGCGCCGCGACCGACTACGCCCTGCTGCTCGTCGCGCGCTACAAGGAGGAGCTGCGCCGCCACGACGACCGCTACGACGCGATGCGCCTGGCCTGGCGGCGCACCGTGCCGCCCGTGCTGGCCTCCGGCTCGACCGTCATCCTCGGCCTGCTCTGCCTGCTGTTGGCCGACCTCGGGTCGATCCGCGGCCTCGGGCCGGTGGGCGCCGTGGGGATCGCCGCGGCCATGCTGTCGGCCCTGACGTTCCTGCCGGCACTGCTCGTGCTGCCCGGGCGCACCTCCTCAGGTGAGCACGGCCGCTGGATCTTCTGGCCGGGAGTGCCGCATGTCGGTACGGAAGGCCCGGAGACCAAGGGGATCTGGACCCGCGTAGCAGGGTTGGTCGGTGCCCACCCGCGGCGGACCTGGGTCATCACCGGGCTGGCCCTCCTCGCGCTGGCCGCCTTCCTGCCCACGTTCAAGGCGTCCGGAGTCAAGCAGTCCGACATTTTCCTCAACCCCGTGGAGTCGGTGACCGGCGGCGACGCGCTGGCGCGGCACTTCCCGGCCGGCTCGGGCAGCCCGACGTACGTCATCGGGCCCGCTGACACGGCGACCCAGCTCGTCAAGGCCGTCAAGGACACCGACGGCGTCGCTACCGTCGTCCCGACCACCGCCACCGGGGCTGGCGGCCAGCCGTCCCCCGACGCACAGCCGAAGGTGGTCGACGGGCTCGTCGAGCTCGAAGTGACCCTCGACGACCCGGCCGACTCGGTGGCCGCCGAGGACACAGTCACGCGCCTGCGCTCAGAGCTCGACGCCGTCAGCACCGACGCGCTCGTCGGCGGCACGACGGCGCAGAACCTCGACGTGCGCGACACGGCGGCTGCCGACCGAAACCGCATCATCCCGATCGTGCTCGTCGTGATCTTCGTGGTGCTGGCGATCCTGCTGCGCGCCCTGGTGACCCCGCTGCTCCTGCTGCTGGCCAACATCTTGTCCTTCGGCGCGACTCTGGGGGCTTCGGCACTCGCGTTCAACCATCTCTTCGACTTTCCCGGCGGCGACCCGGGCATCCCGCTCTACGGCTTCGTCTTCCTCGTCGCGCTGGGCATCGACTACTCGATCTTCCTCATGACACGGGTTCGGGAGGAGTCGGTGCGGCGGGGCACCCGCCCGGGCATCCTCGCCGGGCTGTCGGTCACCGGCGGGGTCATCACCAGTGCCGGCGTCGTGCTGGCGGCGACGTTCTCCGCACTGAGCGTCCTGCCGATCCTGTTCTTGGCCCAGATCGCCTTCATCGTCGCGTTCGGCGTGCTCCTCGACACCCTCGTCGTGCGCTCGCTGCTGGTGCCGGCGCTGTCCTTCGACATCGGGCGGCGGATCTGGTGGCCCTCCGCGCTGGCGCGTCGGGAGGAGCCGGCGGAGTCCGAGCCCGCGATCCGGGCGCGGCAGCCGCAGCGCCGCGACCAGCAGCCGGCGCAGCCCGTGGAGGCACCTGCGGCAGCCGGCGACCAGATCGACCACGGGTGACGCGCGGCCGCGGTCGGAGTCTGTCCAGGCATGCGCCGTGTCACCTGCGGAGATGTCCGTCAGGCTCACGGCTGCGCCGCCGGGCCGAACCAGGGCCTCGAACACCCCCTCGGCGAAGGCCCTTCCTGACCGGCGGCATCGGTGAGGCACTGGCGCGGGCACGCGCGGCCGCCGGCGACGTCGACGTCGCGATCGGCGGCGGGGCGAGCACCGTGGCGCAGTTCCTCGCGGCCGACCTGCTCGACGAGCTGCAGCTGCACATCGTCCCGGTGGTCCTCGGCGCCGGGGGAGGCGACGCAGACCACAGACGCCGAACACGCTCACGAGTCGGCCACAGTCGCGCCGGGACCGGACACCATGCGAAGCAGCGCCGCCGAAGCGACCCGGGCGACCTGTGCCGCCGTGCGGCTACGGTCCTCGGAACCGTCAGGGTGATCGCGGCCTACCCGACGACGGTTCGCGAGGTCCGCGAGCGTCGTGGGGGACCCTGGCCCGGTCACTCCCCGGCCGAAGAGCCCTGGGCGCGGCTGGCTGCCGACAGCCCCGCTGCCTGGTGCACGATGCGTACCGGCAAGGGGTACGTGGTCGCCGCGGCCGGGCCGGACGGAAGCCTCCTCACGTTCATGCATTCGAACGGGCCCTTGGGGACCGACGAGGGCGGCCCGAAGATCCCGTAGAACAGGCGCGTGACACCGACGTGAGCGGGGCCGCGGTCTAGCGACCCCTGCGCAGCTCGGCGAGCACCTCGTCGGCGGCACGGCGCCCGCTGACCAAGGCGCCCTGCACCGAGGGTGTGTCGCGGTGGTCGCCGCACACGAACAGCCCGTCGCGCAACCGCACCGGCTTGCGGACGTCGAGCGGCGGCAGGGCCGCCGGGAGGGCGTACGGGATCGGGTACGTGGCCACGTGCGTCCATCCGCGGGTGTCGACGCCGTAGAGGACCTGCAGGTGCGCCCGGGCCGCCAGCTCGGCCGCCTGGCCGGGGTGCACCCCGAGCGCGGAGGAGGACACCAGCACCCGGCCACCGTCGGCATAGCCGGGCACTGCCGCGGTCAGTACCGCGGAGTTGACCAGCGGCCCCCGGTGCTGGCCGTCGACGACGATCGCCGCCGTGCCGCCGAGCAGGTCGTGCGGCCCGGCGCCCTCGGCGAGGTGGTACCACGTGGTCACCGGGCGGCCGAGCGGCACATCGAGTCCGGGCAGCAGGTGGCCGGCCGCGGGCGGGTCGGTCGCCACCAGTACAGCGCGCGCACGAACGTCGCCGCGCGAGGTGACCGCGCCGCTGGAGGACACCGCGTCGACGCGGGTGGCGAGCCGGACCGCGCCGGGCGGCAGACGTGCGGCCACGAGTTCGGGGAGGGCCTGCATGCCGGCGGCGGGCAGCCCGGGCTGGCCGCGGACGAACGAGCGCACGACGAGGTCGAGAAAGCGCCGGCTGGTGGCCAGGTCGGGCTCGAGGAAGACCCCGGACAGGAACGGCCGCAGCACCGCGTTCACGAGGGCGGGCGGTATGTGGTGGGTGGCCAGCGCCTCGGCGGCGCTGCTGTCCGGGTCGGACAGCAGCCGGGAGACCGGAGCGCCCGCCGCCGCCATGGCGTACAGGCCGAGCCGGGACTTGCCGGTGGGCGAGCCGATCGGAGCGAGGGCCGAGCGCAGGGCGAGCCGCGGGTGCCGCCGCGGGTCGGCGAGAGTCCACCGTCGGCTGCCCATGGCGACGACGAGCCCGGCCAGGAAAGGGCGCAGGTCCAGGGCCGTGACGTCGAGCACCCGGCGCAGCGCCGGGTAGCCCGGGTTGAGCACCTGGAAGCCGCGATCGAGGCGCAGCCCGTCGACGACGTCGGTGCGGACCCGCCCGCCGACCGCGTCGGACGCGTCGAGCACGAGCACCTCGACCCCTGCGGCGGCCAGCCGCTGGGCCGCGGCCAGCCCGGCCAGCCCGGCGCCCACGACGACCACGTCGACGCGGTCGGGGAGGTCGCTCACCGCCGCACCGTACCCACGCCACCACCGGGCCGCGCGGGCGACCGGGCAGCGCGGCGGATCTCCCCAGGCACGGTCATCGGGCCCGCGGGCAGGCCGCCCGGCCTGCGACCATAGCCGGATGGTCGACCCTCTCCGGCTGCCCGGCTACGCCGTGGAGCGCCTGGCCGGCTCGGGTGGCTCCGGGGACGTCTGGGTCGCCCGCGAGGAGGCCACCGGACGCCACGTGGCGCTCAAGCGGCTGCGCGACGCCGGAGAGCAGCAGCGGTCGGACCTGCGCCGAGAAGCCGCGCTGCTCTCGGCTGTGTCGCACCCGCACGTGCTGCCGCTGCGCTCGGTCATCGACACCCCCACCGACGTCGTCCTCGTCCTCGACCTCGCCGAGGGTGGCAGCCTGCGCGAGCTGGTCGACCGGCGGGGCCGGCTGTCCGCCGGGGAGGTGGTCACCGCAACCGCCCCGATCGCACAGGCGCTGGCCGAGGTCCACCGGGCCGGCCTGGTCCACGGCGACATCTCGCCCGGCAACATCCTGTTCACCGGCGACGGTCGCCCGCTGTTGGGCGACCTCGGCGTCGCCCGCATCGCCGGAGTCCGGCCCGACGCCGTATCGGCGACCGCCGCGTACGCCGCCCCGGAGGTACTTGCGGGAGCGCCGCCCACCCCTGCCGCCGATGTCTACGGCCTGGCCTCCGTCGCGCTGGCCGCCCTCACCGGTGCCATGCCGACGATGTGGGACGACAGCGCCGCCGACACGCTGACCGTGCTCCCGGCGGCCAGCCTCGACCTGCTGGACCGGGCGCTGGCGAGCCGCCCGGCACGCCGGCCCGACGCCGCCGCGCTGGCCGACGGCCTGTTCGGGCTGGCCACTCCGGTGCCGGTGCGGCTCGCCCCGGCGCCGGAGCCGCCGCCGGCGGGTGCCGACCTGGACGCCGCACCGGCGCAGGCCGCGGCATCCCCGGTCGGCGAGGTCGCCGCGGAGGTCACCCATGCGGTGCGTCCGCGCGACGTCGCCGCTGCCGCGGCCTCCCCAGCCGCGGGGCCGGGCCCGACGGCGCTGACGTCGACTCCGGCCTCGGCTCCGCGGGAGAGCCCGCCCTCCCCACCGGCGGCCCGGGAGCCCCGTCGCGCCGTCCCCGCCGCCCCGGAGGCGACGGCGGCGCGCACCCATCGGGTGCGGCCCCGGCACGCCGAGGCTCACGGGGTCCCGCAGACCGCACCGCCGCGTGGCTGGCAGCATCGGCTGGGCGGGCGCGGTCGGCTGCTCGCCCTCGGCGCCGGTGCTCTGGTGGCGGTGGCCGCCCTGGTCGTGGCCGTGCTGAGCGTCGTCGACCGTGGGCCGAGCGCACCGGCGGCGGCCGGCGGCAGGGTCTCCGCGTCTGCGGTCACGGGTGCGCCGTGCTCGGACCCCTCGGCCGAGGCAAGACCGACCGCGCTGCCGGACAACCTCTCCGCAGTCGACTGGCCAGGCATCGTCACCCAGCTGTACGGGCGGCGCAGCGAGGCGTTCGCGGAGGCCGATCCCGCTCTGCTCTGCGGGGTCTTCGCGCCGGGCGCGACCGGCCTGGCGAAGGACCTGGACAAGATCGAGCAATACCGCTCCAAGGGACTGCACGCCGAGGGGCTGTCGTGGAAGGTGATCGACGCGGAGGCCAACGGCCGCGACGGCGACGCGGTCGTCGTGGAGGTGACCGACCGGCTGGGGCCCTACGCCGTCAGCAAGGCCGACGGCGAGGTGGTGGCGCGGCCCGAGGGGCTCGAATCGCGCACCTGGCGGGCCGCGCTGGTCCGGCTCGACGACGGCTGGCGCTTCCGCTGACGCGGTCAGTCCAGCGCCGCGGCCACGACGGCGGCCGCGTCGACGTGCGCGAAACGGAAGCCGGCGCCGACCAGGCGCTGCGGCGACACGGCGAAGCTGGCGACCACGTCGTCGGCGAACTCGCCGATGACCAGGCGTACGCCGAAGCGCGGCACCGGCAGCAGCGTCGGGCGCCCTACCGCCTTCCCGAGCAGCCTGGTGAACTCGCCGTTGGTCGTCGGCTGCGGTGCGGAGACGTTGTACGGCCCCACGGTCGCTTCGGTCGTCAGCAGGAAGCAGATGGACCGGACGACGTCGTCGAGCGACACGACACTCCACACCGAGCCGCCGCCGGCGATCGGGCCGAGCACGCCGCACTTGGCAAGCGGGAGCAGCCGGCGACCCAGCGTGCCACCCGAGCGGTCCATCACCAGTGACATCCGGGGGGTCACCACCCGGACACCCGCGTCCGCGGCCGGAACCAGCGCGGCCTCCTTGTCACGGATGATCCGAGCCGCGAAGTCCTCGCCGGGCGGCGAGTCCTCGGTCAGCAGCCGTCCGCCGGTGTCGTTGCCGTAGTAGCCCATCGCGCCGACCGAGATCAGCACCCGCGGTCGCGGGTCCATGGCCGCGACCGCCTGGGCCACGGTTCGCGCCGAATCGACGTGGCTGTCGCGCAGCTCGCGCTTGTACGCCTCGGTCCAGCGCTTGTCGCCGATGCCGGCGCCGGCCAGGTTGACCACCGCGTCGACGCCGGCGAGGTCCGCCGGGTGGAGCAGTCCGTGCGCGGGATCCCAGCGCAGCTCGTCCGGCCGGGTGGCGGCGCGGCGGACGAGGCGGAGCACGTCGTGCCCGTCCGCGCGCAGGGCGGCGACGAGCGGAGTCCCGACGAACCCGCTGGCACCGGAAACGGCAACCTTCACGCCCCCATCTTGGCCACCGCGACCCCCCGAGGCACCTCGGGGTCGACTGTGCGGCCGCGGGCGGCCCGTCCGCGTACCCTCGACCGTCCCAGCGCGGACGGTCGAGGAGCGCGCGGCGTCAGAGACCGAGCTCCGCCTCGAAGCCGCCGTGCTCGAGCCGCTGCTTCATCGTCACGAGGAAGCGCGCCGCGTCGGCCCCGTCGACCAGACGATGGTCGTAGGTCAGCGCGAGATAGGCCATCTGGCGGATCGCGATGGAGTCGGCCCCGTCCTCGTCGGTGACCACCACCGGGCGCTTGACGACCGCGCCGGTGCCGAGGATCGCCACCTGCGGCTGGTTGATGATCGGCGTGTCGAACAGCGCACCCCGGCTGCCGGTGTTGGTGAGGGTGAAGGTCCCACCCGAGAGCTCGTCGGGGGTGATCTTGTTGGTGCGTGTGCGCTCGGCCAGGTCGGCGATCTTGCGGGCCAGCCCACCGATGTTGAGGTCGCCGGCGTCCCGGATCACCGGGACCAGCAGACCGCGGTCGGTGTCGACGGCGACACCGAGGTGCTCGGCATCCGGGTAGGTGATGGTGCCCTGCTCGGAGTCGATCGTCGCGTTGACCTTGGGATGGGCCTTCAACGCCTCGAGCGCCGCCTTGGCGAAGAACGGCAGGAACGACAGCTTCGCGCCCTCCCGCTTCTCGAAGTCGGGCTTGGCGCGGTTGCGGAGCCGGGCGACGGCGCTGACGTCGACCTCGACCACGGTGGTCAGCTGGGCCGACACCTGCAGCGACTCCACCATGCGGGAGGCGATCAGCCGGCGCAGCCGGCTCATCTTCTCCGTCGTGCCCCGCGCCTGAGCGGCGGCCGCCGCGGGCTGGCGGGCGGCCGGTGCGGTGGGTTGCGCGGCCTCCGCTGCTGGCTCGGCCTCGGCTGCCGGCCGGGCCTTGGCCTGCTCGGCCGCGGCGAGGACGTCCTGCTTGCGGACCCGGCCGCCGACCCCGCTGCCCTGCACGCTCGACAGGTCGACGCCGTGCTCGGCGGCGAGCCGACGGACCAGCGGGGTGACGTATGTGGTGCCCTCGTCACCGCCGCCGGCCGCCGCCGACGAGGCCTTGGGGGCAGCGGGTGTCTCGGCCGGCTTCTCCGGCGGGCTCGGTGTCGCGACGGCGTCCCCGGCCGCCTCCTGGCGTTGAGGGGCGTCGGGCTGGGTGGAGGGGCCGGAGGTACGCGCGGGCTCGGTCTTCTCCGCCGACTGGGCCTCCGCCTCTGCGTGCGAGGCCGCCTCGGCGCCGAGGTCCTCCGCTGCCGCCGGCGGGGCCTCCGACTCGCTCGGCGGCTGCTCGGCCTGCTCGGCCTGCTCGGCCTGCTCGGCCGGAGCGGCCGCGGGGGGCGACCCAGCAGGCGCCTGCTGATCGGCGGACCCGATGATGCCGAGGACGGTGCCGACCTCGACGGTCTCGTCCTCGCCGACCTTGATTTCCAGCAGGGTGCCGGCGGCGGGGGAGGGGAGCTCGGTGTCGACCTTGTCGGTGGAGACCTCGAGCAGCGGCTCGTCGGCCTCGACGGTGTCGCCGGGCTGCTTGAGCCAGCGGGTGACCGTGCCCTCGGTGACGCTCTCGCCGAGCGCCGGAAGGGTGACCGGCGTCGCGTCCCCGCCCGCCGCTTGCTGCTGCTGCGGCGCGGCCTGCTCGGGCTGCTTGCCCTGCTCGGGCTCCTGCTGCTGGTCCTCCGGCTCCCGCGACGCCGGCTGCTGCTCCTGCTCCTGCTGGCCGTCCTGCTCCTGCTCCGGTTGCTCCTGCTCCGGCTGGGAAGCGGCCGGCTGTTCCTCCTGCGGTGCTCCACCCCCGTCGCCACCGTCGCCCTCGCCGGACTCCGCGGGGTCGCCGACCAGCGCCAGGACGGTGCCGACCTCGACGGTCTCGTCCTCGCCGACCTTGATCTCCAGCAGGGTGCCGGCGGCGGGGGAGGGGAGCTCGGTGTCGACCTTGTCGGTGGAGACCTCGAGCAGCGGCTCGTCGGCCTCGACGGTGTCGCCTGGCTGCTTGAGCCAGCGGGTGACCGTGCCCTCGGTGACGCTCTCGCCGAGCGCCGGAAGGGTGACGGGAGTCGCCATGGAGGTCCTCTCCTGAGTGCGCGGGCTGGGTACGCGGGCGGATGGGCTCGGCAGCGCCGGGTCAGCCGTGCACGTGCAGCGGCTTGCCGGCAAGGGCGAGGTGAGCCTCGCCCACCGCCTCGGTCTGGGTCGGGTGGGCGTGCACGAGCTGGGCGACGTCGCCGGGGTAGGCCTCCCAGTTGTAGATCAGCTGCGCTTCGGCGACGAGCTCGCCGACCCGGGCGCCGACCATGTGGATCCCCAGGACGGGCCCGTCCTTTTCGCGGACGACCTTGACGAAGCCGGCCGTCTTGAGGATCTGGCTCTTGCCGTTGCCCGCCAGGTCGTACTGCAGCGTTTCGACCTTGTCCGCGCCGAGTCGCTCGACGGCCTGCGCCTCGCTGTAGCCGACGGAGGCGACCTCCGGCTCGGAGTAGGTCACGCGGGGGATGCCGGCCTCGTCGATGGGGGCGGGCGCCACGCCGGCGATCTCCTCGGCGACGAAGATGCCCTGCTGGAAGCCGCGGTGCGCCAGCTGCAGGCCGGGGACGATGTCGCCGACCGCGTAGACGCCGTCGACGTTGGTGCGCAGCCGCTCGTCGACGGTGACGAACCCGCGCTCCATGGCCACGCCCACCTCCTCGTAGCCCAATCCGT
Organism: Jiangellales bacterium; assembly: GCA_038246785.1. Classification (GTDB taxonomy): domain Bacteria; phylum Actinomycetota; class Actinomycetes; order Jiangellales; family Jiangellaceae; genus JBBRVP01. Next base: position 44,725 of record JBBRVP010000004.1, read on the forward strand.
CGGTGGTCGGGCCGCGACCGACGGCCACGAGGAGCAGCTCGGCCTCGATCGGGTCGGCCCCTTCCAGGGCGACCCGCACGCCGCCCTCGTTGGTGTGCTCGACGCCGGCGAACCGCACCCCCGTCTTGAAGGCGATCTTGCGGCGGCGGAAGGCTCGCTCCAGCGCCTTGCTGCACGCCTCGTCCTCGGCCGGGACGAGCCGGGGGAGCGCCTCGACGATCGTGACCTCGGCGCCGAAGGAGCGCCACACGCTGGCGAACTCCACGCCGATGACCCCGCCGCCGAGCACGACGACGCTGGACGGCACGCGGTCGAGCAGGAGCGCCTCGTACGAGGAGATCACCCGCTCACCGTCGATCTCCAGGCCGGGCAGGGTGCGGGCGTAGGAGCCCGAGGCGAGCACGACGTGCCGCCCGGTCAGCCGGCGGCCGTCGACCTCGACGGCGTCCGGTGCGACCAAGCGTCCGGAGCCCTCCACCAACGTGATCTTGCGTGCCTTGACCAGGCCTTGCAGCCCCTTGTACAGCCGGGCGACGACGCCGTCCTTGTAGGAGTTGACCCCGGGCATGTCGATGGCCTCGAACGAGGCCTTGACGCCGAACTGCTCGCTCTCCCGGGTGGAGTCGGCCACCTCGGCGGCGTGCAGCAGCGCCTTGGTCGGGATGCAGCCGTAGTGCAAGCAGGTGCCGCCGACCTTGTCCTTCTCGACCATCGCCACCGACATGCCGAGCTCGGCGGCGCGGAAGGCGCAGGCGTAGCCGCCGCTGCCGGCGCCGAGGATGACGAGGTCGTAGGTGTCCTGGTCCGCCGTGTCCGCCACCGTCGCTCCCTTGCGAGGTCCGTGCGCCACTGTCATCTCGGCGGTCCGGTGCCGAGGCGAGCCCGAGCCACCGCCCGCATCCTTCCACCCGGTCGGGCCGGGGAAGCAACAGGGAGCGCGCCCGCCGAAACGTCCGCGGCTCGCCTTCCGGCGCGATCCGGGCTGGCATCCTGCGCGAAGGCACTCGGCGCGTCGACGCGGCGTTGTCGGGAGAGCCCGAGTCAGTCCAGTCCTCGTCTCGAAGGAGTCCTCGTGCGGTGGTTGCGCCGACGCCCCGCGTCCACCAGCTCGCTGGACCGCTCGGCCGGCCGCGAGGACCGCCGTCACCTCGAGGAGTGGACCCGCTCCCGGCGGGGGGTGGAGGCGTTCGTCGAGCCCCCGACGGCGGTCACTTCGACGACCGTGGTCCTCGTCGCCCACGACGGTGAGTGGACGCGCCGCCGCGTCCCGGATGCGCGCGCTGCGCACGACCTGGCTCACCGGCTGGGCATCCCCGCCTATGACGCCCAGGTCGTCGGCTACCCGCAGCGGATGCGCGACTGGACCCGGCGCCGCGCGGCCGAGGAAGGCTGAGGCGGCGCACCCGCACTCGGCGGTTAAGAAGGGGGGCCAGAACTCTCAGGTGAGCCGGCCCTCAGCGGCGGCCTCAGCGAGCGCGACGAGCGTGCGTACGGCCGCGCCGGTGCCGCCCTTGGGGGTGTAGTCGTGCGGAGCCTCCGAGTTGAACGACGGGCCGGCCATGTCGAGGTGCGCCCAGCGGTGCCCCGGGGGCACGAACTCTCGCAGGAAGAGCCCCGCCTGCAACCCGCCGCCCCAGCGGTCGCCGACGTTGGCGATGTCGGCGACCGGCGAGTCCAGCTTCTCGCGCAGCTCCTCGGGCAGCGGCAGCGGCCACACCTGCTCGCCTGCCCGCGCGGCGGAGGCGACGACCGACTCGCGGAGGGCGTCGTCGTTGCCCATCACCCCGGCCACGCGGGGACCCAGCGCCACCACCACGGCGCCGGTGAGCGTGGCGACGTCGATGATGGCATCGACCCCGTCCTCCCCGGCACGCACGATCGCATCGGCCAGCACCAGCCGGCCCTCCGCGTCGGTGTTGAGCACCTCGACCGTCCTCCCGCCGTAGGCCCGGTAGACGTCGGACGGCCGCTGCGCCGTGCCCGAGGGCATGTTCTCGGCGAGCGCCGCGTAGGCGACGATCTCCACCGGCAGGCCCAGCCGGGCGATGGCGGCGGTGGCGCTGACGACGGCCGCCGCGCCGGCCATGTCGCACTTCATCGTGAGCATGCCCTCGGAGGTCTTGATCGACAGGCCGCCGGAGTCGAAGGTGATGCCCTTGCCGACGTACGCCAGCTTCGCGACCGGCTTGCGGGGGCGGTGCACGAGGCGCACCAGCCGCGGCGGGTGGGTCGAGCCCTGGCCCACGGCCAGGATGCCGCCGTAGCCGTCCTTGCGCAGCGCGGCCTCGTCGAGCACCTCGTGCGAGAGCCCGGACTCCTTGGCCAGCGCACTTGCCAGCGTCGCGAAGGCCTCCGGTGTGAGGTCGTTGGGCGCCATGTTGACCCAGTCGCGCGCGGTGTTGACCGCGGCGGCGACCTGGCGGGCGGCCTCGACGGAGGTCGCGACGGCCTTGTCGCGCGACCGGGCGGCGAGCAGCGTCACCTCCGCGACCGGCGACTTGCCGGTGTCGGACTTGTAGGCGTTGAAGGCGTACGCGCCGAGCAGCGCTCCCTCGGCGACGGCGCGGGCGGACGTGGCGTCGCGGACCGGGAGGGCGAGGCCGACCGTGTGCACGCCGGCCAGAGCGCGCACCGCGGTCCCGGCGGCCCGGCGCAGCCGCTCGGGGTCGCCGGCGGTGGCCGCCTCGCCGAGCCCGACGACAGCCAGCACCGGTGCGCGCAGGGCGCCGGCGGTCGGGAGCTTGGTGACCGTCCCGGGCCGCGTTTCGGCGCCGAGGGCGGTGAGCGCGTTGAGGACGTCGCGGCCCATCGCGGCCTCGACGGCATCGCCGCCCGCCGCGAAGGCCAGCCGTCCGCCGTCGTCCACGACCCCGACGACGAGTGCGTCGACCTTGAGGCGGTCGGGTCGCGAGCTGCTCAGGCTGATCGTGGTCACGCTTCTCCTCGCGTCGTCGCGGCGCCGCCCGGTGAGGGCGGCGGGGTAGCCGCTCGGGCGGGGGTTGGCCGGATGCTACGTCGGCCAGTGCCAGGCTGCGGCGCCCAGGTCGGGGGAGAGCGCCAGCACGAGCAACACGGTGGTCGTCGCGGTCTCGACGAGGGCGCCGAGCACGTCGCCGGTGATGCCGCCGAAGCGGCGTACGCAGCGGCCCAGCAGCCCCCCCGCCGTCAGCATGCCGAGGGCCGCCGCCAGCAGCTGCTGCACGGGGCGGGCATCGACGTCGAGCAGCGCCCACCCGGCGGCCACTGCGAGCGGGACCGCCGCCACGACCAGCGCAGCCGGTCGTGGCAGGCAGCCGGCGAAGGCGGCGCCGAGACCGTCGGGCCGCGCGGCGGGCACGCCACTGGTGCAGGCCAGTGCCGCGGCGGCCCGACCGGTCGTGACCGCGAGCACGAGGGCGCCGGTCGCCTCGTGCTCGCCGGTGACCCGGTCGAGGGCCAGCACCTGCAGGAGGAGGACGAGGACGAGGGCCACGACGGCGAAGGAGCCGGTGTGCGGGTCGCGCATCGCGGCGAGCGCCGCGGCGCGCCCCCGGCGTACGCCCAGGCCGTCGACGGTGTCGGCGAGCCCGTCGAGGTGGACCGCCCGGGTGGCAAGAGCCAGCGCGCCGACCGTGACTGCCGAGGCGAGCAGGTACCCGTGGCCGCCGCCCTCGAGCAGCCGGCCGGCGAGGTGCACCGCGGCAGCCGCCAGCCCCAACGCCACTCCGACGACGGGCGCCAGCAGCAGCGCTGCGCGGGCGGCGGCGCGGTCGACGGTCCGCGGCGCGGGCAACGGCAGCGCCGTGAACGTGCCGAACGCCAGGCGTACGCCGTCGCCGAGCGCTGCCCTCACCCGGGGACCACGTCGTCGAGTGCGGCCATCCGGGTCATCAGGAGCGCCGCCGCCCGCAGCGCCGGGACGGCCATCAGCGCCCCGGTGCCCTCGCCCAGCCGCATGCCGAGATCCAGGACGGGGCTCAGTGCGAGCCGTTCGAGCGCCTTGGCCTGCGCCGGCTCGGGGGAGCGGTGACCAGCCACCCACCAGCGCGGCGCCCGGTAGGCGACCCGCTGCGCGATCAGTGCGGCCGCCGTGACGACGACGCCGTCGAGCACCACCGGCGTACGCCGGGCGGCGGCCTCGACGAGGAAGCCCGCCATCGCGGCGATGTCAGCGCCCGCGACGGCGGCCAGCAGGGCGATCCGGTCGCTGATCAGCGGCCGGCCGCGCCGGGCCGCGTCGCGTACGGCAGCGGCCTTGCGCATCCAGGCGAGGTCGTCGATGCCGGTGCCGCGCCCGACGACCTCGACCACGTCCGAGCGGGTCAGCAGCGCGGTGAGCACGGCGGCCGGCGTGGTGTTGCCGATGCCGAGGTCGCCGAGCACGAGCAGGTCGGCCCCGGAGTCGACCTCCTCCGCGGCCAGCGCCACGCCGACGGCGAAGGCCAGCTCGGCCTCCGCGCGGGTCAGCGCGTCCTCGCGGTCCAGCCGCCCGCTGCCGCGGCGCACCTTGACCGCTCCCACGTCCGGCGGCAGGCCGGCGAGGTCGTCGTCCACCGCGAGGTCGACGACCCGGACGGTGGCGCCGACCACCTCGGCCAGAACGTTGACGGCGGCGCCGCCGACGCTGGCGGTGCGCACCATGGCCGGGGTGACCGCGGCCGGGTAGGCGGAGACCCCGGCGGCGGTGATGCCGTGGTCGCCGGCGACCACCACCACACGTACCCGCTCCAGCGGCCGGGTCGGACACCGGCCCTGGCAGCCGGCCAGCCACACGGCCAGCTCCTCGAGGCGTCCCAGCGAGCCGGGAGGCTTGGCCAGCCGGTCGAGCGCGGCCTGCGCGTCGGTGCGCGCCTGCTCGTCGGGCAGCCCGACCCGGTCGCCGAGGGCGGCGAGGTCGACGGGCTCGGGCACCGGGCGAGGGTAGCGACCGTTCACAGCGTGACGACGCGTCCGGCGACGACGAGCCGGACGTCCTCGCTCTCGGCGGCGAGCGCGGCGTTGAGCCGACCGAGGGCGTCGCGGAACACCCGGCCGGACACGGCGCCGGGTACCACCCCCGAGCCCACCTCGTTGCTCACCGCGACGACGCGGCGCGGGGTGGCCCGCCACGCTGCGACCAGTGCGCGGCAGCCGGCTTCGACGGCGTCGGACGCCCCGGGCCGCTCCGCCCAGGTGCCGCTGCGATCGAGCAGGTCGGCCAGCCACAGGGTCAGGCAGTCGACGAGCAGCGGAGCGCCATGCCTGCGCAGCACCGGCTCGAGGTTGGTGGTCTCCACCGTCTGCCACCCGGCCGGCCGGCGGGCGCGGTGGGCTGCCACCCGCTCGACCCACTCGAGGTCGTCCGTCCGCTCGCCGGCGGTCGCGACGTAGCAGACCATCGGCTCGGCCGCGAGCAACCGCTCGGCCTCCCGGCTCTTGCCGGAGCGCGCACCGCCGAGCACGAGCGTGCGCCGCGGTGCCGCCGGCGGCGGTACGGCCTCCGGCGCCGTGCCGCCGAGCCGGAACAGCGTCGCGTCGGGGTGGACCTCGGCGCCCCAGCCGGCCAGCCGACGGGCGAGCTCGGGAGCCGGCGGGTTGCGGTGGCCCAGGTGCACCGCGACCACACGCGTCGCCGGCGTGACCGCGCCGTGCCGACGCAGCACGGCGAGCGTCTGCGGGAACGTCTCCAGGTCGAGGTGGCCGGTGCCGTGGTCGGTGACGTCGCCGAAGGTCTCCTCGAGCAGGACGAGGTCGTAGGCCCGCGCGGTGACGGCCTCGAGAGCGGCGGCCGGCAGCGGGCCGGTGTCGGTGGCGTACAGGACCCGGGGCCCGGCCGCGGTGGTGACGTCCCAGAGCAGCGTCTCCCGCTCGTGGGCCGCGGCGAGAGCGCGCACGAGGTCGCCCCCGGCGGTCTCGAAGACGTCGCCGGGACCCACCGCCTGCAGGCGTACGGGGTCATCGGCCCCGACCCAGGCCTTGCACGCTTCGATCGCCGGGGCGGGCCCGAGCACGTCCAGCGGCGTCCGCTCGCCGGCCCACCGGCGCCACAGCAGCGCCGCGGGGCCGAGGTGGTCCGGGTGGTCGTGGGTGAGCAGCAGGGTGCGGACGTCGGCCAGCGACCGGCCGGCGCGCAGCGCGGCGCGCGGCGTCTCCGGCCCGCAGTCGAGCAGCAACCGGTCGTCGACGAGCGCCGCGGTCTGGCCGCGCACCTCCCCGCGAGCGAGGGCCGTGGCGCAGGAGGCGCAGCGGCAGAAGGGGTTGGGCCAGCCGTCGGCGGCACCCGTGCCGAGCAGCAGGACCTCGGTCACACCGGCTGCCGTTCGCCCGGCGAGGAGGCCGGGGCGTACGTCGGCGCATCGACGCTGTCCGGCGCGAACGCGGCTCGCCGCACGGCCCGCCGCAGGGTGGCGAGCACGGCGGGGCCACCGAGGAGGGTGAGCGTGACGGTGAGCGCGGCGCGCGGCAGGTCCCAGGCGAGGCTGGTGGCGACGTAGAACCGGCCGTAGTGGACGAGGTTGGCGCCGACCGGGTCGCCGGGCACGAACGCGATGGCCCCGGGCAGGCCGGTGGTGATGAACGGCCAGAACCACAGGTTCATGACCGCGCCGTACAACAGCGCGGCGACGGCGCCGTACGCCGCCAGCACCGCCACCTCTGCCCGGCGCCCGGCCGGCCGCGGCAGGCAGGCAGCGCCCAGTCCCACCCAGCCGGCGGCCACCAGCTGGAAGGGCAGCCACGGCCCGACGCCGCCGGTGAGGAAGGCGCCGACGACCACGGCGAGCGCGCCGAGGAGGAACCCGGCAGCGCGGCCCAGGACGAAGCCTCCGACGACGAGCAGGAAGAAGACGGGTTCCAGCCCGGCCGTCCCGGCGCCGAGCACGCGCAGCGCGCCGCCGGCGGCGGCGAGCACGCCGAGCAGCGCGACCGCCTTGGGATCCAGCCCGCCGGAGCCGATCTGGGCGGCGACGACGGCAGCCAGCAGGGCGACGAGCACCGCGAAAAACCACGGAGCGTCGCGACCGTGGGCGAGCCCGCTGCCGGCGTCGACGAGGAACGGCCAGCCGAAGGCCACGACCCCGACCGCCGATGCGCCGGCCAGCGCCGCCGCGCCGGCGACACGCAGTCGCAGCACCGGGGCGTCGACGCCGCTCACGACGCCGCCCCGAGCGCGGCCGCGACGTCGCCGACGGTGAGCCAGGGCGCCGGGTGCATGACCTTCGCCACCTGCGGCGCGAACGCCGGGGAGCCGGCGAGCACCGTGGCGGCAGGACCGTCGACGACGACCTCGCCGTCGGCGAGCAGCACGACCCGGTCGGCCACCTCGGCGGCCAGCTCGACGTCATGGGTGGCGAGCAGCACCGCGCGGCCCGCGGCGGCGAACTGGCGAAGCCGCCCCACCAGCCGATCCTTCGCCCCGTAGTCCAGTCCGCGGGTCGGCTCGTCGAGGCAGAGCAGTCGGGGTGACCCTCCCAGCACGACGGCCAGCGCGAGCGCGAGCCGCTGGCCCTCGGACAGGTCCCGCGGGTGCACGCCGTCCGCGACGTCGGGCGCGAGCTCGGACAGCAGCGCGCGGGTGCAGCCGGCGGGGACGTCGAGGTCGACGTCGGCGGTGCGGCACTCCGCGGCCACCGAGTCGGCGTAGAGCAGCAGTCCGGGGTCCTGCGGGACCAGCCCCACCTGGCGCACCAGCTCGCGCGGTGAGGTCCCGGCCGGGTCGATACCGCCGACCCGGACACTGCCCGATCGCGGCGTGAGCTGGCCGGCGAGGGCGGCGAGCAGGGTGGACTTCCCGGCGCCGTTGCGCCCCATGAGCACCACCACCTCCCCGCTGCGCAGGTCGAGGTCGACGCCGGCGAGGGCGGTCGTGCTGCCGCGCCGGACGACGAGGGCGCGGGTGGTGGCCGCCACCGGCGCGTCCGCGCGCCGGACCGGTGCGGGCAGCGCCCTCGTGGGCGCCGTGCCGGCCAGTCGGCGCCGGAGCGGGCCGGCCGCGCGACGCGCGTCGCGTACCGACAGCGGCAGCGGCGACCAGCCGGCGAGCCGGCCGAGGTCGACGACGGGCGGCGTCACCGGCGAGACCGCCATGGCCGGCCCGGGAGCGGCGTCGCCGACCAGGCCCTGTTGCACCGTGAGGACGCGGTCGGCGTACTGCACGACCCGCTCGAGCCGGTGCTCGGCGAGCAGCACCGTTAGGCCGAGGTCGTGCACGAGCCGGGTCAGGGCGCCGAGCACCTCCTCGGCGGCGACCGGGTCGAGGGCCGAGGTGGGCTCGTCGAGGACCAGGATCCGCGGGGCGGCGACGAGCACCGACCCGATGGCCACCCGCTGCTGCTGACCGCCGGACAAGGTGCGCAGCGGGCGGGCGCGCAGCTCGGTCAGCCCCATGAGGTCGAGGGTCTCCTCGACCCGGCGGCGCATGGCGACTGCCGGCGTGCCCAGCATCTCCAGCCCGTAGGCCAGCTCCTCCTCCACGCTGTCGGTCACGAAGCCGGCCACCGGGTCCTGCCCGACAAAGCCCACCACCTCGGCGAGGTCACGCGGGCGGTGGTCGGCCGTGGCGTGCCCGTCGACCAGGACCCGGCCGCCCAGCGTGCCGCCGCTGAAGTGGGGTACCAGCCCGTTGACGCAGCGCAGCAGCGTCGACTTGCCCGAACCGGTGGGTCCGACGACGAGCCCCAGCTCTCCCTCGGCCACGCTGAGGTCGACGCCGTGCAAGGCGTCGCGGTCGGCACCGGCGTAGCGCACCGACACCTGCTCGAAGGCGATCACGCCGGGTCTCCCGCGGGTGTGCGGGCGGGTTCTCGCGTGCGGCGGTGCTCGCTGCGCAGCCCGGCCAGCAGCGGCGGCAGCGGGGCCGCCACCGCCGGCAGGGCCGCCACGGCGACCCCCGCCAGCGCGAGCAGCGGCGGCGCGGGCAGGGAGACCGGCGAGGCGGGGAGGACCAGGCCCGGCGAGCCGGCCCGGGCGGCGGCCACGACAGCGGCCGCCGCGATGACGCCGGAGCCGGCCACCAGCCACTCGGGCAGTGCCCACGGGTCCGGGCGGTACGTCGAGCGTGGGTCGCGGCGGGCGCCGAGCAGCAGCGCGGCGGCGCACAGGGCTGCGCCGCCGGCGACGAGCGGCAGCCCGAGCAAGGGCGGCGATCCGGCGTCGAGCAACCCGTAGCTGCCGGCGAGCACGCCGGCCGTTCCGACCAGCGCCAGGCCGGTGGCCCGGCGCCGGCTCCCGGCGTCGGAGCGGACCGAGCGGCCGTACCCGCGTGACTCCATCGACGCGGCGAGGTCCAGCGAGCGCTCGAGGGCGCCCTCGAGCACGGGGACCGCCAGCCGGGCGAGCTCACGCGGACCGCGCCCGGCCCGGCCGCGCAGCCGGCGGGCGCTGCGGACCCGGCGGGCGTCCTCGACGAGCTGAGGGGCGTAGGTCAGCGCGACGACGACGGCCGTCCCGACCTCGTACAGCGTGGCCGGCACGTAGCGCAGCAACCGGCGCGGGCTGGCCAGCGCGTTGGCTGCACCCACGCAGGCCAGGACGGTGGCCAGCCGCGCGCCCTCGTAGGCCGCAAAGAGCACCTCGTCGAGGGTCACCGTCCCCCCGAGCCGCAGGCCGCCGGCGGCTGCCGGCAGTGGCAGCTCGGGCAGCGTGACCAGCACGGTGCGCCCGCCGGTGCCCCCACCGAGCAGCACCTGGGCGAGCACACGCAGCCCGATGACGAACAGGCCCAGGCGCAGGAATGCCCCGAACGGGGACGCCGCGCCGGCCTCCCGGCGCTGCGCCACGACCAGGCCGGCGACCGCGACGATCGCGGCGAGCAGCAGCGGGTTGGTGGTCCGCGACGCGGCCGTGGCGAGGCCACCGGCCCACACCCACCAGGCCACCGGGTGCAGCCGGCGGGGGAACCCGGGCCGGTCGACGGCGCGCAGCATGTCGGGCTACTCCGCCCCCTCGACGCCGCGGCGGCGCCGGGTCGCCAGACCAGCGGCGACGGCGGCGACCACGGCGCCGATGGCGACCCAGCCGGCCACCGGTAGGCCGCCGCCGCCGCCATCGTTCTCGCCCGTCGCGGCGCCACTGGCCGCCGCCGCGGTCGCGGTCGCGGTCGGGCCGACACCGGCAAGCGTCACGGGCACGTCGGGCGACGCGGCCGCCGGGGGCACCGTGGCGACCTGGTCGCCGCAGCCGGTGGCCGGGTAGCCGTCGAGCGCGCAGGTGAGGCCGCCCGCCGAGCGCACCGTGGCGACGGCGGCGAGCACGTCCGCGCCGCTGGAACCGGTGGGCACGACCGCGCAGGCACCCCGGGGCTCGGGGGGAGCGGCGCCGCCGTCCGCGGCGTCGGCGGGGCGGCCGTAGTCGACGACGACGCCGATCCGAGCCTTGTCGGAGGCCGCGGGCGTCGTGCCGCAGAGGTCCTCGAACGACGGTGTCGCCCGCGGCTCGCGGGTGTCGGACTCGGTGCCGACGGCGTAGCGCCAGCCTTCAACCGAGCCGTCGGCGGGCTTGCTCTGGGCCGGCCCGGTCTGGGCGAAGGTCCAGGAGCCGTTGTCCAGCTGGAAGTAGCCCCAGTAGCGGTAGGCGGTCGCGGCTGCAGGCACCGCCAGCACGACCGGTACGGCGATGGCCAGCAGGAGCGCGAGGAGCGCGCGAGCGGGTAGCACAACAGAGCGCGAGCGGGGCACGGCGACCTCCTCGCGGCCGCAGCCGGAGGGGTGGGGCTCCGGCCTCGCGGGCCGGCGACGTCGCCGCTCCGGGCTCCGGTCCGCACACCACGACGGACGTTTCGGAGCCGATCCCTCGTCAGGCGCTCCGGCTCGTCGCCCTCGCGTCGGGAGCGGTCGCTGCGCGACGGTCCCGGCTCAGGCGACCTACGGTTGCGGGTCAGCGCCGGATTTCGACCGGCTTCCCCTGTCCGCGGGGTCAACGCGCGCACGCTCGCACGCCTGCCCCGGCGGTGTCAAAACCCGCAGCCGCCCGCCTTGCCGAATGGGGCAGGGGTCCCCAGCCACCGTAGGTCCGGGGTGGGGGTCCCCCGCCACGGAGGGCGAATGGGGTGCGCCTCCCCACGGGAGCGGGTCGCGGGGCGGCTACGGTGATCGGCCATGAGCGGCGACGCGTGGACCTGGCGCTTCAGCGGCCCCGAGGAGGCACCGCCGCCTGCCGGCGCGGCGACGGCGCCGACGTTCCCGACCCAGGCCGAGGCGGAGTCGTGGCTCGGTGAGGAGTGGCGCGAACTGCTCGAGTCGGGCGTGGAGGCCGTGCACCTGTACGAGGCGGACCGCCACGTCTACGGCCCGATGAGCCTGCGCCCCTCCACCTGAACACCGCGCCAGTGCGGCACGTTCAGCAGGTTCGGCCGCTTCGGAAGGCGGCCCGCCGTGCGAGGGGCCATCCCAGGGAGCACGGGCGTCTGGATCTTGAGACAGTTCCGCGCCGATGGGCGCAGAACTGTCTCAAGATCGGTGTGGCGACCTCGGGGAACGTGAGCGAGTTGTCGCCACGGGTGCTGAGGCGATCCCGGCGCCCCGGATCACGAAGGCCGGCGCTCGGGGCTGACGCCGGTCTGCGTCGGGTCGGTGGTCGCGACGGGGGAGAGGATCTCTTCAATCCGGGTCAGCAACCCGCCCTCCAGCCGTACGCCGGACGCCGCCACGTTGTCGGCCACCTGCTCGGGCCGCGAGGCCCCGACGATCGCCGCCGCCACGTTGTCGTTCTGCAGCACCCAGGCGACGGCCAGGGCGGCCATCGACAGCCCGGTCTCCTCGGCCAGCGGCCGCAGCGCCTGCACCCGCTCCAGCACCTCGTCACGCAGCCAGCGCGAGATCATGTCGGCGCCGCCCTTGTCGTCGGTCGCCCGGGAGCCAGTGGGGTAGTCCTCGCCCGGCTTGTACTTCCCGGTGAGCACTCCCTGCGCGATCGGCGACCAGACGATCTGCGATATGCCGAGCTCGCGACAGGTGGGGACGACCTCGGCCTCGATCGGGCGCCACAGCGCGGAGTACTGCGGCTGGCTCGAGATCAGCGAGACCCCGAGCGAGCGCGCCAGGGCGTGTCCCTCCCGGATCTGCTCCGCCGACCACTCACTGACCCCGATGTAGAGCGCCTTGCCGGCCCGGACGACGTCGGCGAAGGCCTGCATCGTCTCCTCGAGCGGGGTCTCCACGTCGTAGCGGTGCGCCTGGTAGAGGTCGACGTAGTCGGTGCGCAGCCGGCGCAGCGAGGCGTCGATCGACTCCATGATGTGCTTGCGCGAGAGCCCCACGTCGTTGGGTCCGCCGGGCCCGGTCGGCCAGTAGACCTTGGTGAAGATCTCCAGGCCCTCCCGCCGCTCGCCGGCCAGCGCCTCCCCGAGCACCGCCTCCGCGGCGCCGTTGGCGTAGACGTCGGCGGTGTCGAACGTCGTGACGCCGGCGTCCAGCGCGGCACGCACGCACGCGTGGGCGGCGTCGTTCTCCACCTGCGAGCCGTGGGTCAGCCAGTTGCCGTAGGCGATCTCGGAGATCTTCAGACCGCTGTTGCCGAGGTAGCGGAACTCCATGCCCGCGAGCCTAGGCAGCGCCGCCGGGCCCCTGGACGCCGGGGCTCACAACGCCTTGCCCAGGCAGCGGTTCACGGGGCTGTCGCGATAGAAGCCGAAGCCGGGTATCGCGGCATATCCGCTCGAGCGGTACAGCGCGAGCGCCTCCGGCTGGGCCGTGCCGCTCTCCAGCACCAGCCGCTCGTAGCCGGCCGCCCGGGCCCGCCGCTCGAGCTCGCCGAGCAGCGCGCGGGCGAGTCCCTGGCCGCGCCGCTCCGGGACGACGTACATCCGCTTGAGCTCGGCCGAGCGTTCGTCGTGGCGGCGGAAGCCGCCGCAGCCGACCGGCTCGCCGTCGAGGTCGAGGACGACGAAGACCCCCTCCGGAGCGCTGAACTCTCGCGGTTCGGTCGGGGTGGCGTCCGGCCCGCCGTAGCGCACCACGTACTCCCCCTGCACGCGAGCGGTCAGCGTCGCCACGACGGGGGAGTCGTACGGCACTGCCGTGAAGCCGGGCTCGTCGTCGGGGCGCCGCCGCGCCCGGCCGAGCAGGTGGGTGAGCGCGCCGAGCCTGCGGTACGGGTCGGTGCGCCCCGCCCGCTCCTCGGCGTCGAGCAGCGCGGCGAGCTCGGCGGGGTCGTCGGGGGTCCGAATGTCGACGGCTACCCCGTCGGTGAAGCAGCGCACCCCGTACCAGGCCTCGGTGCGCACCCGGTGCCGGCGCAGCCAGCTGGACAGCTCGTCGACGCGGTCGGCGCGGGCACGGACACCGATCTCGTTGACGTAGCCGCGGTCGGAGTCGCCGGCGTCGAACATCGCCTGCGCGCCGGCCCAGTCCCAGCGCAGCGCCGGTCGCAGCGCCAACGCGTCGGCGTTGCGCACCAGCAGCGACAGCAGCCCACCCGGGCGCAACCGGGCGGCCAGCGCCTCGAGGGCGGGCTGGGCATCCGCCAGGTACATCAGCACGCCGTGGCACAGCACGACGTCGAAGCGGCGGTCGCCGATGACGTCGGCGAGGCCGTCGAGCGAGCCGTCGAGGAGCTCGACCCGGTCGGCGAGGCCGCGCCCGCACGCGCTCGCGGCGAACTCGGCCAGCAACCTCGGGTCGGGCTCGACGCCGGTGGTCCGGTGACCCTGGGCCGCCAGCCGCAGCGCCTGCGTTCCCTGCCCGCATCCCACGTCGAGCACGTCGGCCGGCGGCGGCGGGCAGTGCACGGCGAGCTGGCGGGCCACCATCTCCTGGCGTACGACGTTGCGCAGCAGCCCCAACCGGGCCAGCCAGGTGCCGGTCGCGGCAGCGAAGCCGTCACGTCCGGCCGCCGGCCCCACGACTAGACCGCGGCGCCGGGCTTGACCAGCGGCTTGGGCAGCCGAAAGCGGCGCAGCTGGGTCACCCGGGTCAGCCCGTAGAAGAGGTGGCCGCGACCGTGGTCGTCGGGGAACCGGCGGGCGATCTCGCGACGCAGCCGGATCGACAGCCAGCCGGTGTCGGCGACCACCGCGATCATCGAAACCGACCAGAGCAGCGAGACGAAGGACCGGATTGGCGCCGACGGGACCAGCGACAGCCCGAAGATCACGAGCAGCAGCGGGAGAAAATACTCCGCCACGCTGCGCCGGGAGTCGACGTAGTCGCGGACGAAGCGGCGCACCGGCCCCCTGTCGCGGGCCACGAAGTGGCGCTCGTCGCCGCTCACCATCGCCTGCTGGACCTTGGCCCGCTGCGCGCGCTGCGCCTCGCGGCGGCGGCGGGCCTCCGCGCGACGGTCCAGCGTCGGGCGTGCGCGCTTGAGCCGTTCGGACTCGGCCTGCTTGCGGCTCGGCGTCGGGCGCCCCTTGCTCGAGCCGGGCGGCTCGTCGGGCGGGCCGCTCGCCGTGCCGGTCGGAGAGGTCGGGGTCGCCGGCGGGATGTCGGCGGAGCGGCGTCGGAACACGAGACCAGGGTACGAGAGCAGGCAGCCGCCGATCCGGCCGTGGCCCTACGGGGCCGATCGCCTTACGCTGAGGCCCAGGCACGTCATCGAGCTAGCCGATCCACACGAGAGGGGCGCCCGGCGCCATGAGTTTCTGGCAGCGTCTGAAGGTGATCTTCGGCGCCAAGGCCGACAAGGTTCTGGACAAGGCCGAGGATCCGCGCGAGACCCTGGACTACGCCTACAAGCGCCAGCTGGAGCTGCTGCAGAAGGTGCGCCGCGGGGTGGCCGACGTCGCGACGAGCCGCAAGCGGCTCGAGCTGCAGCTCGTCCAGCTGGAGACCCAGTCCGACAAGCTGCACGACCAGGCGCAGAAGGCCCTGACGATGTCCCGCGAAGACCTCGCCCGCGAGGCGCTCACTCGCCGTTCCGGGCTTGCCCAGCAGGTCAGCGACCTGCAGTCGCAGCACGCCGCGCTGGTTGCGGAGGAGGAGCGGCTGACCGCTGCCTCCCGCCAGCTGCAGAGCAAGGTCGAGGCCTTCCGCACCAAGAAGGAGACGATCAAGGCCACCTACACCGCGGCCGAGGCGCAGAGCAGGATCGGCGAGGCGTTCAGCGGGCTCAGCACCGAGATGGCCGACGTGGGCAACGCGGTGCAGCGCGCGGAGGACCGCACGGCGCAGCTGCAGGCGCGCTCGGGTGCGATCGACGAGCTGCTGGCGTCGGGGACGCTGGAGGACGCCACCGGCACCGGCAAGGACGACATCACCGCCGAGCTGGAGCGCATGGCCTCGACCGGCGACGTCGAGAGCGAGCTCGCGCTCCTGAAGTCCCAGCTCGGAGCGGGGCCGAGCCCGGAGCAGCTGGCTGGCGCCGAAGAGACCCCGGCCCTCGAGGCCGGCGCCGCGAGCGGCGCCGAAACCGGCGCCGACACCGGCACCCCCGCCGAGGCCGCCGTCACAGGCTCGCCGGAGCCGACGAGCGCAGGGTCGCAGCCCCAGCAATCCCGGCCGGTGGCCGAGTCGGCCACCGAGGACGGCGGGCCCGGAAGGCCGTGATGAGACCCCACGCGCGGCGAAGCGGCGCCGAGCCTCCTGAGCTCCTGGCGCATCCCGTCGCCCGGTCTCAGGCGTAGGCCGGGCCGGCCGGGAAAGCGGCGCACCGTGGAGGCCCCTGCCGTCGTCCTGCGTCAGGTGGTCCGTACCTTCGGCCGGCAGCGCGCGCTCGACTGCCTCGACCTCGACGTCGCCCCCGGCGAGGTGGTCGGACTGCTCGGCCACAACGGCGCCGGCAAGACCACCACCACCCGACTGGTCGTCGGCCTGCTCCCCCCGAGCGCCGGTCAGGTGCGCGTCCTCGGGCTGGACCCGGCGGTGGACGGCCCGGCCGTGCGTCGTCGCGTCGGCGTGCTGCCCTCGCGCCCCCCGGTCGACGGTCGGTTGACCGCGCGGGGCAACCTCCGCTACGGGGCCGACCTGTTCGCGGTGCCCCGGACGGGGTTGGCCGAGCGGATCGACGCCGCGCTCGCCTCGGCGGGGCTGCTCGATCGAGCGGAGATGCGGGTCGAGCACTTTTCCGCCGGTATGCGGCAGCGGTTGGCGTTGGCCCGTGTCCTCCTCCCCGAGCCGGAGGTGCTCCTGCTCGACGAGCCGGGTGCCGCGCTCGACCCGCTGGCCGTCCGCGAGCTGCGGGGGCAGATCGCCCGGCTGGCCCGCCAGGACCAGCGCGCAGTCCTGCTGTGCACCCACGACCTCGCGGAGGCCGAGCAGCTGTGTGACCGCGTGGTGGTGCTCGACCGGGGCCGGGTGCGTGCCGCCGGATCGCCACGCGAGCTCGCCGCCCAGCTGCCGGTCTCGGGCGTCGAGATCGACGTCCACTCCACCGACCTGCCGGTCGTCCTCCGACTGCTCCCCGACGCCGTGCAGACCGGCCGGCTCGCCGACGTGGTCACGGTCCGGGTGGGCGAGACCCGCCGGGAGTCACTTCCCGAGCTCACCGCCCTGCTGGTCCGGGCGGGTGCCTCCGTCTACGCCGTACGACCGCAGCAGGCCTCCCTGGAGGACGTCTACGTGGCCCTCTACCAGGGGGTCAGTGCGGCATGAACATGCGGGGCGTGGCAGCGGTGATGGCGCGCGACCTGGGCGTGACGCTGCGGACCAAGGCCGTCCTCGTACCCATGATCCTCGTCCCGTTCCTGCTGCTCGTGGTCGTGCCGGCCATGGTGGGCATCGTGGGCAGCATGGCCGACGCGGTCCGCGTGCCGGCGCTCGACCAAGCGCTCAGCGGGCTGCTCGGCTGGCTGCCGTCCGACGTGGCGGCCGACCTGCCCGGGGCCGGCGCCGGTCAGCATGCGGCGGCGGCCGCGCTGCTCTACCTGTTTGCGCCGCTCTATCTCGTCGTGCCGCTCATGGTGGCGCTGGTCCTCGCCGCCGACAGCATTGCCGGGGAACGCGAGCGCGGCACCCTCGAGGCTCTACTGCTCTCCCCGCTCACCGACCGCGAGATCCTGGCCGCCAAGCTGTTCGGTGCGTGGGTGCCGGCGGCGGTGGTCGGCGTCGGCGGGGCTGTGCTCTACAGCGGGGTCGTCGACGCGACGCTCGGCGTCGCGGTGGGGCAGTGGTTGTTCCCGAACACCGCCTGGGTGCTGCTGGCGTTCTGGGTCGGGCCGGCGCTGTCGGGGTTCGCCCTCACCCTCGGGGTCATCGTGTCCGCACGGGCCCGCACCGCACAGGGTGCCCAGCAGATCGGGTCGATCTTCGTGCTCAGCCTGGTGGTGGTCTTCGCCGGCCAGGCGACCGGGCTGCTTTTCGTCGGTCCGGCCACCCTGCTCGCGCTGGGCGCCCTTCTGTGGGTGGCGACGCTGCTGATGGTCGCCGGGGGTTCGCTCTGGCTGGCCCGTTCCAAGCTGGCCGAGCGCATCGGCTGAGCGGCGTCCACCGGCACCCGACGGGTTAGCGTTGCGGCGTGCCGGTCGACCTCAATGCCGACCTCGGCGAGGGTTTCGCACGCTGGAAGCTCACCGATGACGCTGCACTGCTGGCGGTGGTGACCAGCGCCAGCGTCGCGTGCGGCTACCACGCCGGTGACGCCCCGACGATGCATGCGGTGTGCTCGGGCGCGGCCGCCCGCGGGATCGCCGTCGGTGCCCAGGTGTCCTACAACGACCTCGTCGGCTTCGGCCGGCGCCGCCTCGACGTCCACCCAGACGTCCTGCTCGCCGAGGTGATCCACCAGATCGGCGGCTTGCAGGCGATCGCCCGCGCCTGCGGCACCACGGTCAGCTATGTCAAGCCGCACGGCGCGCTCTACGCGGCCGTCGTGGACTCCGAGCCGCAGGCGGGCGCGGTCATCGAGGCGGTGCTGAGCTGCGGCGCCGACCTCGTGGTACTCGGCGCGCCGGGGTCTCGGTTGCTGACACTGGCCGAGCAGGTGGGTCTGCGTGCGGTCGTGGAGGCGTTCCCCGATCGCGGCTACGCCGCCGACGGACGGCTGCTGCCGCGCGGCAGCTCCGGGGCGCTGCTCACCGAGCCGCAGCAGGTCGCCGCCCGCGCCGTACGGATCGCCGTCGACGGTCTGGTCGACACGGTGGACGGCCCGCTGGAGCTGCACGCCGATTCGCTGTGCGTCCACGGCGACTCGCCCGGCGCCGCCGCGACCGCCCGGGCCGTGCGCACCGCGCTGGAAGAGGCGGGCCTCGTGCTGCGGCCGTTCGCGCCGGCATGAGACCGCGGCTGCTCCCGGTTGGCGACGCCGCCGTGCTCGTCGAGCTGGCAGATCTCGACCAGGTGCTGGCCTGGGCCGATGTGCTGGACGAGCGGGCGCTGCCCGGCGTGCTCGACGTCGTGCCCGCGGCCCGGACCGTGCTCGTCCGCTGGGATGCCACGGCGACCACGTCCGCCACGGTGCGCTCGGCACTCGTGGCACTCTCGCCGCGCCCGGTGACCGACCGCGAGCCGGCCGGCAGCGAGGTCGAGGTGCCGGTCGTGTACGCCGGCCCGGACCTCGCCGAGGTCGCTCGGCTCACCGGACTCGGCACCGAGGAAGTGGTCGCCCGACACGCCGCATCGTCCTGGCGGGTCGCCTTCTGCGGTTTCGCGCCAGGCTTCGGCTACCTCGTCGGCGGCGACCCCGCCCTGCAGGTGCCGCGTCGAGCCGAGCCGCGCACGCGCGTCCCGGCCGGCGCGGTGGGGTTGGCCGGCGAGTACTCCGCCGTCTACCCGCGGGCCAGCCCGGGCGGCTGGCAGCTGATCGGCCGCACCGAGTTGCCCGTGTGGGACGCCCGCCGCGACCCACCGGCCGTGCTCCGGCCGGGCGTGCGGGTGCGGTTCGTGGCGGTGCGGTGAACGCGCTCGAGGTGATCGCCTCGGGTCCCTTCGCCACCGTGCAGGACCTCGGCCGGCCGGGCTTCGCCGTCCTCGGCGTCGGGGCCTCCGGCGCGGCCGACCGCGGCTCCCTGCGGCTGGCCAACCGGCTGGTCGGCAACCCCGAAGGCGCCGCCGCGGTGGAGGCGACGTACGGCGGCCTCGTGGTGCGCGCGCGGGGCGCGCTGACGCTGGCCGCCGCCGGCGCGGCGTGCCCGCCGCCGGCCGGGGCCGCGGCGCTGCCGTCAGGGGCGGTCGTGGAGCTGTCCGCCGGCGCGGTGGCCGGGCTGGGGCCACCGGCGGTCGGGCTGCGGACGTACGTCGCCGTCCGCGGTGGGATCGCGGTCGAGGCCGTGCTCGGCTCACGAGCGCGCGACGTGCTCGGCGGCATCGGGCCGCCACCGCTGACATCCGGCGACGTGCTGGCGGTCGGGGACCCTCCCGCGCCGCCATGGCAGCCGGTCGACGTCGCACCCGGCCCGGCGCCCCGCACCGGTCCGGCGCTGTTGCGGGTCGTCCTCGGCCCCCGGGACGAGTGGTTCACGGCGGGTTCGCTGCGCCGGCTGGTCGGTGCGGACTACGTCGTGGGCGGCCGCTGCGACCGGGTCGGCATGCGCCTCGAAGGGCCGCCGCTGCGGCGGGTCGACACTCGCGAGCTCGACAGCGAGGGCATGGTGCGCGGGTGCCTGCAGGTGCCGCCCGACGGGCGGCCGGTGCTGCTGCTGGCCGACGCCCCGGTCACCGGCGGCTATCCGGTGGTCGCCGTGGTGGTCGACGCCGACGTCGACCGGGCGGCCCAGCTCCGCCCCGGTGACCGGCTGCGCTTCACCGCGACGAGCGTCCCGGCCTGACCGCGCCTTGGCCCGGACGCTGCGATGGATGTCAGAGCAGCACCGCGGACGGCACGTACGGCATCGGCGGACGCATGTGCCGCAGCCCTAGGTAGCCGTCGGGGAGCACGGACAGCCGTGCGGCAAGGCCGATGTCGACCGCCCAGTCCTGCTCGACGGTGAGGTCGCCCACCGTCACCTCGGTGCCGGGAGGCACCCTCGCCAGCGCCTCCCAGAGCAGCCGTTGCGCGACCGCCCGGTTGGTCGCGGCCAGCGTCGAGACGCCGTCCTGGCGGAGGTACGCGTAGCCCTGCCCGGTGAACGTGTCGCACACGAGCAAGCGCCCCCCGCGCGCGAGAAAGTCGTGGTCGGGGCCTCGGACGGCGCCGCGTACCCGCCGGTCCACCGAGTCGCACAGGTCGCGGTCGCCCGCCCCGCCGTCCCGGACGGCGTCGACGACCGGCAGCGTCGACCGATCGACGACGCCGACGGCCTTGACCGTCGGGTGCAGGGTGAAACCGGCGCTGCGGTAGCGGCGGTACGCCAGCGGGTCGGGCGCCGCGCAGAGGATGCCGCGCAGGCAGCCGCGCGAGTAGCCCAGGGCTGCGTCGAGCAGCACCCGCCCGACCCCCTGGCCCTGCCGCACCGGCACGACCGCGTACATCGACAACCCCCACAGCAGATCCCGCCGCAGCGAGGTCGCCACGCCGACGACGGCGTCGTCCACCTCCGCGACCCAGCACCCGCCGGGGTCGTGGGCCAGCAGGTGCTGCGCCCGCTGCCGCCACCGCTGCGCGCGCTCCGGCGGCCGGGGGAACTCGGCCGGGTAGCCGGTGGCGAACGCCTTCCCGCTGACCCGCTCGGCCTCGACGATGTCGTCCGCGCGCAGCGGGCGCACCCGCAGCCCCGGCACCGCCTCGCCCACCGACATGCCGCAGACTCTGCCGCATGCGCGTCCTGGTCGCCCCGGACGAGTTCGCCGGCACGTTGTCCGCGGTCGAGGCCGCGCGGGCGATCGCCGAAGGCTGGTCGCGGCGTGCCCCCGGCGACGCGTTGCGGCTGCTGCCGATGGCCGATGGCGGGCCCGGATTCGTCGACGTCGTCCACGCCGTGCTCGGCGGGACGCTGCACGCGGTCACCGTGCCCGGACCGTTGGGGCCGCCGGTACCGGCCACGGTGCTGTCGGTCGACGGCACCGCGTACGTCGAGTCCGCCCAGGCGTGCGGACTCGCGCTGCTGCCGCGAAGCAGCGACGGCCCGGAGCCGGGCATCGCAGAGCGGGCGAGCAGCCTGGGCGTGGGCCGGCTCGTGGCCGCCGCCCTCGACGCCGGCGCGCGGCGCGTGGTCGTCGGCCTGGGCGGCTCGGGCACCGTCGACGGCGGGGCCGGGCTGCTGGCCGCGCTCGGCGCGGTGGGGGAGCCCGACGCCACCCTCGACCGCGGTGCACTCGGCCTCGGCCGGCTGCAGGGCATCGACGTCTCAGCTGCCCGCCGGCGGCTTGCCGGCGTCGAGCTGGTCGCCGCGACCGACGTCGACAACCCGTTGCTGGGCCTGCGGGGAGCCACCAACGTCTACGGCCCCCAGAAGGGCCTCCCGCAAGACCGCCTCGTCGCCGTGGACGGTGCGCTGACCCGGCTTGCCCACCTCGCCGGTCGCGGCCCGGCCGACGCCCCGGGCGCCGGTGCAGCGGGCGGCCTCGGCTACGCCCTGTTGCTGCTGGGCGCGACGGTGCGGCCCGGCCTCGAACTCGTGGCGGCGACGGTGGGGCTCCCGGACGCGATCGGCGCAGCCGACCTCGTGCTCACCGGCGAGGGCCGCACCGACTACTCCTCGTTCAGCGGCAAGGTCGTGTCCGGGGTGGCCCGCACCGCCAACACTGCTGGGGTGCCCTGCGTCGTGCTCGCCGGTGAGGTGCAGGTGGGAAGCCGCGAGCTGCGCAACGGCGGCGTCGAGTCCGCCTACGGCATGGTCGAGCTCTACGGCGTCGAGGCCGCCCTCCACCGGCCCGCGGCCACGCTCAGCCTGCTCGCCGAGCGGGTGGCCCGTACCTGGTCCCGCACGCCCCACCCATGATCGAGTGGAACACCAGGCCGACACGCTGGACCCGCGTGTCGGCCTGGTGTTCCACTCGGGCAGCTGCTCCATCCGCTGCTGGTGTGTGCGACCATGGACGCGAGGAATCCCCGTCCCGAGCGGGGCGTTGCCCCTCACGGCAGGCCAGGTGGCCTGCACCGCCCGACCCCAGGGAGTGCACCGCAATGACCGTCAGCGAGCAGACCACCGGTCAGACCGCCGGGGTCGTCCTCACCGACAACGCCGCCGCCAAGGTCAAGGCCCTGCTCGAGCAGGAGGGTCGCGATGACTTGGCGCTGCGGGTGGCCGTGCAGCCCGGCGGCTGCTCGGGCCTGCGCTACCAGCTCTTCTTCGACGAGCGGCAGCTCGACGGCGACGTCGTGGAGCGCTTCGGCGGGGTCGGCGTCGTCACCGACCGGATGAGCGCGCCATACCTCGCCGGCGCGAGGATCGACTTCGTCGACACGATCGAGCAGCAGGGCTTCACGATCGACAACCCCAACGCACAGGGCTCGTGCGCCTGCGGCGACTCGTTCCACTGAGCCCGGTCCCCGACGCTCGCGACCTCCGGCCACGCAGGCCGCAGCCGTGACCTCGCACGCCACGGCGCCGGGCCGCGACGGGCGGGGGGCGGTCGCGCGCATCGCCGTCACCGGCTCCATCGCCACCGATCACCTCATGACCTTTCCAGGTCGCTTCGCGGACTCCTTCGTGGAGGAGCAGCTGGACAAGGTCTCGCTGTCCTTCCTGGTCGACGAGCTCGAGGTCCGCCGTGGAGGCGTGGCGGCCAACATCGCCTTCGGCATGGCCACACTCGGTCTGCGCCCGGTGCTCGTGGGTGCGGTGGGCGAGGACTTCGGCGACTACCGGTCCTGGCTGGAGCGTCACGGGGTCGACCTGGCCGGCGTACACGTCTCGCAGACCCGGCACACGGCCCGTTTCGTGTGCACCACCGACGTCGCGCACGCGCAGATCGCGTCGTTCTACTCCGGCGCGATGGCCGAGGCGCGCTCCATCGAGCTGGAGCCGCTGGCCGAGCAGCTCGGTGGGCTCGACCTGGTGGTCGTCAGCCCCAACGACCCGGCGGCGATGCTGCGCCACACCGACGAGTGCCGGGAGCGCGGCTACGCGTTCGCGGCCGATCCCTCCCAGCAGCTGGCCCGCATGGCGGGTCCGGACATCCGCGAGCTCGTCGACGGCGCCGCGTACCTGTTCAGCAACGGCTACGAGGAGGCGCTCATCGAGCAGCGCACCGGCTGGGACGGGCCCGAGGTGTTGCGCCGGGTGGGCGTGCGGGTGACCACCCACGGCAAGGACGGCATCGTCGTGGAGCGGGCGGGTGCCGCCCGGATCGACGTGCCGGTGGTCCCGGCCGAGGCGGCCGTCGACCCCACGGGTGTCGGCGACGGGTTCCGTGCCGGCTTCCTCGCGGCCGCGGCCTGGGGACTGCCCGACGAGCGCTGCGCGCAGGTCGGCGCGCTGCTCGCCACCCACGTGATCGAGACCGTGGGCACCCAGGAGTACGCGCTGGGTCGTGCGGACTTCCTCGACCGGCTGGCCCGCACCTACGGCGACGCCGCAGCAGCGGAGGTCGGTCCGCACCTCGTCACCGGGCGCCGATAGCTCGTCCCCCGCTCGGGAATCCGCGCCGTCACGATGCCCGCCAGGGTCCCCGTGCGTCCGGCGAACGCTGGAGTAGGCTCGGCCGCGGTAGGCCTGCCCCGCCCGTCATTCCCGCGTCGAGAGAGGCCGTCCTCGTGGGTCGCCGTAGCCCTGACACCACACTCGTGGGTCGACTGGTGCGTCGCGCACCCGCACCGCGCACGTCCGTCCGGCGCCGCTCGCTGTGGGTGCTCGCAGCGGCCGCGGCGGGCGCGCTGCTGTCCGGGTGTGCCGCTGACCAGTGGAGGCGCGGGGCGCTGCCGCCGCCGGCCACCGAGCAGAGCACGGCCGCCGGCAACTTCTGGGTCTGGACCTGGATCGCCGCGCTGTCCGTCGGCGCCGTGGTGTGGGGCCTCATCCTCTTCGCCGCCTTCCGCTACCGCAAGCGCAACGACGACCTGCCACCGCAGACGCGCTACAACATCCCGATCGAGGCGCTGTACACCGTCGTGCCGTTCATCATCATCGGGGCCCTGTTCTACTGGGAGATCCAGACCGAGCCGAAGATCAAG
The DNA here is from genome assembly GCA_038246785.1 of Jiangellales bacterium. Classification (GTDB taxonomy): domain Bacteria; phylum Actinomycetota; class Actinomycetes; order Jiangellales; family Jiangellaceae; genus JBBRVP01. The sequence continues at coordinate 68,542 of JBBRVP010000004.1, forward strand.
CAGACCACCGGCGACGCGTCGGTGCACGTCACCGTCCTCGGCCAGAAGTGGTCGTGGACGTTCAACTACACCGACGACCAGGTCTACGACGTCGGGCTCAGCGCCGCCTCGGGCGAGGAGACCCAGCGCCCGGTGCTCTACCTCCCGGTCGGGGAGCGGGTCGAGTTCAAGCTGCGCTCCCCGGACGTCATCCACTCCTTCTGGGTGCCCAACTTCTACTTCAAGATGGACGTCATCCCCGGCCGGGACAACTCGTTCCAGGTGACCCCCAATGTGAAGGGCACGTTCGCCGGCCGGTGCGCCGAGCTGTGCGGCACCTACCACAGCCGCATGCTCTTCACGTTGAGGGTGGTCGACCGGGCGGACTACGACGCGCACCTGCGTGCGCTGCGGACCGCCGGCCAGACCGGAGAGATCACCGAGGGCGACGTACGGTACGACTACGCCGCCACCGGCGGGGCCGCCGCGGCCGGGCAGGGCGAGGGGAGCAGCCAGTGACCACCCTGGGAGAGCGTCCGGTCGCGACGGCGACCGTGCCGGTGCAGCGCCGGGAGCCGGGCAACAAGGCCGTCAAGTGGTTGACCACGACCGACCACAAGACGATCGGCCACATGTACCTCACGACCTCGTTCGCCTACTTCCTGCTCGGCGGCGTGATGGCCATGCTCATCCGCGCCGAGCTGTTCAGTCCCGGGCTGCAGTTCCTCAACGAGGACACCTACAACCAGCTGTTCACGATGCACGGCACGATCATGCTGCTGATGTTCGCGACGCCGCTGTTCGTCGGCTTCGCCAACGTCATCATGCCGCTGCAGATCGGCTCGCCCGACGTCGCGTTTCCACGGCTGAACCTGCTCAGCTACTACCTGTACTTCCTCGGCAGCCTCATCGCGATCGGCGGCTTCATCACCCCGGGCGGCGCGGCGAGTTTCGGGTGGACCATCTACATGCCGCTGGGCGACGCGACCAACTCCCCGAACCTCGGCGGCAGCCTGTGGGTGCTGGGGCTGGCGCTGTCCGGGTTCGGCACCATCCTCGGCGGCGTCAACTTCATCACCACGATCCTGTGCATGCGCGCACCGGGCATGACGATGTTCCGGATGCCGATCTTCACCTGGAACATCCTGCTGACCAGCGTGCTGGTGATCATGGTGTTCCCGGTGTTCGCCGCCGCGCTGTTCGCGATCGCCGCCGACCGGCTCTTCGGTGCGCACATCTTCGACCCGGACCACGGCGGGCCGGTCATGTTCCAGCACCTGTTCTGGTTCTTCGGCCACCCCGAGGTCTACATCATCGCCCTGCCGTTCTTCGGCATCATCACCGAGGTGATCCCGGTCTTCAGCCGCAAGCCGATCTTCGGCTACAAGGGGCTGGTGGCGGCGACGCTGGCGATCGCCGGCCTGTCGATGGCGGTGTGGGCGCACCACATGTTCGTCACCAACGCGGTGCTGCTGCCGTTCTTCTCGTTCATGTCCCTGCTCATCGCGATCCCCACCGGCCTGAAGTTCTTCTCCTGGATCGGCACGATGTGGCGTGGCTCGGTGACCTTCGAAACCCCCATGCTGTGGGCCGTCGGGTTCCTCGTCACGTTCCTGTTCGGCGGGCTGACCGGGGTCGTGCTGGCCGCCCCGTCGCTGGACTTCCAGGTCTCCGACACCTACTTCGTCGTCGCGCACTTCCACTACGTCGTGTTCGGCACCGTCGTGTTCGCGATGTTCTCCGGCTTCTACTTCTGGTGGCCGAAGATGACCGGCAAGATGCTCGACGAGCGACTCGGCAAGATCCACTTCTGGATGCTGTTCATCGGCTTCCACACCACGTTCCTGGTCCAGCACTGGCTCGGCGTGGAAGGCATGCCCCGCCGGTACGCCGACTACGAGCCCACCGACGGCTTCACCCGGCTCAACGAGGTCTCCAGCGCCGGCGCCTTCCTGCTCGGGCTGTCCACGCTGCCGTTCCTGTGGAACGTGTGGATCACCCACCAGCGGGCGCCGAAGGTCACCGTCGACGACCCGTGGGGCTGGGGCGGCTCGCTGGAGTGGGCCACCTCCTGCCCGCCGCCACGGCACAACTTCACCTCGCTGCCCCGCATCCGCTCCGAGCGCCCGGCCTTCGACCTCAAGCACCCAGAGGTCACCGCGGCAGAGTTCCCACAGGACGAAGAACCCGACGCGACGGTACTCGGCACGCCCCACCTCTAGCGGCGCTAGATCTCGTCCACGATCGGTCGAAGAAGGATGGCGCAGGCATGCAGCGAAGGCAGCCCACGGGCGCCGCACTGCCGCCCGGCCGGATACGGGTCGCCCGGGTCTACGACGACCTCCGCGGGGAGGACGCGGCGCGCGTCCTCGTCGACCGGGTGTGGCCACGCGGGGTGAAGAGGGCCGACCTGGCCCTATACGCCTGGGCTCGACCGCTTGCCCCGTCCACCGAGCTGCGCAGGTGGTACGGCCACCGGCTGGAGCGATGGACTGAGTTTCGTCGCCGCTACCTCGACGAGCTCGCCCAACCGGACGGCACGGACGCTCTCGCTGACCTGCAAGCGCTGGCTGCAGACCAGCCGGTGGTCCTGCTCACCGCTACCCGAGACGTCGACCACAGCCAGGCCGCCGTGCTCGCCGAGGTCGTCCAGGGCGGCGCGGCTGAGACCGGTCGCCCGGCGGGCGTACGTCCTTCATCGCATTGACGACGTCGGACCGGATGGCAGAAGGGAGACCGGCATGACCTATGTGATCGCTGAGCCGTGCGTCGACGTCGTGGATCGGGCATGCGTGGAGGAGTGCCCGGTGGACTGCATCTACGAAGGCGACCGCGCGTTGTACATCCATCCCGACGAGTGCGTGGACTGCGGTGCCTGCGAGCCGGTGTGCCCCGTCGAGGCGATTTTCTACGAGGACGACGTGCCCGGGCGGTGGTCGGCGTTCACGCAGGACAACGCCCAGTTCTTCACCGAGGTACTGTCCGGTCAGGATGAACCGCTGGGTTCCCCGGGCGGGGCGGCGAAGGTGGGCCGGCTCGGCGTGGACACCGAGTTGGTCGCCGGCCACCCCCCGCAGAGGCCATGAGCGTCCGTTCAGACTCCGCACCGGCAGCGGCCCAGCCGGCGCAAGCGGCGTTGGCGTCCCCACGGCGGCGGCGGCTGCTGGAGCTGCTCCGCGCCGGGGAGACCCCGCGGGACGCGCACGAGCTGGCGGCGGCCACCGGGCTGCACGTGAGCACCGTACGGTTCCACCTCGACGTGTTGCGCGGAGCCGGCCTCGTCGCCGCACGCCCGCGCCCTCGCGCCACCGCCGGGAGACCGCGCACTGTGTACTACCCGGTTGCCCAGGCCACGCCGGGCGGGTATCTGACGCTGACCCGGCTGCTCGCCACCCACCTGGCCGACACCCCGGCGAAGCGGGCCGCCCGCGCCGAGCAGGCCGGCATGGCCTGGGCCGGCGAGCTCACAGTCGCAGCCGACCCGGGGTCCACGGTCAGCGCGGAACAGGCGGCCCGGGCGCTCACCGCCGTGTTCGCAGAGCTCGGGTTCGACCCCGAACTCGCCGGTGACCAGACCGACCAACAGATCCGGCTGCGGGCCTGCCCGTTCCGCGCCGCTGCCCGGGCCCACCCGGAGGTTGTGTGCTCGATTCATCTCGGGCTGCTGCGCGGCACCCTGACCAGGCTGGGGGCCCCACCCACCTCCACCCGGCTGCTGCCGTTCGTGGAGCCCGAGCTCTGCCTGGCCCACCTGGCCTGAGTTCCGCAGCTCAGTGATCTTGGCAGGCATCAACATGCTCGTGACCTGGGCGAACATGGGCGTGATCGTTGAGGCGTAGTGCCTACGGCGCGGCTGGGTCAGTCGGCTGCGGTGAGCTGCAGGAACCGCGGTGGTTCGGCGATCTGAGCCACGAACGGTCAGCGTGCCTGACGATCTGGCGAGAGCGCTCGCCGGCGACTCGACAGTGCGGCGGCGCTTTGACGAGCTCTCCTACAGCAAACAACGGCAGTACGTGGACTCGGTCGCAGGCACCAAGACTGCCGCGACCCGCCAGCGCCGCATCGCCAGGGCCATCGACGCGCTGCTAGGCGACTGAAGCTCGACGCCAGCCCACCTGGCCGACGACCACCGCCTTGATGAGGGATCGTCGGCTGGTCCCCAGGATCCTGGCTCACCGACATGGAAGGGCGAATGTCGGTGCGCCGATGGATGGGAAACTGTCCGGCGTGGCGAGATTCGAGGGCCAAGACCTGGCCGATGCCGAGTTCCGCGAGTGCGACCTGACTCGGGCACGTCTGATCGGGGTGGTGATGCATGACGGGGTCATCGACGGGCTGGTCAGCAACCTGGTGGTCAACGGGGTCGAGGTGACGTCGTACGTCGAGGCCGAGCTGGACCGGCGGCATCCGGTGCGGTTACTGATCCGATCGACCGACCCGGCTGACCTGCGGGGAGCCGAGCGGCAGCTGCGGGCCAACTGGGCGGCGACGGTCGCGCGCCTCCGCGGCATGCCCCAGGGTTCGGAGCACCAGCGCGTCGGCGGCGAGTGGTCGGCAGTCGAGACCCTGCGCCATCTGGTCTTCGTGCATGATTCGTGGTTCCGTCGCTGCTGCCTAGGATCGACCCAGCTGTTCACCGCGATCGGGTTGGCATCGGCCTTCGTGCCTGATCAGAAGGAGCAAGGCCTGGATCGAACCGCGACCCCTGGCCTCGACGAGGTGTTGACGGTGCGCGCCGAGCAGGCCGCCGAGCTGGAGCGTTGGTTGGCGAGCGTGACGGCCGATGAGCTGTCGGCCGCCGCGCCGGTACCTGCGGGACCGGGCTGGCCGCCGTACGCGAGGGGGAGGTCGGTGCTCGAGTGTCTGCGCGTGGTCCTGGACGAAGAGTGGGCGCATCACGGGTTCTGCGTGCGTGATCTCGATCTGCTGGAGGGGTGACCGCCGCGGGTTGTGACTGTCGTTCCGCAAGCGGAACCGGTTGCAGGCTTCACGCCGCCTCGCACTGCGACCATCACGAGCTCGCCGTCATCACCGCTGTGGCGCCTCGGTCGGGATGCGGCGGTGCCGAGCTCGCGGAGCAGGGTGCGGTTGGCGGCCCGCACGGTGGGTGTGCCTGGCCGCTACCGGCTGACCGGCCCAACCCGGCGGAGCCGCTGCGGCCACTGCGACGTCGGTGCCGCTCGGCACCTCCGGCAGGTTCGCCCCTACTCGGCGCTGACCCGGTCGGCGGCCGAGCCCTGGCCCTCGGGCGGCGCTGTGATCCGGACCCGGAACACCCAGTAGGACCACCCCTGGTAGAGCAGCACGAGCGGGAACATCACCACCGCGACGACGGTCATGACCTTCAGCGCGTAGGGGCCGGAGGCAGCGCTGGTCACGGTCAGGTTGTTCGCCGTATCGGTCGAGGAGACCATGACGTTGGGGTAGAGGTTTGCGAACAGCGCCGCGACCGTGCCGCCGATGGCCACCGCGGTGGCGGCGAACGACCCCCCCTCGTGCCCGGCCCGGATCAGCAAGACAGCGAGGATCGCCCCGGCGGTCGGGACGGCCACCGCCAGGATGCGCCAGACACCGCCACCGGAGATGAGCACCGTCCACACCGCGAACACCACGACCAGCACCAGGCTCGGCCAGATCAGGGTCCTGAGCAGCCGACGGGACGCGTCCCGGACGCCGCCGGATGACTTGAGCCCGAGGAAGGTGGCGCCGTGCGCCGCGGAGAGCACGAGCAGCGTCACGCCCACGAGCAGCCCGTACGGGGTCAGCAGGTCCCAGAAGTTCCCGGTGAACTCCTCCTTGTCGTCGAGGGGGAGCCCGGCCAGCAGGTCGCCCAGGGCTACGCCCAGCAGCAGCGGCGTCAGCGTGGAGCCGATCGTCAGCGTCCAGCTCCAGGTCCCGCGCCACCGGGCGGACTCACCCCGGCCGCGCCACTCGAAGGACAGCCCGCGAATGATCAGTGCGACCAGGATGATGAGCAGGGCGAGGTAGCCGGCAGAGAACCAGCTTGCGTACCAGCTCGGGAAGGCGGCGAAGATGGCGGCGCCCCCGACGATGAGCCACACCTCGTTGCCGTCCCAGATCGGGCCGATCGTGTTGATCGCCAACCGTCGCTCGAGGTCGCTGCGACCGACGAAACGGTGGAGCATCCCGACGCCGAAGTCGAACCCTTCCAGGACGTAGAAGCCGGTCCAGAAGACGGCGATGATGACGAACCAGAGCACCTCGAGGGTCACGATGGCACCTCAGTAGGTCAGTGCCGGAGCCCGCGGCCCACGGTCGTCGGCATCAGGGGGTTCGTCGGGGATGTCGTGCTCGAGCTCGAGCCCGCGTCGGGCGTAGCGGAGCATGAGGAACACCCACACCACCCCGATGATGACGTAGAGCACGACGAAGGAGCCCAGGCTGATCACCACCTCGGCGGTGCTCACCGAGGGCGAGTTCCCGTCGGCGGTGAGCATCAGCCCTTGGACGATCCAGGGCTGGCGGCCGTTCTCCGTCAGCAGCCAGCCCGCGGTGTTCATCGCGAACGGGGTGAGCACTGCCCAGGTGGCCACGCCGAGGAACCACCGCGAGTGACCGAGCCTGCCCTTGCGCCACAGCCAGAGGCCCCACAGCGCGAGCAGCGGCAGGAGCGCCCCGAGATAGGCCATCACCCGCATCGACCAGTACTGGATGAAGACGTTGGGGATGTAGTTGCCCGGACCGTACTGCTGCTCGTACTGCGACTGCAGCTCGTTGAGGCCCACAACCTTTCCGTCCCACGAGCTGGTGGCCAGGATCGACAGCAGGTGCGGGATGGCAAGGATCTTGGTTGGGTTCTGGTCGTTGTTGCCGCCGCCGACCTGGAAGGCCGAGAACGAGCACGGCTGGCAGGTCTCCCACTGGGCCTCCATCGCGGCGACCTTCATCGGCTGGTACGTGGTCTCGATGACGCCGAGGTGACTGCCCACGAGCAGGATGAGGACCGAGGCCGGCGTGAAGACGACCAGGGCGAGCTTGGACGTCCGGAGGAACAGCTCGGGGTTCTGCTTCCTGCGCAGGTGCCAGGCCGACACCGCCAGCATGACCAGGCAGCCGGTCACGATCGAGGCCAGGATGACGTGCGCGTAGGCCCAGAGGAAGACCGGGTTCGTGAACACCGCCGAGATCGACGACAGCCGGGCCTGGCCGGTGCTGTCGTCCATCGTGTAGCCGACCGGGTGCTGCATCCACGAGTTCGCCGCCATGATGAACATCGCCGACAGCGACGCGCCCGCCGCGACCAGCCAGGCACTCGCCAGATGCAGCTTCGGTGGCAGCACGTTCCAGCCGAACAGCCACAGCCCGAGGAACGTCGACTCCAGGAAGAACGCCGCCAGACCCTCCATGGCGAGCGGCGCCCCGAAGACGTCCCCGACGAATCGCGAGTACTGGGACCAGTTCATCCCGAACTGGAACTCCTGCACCAGTCCGGTCACGACGCCGATCGCAATGTTGATGACCAGCAGCGTCCCGAAGAACCGGGTCAACCGTCGGATGTCCCGGTTGCCCGACCGGAACCAGATCGTGTGCAGCACGGCGACCAACAAGGACAGCCCGATCGTGATCGGGACGAACAGGAAGTGGTAGATCGTCGTGGTGGCGAACTGCAGACGGGACAGGTCGACCTGCGTCACGTCGGCCTGGAACTGGCTGATGTCCACAGTGCTCCGTCCGCTGCGGGAGTCCGGTGTCGGGGTCGGGTCTCGGTGCCGGGCGAAACGGTAGTGCCATGAGGGTCGCGCCGCCCGTCGGCGGATCGACCGGATCGTGCCGACAGCAACCGTGACACCGCGCGGCGGCTCGAGCATCGTCCTCCGCAGATGAGTCGGGTCGGCTGGGGTGCGCTCCGCCGCCGTCGGCGGGCGGGCTGGTTCGGCTCGGTTCAGGCGCCGGCCAGGCTCAGGGCTTCGCGGTGCTCCTGCTCCCGGCGCCAGCGGCGGGCGTAGACCCCTCCTCCGGCGACCAGGTCCGCGTGGGTGCCGCGCTCGACGACCGCGCCGCCGGCCATCACGAGGATCTCGTCGAACGCCTCGAGCCCGCTGAGCCGGTGGCTGACCAGGAGCGTCGTCCGACCCTGGGTCAAGTTCAGCAGGTCCGCCGTCAGCGCGGACGCGATGGACTCGTCGAGGTGCTCGGTCGGCTCGTCGAGGACGAGGATGCTTGGATCGGCGAGCACCGAGCGGGCCAGCACAACCCGGCGGCGTTGGCCGCCGCTGAGCCGGCTGCCGTGCTCCCCGACCGGCGTGCCGAGACCGAGCGGCAGGCTGTCGACCAGGCCCGTGAGGCCCACCCGCTCGACGGCGCGCATGAGAGTCGCGTCATCGGCGGCCGGGGCGGCCAGTCGGAGGTTCTCGCGCAGCGTGCTGTCGAAGACGTGCGCATCCTGGGCGCAGAGCCCGACGCGGGCTCTCACGTCGTCGGCGGCGCAGTCGCGGAGCTCGACCTGCCCCAGCCTGATGCTGCCGGTGTAGTCGGCGAAGCGGACGAGGGCCGCTGCCAGGCTGCTCTTGCCGGCGCCGCTGCTGCCCACGATGGCGACCCGTGCGCCGGCGGCGAGGTCGAGGTCCACGTCGCGGACGGCGTCGTGGCCGGCACCGCTCCAGCGCACGCAGACCCGACGCAGGCGCAGGGAGGTGGCGTCGGGCAGCCGGACCGGCGCCACCGGAGCGGGCACCGGGTCGTCGGCGTCGACGAGCTGGAACACCCGCGCCGCCGACGCCCGGACCCTGACGAGGGCGGACGCGGCCGCCGGCATCGTGGCGACCGCTTCGTACGCCGCGAGCGGCAGCAGCGCGACCACGGCCAGGTTGACGCCGGCGAGCCTGCCGTCGACCACGGCCGGCAGCGCCGCCGCCAGGGAGCCGACCACGGCGGCCCCGGCGACGAGCACGCCAACCCCGGCACTGATGCCGGCTGTCCACGCTGCCCGCCGGGCGAGCCGGGTCAGCCGGTCGTCCTGGGCGGCCGCCTCGTCCAGGGCGGTGCGAGCGGCGCCGTTCGCCACGAGATCGGGCGCGCCCCGCAGCAGCTCCCGTACCTGCGCGGAGAGCTCGCCCTTGGCCTGCGCGGTCTGCCGTTCGGCCAGGCCGCCGGTCGCGACGGCCAGCCAGGGCACCAGGGTGGCGCCGGCGAACAGCGCCAGCAGCAGCACCGCCCCGGCCGCCGGGAGCAGCCACCACGTCACGACGACGGACGCTGTCCCGGCGAGGACCGCCGCCGTGACCGGGAGCACGACCCGCAGCGCGAGGTCCTGGACGGCGTCGATGTCAGCCACCATCCGCGAGAGCAGGTCTCCGCGCCGGAAGCCGGCCAATCCCTGCGGCGCCAGGCGTTCCAGGCGACGCCACACCGTGACCCGTACGTCAGTCAGCGCCCGGAACACCGCGTCGTGGGACACGAGCCGTTCGGCGTAGCGGAAGAATCCCCGGCCGATCCCGAAGGCGCGTACCCCCACGATCGCGACTCCCAGGGTGAGCACGGGGGGCATCTGCGAGGCCCTCGAGATGAGCCAGCCGCTGAGGGCCAGCAGCCCGATCGCGCTCATCGTGGCAGCCGCTCCGAACAACGCCGCGAGCAGCAGCTCGCCGCGGACTACGCGCAGCGCGGCGACGGCGCGGGCCAGCGGTCGGCGGGAGCGGGAGGTGGTCACGCTCACGCGCGCTCGGTCCAGGCGGGCGCCGCGGTGCCCGTTGCGGGGCCGGCCAGCGGGCCCACCATCGGCCCGTACGCGACGCCCGGCTCGTCAGCGACCTCACTGGCCGGTGCGGACAACGTGATGACCTCGTCCGCGGCCAGCAGCAGCGCGGGGCGGTGGGCCACCACGACGACAGTCGTGCCGCGACGACGCAGTGCGTCCAGCGCTCGTACGACGGCCTCCTCAGTGTCGGCGTCCAGCGCCGCGCTCGGCTCGTCGAGGAGAACGAGCGGGGTGTCCCGGCACAGTGTCCTGGCCAGCGCCACCCGGCGCGCCTGTCCGGCGGACAGCCCCACACCGTCCTCGCCGATCACGGTCTGCAGCCCGTGGGGCAGCGTCCGGGTCACGTCGGCACGCTCCACGTCGAGGCCGGCCATCCGCAGCGCCTCCACCACCTCGGCATCGGTGGCGCCGGGCCTGCCGAGGCGGACCGCCTGGGCCACGCTGCCCGACCCGAGATAGGGGGATTGCGGCAGGTAGGAGACCTGCGCCCGCCATGCCTGCGGGTCGACGTCGGACAACCTGACGACCTCGCCGTCGGAGCGGACCTGGATCTCGCCGGAGTCCGGGCTGAGGAACCCCATGAGCGCGGCCAGCAGCGTGGACTTGCCGGACCCGTTGACGCCGGCGAGCGCCGTCACCACGCCGTTGCGGATCACCGCCGAACAACCGGCCAGCGCGGGGGGGTCACGGTCGGGGTAGCGCAGTGTCACGTCGCTGACCACGAGGTCGGCCTCGCGCATGTCCGCACCGACCCGCGCTGCGCCGACCATCGGCAGCGGCGTGTCCAGGACGGCGAGCATGCGCTGGGCGGCCCCGACGCCCTCGGCCGCGGTGTGGTACTGCTGGCCGACCATCCGGATCGGGAGATAGGCCTCGGGGGCGAGCAGCAGGACGGTGAGCCCGGCGGACAGCGTGATCTCGCCGTAGACCAGCCGCAGGCCGATCGCGACCGCCACCACCGCGACGGACAGGGTGGCGATGAGCTCCAGGACCAGCGCGGAGAGGAACGACACGCGGAGCACAGCCATGGTGGTGGTGCGGTATTGCTCCCCCACTGCCCTGATGGACGCCTCCTGGGCCCTGGCCCGGCCGAAGAGCTTGAGCGTGGGCAGCCCGGCGACGACGTCGAGGAAGTGCCCCGACAGAGCGGACAGAGCCGTCCACTGCCGGTCAACGTGGCGCCGCGTGAAGATCCCGACGAGCACCATGAAGACCGGGATCAGCGGCAGCGTCACCACTACGAGCACTGCTGAGAGCAGGTCCTGGGTGCCGATCGCGACCAGCACGGCCACCGGTACGACGGCGGCGAGCACCACCTGCGGGAGGTACCTGGCGAAGTAGCCGTCCAGCGCGTCCACTCCCCGAGTGATGAGCGTGGTGAGCTCCCCCGACCGGGTCCCGGCGAGCCAGACCGGTCCCAGCTCGACGGCGTGGTCCAGCACAGCCCGCCGGAGCTCGGACTTGGCCCGGGCCGCCGCTGCGTGCGCCGAGACCTCGCTCAGCCAGGCCAGCAACGCACGACCCACGACCACCGCTGCCAACGCGAGGATCGCGCCGCGCTGCGACGCCAGACCGGCGCCCTCGGAGAAACCGGCGACGATGATGCGGGCGAGCAGGAACGCCTGGACGATCACCAGGCCCGCGGTGAGCCCGCCGATCATGACCGTCGTGACGAGGAACGGGCGGGTGCCGCGCGCGTAGCGCAGCAGCCGCTTGTCCAGGGGCCTCACAGCCGCCCATCTTCCCCGAGCCGCCCGCGGTCGGCTCCCGGACTGGATCGGCCGGCCCCGAGCGGCGTTTGCGCCGCCGCCCACGGCGGGTTACTGTCGCGCTCGCGTCGATGTATCGCTGCGATACATCGCGGATGATCCTGAGGAGGTCGCACGTGACCCGCCGGTCCGACGTGCTGGAGCTCGCCGTCCTCGGCCTGCTCCACGACGCGCCGATGCACGGGTACGAGCTGCGCAAGCGGCTGATCGCCCTGCTCGGGCTGGGCCGCGCGCTCTCGTACGGCACCCTCTACCCCTCGCTCAAGGACCTGGTGGCCAGGGGCTACCTCGCCGAGGGGACGGCCGAGCGCCGGGCGCCCGGCGGCGGCTTCGGGGGCCGGCGGGGGAGGATCGTCTACGAGCTGACCTCGGAGGGCAAGGAGCGCTTCGCCGAGCTGCTGGGCCAGGCCGGCCCGTCGTCCTGGGAGGACGAGCAGTTCGGGGTTCACTTCGCGTTCTTCGCCCAGACCGACGCGGTCGTGCGGCTGCGGATCCTCGAGGGTCGGCGCAGCCGGCTGGTCGAGCGGCTCGAGCAGTTCCGCGCCGCGCTGCAGCGCACCCGCGAGCGGCTCGACGCCTACACCCTCGAGCTGCAGCGACACGGCCTGGAGTCCGCGGAGCGCGAAGTCCGCTGGCTCGAGGAACTCATCGACACCGAGCGCCGCGGGGGGCCGGGCCGCCCGCCCGGCCCCCGCCGGCGCTGATCACATGACGGCTACCGCCCGTCCCTCCAGGAAGGACACCACCGTGGGTCAGGTCCGCGTCGCCGTCGTCGGCGTCGGCAACTGCGCCGCTTCGCTCGTCCAAGGCGTGCACTACTACCGGGACGCCGACCCGGCGCAGCGGGTCCCCGGACTCATGCACGTCGAGTTCGGTCCGTACCACATCCGCGACATCGAGTTCGTCGCGGCGTTCGACGTCGACGCCAAGAAGGTCGGCACCGACCTCGCCGAGGCCATCGGCGCCAGCGAGAACAACACCATCAAGATCGCCGATGTGCCGCCGCTCGGCGTCACGGTGCAGCGCGGCCACACCCTTGACGGGCTTGGCAAGTACTACCGCGAGACGATCGCCGAGTCCGACGACGCACCCGTCGACGTGGTGGAGGAGCTCGTCCGCGCGCGCGCCGACGTCCTCGTCTCCTACCTTCCGGTCGGATCGGAGCAGGCCGATAAGTTCTACGCGCAGTGCGCGCTCGACGCCGGGGTGGCGTTCGTCAACGCGCTGCCGGTGTTCATCGCGACCGACCCGGTCTGGGCGCAGAAGTTCCTCGACGCCGGACTGCCGATCGTCGGCGACGACATCAAGTCGCAGGTTGGCGCCACCATCACCCACCGGGTGCTGACCAGACTGTTCGAGGACCGCGGCGTCGAGGTGCAACGCACCTACCAGCTCAACGTCGGCGGCAACATGGACTTCAAGAACATGCTCGAGCGCGACCGGCTGGAGTCCAAGAAGATCTCCAAGACCCAGTCGGTGACCTCGCAGGTCGACCGCGACCTGGGTGCGCGCAACGTGCACATCGGCCCCAGCGACTACGTCGCGTGGCTCGACGACCGCAAGTGGGCGTTCGTGCGGCTGGAGGGCAGGGCGTTCGGCGACGTCCCGCTCAACCTCGAGTACAAGCTCGAGGTGTGGGACTCCCCCAACTCCGCCGGCATCATCATCGACGCCGTCCGCGCTGCCAAGATCGCGCTCGACCGTGGCATCGGCGGCCCGATCCTCTCCGCGTCGAGCTACTTCATGAAGTCGCCGCCGGAGCAGTACTCCGACGACGTGGCCCGCGAGGCGGTGGAGCGGTTCATCCGCGGTGAGGTGGAGCGCTGAAGGAGCCGCGACGCCGCTGAGCGCGGGAGGCGGCCGGGCGCAGCCCCCCTCCCCCGATCCCCCGGTTCCCCGATCCCCCCCGGCGTTACTGTCCTGGTGGCGGTCTATCCGGCTTTTTCGGGGGGATTCTCGACCCTGAGGACAGTGACGTCGCGGACCTCGGTGACCTCGCGGAGGTCGCGGGCCTCGCTACCGGGCGGGGTGCAACTCCGGCTGCTCGGCCCACCACCGGCGCAGCTCGGCGCGGGCTGCAGCCTCATCGAGTGGGCCCTGGTCCAGGCGTACCTCGAGCAGGTGCCGATAGGCCCGCCCGACGACCGGGCCGGGCGGCACCGCCAGCTCGGCCATGATCTGCCGGCCGTCGAGGTCCGGCCGGATCGCGGCGAGCTCCTCCTGGGCCCGCAGTGCCCGGATGCGCGCCTCCAGGTCGTCGTAGGCTCGGCGCAGCGTCGCCGCTCGGCGCCGGTTGCGCGTGGTGCAGTCGGCCCGGGTGAGCACGTGCAGCCGGTCCAGCTGGTCTGCGGCGTCGCGGACGTAGCGGCGGACCGCCGAGTCGGTCCACTCGCCGCCGCCGTAGCCGTGGAAGCGCAGGTGCAGCTCCACCAGCCGGCCGACCGCCTCGACCACGTCCTTGGGGTAGCGCAGCGCCGTCAGCCGCTTGCGAACCAGCTTGGCGCCGACGACGTCGTGGTGGTGGAAGCTCACACTGCCACCGGGCTCGTGGCGCCGGGTGCGTGGCTTGCCGACGTCGTGGAGGAGGGCGGCGAGTCGCACCACCAGGTCCGGACCGTGGCCGGGTAGCCGCGACTCCAGCGCGATCGCCTGCTCCAGGACGGTCAGCGTGTGCTCGTAGACGTCCTTGTGCCGATGGTGCTCGTCGATCTCCAGCCGCAGCGCGGGCAGCTCGGGGAGCACCTGGTCGGCCAGCCCGGTGTCGACCAACAGCCGCAGTCCGCGGACCGGGTCGGCACTGAGCAGCAGCCTGGACAGCTCCTCGCGGATGCGCTCGGCCGACACGATCGACAGCCGCTCGGCCATCCCGCTCATGGCCGAGACCACCTCGGGCGCCACGGTGACGTGCAGCTGGGCGGCGAAGCGGGCGGCGCGCAGCATGCGCAGCGGGTCATCGGAGAAGGAGTCCTCGGGACGCGCCGGGGTGCGCAGCAGTCCACGGGCCAGGTCGGCCAGGCCGCCGTACGGGTCGACGAGCTCCTCGGCGGGCAGCCGGAGCGCCATCGCGTTGATCGTGAAGTCGCGGCGGACGAGGTCGCCCGCGAGGGAGTCGCCATAGGACACCGCCGGCTTGCGGCTGGCGCGGTCGTAGACATCCGCACGGTACGTGGTCACCTCGACCGTCCGGCCGCCGACGCGGGCGCCGATCGTGCCGAACGCCGCCCCGACCTCCCAGATCGTCTCCGCGACCGGCTCCAGCAGCGCGCGGGTCTGCTCGGGCCGGGCATCGGTCGTGAGGTCGAGGTCGGTCGTGGGCCTCCCGAGCAGCGCGTCGCGCACCCAGCCGCCCACGAGAGCCAGCTCGTGACCGCCGCGGGCGAAGCCGGCGGCGACCGGCGCCAGCACCGGCGCTACCTCGGACAGCCGGGCCCGCGCCCGCTGGAGGGCGTCGCGCACGACGGCACCGTCGGAGGGCTGCGAGGTCACGGGCTCCGAGCGTACGCACGGATACGATCCGCGCTGTGGCCTGCCTCCGCCGTCGCCGGCACACAACCGCCGGCCTTGGTCGCGCGGCCCCCCTGGCGACGTCGTGACGCGCGGCGCATGACCCGGGCGCCGTTGGCGGCGCTGCTCGCGCTCTCGGCGCTGGTGTCCGGGACGCTCGTCGGGGCGCTGCCCGGCCTCCCGGCGCACGCTGCCGCCGCTTCCCCAGCCCGGGCGGCGGCCGCGCGGACGCAGCCCGCGCCGTCCCAGGTCACGGTCACCATCGCCACCGTCCGGCCCGCGGCCCCGCAGGCCGGGCAGCACGTCGTCCTCACCGGCACCGTGCACAACGCCGGGGAGACCACTTTCACCTCGACACAGGTGCTGCTCCGGCTGAGCCGGGACCGGCTCGAGGACCGCGCGGAGGTGCAGCGGGTCGTCGAGAACCCTGACTACCGGCGCGGGGTCCGGTACGAGATCGCCGCGGAGCTGCCCACGACGAAGCTGCTGAGCGGCGCCACCCTCCCGTTCCGGCTCGACATCTCCTTGGACGAGCTCGGCCTCACCGATCCCGGCGTCTATGTCGTCGGCGTCGAAGTCCGCGCCGTCGGGTCTGACGGCACCAGGGCCATCCTGGCCGCCGACCGGACGTTCGTGCCCTGGCTCGTCAACGGCCAGCGGCGGGTCCGGGTGGCCCTGCTCTGGCCGCTGGTGGCCCGGCCGGAGGTGCTGCCCGGCGGGACGCTGCTCGACGACGCCCTCGAGCGCCAGCTCCTGCCCGGCGGCCGGCTGCGCGGCCTGCTCACCGTCGGCAGCGCCCAGCGCGGACCGCTCACCTGGGTGGTCGACCCCGGGCTGCTCGCCGCGCTGACCCGCATGGCCGGCGGCTACGACATCCGCCGCTCGGGCGTCGCACCGGCGCGGGTCGCCGGCCGCGCCGCCGGGAGCGCGCCGGACACCGTGGCCGGAACCGCCGCCGATGCAGCCCGGGACATGCTGAGCCTGCTGCGCCGAGCCGGACGCGGCGGTGGCGAGCGGGTGGTCCTCCCCTTCGCCGACCCGGACGTCACCGGCCTGTCGCGCCAGGGTGCGGCCGGAACCGCGGTGCTGCGCGCATCGGTGACCCGGGCCCGGCAGGTGGCCGGCGCGGCCAGCACCGTGCTCGGCTGGCCCTACGGCGGGGCGCTCGACGAGCGGACGCTGAGCCTGCTGCGCGTGACCGCCGGGCCGGCCCTGGTGCGGGCCTCCTCAGCATCCGGGGGCACGGCATCCGGGGGGACGGCGTCCGCGGCCGCCACACCGGCCGGGCCGGCCGTGCGGGACGGCGGCACCGTCGTCGTACGCACCGACGGCGCGCTGGCCGCGGCGTACGCCGGCGCCGGCGGTTCCCGGGCCTCCGCAGCGGGCGCGACCCAGGTGCGCCAGCGCCTGCTCGCGGTGACCGCCCTCGCCGCGCAGGCCGACCCCGGCGCGACGGGTCCGACCGGCGCGTCCGAACCGCCACCGATGGTGCTGGCGCCGCCACGGTCGTGGCGGCCCACCCTGCGGATGGCGCGTTCCGTGCTGGCCGCCTGGGCGGGCAGCCCCTGGGTGCGGCCCGTGCCGCTGTCCCAGCTGCTGCCGGCCGCGCGCGCCGGGGCACCCCCGCTGAGCGAAGATGCCCCCGCCGCGCTCAGCGCGCGCCAGCAGCGGGCCGCCCGCGCGGTTGGCCGCGGGGTCGACGTCTTCGCCGACCTCACCGACGAGGACCCCCCGCAGCTCGCGCCGGCGGCCGACGCGGCGATGTCCAGCTGGTCGACGCAGTGGCGGGGCAGCGCTGCGGCAGCCGCCGCCTTCGCGCGAGCGAGCCGGTCCGTCGTCGCAGGGTGGACACGGCAGGTCTCGCTCATCACGGCCGAGCGCATCACCCTGTCCGGGGAGTCCGCTCGGCTGCCGCTGACGGTGGCCAACGGGCTGTCCGTACCCGTCACCGTCCAGGTGCGCGCGCGCTCCACGAACGCCGACCGGCTGCGCATCACCGACGTGCCCCAGGTGACGGTGGCAGCGGGGCACAAGGCGACGGTGCTGGTCCCGGCCCGCGCTACCACCAACGGCACGGTGCCGGTCCTGGTGCGGCTGCGCACGGCCGACGGGCAGGTCTTCGGTCCGGAGCGGGCGTTCGACGTGCAGTCCACGGACCTCGGGCGGGTCGGCTGGGTGGTCATCGCGGTGGCCGGCACGGTGCTCGTCGCGACGGCCTTGCTGCGTACGGTGCGCCGGGTCCGCGGCGGCGCTGTCGGGCAGCGGTGATGCCGCGCAGCATCGGCTCGGCGGGCGCCGTCATGGCGGCCGGCACCGTCGCGTCGCGGCTGACCGGCTTCGTCCGCAACGCGGTCATGGCCGCCACGATCGGCCTGGCGCTGACCGGTGACGTCTTCAACGTCCCCAACACGATCCCCAACAGCCTCTACATCCTCGTGGGCGGGGGCGTGCTCAACGCGGTGCTCGTGCCGCAGCTGGTCCGCGCGATCCGCCACGACGCAGACGGGGGGGTGGCCTACGCCCAGCGACTCACCACTGCGGTCGTCGCGGTGCTGCTCGCCGCCACCCTGCTCTTCGTCGTCGCTGCGCCGTGGGTGATCCGGGTCTATGTGGCCCCGCAATGGCTGCAGCCGGGCTTCGAGCAGCAGTTCGACGCGATGGTCGCCTTCGCCCGCTACTGCCTGCCCCAAGTCTTCTTCTACGGCGTCTACGTGCTGCTCGGACAGATGCTCAACGCGCGCGGCTCGTTCGGGCCGATGATGTGGGCGCCGGTGCTGAACAACGTGGTGGCCATTGCGGTCTTCGGCGGCTACCTCGTCGCCTACGGCCCCCTCGACGCGCGCTCCGGCACCTATACCCCCGGGCAGCTGGCCTGGTTCGGGCTCGGCTCCACGGCGGGTATCGCGGTGCAGGCCCTCGTCCTGCTCCCGGTGCTGCACCGCACCGGGCTCCGGCTGCGGTTGCGCCGCGACCTGCGCGGAGTGGGGCTGGCGAAGGCCGCGCGGCTCGGCGGCTGGACGGTGCTGTTCGTCGTGGTCAACCAGGTGACGTACGTCGTCCTCACCCGGCTCGCCACCGGGGCGATCGCCGAGCGTCCCGACCAGGCGGCCGGGCTGTCGGTCTTCAACGGCGCCATCCTCATCGGCCAGTTGCCGCACGCGATCATCACGGTCTCCTTGGCCACGGCGCTGCTTCCGGCGATGAGCCGGGCGGCCGCCGACCGGGACCTGGCCCGGCTGCGCTCGGACCTGGTCGGCACCACCCGGCTGACCCTCGCCCTGGTGCTGCCGGCCGCGGTCCTGCTCGTGCCGCTCGCCGTGCCGGTGGCCGGCCTCGTCTTCGGCTACGGCGCCGCCGCCCAGGACGTCGACCAGGTCTCGGTGGCCCTGCTGACGATGGCGCCGGGCATGGTCTTCTTCGCCGTTCAGTTTCTCAACCTGCGGGGCTTCTACGCCCTCGAGGACACCCGCACGCCGTTCTTTGTGCAGCTGCTCGCCGTGAGCCCGGTCTACATCGCCGTGGGCGGGCTGCTGGCGCCACGTGTGGCGTTCCCGCCCGCCGGGCTGACCGCCGCCTACTCCTGCGCCTACGTCGTCGCCACCGCCGTGACCTCGCGGCTGCTCGGCCGCCGGCTCGGCGGGCGCGCCAACGCCGGGCTGGGTGGTTATGTCCTGCGGCTGCTGGCTGCCGCCGTCCCGGCGGCGCTGCTGGCCTGGGTCATCGACCGACTCGCCGACGGCGTCGTGGTCGCCCTGCTCGGGCCAGGGGTGCTGCGCTGGCTGACGCTGTGCCTGGTAGCCGGAGTGCCCGGCCTGGCGGCGTACGTCGGGCTGGCCTGGCTGCTGCGGGTGGATGAGGTGGGGTCGAGCGTCTCCGCCGTCGCCCGCCGGCTGCCCGGCCGGGGGCACCGGGCCGCACCGTCCGGTCCGGGGCGCCATCGGCGAGGGTGAGCAAGGCGGCGGGCCGGCCGACCTAGCATGGTGTCGGCTCGCGCCCGCAGGCGGGCACCGGGTCCGTCATCGAGGGGGGGCCGTGGACGACACCGTCGCCGTCGGCACCGTGCTCGCCCGACGCTACCGGCTCGACCAGCGGATGGCCGTCTACGACGGCGCCGAGGCCTGGAAGGCTCGCGACACCGTGCTCGGGCGGGACGTGCACGTACACCTGATCCCGGTCGACGATCCGCGCAGCCAGCGACTGGCCGAGGCGGCGCGGGCCGCCGCCGCGGTGCCCGACCCGCGGTTCCTGCGCGTCCTCGACGCCGCCGTGTACGACGGCAGCGGCTACGTCGTGCGCGAGTGGGTGCGGGGGCGCAGCCTGTCCGCCGTCCTGGTCGACGGGCCGCTCTCGCCCACCAGCGCCGGGGTCCTCGGTCGCGAGCTCGCGGGGGCGGTGGCCGCCGCCCACGCCGCCGGCGTCCACCACCTGCGCCTGAGCCCGGCTATGGTCATCGTCGCCGACGACGGAGCGGTCAAGATCACCGGCCTCGGCACCGAGGCGGCCCTCCACGGCATCGCCGTCACCGACGAGGAGGCAGCGGCTGCGCAGGACGCCGCCGGCATCGGTCGGGTGCTCTACGCCGCGCTGACCGGGCGGTGGCCCGGGGTGGGGACGGACCTGCCGCCGGCGCCCACCGTCGACGGTCGGGCCGCCCGGCCGCGGCAGGTGCGGGCCGGTGTGCCCGGCGAGCTGGACGACGTCGTCGACCGCACGCTGAACCCGGCGCCGCGCCACGAAACCCCGCTGCGCACGCCGCGGGCCGTGGCCGACGCCCTGGCCGCCGCCGTCCCGGCCAACGGGCGCGGCTCCGCGTACCTGCTCGACGTCTCCATGGATCCGGAATCCACGCAGCCTGGCGCCGCCGGCGCGCCGCTGGTCGCGCTCGCCGCGCGGCCCGCGGCGCCGGGGCCGCCGGCGCGCCCCGCGGCCCGCCGCCCAGACCGCGAGCCGCGCCGTAGCCGCAGTGCCGCCCGCATCGTCGGCGTGGTCGCCGGTGCGCTGCTGCTCGTCGGCGCGACCCTGGTCGGCTGGCAGCTGCTCACCTCGGCGTTCCCCAACATCGGGGGAGGTCCGCCCGTTGCGCCGTCGGCGCCGGCTCCCGTGACGTCGGCGAGCCGGTCGGGCTCCCCCAGCGCAGCGTCGCAGGAGCTCACGATCGCGGGGGCCGCGGACTTCGATCCGTACGGGGACCCGCCGAGCGAGAACCCGGACCGGGTCGGCCGCGCCATCGACGGTGATCCGTCCACGGCCTGGACGACGATGACCTACTACGACCCCCTCGAGGTGCTCAAGCCGGGCGTCGGCCTCTTCGTCGACCTCGGCAAGGCGACGCGTGTCGGGTCGGTGCAGTTGACCCTGCGCGGCAGCCCCAGCGACGTGCAGGTGCGGGTGGCGCCGCAGGACGCCCCGGAGCCGCCGAAGGCGCTCAGCGGCTGGGCCGAGGTGGCCTCCCGCTCCGACGCCGGGGAACAGGTCACGCTGACGCTGAAGGCACCGGTGCAGACGCGCTACGTGCTGGTCTGGTTCACCAAGCTGCCGCCGGTGGGCGGTGACTACAAGGGCGAGGTGGCCGAGGTCGTGGTCCGGTCGTGACCGCCGGCGGGGTGTCGGGAGACCCCGACGCCACGCTGCTGCGCCGACACGTCGAGGGCGACCCCGACGCCTTCGCCGAGCTGGTGGCCCGCCACCGGGACCGGCTGTGGGCGGTCGCGCTGCGTACGCTGGGCGACCCCGAGGAGGCGGCGGATGCCGTCCAGGACGCTCTGCTGTCGGCGTACCGGCGGGCGGCGACGTACCGCGGCGAGGCGCAGGTGACGACCTGGCTGCACCGAGTCGTCGTCAACGCCTGCCTGGACCGGGTACGCCGCCGGGCGGCGCGACCCACCGTCTCCCTCGACGCCGAGCCCCTCGGCCCCGATTCCGGCACTGCCCGCGGTGCCGCCTCCCAGCCCGCCCTTGCCGTGCATGACCCCGATCCGGCCGAGGCGCTACAGACCCGCCTCGACGTCGGCGCCGCGCTGGCCCGGCTCCCCTTCGAGCAGCGAGCAGCCCTCGTGCTGGTCGACATGGAGGGCTGGTCGGTTGCCGAGGCCGCCGCTGCCCTCGGTTGCGCGGAGGGCACGGTCAAGAGTCGCTGCGCCCGCGGACGCGCCCGGCTGCTGCCGCTGCTCGCCCACCTACGCGAACCCGGGAACCGCGAGGCGACCGGCGCCGTCCCAGCGCAGACGGACGCCGCCCGAACTGACACTCGCCCCGACCAGGCGTCCCGCACTGACACAGCGCCCGGCGACGGCTCGCGCAGCGAGGAGGCAGGCCGATGACCGCGCCGCCGCCGGACCACACCGGACCGCACCCCGGACCGCACCCCGGCCCGCACCCGGACGCCGGTTCGCTGGCCGAACATCTCGAAGGGCTGCTCCCGGCCGCCGAGGCGTCGCGGGTCGCGGCCCACGTGGCCGGGTGCGCCGGCTGCGCCGGCGTCCGCGCCGCGCTCGCCGACGTGACCGCAAGCCTGCGCGCGGCGGACGTCGGCCCCATGCCCGAGCTGGTCGCCCGCCGCATCGACCGCGAGCTCGCCGCCGAACCACCGTTGCGGCCACCGCTGCGCGCACCGGGTGCCCGGCCGCATCCCGCCGGCCGCTCCAGGGTGCGCCGCTGGGTCGGCGGGCTGGCCGCCGCAGCCGCCGCTGTTGCCGTGGTCGCCGTCGTGGGGCCGGCCCTGCGGTCCGGACCCGACAGCCCGAGCTCGACCGCCGGCGGGCCCGCCGCCGAGCAGAGCGACCGGGCCGCGTCGCAGACGCCCGGCGCCGCAGCCGAGGGAGGCGCGCCGGAGGCGGGGCCCCCTGCCGACCCGGCGCTGCTCCGGCGGGTCGCCCGCGCGGCGGCGGGGACCGCCCCGCGGGCGGCTCCACGGGCCGGCGGTGCCGGCGGTGCGGCCGCCTGCCGGCTCGACCGGGTCGATGCCGTGCCCGGGCGAGTGGTGTCGACGCAGCCGGCCAGCCGCGGCGGCGTACCCGTCGTCGTCGTCGGAGTGCGCCGCGGCAGCGTCGGCAGCGCGCTGGTGCTCGCCGCGTGCGACCCGGCGGCCGCGGTGCTGGACCGCGTCGACGTGCCCTGAGCGCGGCCGTCGTGGCGACCGGCAGGGAATGACGGCGGCTCTACGATTGCTCAGGTCGATGGCGCTGATCGGCGTACGGCCGCGCGGCGCCAGCCCCCGTCCGGAAGGCTCTTCGTGACCGACAACCCCGCCGCCCGCTCCACCGAATCCGCGGTCCGCAACCTCGTGATCATCGGGTCGGGGCCGGCCGGCTACACCGCGGCGCTCTACGCCGCGCGTGCCCGCCTTGAGCCACTGGTGTTCGAGGGCGCGGTCACCGCCGGGGGCGCCCTCATGAACACCACCGACGTCGAGAACTACCCCGGCTTCCCCGCGGGGATCATGGGCCCGCAGCTCATGGACGACATGCGCTCCCAAGCCGAGCGCTTCGGTGCCGAGATCGTCACCGACGACGTGGTCGAGGTCGACCTGACCGGCTCCATCAAGCGCGTCACGGACGGCGCCGGCCACGAGCACCTGGCGCACTCCGTCGTCCTGGCCATGGGCTCGGCCTACCGCGAGCTCGGACTGCCCAACGAGAAGCGCCTGTCCGGCCACGGTGTGTCCTGGTGCGCCACCTGCGACGGCTTCTTCTTCCGGGAGATGGTGATCGCCGTCGTCGGCGGCGGCGACTCCGCGGTCGAGGAGGCCACTTTCCTGACCCGGTTCGCCTCCACGGTCCACCTCGTGCACCGCCGCTCCGAGCTACGGGCATCCAAGGTCATGCAGGAACGCGCCTTCGCCGACCCCAAGATCGAGTTCCACTGGGACACCGAGGTGGTCGACGTACTCGGCGAGGACTCCGTGTCGGGACTGCGGCTGCGCCACCGCGTCACCGGCGAGGAGTCGACGCTGCCGGTCAGCGGCCTGTTCGTCGCCATCGGCCACGACCCGCGCTCCGGGCTGGTCGGCGGGCAGGTCCATCTCGACGAGGCCGGCTACGTCCTCGTCGACGGCCGGTCGACCCGCACCAACCTGCCCGGCGTCTTCGCGGCGGGCGACCTCGTCGACCACACCTACCGGCAGGCCGTCACGGCGGCCGGTACGGGGTGCGCGGCCGCCCTCGACGCCGAGCGCTACCTCGCCGACATCGAGCACGCCGGCGCCGTCGCGACGGCCACGACCACGGCTGCGGCCGTTCCGGCAACCGTGTGAGTGGTGACCGGGAGAGCGGCGTGTCCCACCCCGGAGCCATCCTGGGGACTCCCCGACCCTCCGCCCCGAGCATCCGCCCGAGCACACCCTGACATCTGGAGGAACCATGGCAGCCGTTCCGTCGGTCACCGACGCCGATTTCGAAGCGATCGTGCTCAAGAGCCCGAAGCCGGTCGTCGTCGACTTCTGGGCCGAGTGGTGCGGGCCATGCCGCATGGTCTCGCCGGTCCTCGAGGAGATCTACGCCGCGCACAGCGACACGATCGACGTCGTCAAGCTCAACGTCGACGAGAACCCCCGGACCGCCGCGGCCTACCGCGTCATGTCCATCCCGACGCTCAACGTCTACCAGGACGGTGAGGTCGTGAAGCAGATCGTCGGCGCCAAGCCCAAGGCAGCGCTGCTCCGGGATCTCGACGCCTACCTGGGTTGACCCCTGCCCCGGCTGAGCCGGTGTCCGCACGCTCGACGGTCAGCGCCGGCGCCGTCCGGTTGGGCTGCGACCTGCGGCTGCCCGCGCCGGCGGCCGGGGTCGTCGTGTTCGCCCATGGCAGCGGCAGCAGCCGGCGAAGCCCGCGGAACGTTCAGGTGGCCCGCACGCTGCACGAGGCCAGGTTCGCCACTGTCCTGTTCGATCTGCTGACGCCGCTCGAGGCCGAGCGGGATGCCCGCGACGCGTCCCTGCGCTTCGACGTCGGCCGGCTCGGCGATCGCCTCGGCGGAGTGGTCGGCGACCTCGCGACATGGCCGGAGCTGACGGGGCTGCCGGTCGGCTTGTTCGGAGCCAGCACCGGTGCCGCCGCCGCGCTGCGGTGCGCGGCTTCGCGCGCGGATCTTGTCCGCGCGGTGGTGTCCCGCGGGGGGCGCCCCGACCTGGCCGGCGATGCCCTGCCGGCCGTACGCGCACCGACGCTTCTGCTCGTGGGCGCGCGTGACCGCGAGGTCCGGCGGCTCAACGAGCGGGCTGCCGCCGCAATGACTGCGGAGGTCGAGGTCGAGGTCGTCCCGGGGGCCAGTCACCTGTTCGAGGAGCGCGGCGCGCTCGAGGACGTGGCCCGGCGGGCAGTCGCCTGGTTCAATCGGCACCTGCGACATGGGGGCGGCTCCCGTCCGTCCACGACGTTCGAGGCGTGACGCCGCCGAAAGCCCCCGAGACCTCGGACATGGCACAGACCCAGCTGAGGGCATGATGGCGGGTGCGTCGACGGTCCAGAGCGCTCCCTGAGGTTGAGGTGCCATGGCAGGCCCACTCCTCGAAAGCAAGCTCCACATCCCCCGGCGGCGACCGGGTTTGGTCGCGCGTCCCCGGCTGAGCGAGCGCCTGAGCCGGGGGGCGGGGTCGGCGATGACGCTGGTGTCGGCCCCGGCGGGCTTCGGCAAGACGACGCTGCTGACGGACTGGCTGGCGACTGCCCCGGCCGAGGGACGCTCGGCGGCGTGGCTCTCGCTCGACCGGCACGACAACGACCCCGCGTCGTACTGGACCTATCTCGTCGCCGCACTCGACAACGCCCTGCCGGGGATCGGTGGTGGTGCGCTCTCGCTCCTGGAGTCGCCGCAGCCGCCGTTCGAAGCCGCCATTTCCGCCCTCCTCAACGACCTCCACGCCGGCTCACACCATGTGGTGCTGGTCCTCGACGACTACCACGTCATCGAGGCGAGCGACGTGCAGGACGCGATGGCCTTCCTGCTGGCGCACCTGCCCCCGCACGTACACGTGGTGATCTCCAGCCGCGCTGACCCGGACTTGCCCCTCGCCCGGCTGCGGGCGCGCGGCGAGCTCGTCGAGATCCGCGCCGCCGACCTGCGCTTCTCAGCCGACGAAGCCGCCGCGTACCTGAACGGCGTCATGGGACTGGCGCTGACCGCCCAGGATGTCGCAGCCCTCGAGGGCCGTACCGAGGGGTGGATCGCGGCGCTGCAACTCGCCGCGCTGTCGATGCAGGGCCGAGACGACATCGCCGACTTCATCGCCGGTTTCGCCGGGGACGACCGGTTCATCGTCGACTACCTCGCCGAGGAGGTCCTGGACCGCCAGCCGTCGGACGTCCGGGACTTCCTGCTGCAGACCTCCGTCCTCGAGCGGCTCAGCGGCCCCGTGTGCGATGCCGTCACCGGCCACGGTGGTGGCAAGGCCATGCTGGAGAGGCTGGAGCGGGCGAACCTCTTCCTGGTCCCCCTCGACGACCGGCGCCGGTGGTACCGCTACCACCAGCTCTTCGCCGACCTCCTGCAGGCGCACCTGCTCGACGAGCACCCGACGACGTGCCCCCTCCTGCACCGGCGGGCGAGCGAGTGGTACGAGGGCAACGGCGACCCGTCCGAGGCGATCCGCCACGCGCTGGCCGCCGGGGATCCCGAGCGTGCCGCGGACTTGGCCGAGCTGGCGGCGCCGGCGCTGCGCAAGAGCAGGCAGGAGGCCGTCATGCGCGGCTGGCTCGACACCGTTCCCGAGTCGGTGCTCCGCGCCAGGCCCGTGCTCAGCGTCGGGATCGCCGGTGCGTTGCTGGCGAGCGGCGAGCTCGAGGGCGTCGAGGACCGGCTGCGCGACGCCGAGCGGTGGCTGGACGTCGCGGCCGAGCCGCGCCAGCCCGCATCCCGCTCGGCGCAGATGGTCGTGGTGGATCAGGCAGAGTTCCCACGGCTGCCGAGCTGGATCGCCATCTTCCGCGCTGGGCAGGCGCTGACGCGCGGCGACACGGATGCGACGGTGACCCACGCCAGCCGTGCGCGCGAGCTCGTGCTCGCCGACGACGACCTCGGTCGCGGAGCGGCCGCGGGACTGCTGGGGCTCGCCTTCTGGGCCAGCGGGGACCTCGAGGCTGGACGCCGGTCGTACGTGGAGTGCATGACCAGCCTGCAGCGAGCCGGGCACATCGCCGACGTCCTCGGCTGCGCGATCGCCGTGGCCGACATCCGGATCGCCCAGGGACGACTCCGCGAGGCGATGATCACATACGAGCAGGCGTTGCGCCTCGCCGGCGCGCAGGGCCGGCCGGTGCTTCGGGGAACGGCGGACATGTACGTCGGGATGAGCGAGCTTCACCGCGAGCGCGACGACCTGGATGCGGCGAGCCGGCAACTGCTCACGGCACAGGAGCTCGGCGAGCACACCGGGTTGCCGCAATGCCGCTATCGCTGGCGGGTCGCCATGGCGCGAATCCGTGAAGCGCAAGGGGATCCGGACGCCGCGCTGGACCTGCTCGACGAGGCGGAGCACCGGTACGCGGGGGACTTCTTCCCCAACGTACGCCCGATCCCGGCGCAGCGGGCCCGCGTCTGGGTCGTGCAGGGCAGGCTGGCCGAGGCGTTCGGCTGGGCGCGCGAGCGAGGCCTGAGGGCTGACGACGAGCTGGCCTACCTGCGGGAATTCGAGCACGTCACACTCGCGAGGGCGCTGTTGGCCCGCTACCAGGCCGAGCGCGCAGAGCCGTGCCTGCTCGAGGTGTCCGGACTCCTCGAGCGCCTCCTCCGCGCCGCGGAGGCGGGTGACCGGACCGGGAGCGTCATCGAGATCCTCGCGCTGCAAGCACTTGCGTCCCGCCTGCGCGGCGACGTCGCCGCTGCGCTGGAACCGCTGGCACGTGCGCTCAACCTGGCCGAGCCGGGGGGCTACGTCCGACTCTTCGTCGACGAGTTCCCGCGCATGAGCTCGCTGCTGGAAGCCGCGGCAGGGCGCGGCATTGCGGCGCGCTACGTCGAGCGGCTGCTGACCGCAGGCGGCCGTACGCAGCATCGCACCCCTGTCCGGCAGACGATGGTCGACCCGCTCAGCGAGCGCGAGCTCGACGTACTCCGCCTCCTCGCAACCGACCTCGGCGGCCCCGAGATCGCCCGTGAGCTCGTCGTGTCGCTCAACACCGTGCGCACGCACACCAAGCGGATCTACGCCAAGCTCGGCGTGAACAGCCGACGAGCGGCAGTACGCCGAGCCGAGGAGCTCGAGCTGCTGTCGCGCCGCCGAGGCTGACCGCGCAGCTTCACCACATCAATCACCACACGTGGTGACGCCGGCTCGCCGCGTCGCGTCCTACTTTCCGCTCATGAGCGAAGCCGGCCGGTACGAGATCCGGGTCAAGGGCCATCTCGACAACCGGTGGGCAGCCTGGTTCGAGGCCTCGACACTCACCCACGAACGCGACGGCACGACCGTCATCCGTGGCGAGGCGGACCAGGCCGCGCTGCACGGACTGCTCACCAAGATGCGCGACGTCGGCCTGGCACTGGTCCGGGTCGACCTGCACACCGCCGACCGAGGACCGGACATCGACCCATGAGGAGACCCACATGACCAGCCCGACGCAAGCCCCAGCGACCCCGAGAGTCCGGATGGACTCCCTCCGGAAGACCGCCCTGGTCGCGGGGATCTGCTACCTCGTCACCTTCGTCTCGATCCCGACACTGGCCCTTTACGACTCTGCGAAGAACGACCCGAACTACGTCATCAGCTCCGGCAGCGTCACCGGCATGCTCTGGGGCGGCTTCCTCGAGGTGATCGTCGCCCTCGCCGGCATCGGCACCGCCGTGACTCTGTTCCCGGTGGTCAAGAGGCAGAACGAAGGCGTCGCGCTCGGCTTCGTCGGTGCTCGCATCCTTGAAGCCGCCATGATCTTCACCGGTGTCGTGAGCCTTCTCTCGCTGGTGGCCCTGCGACAGGACCTCGGCGGGGCGGCTGGAGCAGACACGGCCTCCGTCGTCGCCACCGGCGCGTCGCTCGTCGCCGTGTACAAGTTCACCTTCCTGCTCGGACAGACCCTCATGCCGTGCCTGAACGCGCTCTTGTTGGGCTCGTTGATGTACCGCTCCGGCCTCGTGCCGCCGGTCATCCCCCTGCTGGGGCTGATCGGAGCGCCGCTGCTGCTCAGCGCGACGATCGCCACGCTCTTCGGCATCAACGACCAGGTCTCCGCGTGGTCGGCGATCGCGACGCTCCCGATCGCCGTCTGGGAGTTCTCCCTCGGCGTGTGGCTGGTCGTCAAGGGCTTCAAGCCGTCGCCGATCACCGCCGGGATGATGGCTGCGCGCACGCCGACCGCGCACGGCAGCGCCGCCTGAACCCCTCAGGACCAGCGGCCGGGCCCACCACGGGCCCGGCCGCATCCCGTTGCGTCGGGCGCTGGGTCGCGGCTGACGTTACGGGGAGCCGCCTCGGCTTGCCATCGCACGTTGCCCCATGCCCGGGGGTGTCGGGACATGCCAGCCGGGTCCGGGTCAGACCGGACGCACGGCCGCGTCGGGTCGGCGTACGGCACCGACCAGCCGTCCCCACGCCTCCTCCACCTCGGCGAGCAGCGGCAGCGTGGTGCGCAGGTCCATCCGCAGCCGGGGCCACCGCGGATGCTCCCGGACAGGAGCGAAACCGACGCGGATGAGGAAGTCTACCGGCAGCACGCAGCGCGCCGAGCCGGACGCGGCGCCGAAGGCCTCGAGCATGCGGACGTCGCGCTGCTGGACGTCTCTGGCCACCGCCTGGACAAGCATCCTGCCCAGCCCCTGGCCGGTGAGGTCGGGGCGGACGCGGGCGACGAGGAGCAGGGCGGCGCCTGCGGTGGGTGGGCTGGTGGGGACCGCCGCGGCCCGTGGCACCGCGTCGGGCGGGGCGTAGAGCGCGTAGCCGGCGGTCTCGCCGTCGACCTCGATCGCCAGCCCGCCGGTCCCCCACCCACGGGTCGTGGCCTCGAGCCAGGACCGTTTGACCGCCGCGGGGTCGGCAGGCGGCCGGCGCGAGCCGGCCGGGCCCAGCTCCCAGAAGACGCAGGTGTCGCACGGGGTCGGCAACCCCGACAGGATGTCAGGGGTGAGCGGGACGACCCGGCGCGCCATGCCGCGTCAGACCCGGGCGAAGCGGTCGGGCGATGCCTGCGGGGCCGCGTAGCCGCTGGCGGCACGGTCCCGGCGGTTGCGCAGGAGGCCGAGCAGGTAGCCGCCGGCGAGCGAGATCAGGAGCCCGCCGAGGACCCTGCCCCAGGGGACCCGCACGCCGACCTCCACCACGCTCCCGACGGTGCCGCCTCCCGGCGCCGGCCCTCCGGCATCGTAATCTGAGCCCGCGGGCGCCGGCACGGCGCCGCGGACGGCGGAGGGACGCCAACGATGGCCGAGGTGGAGCGTCACGGGTCGCGGCTCGACGACTTCGTCGACCGCTACGCCGCGCGCACCCGGGGGCTGGCGGCGTCGGAGATCAGAGCGCTGTTCGCGGTCGCGTCCCGCCCGGAGGTGGTGTCCCTGGCCGGCGGGATGCCCGACATCTCCGCCCTGCCGCTCGACGTGGTCGGCTCGGTCGTCGCCGCCACCGTGGGCGAGCGGGGGCGGTTGCGTTGCAGTACGGCTCCGGCCAGGGCGACGAGCGGCTGCGTGAACAGATCTGCGACGTCATGGCCCACGTCGGCATCACCGCCCATCCCGACGACATCGTTGTCACGGTCGGCTCCCAGCAGGCCCTCGACCTGGTGACCCGTACGTTCTGCGACCCCGGCGACGTCGTGGTGGCCGAGGCCCCCTCCTACGTCGGCGCGCTGGGAACCTTCCGGGCCTACCAGGCCGACGTCGTGCACGTGGAGATGGACGACGACGGCCTGGTGCCGGAGCGGCTGCGCGAGGCGCTGGGCCGGCTGCGTGCCGCTGGGCGCCGGGTGAAGTTCGTCTACACCATCCCCAACTTCCACAACCCGGCCGGGGTGACGCTCAGTGTGCCTCGGCGAGCCGAGGTGCTGGAGATCTGCCGCGAGCACGACGTCCTGGTGCTCGAGGACGATCCGTACGGCCTGCTGGGCTTCGACGACGCACCGCCACCGCGCGCGCTGCGCGCCGACGACCCCGACAACGTGGTCTACCTCGGCTCGTTCTCCAAGACCTTCGCCCCGGGGCTGCGGGTCGGCTGGGCGCTCGCACCGCACGCGGTGCGGGAGAAGCTGGTCCTGGCGGCCGAGGCCAGCGTGCTCTGTCCGCCGGCGTTCAACCAGATTGCGGTCTCCGGCTACCTGGCCGCTCACGACTGGTACGCGCAGGTGCAGGTCTTCCGCGCGATGTACCGCGAACGGCGCGACGCCATGCTCAGCGCGCTCGACGAGCGTTTCCCGCCCGGCGCGACGTGGACCCGCCCGGCCGGCGGCTTCTACGTCTGGCTGACCCTGCCGGCGGGGCTGGACGCCTCGGCGATGCTGCCGCGGGCGGTCACCGCCCGGGTGGCCTACGTCCCCGGCACCGCGTTCTACGCCGATGGCTTCGGCTCGCAGTGCATGCGGCTGTCCTACTGCCACCCCAGCCCCGCCCGCATCGACGAGGGGGTGCGCCGACTGGCCGGAGTGGTGGAGGCCGAGCTCGAGCTGCGCGACACCTTCGGCCCGGCGCGGCACTCCGGGCGGGCCGGCATCGAGTCGCCGTCCCCCGACCTCAGCTGACCGTCCCGAGCACCGAGGAGCACCCCCCGTGAACCAGGCTGCGAACGAGGCTGTCAACGCGGCCGTGAGCGAGGCCGTCAGCGCGCCCGCGACCGTGTCCGCCCCGGTCGTCGTCGTGCTAGCCGGCGGGCTCTCGCACGAGCGCGACGTGTCGCTGCGCTCGGGTCGGCGCGTCGCCGAGGCCCTGCGTTCGGCCGGAGCGCGGGTCGAGGTGCTCGACACCGACGCGGCGCTGCTGCCCCGGCTCGCCGCGACCCGGCCGGACGTCGTGCTCCCGATGCTGCACGGCGCGGCCGGTGAGGACGGCGCGGTCCGTGAGGTGCTGGAGCTGCTCGAGCTCCCCTACGTCGGCTCGCTCCCCGACCCCTGCAGGCTCGCCTTCGACAAGCCGACCGCGCGGGCCCTGCTGGCCGCGCGTGGCGCGGCGGTGCCCCCGGCGGTGGCGCTGACCCATGCGGCGTTCCGGGAGCTCGGCGCCGCCGCGGTCCTCGACGCGGTGCTGGGCCGGATCGGCCTGCCGCTCGTCGTCAAGCCCACCCGCGGTGGATCCGCGCTCGGCTGCGCGGTGGTCCGCGGTGCCGAGGAGCTGCCGACAGCGATGGTGGGGGCCTTCGCCTACGGCGAGGCGGCCCTGCTGGAGCGATACGTCCACGGGGTGGAGGTCGCCGTGGGTGTGGTGGACACCGGGAGCGGGCCGCGCGCGCTCCCGGCGGTCGAGATCGTCCCGGACGGCGGCATCTACGACTACACGGCCCGCTACACCGCCGGCGCCACCGAGTTCTTCGTGCCCGCCCGGCTGGACCCGACTGCTGCGGCCGCGGCCGCCGACCTGGCGTTGCAGGCACACGACGTGCTCGGCCTGCGCGACCTGTCTCGAACCGACCTGATCGTCGACGAGTCGGGGACGCCGTGGTTCCTGGAGGTCAATGTCGCCCCAGGCATGACCGAGACGTCACTGCTGCCGCAGGCACTGGTGGCGGCCGGCGAGGATCTCGGCGAGGTGCTGCGCGAGCTCACCCGGGCGGCGGCGGCCCGCGGCTGAAGCAGTCCGCGCCGGGGGGGGCCAACTGCCGGCCCATCCCAGGGATTCCGGCTGAGTCCGCATGCTTCGGCCCGGCAGACGGCGCCAAGGCGCTGGATAAACCCGGCTGAGGGCGGAATCACTGCCGCCAGCTCCGCAGCGGTCCCCCGGCGGGACCCCGTCACGGTGGATTCGCCGCCCAGGACCGCAGGCTGACCTGCTTTGCCGTGACCTATCGCTGGACCGGGCCGGGGGCCGGGCCGCCGCCGGGTGGTTGCTCGACCGCGCGCGGGGCGAGCAGGTCCACGATGCGATGCAGGTCCTCCAGCGTCGCGAACTCGATGGTGATCCGTCCCTTGCGCCGGCCCAGGTCGACCCGGACCCGGGTATCGAGGCGGTTCGAGAGCGCGGCGGCGAGATCGGCGAGGCGGGGGGCGACCGGACGAGAGCGGCGCGGCGTCGACCTCGCCGGCAGCGCCGGGTCGGCGTCCCCACCGAGGGCGACGATCTCCTCGACCGCTCGCACCGACAGCCCCTCGGCGACCGTGCGGGCCGCCAGCCGTTCTTGACCGGCGGCATCGGGCAGTCCGAGAAGCGCCCGCGCATGTCCGGCCGACAACACGCCTGCCGCCACCCGGCGCTGCACCACGGGCGGCAGCCTGAGCAGCCGCAGCGTGTTGGTCACCTGTGGCCGTGACCGGCCGATCCGGGTCGCCAGCTCCTCGTGCGTGCAGCCGAAGTCCTCGAGCAGCTGTTCATAGGCGGCGGCTTCCTCCAGCGCGTTGAGGTCGCTGCGGTGCAGGTTCTCCAGCAGCGCGTCGCGGAGCATGGCGTCGTCGCTGGTGGAGCGGACGATGGCGGGGATCGCGTCCAGGCCGGCCTCGCGGCTGGCCCGCCAGCGCCGCTCGCCCATGACCAGCTCGTAACGGTCCTCGCGGACCTCGCGCACCACCACGGGCTGCAGCAGCCCGATCTCGCGGATCGAGTGCGCCAGCTCGGCCATGGTCTCCTCGTCGAAGACCTGACGTGGCTGACGCGGATTGGGAAAGATGGCGTCGAGCGGCAGCTCGGCGAAGCGGGCGCCGCGCACCTCGAGCAGGTCGGCCGCTGTTTCACGTGGAACGAGGGCTGGCCCGGGGCGCCGCTCCTGCGCAGCCGGCTCCGTCGATCCGGGCTCGAAGAACACGTCGACCGGTCGCTCGTCGCTCTCCCGTGGACCGGTGGGGATGAGCGCGCCGAGGCCGCGGCCGAGGCCACGTCGTCGTTCGTTCATGCGTCGGGCTGCTCCTCGCTCGCACCGCGCCGCGCCAGCTCGCGCGCCGCCTCCCGGTAGGAGAGGGCCCCGCTGGAGGCCGGATCGTACGTCATGACGGTCTGCCCGTAGCTCGGCGCCTCGCTGATGCGCACCGACCGCGGGACCGCCGTACCCAACACCCGCCCGCCGAAGTGGGTGCGTACGTCGTCGGCGACCTGTGCGGCCAGCCGGGTGCGGGCGTCGTACATCGTCAGCAGCACGGTGGTCACCTCCAGCGTGGGGTTGAGGTGTGCCTTGATCAGCTCGACGTTGCTCAGCAGCTGACTGACCCCCTCGAGCGCGTAGTACTCCGCCTGGATCGGGATCAGGACCTCGTCACCGGCGACCATCGCGTTGACCGTGAGTAGGCCGAGCGAGGGCGGGCAGTCGATGAGCAGGTAGTCCAGCGGCTCCGCGCGCTCGGAGAGGTACGCGACGACGGCCCGGCGCAGGCGTGACTCTCGCGCCACCAGGGGGACGAGCTCGATCTCCGCTCCGGCCAGCCCGATGGTGGCAGGGACACAGTGCAGCCCGGGCAGCTCGGGCACCGGCTGGACGACCGTGCCCAGCGGCGCGCTCGCGGTGAGGACGTCGTAGACGCTCGGCACGTCCGCGTGGTGCTCGACGCCGAGCGCGGTCGACGCGTTGCCCTGCGGGTCGAGGTCGACCACGAGCACGGACAGACCGCCCAGGGCGAGCGCGGCGGCCAGGTTGACCGCCGTCGTCGTCTTGCCGACGCCCCCCTTCTGGTTGGCCACCACCATGATCCGGGTGCGCGCGGGTCGCGGCAGCGTCGGGCCGCCGGCGGCGTCCCGCAGGTGCAGGGCCTGCGCCGTCGCCTGCGCGATCGGCGTCCCGGCATCGGGGTCGGGGGCGGCCAGCGGCGAACGCTCGGCGAGGTCGCCGGCGCGCATCACGTCCGGTCCGGCGGGTACCGGAACGGCTGCCCCGGGGACGGCGGCCGCGGCGAGTGCCGGCTGCACCGGTGCGCGTGAGTCGTCAGAATCCCACGTGGCGTCATCGACCGATGTTTCACGGGAAACGGCGGGGTCGGCCGCAGCGTCGGCGGCAGGGCCCTCGTCACTGCCGTCGCCATGCGTCCGGATCGGACGCGTCGGCTCGGCCGGCCAGCCGAGTCCGGGTGCCCCCGGCTCGGCCGCCGACCGGTCGGTGGGCTCGGCCGCCGGCCAGCCCAGTCCGGTCGTCCGCGCATCCACGTCAGGTGCTCCCCTGCGCCGGCCGTCCGCCGGGTCGTCGGCGGGCTGTCCGCTGCGTCCTATCACGAGTCGGGGCCGCCGAGCGCCTCGCCGTGCCGACGCGCACCCGCACGACCGCCGCGGAGGACTCGCCCAAGCCGGTTCCCAGCTCCTCGACCGACGACGCCGTCTCCCCGTACCGGCACAACTCGGGCTGGGCGGCGGCCAGCTCGGCGCGGGCCCGCGCGCCCTTGAGCGCCAGCAGCTCGCCGCCGGGGACGAGCAGCGGCAGGCACCAGCCGACCAGCCGGCCCAGCGGCGCGACAGCACGTGCCATGACGACGTCGTACGACGCAGGCGCGACGTCCTGCGCGCGGGCGCGCGCCACGTCGACCCGATCGGTGAGCCGCAGCTCGGCGAGCGCCTCCTCGAGGAACCCGGTGCGACGCAACAACGGCTCGACCAGCGTCAACCGCAGATCGGGGCGCAGCAGCGCCACCACGAGCCCGGGAAGCCCGGCGCC
Source organism: Jiangellales bacterium (assembly GCA_038246785.1). Lineage (GTDB taxonomy): Bacteria > Actinomycetota > Actinomycetes > Jiangellales > Jiangellaceae > JBBRVP01. The sequence goes on from JBBRVP010000004.1 coordinate 103,197, forward strand.
GCTGCCCACGTCGGCGCAGACCGCACGCGACGGCGGGAGGGGGGCGAGGACCGCGCAGTTGAGCAGATGGCGTTCCCACAGCCGCGGGACCTCGCGCGGCCCGAGCAGCCCGCGCAGCACACCCTGGCCGGCGAGCAGGTCGGCGTAGCACTCCAGGGCGGGCAACGCATCGGCGAACCAGGCGGCCGCGCCCGCCGGAGGGGGCGGCACCGCGACCGCTGCGGCGCCGCCGACTGCGCCCGGGTCGCCGGGGTTGCCCGCATCGCCGGGGTTGCCGAGGTCGCCGGGGTTGCCGGAAATGCCCCGCCGGGAGCGATGTTCCACGTGAAACGCGGAGCCGGCGGCGGTCAGGCCGGACGGACGACGACGCAGCGCCGCGGCTCCTCGCCCTCGGACTCGCTGCGCAGCCCTGCTGCCGCCACGGCGTCGTGCACGACCTTGCGCTCGAACGGAGTCATCGGGTCCAGCCGGCGCGGCTCGCCGGAGTCGCGAACGGCATCAGCCACGCGACGACCCAGCTCCTCCAGCTCCGCCCGCCGCCGGGCCCGGTGACCCGCCACGTCGAGCATGAGCCGGGAGCGCTCGCCGGTCTCCCGGAGCACGGCGAGCCGGGTCAGCTCCTGCAGCGCTTCCAGCACCGCGCCGCCCGGACCGACAAGTCCGTCGAGCTCACCGGATACTGCGGCCCCACCGGACTCACCGTCCCCACCGCCCGCCTCGATCGACACCATCGCCCGGTCTCCCTCGACGTCGAGGTCGAGGTCGCCGTCGAGATCGGCGATGTCGAGCAGGACCTCGAGGTAGTCCGCGGCGATCTCTCCTTCGCGCTCGAGGTGGCGCAGGCGATCGGCCGGGTCGGGTAGCTCCGCGGGGTCGGACCGGGGTTCGCCGCTGACCTGCCCTGCCGCGGGCGGCTCGTCGACGCCTCCCGGTTCCTCCGCCGCGCCGGACGGGCTCTGCTGGACGTCCTCGCGGGTGGTCATGGACTGGTCGGTCACGGAGGCTCCTCGAGGGGCCGGCCCCGGGCTGGTCCGAGGTCGGGCTGGCGGGCTGGCAGGGCGGTGGTCACACCCCTCGGGTGTGACCACCGCTCAGCTGCGTTTCTTACGCTGCGAGCGGCTTTGCTTGCGCGGTTGGCTGCGTGGTGGCTGGCGGGCTGGTCGCGGCGGCGACGGGGAGCCGGGCCGGTCCCCGTCTCGGGAGGGACCCGTGCCCGCTCCCGTCGAGGGGCCGCCGGCCCCGGCCGCGGCAGCGGCCGGCAGCTCGGTGTGCGGCACGGTCCGGCCGCGCCGGGTGGCCTTGGCCTCCTGGCGACGGCGGTAGGCCTCCTCGGCGGGCGTACCGGGGGCTGGCATGCGGCGGATGACGAAGAACTGCTGGCCCATCGTCCAGAGGTTGGAGACGCACCAGTAGAGGACGACGCCGAGCGGGAAGGTCACCCCGGAGAACGCGAAGACCAGCGGGAGGACGTAGAGCAGGATCTTCTGCTGCTGCGCGAACGGACCGGTCAGCGCCGACTCCGGCATGTTCTTGCGCATGAGCTGGCGCTGGGTGAGGAAGGTCGTCGCCGTCATGATGATCACGAGGATCACGGCCACGACCTGAGTCGTGAGGTTGTCCGCCGTACGGAAGGAGGAGGTGAAGGGCACCCCGGGGATGCCGAAGAAGTCGGCGTGCTGGGCCGACTTGTAGAGCCCGAGGTGGTCGGCGAATGCCCCCCGCGGCTTCCCGATGGCGATGCCGTCGAGCACCCTGAACAGCGCGAAGAAGATCGGCGCCTGGAGCAGGATCGGCAGACAGGAGGCCAGCGGGTTGGTGCCCGATGTCTTGTAGAGGGCCATGACCTCCTGGGTCATCTTCTCTTTGTCGTGGCCGTACTTCTTCTGCAACTCCTTCATCTGCGGCTGGATGATCTGCAGCTTGCGACTGGCCTTGATCTGGCGCACGAACAGCGGGATCAGCAGCGTGCGGATGACCACGACCAGCCCGACCACCGACAAGGTCCACGCCATGCCGCTGTCTGTGCCGAAGACCTGGGCGAACAGCCAGTGCCAGCCCAGCATGATCCACGAGACGGCGTAGAGGAGCGGAGTGAGCAGCGTGTCCATGGGGCGGGCGGCCTCTAGTCGGCGGGTTGGTGGGCGGAGGAGGTGGTCGCGGCCGCGGCAGCTACGTCAGCGCCCGGCCGCTCGTTGCGCGGTGGCGGCACGAAGTCGACGCCTCCGGCGGCCCACGGGTGGCAGCGGGCAAGCCGGCGGGCGGCCAGCCAGCTGCCGCGAGCGGCACCGTGCACGCGGACCGCCTGCAAGGCGTAGGCCGAGCAGGACGGGTAGTAGCGGCAGGTCGGCCCGTAGAGCGGGCTGATGACCGCGCGGTAGGCGGTGAGCAGGCCCACCAGGACCAGAGTCGGCAACCGCCGCACGGACGTCAGCACCCTGCCCCCACGCTGTCCAGACGTGCGCCGAGCCGCCGGAGTGCCCGGTCCAGATCCGCGGCGAGCTCTGCCGAGCCCGCCGAGGCGGCCGGTGGCAAGGCACGGACGACGACCTGACTGCCCGCTGGGAGCTCGCCGAGCCGGGCGGCGAGCAGGTGACGCAGCCGGCGGCGAACCCGGTTGCGCACCACGGCGGGTCCCACCGCGCGGCCCACCACGAACCCGGCCCGGGGCGCGGCACGGCTGGACACGGCTGCCGGGGACGCGTCGGCTGGGGCGATGCGCAGGCAGACCACGAGGGTGGCGCCGCCCGCCCGGCGACCCCGCCGCATCGTCGAGCGGAGCTCGGCCGGACGGCGGAGGCGGTAGCGGGTTGGCAGCACGAGAGCCTGCGCTGGACCTGGGCGGACGCTTAGGCGGACAGGGTCGCGCGGCCCTTGCGGCGGCGGTGAGCCAGGATCGCGCGGCCCGCCCGGGTCCGCATGCGCAGCCGGAAGCCGTGGGTGCGCGCGCGGCGACGGTTGTTCGGCTGGAACGTGCGCTTCACGGGTCGGGTCTCCCCTGGTCTCGGCGTACGGCGGTAAGGCATCGGGCAGCGGCGCTCGACCGTCGGCGACCAGGCTCTCGCTGCACCGTCGACCGTGAACTGGCCCCGACGCCACTGGGCGAGGGCCGGTGAGCCGACGGTCTCCGGACCTGCTCACGGTACGCGGGCCCCGGAACCAGGGTCAATTCCGCTGCGGTCGAGCCACGCCCCTCCCGCGCCGCCCCTCGGGAAGGCCAACCCGCCCAACCGTGCAGCATCTCGCACCCATCGCCGCGCGTACGTCCGCGACACGCCGCAACGACCGCTCCGCCTCATCCGGAGTATGGGCAACCGCTTGCTGGCCCCACCGCGGGCTCGGTACGGTCGCGCCGGCCGCCAGCCACCTCGACCCTTCTTCCACAGCCTGTGGACATCGTTGTGGACCTCGCACGTCGCGGCATCCTGGACTCCGACGCAGTGCCAGCACCCCACGCGGTCAGGGCCTGGCCGACCGAACCGGCAACGACCGATCAGGAGCCACCCACGTGATCGACGGGCCCGTCCTTCCCCACGATCCACACCACGACGCGCGCCAGGACGCGGCCGACGAACCGCTCCACGACGCGGTGGCCGACGCCGCGCAGGTGTGGACAGAGGTCCTGGACTCCCTCGACAACCCGGACATCGGTGCCCAGCAGCGGGCCTTCCTCGGTCAGGCCAGGCCGGTGACGTTGCTGGACCGCACCATGGTGCTGGCAGTGCCCTCCGAGTTCGCCCGCACCCAGTTCGAGCATCGGCTGCGGATGAGCCTGGAGCACGCACTCGAGCACCGCCTCGGTCGGCGGGTGGGTCTGGCGGTGAGCGTCGACGGCACGGCGGAGGCTGTCGGCGACTGCGCCGGGCCGGACGACGAATCGGTTCCGCCGTCGGGGGCTGCAATCGGCGACTCGAGCGTGTTGCCCGGGGCCATTCCGGCCGCGACGAACGGGCTGAGTGTCGGCGGGCCGGCGGCCTCCGGCCACGGCCGGCCGGAGTCGGCACCGCTCCCAGTCGACCCGCAGGCCCGGCTCAACCCCCGGTACACCTTCGACAACTTCGTCATCGGTTCGAGCAACCGTTTCGCGCACGCGGCAGCGGTGGCGGCCGCTGAGACGCCCGGGATGGCCTACAACCCGTTGCTCATCTACGGCGACTCGGGTCTGGGCAAGACGCACCTGCTTCACGCGATCGGGCACTACGCCCGCCAGATGTTCGCCGGTGCACAGGTCCGCTACGTCTCCAGCGAGGAGTTCACCAACGACTTCATCAACTCCATCCGCGACGACAAGTCGCACTCGTTCCAGCGCCGGTACCGCAACGTCGACGTCCTGCTCATCGACGACATCCAGTTCCTGGAGCGCAAGATCCAGACGCAGGAGGAGTTCTTCCACACGTTCAACACGCTCCACAACGCCAACAAGCAGATCGTCATCACCTCCGACCGGCCGCCCAAGCAGCTGGTCGCGCTGGAGGACCGGCTGCGCAACCGGTTCGAGTGGGGGCTGATCACCGACGTGCAGCCGCCCGACCTGGAGACCCGGATCGCGATCCTGCGCAAGAAGGCCGCCGTCGAGGCGCGCGAGGTCCCCGCCGAGGTGCTCGAGTACATCGCCAGCAAGATCTCCACCAACATCCGGGAGCTCGAGGGCGCCCTGATCCGCGTCAGCGCGTTCGCCAGCCTCAACCGGTCGCCGGTCGACCTCGCCCTCGCCGAGATCGTGCTCAAGGACCTCGTTCCCGACGACGCCCCGCCGGAGATCAGCGCCGCCACGATCATGGCTCAGACCGCCGCCTACTTCGAGCTCACCCTCGACGAGCTGCGCGGCGCGAGCCGCAGCCGGGTGCTCGTCCAGGCCCGCCAGATCGCCATGTACCTCTGCCGTGAGCTGACCGAGCTGTCCCTGCCGAAGATCGGCCAGCAGTTCGGCGGTCGCGACCACACCACGGTGATGCACGCCGACCGCAAGATCCGTACGCAGCTGGGCGAGCGCCGCAGCACGTACAACCAGGTCACCGAGCTCACCAACCGGATCAAGCAGCAGGGCCGCACCGCCCCGCAGAGCCCGGCTGCCGAGCCGGATCCGCGAACCTGAGCGTGGCGGCACCCGAGCACGTGCGGTCCCGGCGCGAACGGTGCGTCAACCCGCTCTCCACACATCCTGTGCACAGACCTGTGGACAACCTGGCTGGATCGTCCACCGACCCGCGCGTCGCGCGAGGCGACCGGCGCGGCAACGCCGGTTCGGTGCATCGCGCGGCCCTCGTGCACAGGTCCGCGCGCCGGCCACCCGGACGCTGACCTGCGGCGACGGCCTCGGTCCACAGTGTCCACGGCACCGACGACTACGACGAGGACATCCATGCAGCCTCGACCTGCCCCGACTGCCCGACCCGCTCCCTGTGGACGTCCCCGCTCCGTGACAGGATGGCGCGGCTCGCGCAGATGGCTCAGGCCGCCGCTGGCCCCGCGGCGGCGCGGATCGGGTCTGCTGACCACGAGGGACGGTGACCGGTGAAGTTCCGGGTCGATCGTGACGCGCTCGCCGACGCGGTGGCCTGGACGGCCCGCACCCTGCCGACCCGGCCGACGGTGCCCGTGCTGGCCGGCCTGCGCCTCGATGCCGATCCCGCCGGATCGGTGACCTTCAGCGCCTTCGACTACGAGGTCTCCGCCCAGGTGGAACTCGCTGCCGAGGTCAGCGACGGCGGCACCGCGCTCGTGTCGGGCCGGCTGCTCGCCGACATCTGCCGCAGCCTCCCCGGGCGGCCGGTGGAGCTGGTGTCCGACGGGGGCAAGGTCGGCCTGACCTGTGGCAGCGCCCGGTTCACCCTGCTCACCCTGCCCGCCGAGGAGTTTCCCGAGCTCCCGGCCATGCCGGGTCCCGCCGGGACCGTGCCGGCCGCGGTCCTGGCCGGGGCAGTCGGCCAGGTGGCTGTCGCCGCCGGGCGCGACGACATGCTCCCGGTGCTGACCGGCATCCGGGTCGAGATCGAGGGCGAGCAGGTCACGCTGGCGGCGACTGACCGCTACCGGCTCGCCGTGCGCGACCTGCAGTGGCGACCCGAGCGCCCGGACGCGGCCGCGGTCGCACTGGTGCCGGCGCGCACGCTCGCCGACACCGCCAAGTCGCTGTCCGGTGAGGTCACGCTGGCACTCGCCGGCTCCGGGCAGGACAGCCTGCTGGGCTTCGAGGCCGGTGGACGCCGCTCGACCTCGCGCCTGCTCGACGGCGAGTTCCCCAAGTACCGCACGCTGTTCCCGGCCGAGGCGGCCACGGTCGCACGAATCGACACCACGACCCTCGTCGAGTCGGTCAAACGGGTCTCGCTGGTGGCCGAGCGCAACACTCCGGTGCGGCTGAGCTTCAGCGAGGCAGAAGTCGTCCTCGAGGCGGGCAGCGGCGAGGATGCGCAGGCTAGCGAGTCGCTGGCGGCCGCCGTCGAGGGAGAGCCGGTCACCATCGGCTTCAATCCGGGCTACCTGCTCGACGGCCTCGGTGCGATCGCCAGTCCGGTGGCGCACCTGTCGTTCACTCAGGCGACGCGGCCGGCGGTGATCCGCGCGGCGGACCCTGGAGAGGGCACCGGCGACGCGGCGTTGGCGGCGGCGCTGCCACGCGCCGACTACCGCTACCTGCTCATGCCGGTCCGGCTCACCGGCTGACCCCAGCGCGACGGACCAGACCCGACGTACGGAGAGGATCTCGCATGCAGCTCGGACTGGTCGGCCTCGGCAAGATGGGCGCCAACATGCGCGAGCGGCTGCGCCGCGCCGGGCACGAGGTCGTCGGCTTCGACCGCAACCGCGACGTCTCCGATGTCGACAGCCTGGCCGACCTGGTCGCCGCGCTGCAGCAGCCGCGCACGGTCTGGGTGATGGTGCCCGCCGGCGACGTGACCCGAGCCGTGATCGACGAGCTCGGCGGCCTGCTGGCCGAGGGCGACCTCGTCGTCGACGGCGGCAACTCGCGGTGGACCGACGACCAGGCCAACGCCGCCCGCCTGTCCAAGCGCGGGATCCACTTCGTGGACTGCGGCGTCAGCGGCGGCGTGTGGGGGCTCGAGGTCGGCTACGGCCTCATGGCCGGCGGTGACAAGGCCGACATCGAGCGCGTCCTGCCGGTGTTCGACGCGTTGCGACCGGAGGGCCCGCGCGAGGAGGGTTTCGCGCACGCGGGCTCGGCCGGCTCCGGACACTTCGCCAAGATGGTGCACAACGGCATCGAGTACGGCCTCATGCAGGCCTACGCCGAGGGCTACGAGCTGCTAGCTGCCGCCGATGTCGTCGACGACGTCCCCGCGGTGCTCAAGGCATGGAGCCGGGGCACGGTCGTCCGCTCCTGGCTGCTCGACCTGCTCGTCCGCGCGCTCGAGGACGACCCCGACCTGGAGCGCATCCGCGGCTACGTCGACGACTCCGGCGAGGGACGGTGGACCGTCGAGGCGGCCATCGACCACCGCGTCGCCGCTCCGGTGATCTCCGCGGCGTTGTTCGCCCGCTTCGTCTCCCGCCAGGAGGACTCCCCCGCGATGAAGGCGGTGGCGGCGCTGCGCAACCAGTTCGGCGGGCATGCCGTCCGCGAGGTCATCGAGGCCGGGCCGACGTCCGGGACCGGCGACGTGTCCTAGCCGTCCGCCGTCCCGGCCTCGTCGCAGACCGCCTCCAGAGCCCGCCTACCCGTGCACGTCAAGGTCCTGTCCCTCACCGACTTCCGCTCCTACACGCGGGTCGACGTGGCGCTGCAGCCGGGCGTCGCCGCCTTCCTCGGTCCCAACGGTCAGGGCAAGACCAACCTCATCGAGGCCGTCGGATACCTCGCCACGCTCGGCTCGCACCGCGCGGCCACCGACGCCCCACTGGTCCGGGCCGGCGCCCCCCACGCCGTCGTCCGCGCCGTCGTCGTGCGCGACGGGCGGGAGACCCTCGTCGAGCTGGAGATCACTGCGGGGAAGTCCAACCGGGCTCGGGTAAACCGGGCGCCGGTGCCGCGCCCCCGCGAGGTGCTGGGTCTGCTGCGCACAGTGATCTTCGCCCCCGAGGACCTGGCGCTGGTCAAGGGCGATCCCAGCGAGCGGCGACGCTACCTCGACGAGCTGCTGGTCGCTCGGTTCCCCCGGCTGGCCGGGATCCGCGCTGACTACGACCGAGTGCTGCGCCAGCGCAACGCCCTGCTCAAGTCGGCCGGACCCGCGCTGCGCGGACGGCGCACAGCGCAGGCCGCGGACCAGGCCCTCCCGACCCTCGACGCGTGGGACACCCAGCTCGCCCGGGCCGGTGGCGAGCTGTTGGCGGCGCGGCTCGCTCTGGTGGACGACCTGCGGCCGCTCGTAGCGGCGGCGTACGACGCGGTTGCCTACGGCGCCCCGCCCGACCCGGCGTCCCTGCCTCCGGCACCGCAGGGCCGGGCCGGCCTCGCCTACCGGTCGTCGCTGGGCGAGCACGCCCCACCTGAGCGCTGCGCCGCCGCGGGCAACTCGTCCGACCGCCACGCCCTCGGCGCGGCGATCGTGCGGGCCGCTCGCGCCCGGCGCGCCGAGGAGCTCGACCGCGGGGTGTCCCTCGTCGGGCCGCACCGCGACGAGCTGGTGCTCTCCCTCGGCGAGCTGCCCGCCCGCGGCTACGCCAGCCAGGGGGAGTCGTGGTCGCTCGCGCTGGCGCTGCGGCTGGCCGCCTACGACCTGCTCACCGCCGACGGCGGCGAACCGGTGCTGGTCCTCGACGACGTGTTCGCCGAGCTGGACACCGGCCGGCGCGAGCGGCTGGCCCGCTTGGTAGCCGGCGCCGAGCAGGTGCTGGTCACCGCGGCCGTCGCCTCGGACGTGCCGGCGGTGCTGGCCGGAGTCCGCTTCGAGGTGGCCGGCGGCGCTGTCGTCGGCCCGATCGCCGCGGCCGGGACCTGAGCCGATGCCCGACGACACCAGGCCACCGGCCGGCCGCGACCTCGCCCGGCACCCCGTCTCGCCCGATGCGGTGTCGCCCGATGCGGTGACGCCTGACGCGGTGTCGCCCGATCCGGGGCCGCCCGATCCGGAGGGCACCGACCTGGCCCGGGCGGTGGTCGCCGCCGCCCGCACCCGCCAGCGCAGCGGGCAGGGCCGCTACCCGAGCCGACGCCGCGGCCGCTGGACGGGCAGCTCCCTGGCCGCACAGGCCGCTGCCGGCCAGGATTGGAGCGGGCCCGACGCCGACGCCCGGGACCCGCAGGCGCTCAGCGACGTGGTGGGCGCACTCGTCGGCTCCGCCGGCTGGGGTGAAGACCTGCCCGTGCACGGTGTCATCGCCCGCTGGGACCAGGTGGTCGGCGTCGAGGTCGCCGCGCACTGCCGGGTCGAGCGCTTCGATGCCGGGCGGCTCAGCGTCCGCACCGACTCGACGGCCTGGGCGACCCAGCTGCGGCTGCTGGCTCCCACGCTGCTCGCCCGGATCGCCGACGAGGTGGGCGCGGGCGTCGTGGACGAGGTCTTCGTGCTCGGGCCGGCGGCTCCCTCCTGGGCGCGCGGCCGCCGCCGCGTCCACGGCCGCGGGCCTCGGGACACCTACGGGTGAGCGCCACCGCGCCGTCCGGTGGAGCAGCCACGGCAGGCCCGCCCGCGTACCGGGGGCAGCGCGTCCGCCGTACGCGCTCGACACCGTCCACCGCGGCCCGCTCAGGGCCGGTCCAGGGCGCTCCGCACGCTAGGATGGACGGGTCGATGCGGCCGCTCCGCCGCTGGGCGGCCGCTGCCACCCGAGCCGGTCAGGGGCGGCCCTTTCCTGGCAGGAGGGTCCCCGTCCGTGACCACCGCTCCCCCGAGCACCACGGTGTCGCCGGCCCCCCCGACGCAGGATGCCTCCTACGACGCCAGCGCGATCCAGGTGCTCGAGGGACTGGAGGCGGTCCGCAAGCGCCCCGGCATGTACATCGGGTCCACCGGGGAGCGCGGCCTGCACCACCTGGTCTACGAGGTGGTCGACAACTCCGTCGACGAAGCCCTCGCCGGCTACGCCACCCGCATCGACATCACCCTGCTGCCCGACGGTGGAGTCCGGGTCAACGACGACGGCCGCGGCATCCCCGTCGACGAGGTGGCCGGGCAGGACAAGCCGGCCGTCGAGGTGGTCCTCACCGTGCTCCACGCGGGCGGCAAGTTCGGCGGTGAGAGCTACAAGGTGTCCGGCGGCCTGCACGGCGTCGGCGTCTCGGTGGTCAACGCGCTGTCGGACAAGCTGTCGGTCGAGGTGCGCCGCGACGGCTACCGGTGGATGCAGGACTACGTCTACGGCGCGCCGCAGTCGCCGCTGCGCCGCGGCGGCGCCGCCGCCGAGGCCGGCACCACCATCACGTTCCACGCCAGCCCCGACATCTTCGAGACCACCGACTACAGCTTCGAGACCCTCAGCACGCGCTTCCGCGAGATGGCCTTCCTCAACAGGGGACTCACCATCTGCCTGCGCGACGAGCGCGCACGCACGGCGGAGGTCGAGGTCGAGCTCGGCGACGCCGACGAGGCGGAGCCTCGGGAGGTGACCTACCGCTACGACGGGGGGCTGGTCGACTACGTCAAGCACCTCAACCGCGGCAAGGATCCGGCGCACCGCAGTGTCGTGGCGTTCGAGGCCCAGCAGGACGACGCCCCGGCGGCCGCGATCCGGACGAGCCTCGAGGTCGCCATGCAGTGGAACACCGGCTTCTCCTCGAGCGTGCACACCTTCGCCAACACGATCAACACCCACGAGGGTGGCACCCACGAGGAGGGTTTCCGCGCGGCCCTGACCTGGCTGGTCAACAAGTTCGCGCGCGACTGGGGCATCCTCAAGGACAAGGACGCCAACCTGACCGGCGACGACGTCCGAGAGGGACTCACCGCGATCGTCAGCATCAAGCTGGGGGACCCGCAGTTCGAGGGCCAGACCAAGACCAAGCTCGGCAACACCGAGGCCAAGTCGTTCGTGCAGCGGGTGGTCAACGAACAGCTCGGCGCCTGGTTCGAGCAGAACCCGGGCGAGGGCAAGGACATCGCACGCAAGTCCCAGTCTGCCGCGGTCGCGCGTCTGGCCGCACGCAAGGCCCGCGACGCCGCGCGCAGCCGCAAGGGTCTGCTCGGCGGCGGCGGGCTGCCCGGCAAGCTCACCGACTGCCAGTCGACGAGCCCAGACGAGTGCGAGCTGTTCATCGTCGAGGGCGACTCCGCAGGCGGCCCCGCGAAGCAGGGCCGCAACCCCCGCGTGCAGGCGATCCTGCCGATCCGCGGCAAGATCCTCAACGTCGAGAAGGCCCGCCTGGACCGGATCCTGCAGAACCAGGAGGTCCAGGCGATCATCTCCGCGCTCGGCACCGGCATCCATGACGACTTCGACCTCAACCGGTTGCGCTACCACAAGGTCGTGCTCATGGCCGACGCCGACGTCGACGGCCAGCACATCCGCACGCTCCTGCTCACCCTGCTGTTCCGCTTCATGCGTCCGGTGGTGGAGAACGGTCACGTCTACCTGGCGCAGCCGCCGCTCTACAAGATCAAGTGGACGGGGCGTGACGCCCCACCGGACTACGCGTACTCCGACCGCGAGCGCGATGCCCTGGTCGCTGCCGGTCAGGCTGCCGGGCGCCGGCTGCCCAAGGAGGGCGGCCTGCAGCGCTACAAGGGCCTCGGTGAGATGAACTACGACGAGCTGTGGGAGACCACCATGGACCCGCACCAGCGGGTCCTGCTCCAGGTCACCCTCGAGGACGCCGCGCGGGCCGACGAGATCTTCACGACGCTCATGGGCGAGGACGTGGAGAGCCGGCGCCGCTTCATCCAGCGCAACGCCCGCGACGTCCGCTTCCTCGACATCTGACGCGTCGCCGCCGGCGCACGGCGCCGCGGCAGCCCGAGCCTGGAGAACCCGTGACCGACACCCCCCCACCCGGCTCCCCGCCACCCGCCGCCCCGCAACCCGACGGGGAGGTCCCGCCGGGCGGTCGGATCGAGCCGGTCGACCTGCAGGTCGAGATGGGTCGGTCCTACCTGGACTACGCGATGAGCGTCATCGTGCAGCGCGCCCTGCCCGATGTACGGGACGGGCTCAAGCCGGTTCACCGCCGGGTGCTCTATGCGATGTACGAGGGGGGTTACCGGCCCGACCGGCCGTTCTCGAAATCCAGCCGGGTCGTCGGCGACGTCATGGGCCAGTACCACCCGCACGGCGACGTCGCGATCTACGACACGCTCGTCCGACTCGGGCAGGAGTGGTCGCTGCGCTACCCGCTGGTGCAGGGCCAGGGCAACTTCGGCTCCCGCGGCGACGACCGACAGGCCGCCATGCGCTACACCGAGTGCCGGCTGGCGCCGCTGGCCATGGAGATGGTCCGCGACATCGACGAGGACACCGTCGACTTCAAGCCCAACTACGACGGCCGCCAGCTCGAGCCCAAGGTGCTGCCGGCCCGCTTTCCCAACCTGCTCGTCAACGGCTCCGGCGGCATCGCCGTCGGAATGGCCACCAACATCCCGCCGCACAACCTGCGCGAGGTCGCCTCCGGCGTCCAGTGGGCGCTGGCGCACCCCGAGGCCAGCCACGAGGAGCTGCTGACCGCTCTCATGGAGCGGATCAAGGGCCCCGACTTCCCGACGCGCGGGTACATCGTCGGCCACATCGGCATCGAGGAGGCCTACCGCACCGGGCGTGGCTCGGTGACGATGCGCGCGGTCGTCGAGGTCGAGGAGGACCGCGGCCGTACCGCTCTGGTGGTCAGCGAGCTGCCGTACCAGGTCAACCCCGACGCGCTGGCCCGCAAGATCGCCGATCTCGCCGACTCGGGGCGCGTCCAGGGCATCGCCGACCTGCGCGACGACTCCTCTGCCCGCACCGGGATGCGGCTGGTGGTCGTCCTCAAGCGTGACGCGGTGGCGAGCGTCGTACGCAACAACCTCTACAAGCACACCCAGCTGCAGGACACGTTCGGCTGCAACATGGTGGCGCTCGTCGACGACGTGCCGCGCACGCTGCCGCTCGACGGGTTCGTCCGGCACTGGGTCGCCCACCAGATCGAAGTCGTCCAGCGTCGGACCCGCTTCCGGCTGCGCCGGGCCGAGGACCGCGCGCACGTCATCCGCGGCCTGGTCAAGGCGCTCGATCTGCTCGACGACGTCATCGCCCTGATCCGCCGGTCGCCCTCGGCCGACGTCGCGCAGACCGGCCTCATGGCGCTGCTGGACATCGACGAGGTACAGGCGCGCGCCATCCTCGACATGCAGTTGCGCCGGCTGGCCGCCCTGGAGCGGCAGCGGATCGCCGACGAGCTGGCCGAGATCGAGCAGCTCATCGCCGAGCTGCAGGCGATCCTCGCCTCCGAGCCGCGCCAGCGGCAGATCATCTCCGAAGAGCTTGCCGAGGTCGTCGACAGATACGGCGACGAGCGGCGCACCCGGGTGCTGCCGGCCGACGGCGACCTGGTGATGGAGGACCTCATCGCCGAGGAGCCGGTCGTGGTCACCATCACCCGCGGCGGCTACGCCAAGCGCACCAAAGTCGACCTCTACCGCTCCCAGCACCGCGGCGGGAAGGGCGTGCGCGGAGCCCAGCTGCGTCAGGACGACGTCGTCAGCTCGTTCTTCGTGACCAGTACGCACGCGTGGGTGCTGTTCTTCACCGATCAGGGACGCGTCTACCGCGCCAAGGCCTACGAGCTGCCGGAGACCGGCCGCGACGCCCGCGGCCAGCACGTGGCCAATCTGTTGGCCTTCCAGCCCGACGAGCAGATCGCCCAGGTGCTGACGCTCAGGGACTACGACCAGGCGCCCTACCTCGTGCTGGCGACGCGGCGCGGCTACGTCAAGAAGACCCGGCTCGCGGAGTACGACTCCAACCGCAGTGGTGGAGTCATCGCGCTGAACTTCCGGGAGGCGGACGACAGCCTCATCGGAGCCGAGCTCGTCGAGGCCACTGACGACGTGCTCCTGGTCTCCCGCAAGGGCCAGTCGGTGCGTTTCACCGCCGACGACGACCAGCTGCGGCCGATGGGCCGGGCGACGTCGGGGGTGACCGGCATGCGATTCCGGGGGGGAGACGATCTGCTGTCGATGTCGATCATCCGCCGCGAGGACAGCGGGGGTAGTGACGAGCGGGTCAGCTACGTCTTCACCGTCACCGACGGGGGCTGGGCCAAGCGCAGCCGGGTCGAGGACTACCGGGTCCAGGGCCGCGGCGGGCTCGGCATCAAGGCGATGAAGCTGGCCGACGCCCGGGGGTCCCTCGTGGGGGCGCTGGTGGTGTCGGACAGCGATGAGGTACTGGCGGTCCGTGCCGGCGGCGCGGTGACACGCACCCCAGTCTCGGGGGTGCCGGTCAAGGGACGTGACACCATGGGTGTCAAGTTCGTCGAACTCGACGGCGGCGACGCGGTGGTGGCGATCGCGCGCAATGCCGAGGCGGCGGCAGAGGAGACGGTGACGGGTCAGACGGTGACGGGCCAGACGGTGACGGGTGACGAGGCCGACCACGGGGCGGGCACGGGCGACCCCGGGTCCCAGGCCGGGAACGAGCCCGACGGCCGGGATGTCGCGGGCGAGCAGCCCGGCGACGACGGGAAGGACATGCAGTCGTGACGAGTGGTGGCACCGGCTGGACCCAGCGGGCCGATGGCGATGAAGAGGACACCAGCGCCATCCATGGCCTGCCGGCAGGCAAGCCCTCCACGCAGCAACAGCAGGCGCCGCCCGCTCGAACGCCGGCCGCCGAGAGCGGCCCCAACGGCCAGGCACCCAGCGCCACGGCTGCGGCGCCCGCCACAGGTGGCGGCACCCGTGGCCGGCGCAAGGCGGGTGCGCAGCGTGACGCGATGAGCCAGTTGCGCGCCCTCACCGACCAGGCGAGTGACCTGTTCCGTAAGACCGAGCGCTCCGCCGGCGCTACCTCGGCCACGGCCGGCGACGCACCGTCTCCGCCGGCAACCAGCCCGGCTGCGGTTGCCGGCCTGCGCAGCGAGCCCAGCCCGTCTCGTCCCGTCCCGCGGGTGCCCGAGCCGGGCAAGACCAGCCCCAGTGGCGTCGCCGCCGGAGCTGCCGGCGCGACGCGCGTCGGTGCAGCCGCAGCGGCCACGGCGCGGGTGCGGGACCGCGCACCGTCCTCGGCGGAGGCTCAGCCAGCGCCGCACGCGCCCCGGTCCGCGCGCGTGCGCAAAGCCCGGCTCCGGCTGGTGCGCCTCGACCCCTGGTCGGTCATGAAGGTCTCGTTCCTGCTCTCCATCGCGGCGGGGATCATGCTGTTCGTCGCGGTCGCCGTGCTCTGGTCGATCCTCGATGCAGCCGGCGTGTTCAGCACGGTCGGCGACGTCCTCACCGAGGTGACCTCCTCGGAGCAGAACTCCGGCTTCGACCTGCAGAGCTTCCTCTCGCTGTCGCGGGTGCTCGGCTTCACCACCTTGCTCGCGGTCATCGACGTCGTGCTCATCACCGCGCTCGCCACGATCGGCGCCTTCGTGTACAACCTCGCCGCCAGCCTGCTCGGCGGGCTCGAGGTCACGCTGGCCGAGGACGACTGAGCTGCGCTGACCGACTCCTCGCAGCGCGCTGTGGGTGCAAGCGCCGGCGGCGGATCCGCTAGGCTGCCGGGGGTTCCGCCGGCACTCGTACGGCGACTCCCCGGGCCTATAGCTCAGTCGGTTAGAGCGCTTCCCTGATAAGGAAGAGGTCACTGGTTCAAGTCCAGTTAGGCCCACGCACCCGCACGACTGGGCGGTCGTCCGACCGGCCTGACGAGCCTCGGGAGGACCACGTGGCCGCGCTGCCGAAGAAGAGCTTGCTGCTGGCCGTTGTCGCGGCCGCCGGTTACCTCGGCTACCGCCGGATGCAGGAGCAGCAGCAGGCCGACCAGGACCTGTGGGCCGAGGCCACCGACCAGGTACCTGGCCGCGACACGCGCTGACCAGCAGACGGGCGGGTGCCCGCGCGGGGCCATAGCTCAACTGGCAGAGCACCGCCTTTGCAAGGCGGGGGTTCGGGGTTCGAGTCCCCGTGGCTCCACCGCCGGTGGCTGTCGACCGCTCGACTGCCTGACCGCCGCCCCGCCGCCCCGTGCGTGCGCACGGGCGCGCCACTCGTGCACGCCGACCAGGATTTCGGCGCTCGCCACCTGCCTGCCCCTGCGGGACGAGCTGAACGCCCGCGTAGGCGCCCCCTCAACGCGAGTGCTTGCCTCGCTCCTCGTCGGTGTCGCCGGCCTCGCCGATGTCGGCGGTGGGTGCGTCGGCGCCGGACACACCCTCGACCGGGACCTCCACGACCGGCGCGTCGGGGTCGCTCGGCTGATGCGCAGCCTCAGCGGCGTCGGACACCGCCTCGTCCGGGCCGGCGCCGGCGGTGTCGTCGGGCACCCAGCCCGCGACCGACGCGTCGCCGGTGTCCCCACCGGCGGTGGGCGACGGCGCCGGAGGGGTCGCCGGCGGCGACACATACGGCTCGGCAGGCTGCCAGCCCTCGTGGGCGGACAGCGCACGCCGACGCCAGACGACAACCCCGCCTCCGACGACGACGAGGGCCAGGACGAGCAGCCCGATCCGGGAGCGCCGCCGCCGACGTCGTGCGGCCGGCGAGACCGCCAGCTCGGCCGCCCGCTCACCGAGGTGGCTCGCCTGCTCGGCGGTGGCGGCGGCCGCCGTGGCGACGGCAGCGGCGATCCCCGGGAGCAGCTCATCCTCCCAGCGTTCTTTGGCGGTGCTGAGGGCCGGGACGACCCGCTCGCGGGCCGCGGCAACCGCCGGGGTCACCCGTTCGCGGGCCGCTTCCACGGAGGGCCCCACTCGTTCGCGGGCCGCCTCCACGGAGGGCCCCACCCGTTCGCGGGCCGCCTCCACGGAGGGGCCCACCCGTTCGCGGGCCGCCTCGAGGGCCGGGATGATCAGCTCTTTGGCGATCCCGACACGCTCGGCCAGCGCCTCCACGGCCGGGGCGGACGCTTCCTGGAGCCGCTGGGCGGCCTCGGCCGCCCGCTCGCGGGCGTGCATGTCATCGATGGCCTCGCGGGCGCTGCTCACTGCAGACATGAAGCGATCC
The DNA here is from genome assembly GCA_038246785.1 of Jiangellales bacterium. Classification (GTDB taxonomy): domain Bacteria; phylum Actinomycetota; class Actinomycetes; order Jiangellales; family Jiangellaceae; genus JBBRVP01. The sequence continues at coordinate 120,209 of JBBRVP010000004.1, forward strand.
TCCTGGTCGACGCGATCGGGGCTGGCGTACCCCTCCTGACCACCGATCATGCCGTGTTCCCGACCGCGGCGTCCCAGCCGGGTGACCGCTGCGGGCCCGTGCGAGGATGGCGGCGAAGGGGCAGCCCGGCCCCGTCGCCGCGGCGCCAGCGCGGGTCCTGCCAGTGAGAGGTCGTGCCGGTCGTGGCCGAGGAGACGTACGCGACGCTGCGCACCAATCGAGGTGACGTACGGATCAAGCTGCTCCCCGACCATGCGCCCAAGACCGTCCGCAACTTCGTCGAGCTGGCCGAGGGCAGCCGCGAGTGGCTCGACCCTGATAGCGGTGAACGGGTGCAGCGGCCGTTCTACGACGGCCTGGCCTTCCACCGGGTCATCGACGGTTTCATGATCCAGGGAGGATGCCCGCTGGGCACCGGCTCGGGCGGCCCGGGCTACCGTTTCGGTGACGAGTTCCACCCCGAGCTGGCCTTCGACCGCCCCTATCTGCTGGCCATGGCCAACGCCGGACCGGGCACAAACGGCTCGCAGTTCTTCGTCACGGTCGCCCCCCAGCCCCACCTCACCCGCAAGCACACGATCTTCGGTGAGGTCGCCGACCAGCCGAGCCGCACCGTCGTGGACGCGATCGCGCGCACAACGACCGACCGCGGGGACCGACCGGTCGAGCCCGTCGTCATCGAAACTGTCGACGTGGAGCGCATCACGGCGTGAACGAGCCGGGCCGGGAGGGCGACGCAGCCACGTCCGAGGTACCTCGGTGCTACCGGCACCCGGACCGCGAGACCTACATCCGCTGCAGCCGCTGCCAGCGGCCGATCTGCCCCGAGTGCATGCAGGGGGCCCCGGTCGGCTTCCACTGCCCGGAGTGTGTCAGCGAGGGCGAGCGCAGCATGAGCCGCCCGCAGGCGACGCTGGGGGCGGAGGTCCGCACCGGCGCGGGCTCGGAGCTCGTGACCCGTGTCCTGGTGGGACTGCAGGTGGCGCTGTACGTCGTCGCCGCCGTGGTCGGTGACCCGCTGCGGGTCGCGCTCGGCCTGGTCGGCACCGGCTTCGACGGCGGGCAGCCGATCGGCGTCGCGCACGGTCAGCTCTGGCGGCTGGTCACCGCGTCGTTGCTGCCCCGCGACGTCATCTCACTGCTGTTCGCCGTGATCCTCACCTATTTCCTCGGGCGCGAGCTCGAGGCCGAGGTGGGGCGGGCCCGGCTCGCCCTGGTCTGGGTCTGTTCGGCAGCCCTCGGCAACGCTGCCGCGCTGCTCACGCTGCCCGACTTCGTCCTCGACTACGGCGGCCCGACGGCCACATTCGGCCTGCTGGCGGCCTCGGTCGTGGTCGGGCGGCGGCTGCACCGACAACTGTCCGGGCTAGTCGTGCTCGGTGCGATCTGGTTGGTGCTCGCCCTGCTACGGCGGGCACCGGACTGGCCGGCTCCTGTCGCGGGGGCGCTGGCGGGCGCCGCGTTGGGAGCGGTGGCCGCCTACGCCCCGCGCAACCGGCGCGCCGTCGCGTTCTACGCCGCAGCCGGCGGGCTGCTCGCCGCCGCGGTGGTCGTCGCGCTCGTCGCGATCGGCTGAGGCGCGTACGGAGTTCCACCCGTGTAAGTTCATCCACCGCTGTGGACGAACCTGTGGACGACTACTTCCAGCGGGTCGCCACGAGGAACCCGCCGGTGATGGCGGCCATCCCGATCGCGAGGTTCCAGCCTTGCAGATCGCGCATCAGCGGGATGTCCTGTCCGGCGAGGTAATAGGTGCAGATCCAGGCCAGTCCCCCGATGAGCAGGACCAGCATGGTCGGGACCACCCAGCGGTCCCGGCGCAGCGCGGCCTCCGCACTCGGCCGCTTCGGCGGGGGCGGGGTGTAGTCGGAGCGACGGCGGATGCGCGACCTGGGCACTGGGTTAGCGTAACCCGGTCGGGGCGGGTGCTCCGGCGCTCGGCAGGAAGCCAGCATCGGGAGGGCAGGTGGCCAGGCGGCGTACGGCGGCCCGCATAGCCACGGCGGTCGTGCTCGCCGGGGCCGGCCTGCTGTTCATCACCAGCGCGGAGAACGCCGGTGGCACCGACCTGCGCGGTGGGCGCTACGGCGACCTGGCCGACCTCATCCGCGCCGCGGCGTCGCGCAGCGACCGGCTTGCCGACACGCTCGCGTCTCTGCGCTCGGAGGTCCGGCGGCTCACCGACGGCGGCGTGGCGGGTGGGCCCGCCGGCGCGCTGGCGGACGCCGAGGCCCACACCGCGTCCGCCGTCGGGCTGGGGGCGGTGCGCGGACCGGCCGTGGAGGTCACCCTGGACGACGCGGAGGTGCCGGAGACGCTGCCCGAGGGCACGACCGTGGACGACTTCCTCGTCCACCAGCAGGACGTCGAGGGGGTGCTCAACGCGTTGTGGGTCGGCGGCGCCGAGGCGGTCACCGTCATGGGCCACCGGCTTACCACGACGAGCGCCGTACGCTGTGTCGGGCCTGTCCTGCTGCTCGACGGCCGCACCTACTACCCGCCGTACCGCATCGACGCGATCGGCGACGTGGGCCGCATGCAGGCGGCGCTCGACTCCTCGCCCGAGGTCTCTTCCTATCGCCAGTGGGCCGACGCGCTGGGTCTCGGCTACCGCGTCGTCGAGCGCGGCGTCATCGACATGTCGGCGTACGACGGCCCGGTGCGCCTGGCCGTCGCGACCCCGCGCCCGACAGCGACGCCGCAGCCATGATCGCGGGCCTCGCCGGCGCTGGCAGGATGTGGCGGTGAGCCTTCCCACGCGGTCCGGGCCGCGGGCCCGCCGCATCCTCGTCGTCGACAACTACGACAGCTTCGTGTTCAACCTCGTGCACTACCTCGCCCAGCTCGGGGCCGGGTGCACCGTTCTGCGCAACGACGTGGTCGACCTCGACGAGGTGCCCGGCTTCGACGGCGTGCTGCTCTCGCCGGGCCCCGGTACTCCCGAGCTGGCAGGGGTCTGTGTCGAGCTGGTGCGGCGCCACGGTGCGCAGGTGCCGGTGCTCGGCGTCTGCCTCGGGTTGCAGGCGATCGCCGTCGCCTACGGGGGACGGGTCGGCCCTGCCCCCGAGCTGGTCCACGGCAAGACGAGTCTCGTGCACCACAGCGGCGCCGGAGTACTCGCCGCCGTGCCGAATCCGTTCACTGCGACGCGCTACCACTCGCTGGCGGTCGACCCGACGGCGGTGCCGGCCGAGCTGGAGGTGACTGCCCGCAGCGGCGAGGTCGTGATGGCGGCCCGGCACCGGGACCTCCCCGTCGAAGGCGTCCAGTTCCACCCGGAGTCGGTGCTCACCGAGTGCGGGCACCAGATGATGGCCAACTGGCTGGTCGCCTGCGGGGACCCGGACGCCGTCGGGCGGGCCGCCGGGCTGGGGCCGGTCGTCGCCCACCCGCCGGATCCGGCGCCGGCACTCACGACCGCACCCACGCGCTGAAGCGCTCAGGTGGGGTTGGGCGTCGTCTGGGTGGCCGTCGGTGTGGGGCTCTTGGTCGGTGTGGGGGTCTTGGTCGGTGTGGGCGTCTGGCTGGGCGTCTGGCTCGGTGTCTGCGTCGGTGTCCGGGACGGGGTCTGCGTCGGCGTGGGGGCCACCGCGACGTAGAGGATCACCGTGTCGCCCTGCGCCGCGGTGGTGCCGCCGGTCGGCGCCTGCTCCAGCACCCGCCCGACCGGCTGGGTGCTCGTGCGACCGCGTACGTCGGGCTTCAACCCCAGCGCGTCGAGGGCCGCCTCTGCCGCCGCGCGGTCCTGGCCCACCACGTCGGGCACCTGCACCTCGCCGCTGGACACGGTGACCGCCACGGTGCTGTTCACGGTGACCTCCTGGCCGGCCGCCGGGTCGCTGGAGAGCACCTGGCCCTCCGGTTTCGTGCTGGACTCCTTGGCCTGCTCGCCGAGGCGCAGCCCCACCGAGCGCAGCTTCTCGGCAGCCGCCTGCAGCGACAGCCCCTCCAGCACCGGCACCACCGCGGTCTTCGGTCCGAGCGACACCGTGATCGTGACGGTGCTGCCCGGCGCGACAAAGACGCCCGCCTTTGGTACTTGGTCGGTTACCTCGTTGCGGGGCGCAACGGCACTGGTGGCGGCCTTGACTTCGACATTGAGGTGCCGGTCGCTCAGCTGGCTCTCCGCCTGCGCCCGCTGGAGGCCCACCACGGGCGGCACCGAGACCTTCGCGTCGGCGGGGTTGTCGCGGAAGACCAGCCATCCGACGAGCGCGGCCAGCGCCACGGCGAGGACTCCGAGCACCGCGACCAGCACCCAACGCCGCCGCGCGCCGGCGTCCTCCTCGTCCGGCGGGAGCGCCAGCGCGTCGTCTTGGACCACCGGGGCTACCGGGGGGGACGGCGCCCGGGGCATCAGCTCGGTGGTGCCCTCGTCGCCGCCCCGAGGCGGCAGGCCGGCCAGCACCCGCTCGATGTCGGCGCGCATCTCCGCGGCGCTCTGGTAGCGCGCCTCCCGCTCCTTGGCGAGTGCGGTGAGCGCCACCTGGTCGATCTCGGGCGGGATCGAGGGGTCGTGGGCCGACGGCGGCTCCGGCAGGTCTCGGACGTGCGCCACCGCGACGGACACCACGGAGTCGCCGACGAACGGCGGGCGCCCGGTCAGCAGCTCATAGGCCAGGCAGCCGGTGCTGTAGAGGTCGCTGCGAGCGTCGGCCTGCTCCCCGCGTGCCTGCTCGGGGGAGAGGTACTGCGCCGTGCCGAGCACCGCGGCCGTCTGCGTCATCGTCGCGCCGGTGTCGTAGAGCGCCCGGGCGATGCCGAAGTCCATGACCTTGACGTCGCCCCGGGTGGTCACCATGACGTTGGCCGGCTTGATGTCACGGTGGATGATGCCGGCGCGGTGGCTGTAGTCGAGCGCGTCCAGGACGCCGAGCGTGATCTCGAGGACCCGCTCCTGCGTCAACCGCACGTCGGGGTCGCGCAGCAGGTCGCGCAGCGTGCGTCCCTCGACGTACTCCATGACGATGTACGGCACGCGCGACCCGTCCAGCGCGTCCTCACCGGTGTCGTAGACGGCCACCACGTTCGGGTGGTTGAGCGCCGCCGCCGACTGCGCTTCGCGGCGGAACCTCGCCTGGAACGTCGCGTCCTCGGTGAGGTCGAGCCGAAGCGTCTTGACCGCGACCCGACGTCCGAGCCGCAGGTCTTCACCACGGCGCACCTCGGCCATGCCACCGCGCCCGAGCAACTCGTGCAGCTGGTAGCGATCATCGAGCAGCGGGGACTCGGTCATCGGTGGGTCTCCTGGACCTGCTCGGCGCGGTCGTGGCCCGCAGCCGCCGCGGCCGGGGCCACGGCCGGCGCGGCCGTCGTGGTGGAGGGCTTCGGTGTCGTCGTGCGGGCCGGCGTCGGCGTGGGGGACGTTCGGGACGGGTTGGGGGTGCTGGACGTGCGGGTCGACGTGGGCGTGGTAGTGCGGCTGGCCGGGGCGGTAGCGCTCGGCGGGGGGGTGCGGTGTGTGGTCGACGACTCGGCCGGGCTGGTGTGCGAGGGTGCCGGGCTGGTCGGCGCCGGGCTCGTCGGCGCAAGGCTGGTCGGGGCCGGGGTGGCCGGACCGGGCGCGGCCTGCTCGCCCTGTCTGGACACCAGCGACCAGGCGAGCCACCCGACGAGCACGACGAGGGCGGCGACCAGCGCCCAGACCCAGCGGGGACTGTGCGGGGAGCCGGGTAACGCGTCGTCCGCTCCGGCCGCCGCGACCGGATCCTCCGCCGGCAGCGCGGCGGTCGCCGGCGGCAGCACCGCGGTGGGCGGCACGCCGGGGGTGGTGGGCATCAACGGCACCGTGTCGAGGCCGCTGGCGGGAGCCCGCAGGCCGGCTCGCGCCCGTTCGAGCAGCGGCAGCACCGCGTCGGCGTCGGGCGGCCGCAGCGCCGGGTCCTTGACCAGCAGCAGGTCGACGAGCTCGCGGGCCGGGTCGGGGACGTCGGCGGGCAGCGGCGGCGGCGGAAGGTCGGCGTGCGCGCGGGCGACCGCGAGGGCACCGGCCTCGGCGAAGGGTCGCCGACCGGCCAGCATCTCGTAGAGCACCAGCCCGAGCGCGTACACGTCGCTGGCCGGTGTCGCGGGCCGACCGAGCGCCTGCTCCGGCGACAGGTAGTGGGCGGTGCCGACCACCTCGCCGGTGCGGGTCAGGGCGGCCGCGTCGACGGCCCGGGCGATGCCGAAGTCGGTCACCTTGACCTGGCCGGTCGGTGTCGTCAGCAGGTTGGCCGGCTTGAGGTCGCGGTGCACCAGCCCCGCGCGGTGCGCCTCGGCCACGGCCCGCGCGGTCTGCCCGACCACGTCGAGCGCGGCCTCGGGGTCGAGCCGGCCTTCGCGGACCAGCCGGGCCGACAGCGGCTCGCCGGGGACCAGCTCCATGACGAGGTAGGCGGGGGCGGCGCCGGTGGGCTCCCCGAAGTCGTAGACCTGGGCGATGCCGGGGTGGACCAGGCCCGCGGTCAGCCGCGCCTCGGTGCGGAAGCGCTCGAGGAACGCCGGGTCGCCGACGAGGTCGCGGCGCAGCAACTTGACCGCCACCGGGCGGGAGAGCACGGTGTCCTCGGCCGCCCACACCTCGCCCATCCCGCCGACGGCGATCCGCCGGGTGAGCCGGTAGCGGCCAGCGCCGACACTCTGCGGCGCCGCCGGGTCCAGTCCGCTCATTGGCCCAGCACCGCTTCCATCACGGCGCGCGCCACCGGGGCGGCGAGCGCGTTGCCGCTGACCTCGCTGCGCGCGACGCCGGCGTCCTCGATGAGGACGGTGACGGCCACCCGGGGCTGGTCGGCGGGCGCGAACGAGGTGAACCACGCGTACGGCGGCCTGCTCGGGTCGCTCTGCGCGGTGCCCGTCTTGCCCGCCACGGCGATGCCGGGGATGGCCGCGTTGGTACCCGTGCCGTTGCGCACGACATCGACCATCATCGAGGTCAGCGTCGCGGCGGTCTCCGCGGACACCGCCTGCGACACCTCCTGCGGCTCGTGCCGGGACAGCACGTCGAGGTCGGGCGTTCGCAGCTCGTCGACGACGTAGGGCGCCATGAGCACTCCGCGGTTGGCGATGGCGGCGGTCACCATGGCCATCTGCAGCGGCGTCACCCGCACGTCGAACTGCCCAATCGCGGACAGCGCAGTCTGCGGCGCGTCAGGGTCCTCGGGGAAGCGGCTGATGGCGGCCGGCAGGTCGCCGAACGGCACGTCGTCGATGCCGAACTTCTCGGCCTGGGCACGCAGCGCGGCGGCCCCCAGGTCCAGCCCGATGCCGCCGAAGGCGGTGTTGCACGAGATCCGCAGGGCGTTGGCCACGGTGGTGCGCCCACCGCTGCCGCACGCGCCGCCGTTCTCGTTGGTCAGATCGAACGTCGTCTGTGGGAGGTCCAGCCGAGCCGGTCCCGGCACGACGGTGTCGGCGGTGTAGCGGCCGGACTCCAGCGCCGCGGACGCGGTGACCAGCTTGAACACGCTGCCGGGTGGATACAGCTCGCTGGTGGCCCGGTCGAGCAGCGGCTTGCCAGGGTCGGCATTGAGCCGCTTCCAGTAGGCGGTCTGTTCGGCGACGGAGTGGCTGGCCAGCTTGTTGGGGTCGTAGGACGGCTTGCTCACCATGGCCAGGATGGCGCCGGTGGACGGGTCGATCGCGACGACGGCGCCCTTGCGGTCCCCGAGCGCGTCGTAGGCCGCCCGCTGCGCGCGCGGGTCGAGGGTCAGCACGACGCTGCCACCCTGCGGGGCCTTGCCGGTCAGCAGGTCGACGATGCTGCGCACGAAGAAGCGCGGTCCGGTGCCGGACAGCACGTCGTTCTGCGTGCTCTCGACGCCGGTGCGGCCGTACAGGAAGGAGTAGTAGCCGGTGGTGTGGGCGTAGCGGGCGGCCTCGGGGTAGCGGCGGAGGTAGTCCAGCTGGTCGTCGGTCTTGCGCGAGAAGGCGACCCGGGAGTTGTCCGAGACGAGGATCGGCCCACGCTGGCGGCCGTACTCGTCCAGCAGCACGCGGCGGTTGTCCGAGCGCGCGTTGAGCGAGCCGGCTTCCACCACCTGCACGTAGGTCGCGTTGAGCAGCAACGCCGTGAACAGCAGCAGGAGCGCCACCGAGAGCCGGCGGATGGGCTTGTTCACCGGCGCACCACCTGGGTCAAGGCGTCCGCCGTCGGCGGCGCTGGCGCCGGCGCGGGTCGCCGCGCGGCGTCGCTCACCCGCAGCAGCAGGGCGATCAGGACCCAGTTCATGACCAGCGACGAGCCGCCCAGCGAGAGGAACGGGGTGGTGAGCCCGGTGAGCGGGATCAGCTTGGTGACCCCGCCGACGACGACGAAGACCTGCAGCGCCAGCGAGGTGGCCAGCCCGGCGGCCAGCAGCTTGCCGAAGGGGTCCTTCGCGAGCAGGGCCGTGCGCAGGCCGCGTTCCACGATCACCCCGTAGACGAGGAGCACCGCCATGACCCCGGTCAGCCCGAGCTCCTCGCCGAGCGCAGCCATGATGAAGTCGCTGTTGGCGTAGGGCACGAGGTCGGGCCGGCCCTGGCCGAGCCCGCGCCCGAGGATGCCGCCGTAGGCCAGGCCGTAGAGCGCCTGGATGATCTGGTAGTTGGCGTCGGGGTCGGCGAACGGCGCCAGCCAGGCGTCCACCCGGTGCTGCACGTGGGAGAAGACCTGCGCTGCGGCCCAGGCGCCGACGAGGAACAGTCCGCCGCCCACCACCAGCCACGACGGGCGCTCGGTGGCGACGTAGAGCAGGACCACGAAGACTCCGAAGAACAGCAGCGAAGTGCCGAGGTCGCGCTGGAAGACGAGCAGGCCCAGGCTGATCGCCCACATGCTCAGCAGCGGGCCGAGGTCGCGGCCGCGGGGCAGGTCTAGGCCCGCGAAGCGCCGGCCGGCCAGGGCGAGCTGCTCCCGGGTGCGGACGAGGTAGCCCGCGAACGCGACGATCAGCACGATCTTGGCGGCCTCACCGGGCTGGAACGACAAGCCGAAGGCGCGAATCCAGATCCGCGCACCGTTGACCTCGACGCCCAACCCGGGCAGCAGCGGGAGCAGGAGCAGGCCGATGCCGACCAGTCCGGCGGTGTAGGTCCAACGCTGGAGCCGACGGTGGTCGCGTACGACGAGCAGCACCGCGACGAACAGTCCGACACCGATCAGGGTCCAGGTGAGCTGCTCGGGCGCGTGCGGGTCCGGAGCGGCGCGGCCGGCCTCCGCGGCCCGCACCGCATAAGCGACGTCGAGCCGGTGGATGAGCGCCAGGCCGATCCCGTTGAGCAGCGTGATCGCCGGCAGCAGGATCGGGTCCGCGTACGGCGCGCGCAGGCTGACCACCACGTGGGCGGCGAGCGCCAACCCGGCGAGTCCGAGGCCGTACCTGAGTGTTCCGGGCGGCAGTGCTCCCTGCGCCCCGAGCCCCACCGCCGCATAGGCCCCGACCGAGATCACCAGAGCCAGCACGAGCAGTCCCAGCTCGGTGCCGCGGCGGGCCGACCGGGCCGGCCCTGCGGTCGGCGGGGACGGCGGGGTCGTGGTGGCCGCGCTCATGGCGCCACCACCGAGGTGCCGGTGCAGTCCAGCCCCTCCGGGAGGACGGGGGTAGGGCTGGGGGTTGCCGTCGGCGAACGGGACGCGGTGCCGGGAGCAGGTGCCGGTGCGGCCGGCGTCGGTGCGGGTGCCGCTGTCGCCCGGGGCACGCTCGTCGCCCGCGGGGTGGCTGCCGGTGTCGGCTTGCCGGGTGTGGGCTTGCGTGGCACGACCGGCCGGCGCGGCACCGCGGCCTGGCAGGCGGCCTCACGCAGCCGGTCGACGACGGCGTGGGCGTCGTCGAGGTCGGCCGCCGAAATGGTCCCGGAGACCTGGTCCTGGTAGACCTCGGGCAGCGCGGCGACGGGGAGCCCGCCGGGGATCTCCTCCACGCTGTTGACCGAGGCGCCCCCCACCTCCTGCGACAGGCCGCGGAAGATCGCCACCTGTCCGGAGTCGGAGCCGACGAAGTACTGCTGTTGGCTCCAGCGGTAGGCACCGACCAGGGCGATCACGGCGATGCCCACGACGAGAGTCGCGAGGGCGCTGCGCCGCACCCACCGGTGCGGATGCGCCGGGCGCGGTGCGTAGCGCAGCTCCTCGTCGTCGACGACGACCGGCTCGATCTCGCCGGTGGAGGACGGGTCGTCCTCCGTCGCGGACGCGACCGCCGCCCCGAGCACAACCTCCTCGGTCGGCTGACCGTCGGAGGGCGCGGCGCCGGCCTCGTCCGTGACGTCGACGACGATCACCGTGACGTTGTCGGGACCGCCGCCGGCGAGGGCAAGGGCAACCAGGTCATCGGCCGCCGTGCCGGCGTCAGCGGCGGCAGCCAGCGCGTCTCGGATGGCGTCGTCGCGCACCACGTCGGACAGCCCGTCGCTGCACAGCAGCAGCCGGTCCCCAGCGCGTACGTGGAGCATCTGGAGGTCCGGCTCGGCGTCGGGCTGCCCACCGAGGGCGCGCACGAGCAGCGAGCGCGCCGGGTGGTGGACGGCATCCTCGGCAGAGATCCGGCCCTCGTCGACCAGTGCCTGGACGTAGGTGTGGTCGTGCGTCACCTGCCGCAACTCGCCGTCCCGCAGGAGGTAGCCGCGCGAGTCGCCGACGTGGGCGAGCGCGAGGTCGTCGCCGGTCCAGAGCAGGGCGGTGAGGGTGGTGCCCATCCCGGCTCGCTCGGGTCGGCCCTCGACGGCGGCGCGGATGCGCTCGTTGGCCGCGTCGACGGCCGCGCCCAGCGCCTGCAGCGGGTCGGTGCCCTCGTCCGCGCCGAGCTCGGCCATCGCGCGGACGGTGACCGCGCTGGCCACCTCGCCCGCCGCGTGCCCGCCCATGCCATCGGCGATGACGAGCAGCCGCCCGGAGGCCAGGGCGGAGTCCTCGTTGCCGTCGCGGGCCAGGCCGACGTCAGTGCGCGCGGCGGCGCGGATCGCCAGGGTCACGGTCGGCCGCTCACTTCCGCAGCTCGACGGTCGTCTTGCCGAGCCGGACTGGGGTCTTGGCCCGGACGGCCGTGGCCGCTATGACGCGCGTGCCGTTGACCTGCGTACCGTTGGTGGAGCCGAGGTCCTCGACGTACCAGTCGCCGTCGCGCGGGACGAAGCGTGCGTGCCGCGTTGAGACGTACTCGTCGCTCAGCGGCAGCGAGGCGTCGGGACCACGCCCGACCACGATCGGCGACTCGCCCAAAGGCACCGACCGTTCGCGGTCGGGCCCGTCGGTCACCACTAGGCGGGTCGGGGCGTTGCGCGCGCGGCGGCTCGCCCGCGGCGCCGGTGCGGGCTTGGGAACCTTCGGCGGTTTGGGCGCCGCACCGAACAGGTCGCTGCGCATCGCCGACACCGTGGTGAAGACGAACAGCCACAGCACGGCGAGGAAGCCGAGTTTGATGATCGTGAGCGTGAGCTCAGACACCAGCACCCCCGGCAGGGCCGCGCCCCGCCAACCGCTGAACCGTCACCACGGTCGAGCCCAACGTCACCCGGGAGCCGTCGGCCAGGGCCGCCCGCTCGACCCGGCGCCCGTCGACGACGACGCCGTTGGTGGAGCCCAGGTCGATGACCTGCAGGCCGGCGTTCGCCCCCTCACCGACCACCTGGATCTCGGCGTGCCGGCGCGAGACGCCGGGGTCGTCGATGCGCAGGTCGGCGGTCGAGGAGCGCCCGAGAACCAGCCCGGGCGCGATCACGGGGGTCTGCACCCCGTTGACCACCAGGTAGGCCACCGCCCGGCGGATGCCGGTGTCGGTCGGGCGAACCGTCGGCTCGACCGCCGAGAGCACCGCGCTGGAGACGCGGAGCGAGCCGGTGCCCATGCCTTCCCGCTCGACCAGGCGCACCCGGACGGGGCCGCTGAAGGCGTAGTGCTGCGTGACCGCGTGCTCGCCGACGAGGTCGGCGAACTCGGCGGACAGCGTCTGGTCGTACGGCGCGAGCCGGGCGTAGTCGTGGGCGGAGAGCTCCACGGTGAAGTCGTTGGGGACGATGCTGCGCTCGCGGGTGAGTACCTGCGCGGTGTTGTCGAGCTCGCGCTGCAGCGCCGCGGCGATCTCGACCGGCTTTACCTCGGAGCGGAACGCGCGGGCGAAGGCGCCGTTGACCAGACCCTCGACGCGCCGCTCGAAGCGCTGCAGGACTCCCACTGGACGCCTCCTTCCGGGTCGCTCGTCGGGGCATTCGCATCCGCGTAGCCGTGCGGCGGTGCGCCTAGCGATGCTACCGGCGGAGGCCGGGAGCCCCCCGGCCCCGCGTGCTAGCCTCGTTCGGTCCTCGCGCCGAGACGGCGTCGGCAGTGTGTCGGCAGGGTCGTCGGCAGGGTCGTCGGCAGTATCGTCGGCAGGGCGGCGCGCCGGACACGCGCGAGTGGCGGAACAGGCAGACGCGCACGGTTCAGGTCCGTGTGTCCGCAAGGACGTGGGGGTTCAACTCCCCCCTCGCGCACGACGGACATCGTGGCTGTGCCGGTCGATCGTGGGGGCGACCGATCGCCGCCACGATCGCGGCAGGCCTCAGGCGCTCGCGTCGCGGCGCAGCCGCCGCAGCGCGCCGCGGGTCGACAGGCACCCGGTGAGGTCCTGGCATTGCGGTACTGGGTACGGCGGCCGGCCGAAGACGTGGACCTGGTCGGCGTGGATCCAGCCGTGCTGCGACGGGATGTCGTTGTTGACCGTGCTCAGCTGGCGGTAGTGCGGGGCGTCCCACTTGGTCGACATGCAGAACACGTTGGTCCGCGTACTCGCACCGCCGAGCCGTCCGACCTGCTGGTGCCCGTCGTCGTAGATCGGGACGAACGTCGACGGGTCGTTGGCCTCGACGACCGGGTAGGCCGGGTCGAGCCCCACGGCGAACCCCCTCCCGCCGGTGGACGATCGAGCGGCGCCTCGGCTCGGTCATGCAGCCCGAGCATGGCACGCCGCCGCCACCAGCCGCCGCAACCGGGCCCTTGGCGACCCGTACTCCCCCCTCACGACTCCTGCAGGACGCGGGAGGGGGGAGTTGATCACGTTAACGTGATCAACGCGGGCTGGCGCGCTCGACGGGCCAGGGCGCCGTCGGCGGAGCGGCTACCGGGTGACGGCGCTGTAGGCGTTGACGATCCCCGGGCCGTAGAAGCCGTTGTCGCGGATGCCGCCGCGGCAGGTGGCCTCGCTCTGGATGACCGCCCCCGAGCCGGTGATGCGCGTCCAGTGGAACGTCCGCGGCTGCGGGCAGGCGTGCGGCACAGCCGAGTTCTCGAGGATCCGCCTGGTGCGCTCCGGGTTGAGCGTGAGCCCGCCGTGGCGGGGGTCGCGCTTGCCGTACTCGGAGACCACCAGCGCCGCGACGCCGACCGCGTGTGGCGAGGCCATCGAGGTGCCCTGCAGGTACTGGTAGTAGGCGCAGGTGTTGTTCTCGCAGTCCTGCACCACGAATGGGGTGTTGGGCGTCCCGTCGGGGTTGAGGTCGCCGCTGGCCTCGGCCACATTGGCCGGGTAGGCCGCGAGGACGAGGTTGCGCGGGTCGCCGGTGTTGTCGGGGCTGTCGTAGTAGTCGCCGCCCGGGGCAGCGATGTCGGTCTGCTCGGTGCCGTAGTTGGAGTAGTAGGCCAGCCGGGTGGTGATGCCGGTCGAGCTGACCGCCTCGACCCCGCGGGTCTCCGTGGGCACGGTGATGCAGGAGTTGTTGACGTCGCGGTCGTGCTCGGTGCCCGGCGGGAAGTCCGGGCTGCTGTCGTCGAAGGTCGGGTGGCCGAGGTCGGTGGCCTCGTTGCCCATGGCGGCGACGGGCAGGACGCCGTGGTGCAGGGCGTAGCTGACGGCCCGCTGGGTGAGGATCCGGATGACGCGCTGCTCGGTCTGCTCGGCCGGGCTGTCGGCGGGGTTGTTGAGGCAGTTGTAGAGCCACGGGTCGGTGTAGAAGCTCATGTTGACGACGTCGACGCCGATCTGGCCGGCGTAGGTCAGCGCGAGCAGGGTGGGGGCGAGGAAGAAGTAGCCGGAGTCCTGTCCGGCCCGGATGTTGACCAGCCGGACGTTGGGGGCGACACCGGCGATGCCGATTCCGTTGATCGGCGCGCCGATGGTGCTGGCGACGTGGGTGCCGTGGCCGTCGTCGTCCTCGTCGACCGGGTCGACGCAGCTCGGGTGCTCGCAGGTGCCGTCGATGAGCGGATTGTCGACGACGAAGTTCACCGACTGCCGGCGGTCGAAGTTCGGCGCGATGTCGGGGTGATTGCCGTCGATGCCGGTGTCGATGACGCCGACGAGTACGCCACGCCGGCCGGGCTGCTCGGCGTACGAGCCGTACGGCGTGGCTCCGATCTGGCGCATGTCCCACTGCCGGTTGGCCAGTGGCTCGGCGGGCGCCGCAGCCGGTGCGGCCGTGGTCTCCTGACCCCGCGAGCGGTTGCGCTCGGCCTGCAGCCGCTCCACAGCGTCGTCGGCGTTGCGCGCGCTCTTCGGCGCGTAGCCGATCACCTGGTTGCGGGCCACCCCCTCCACGGCCGGGGCCAGGTCGGCCTTCGCGGCGAACGCGGCTCCGGAGCTGCGCGCAACCGCGAAGCCGACTGCCGTGTCGACCCTGAGCAGCGTCCCTCCCGCCTCGACGACGGCGCGGCGCGCCTCGGCCGCAGTGGCGCCGGGTTGGAGCAGCAGCACGTACTCCGTCGTGGCCGAGCGCTGGGCTGCGCTCGTCGCGGCAGCCGGCACGGCTGTGGCCGTGCTCCCCGCGCGGTCGGCCATGGCGCCGGCGGGGGTGCTGCTCGTGACGAGGGCGGTGGCGATCGCGGCGGCGGTTGCGGTGACGGCGGCGGTGATCCTCTTGGCCACGGCGGGTCCCTTCCGGGGGAGGTGTGGCGCAGACCATAGGGCCTGGTCGGCCGGCCCGGAAGGGGGTGGAGCGCCCGAGTTGGCCGTTGTCGTCGCGCTCGGCTGCCTCGCCGAGGTGGGTGCCGCCGTGGCGTACGCGCTGCTCGGCGCCCTCCTCGTCCAGCGCAGCGACGCCTCGTTCGCGAGCCTGCCAGCCATGCTGCTGACCCTGCCGCTGTCCGCGCTGCGGGTCCCTGGCCGAAGGCAGGGGCCGGGCTGGCTGATCGAGTCGGTGGCGGGCTGCGCCACGGGGTCTGGCGTTGCGGCCGCAGAGGCGGTTGGATTCAGGCACACCGGACACCGTTCGAGGGAGGTCAGCATGCCTGGCACCGTGGCGAGAGTCACCGAGATCAGCGCGAAGTCCGACGTCAGCTTCGAGGACGCCGTGAAGGTTGCCGTGGAGCGCGCGCGGCAGTCGCTGCGTGGCGTCACGTCGGCCTGGGTCAAGGAGCAGGAGGTCGAGGTCGGCGACAGCGGGATCGTCGCCTACAAGGTCAACCTGCTGGTGACGTTCATCCTGGAGTGACCCGGGCGGAGCGCTCCGCGGGCCGTGGCGAGGGCTGCCACGGTCCGGGAGTGGCTCTGGCCGCGCGAGCCGGGGCGGCTATGCGTCCCGGGGCCGCCAACCCATCCGCAGCCGGGCATGGTCACTTCCGCACGAGGTCGCGGATCGCGGTGAACAGCAGGACGCCGGCGGTGGCGCCGACGACGACGGCGATCCCGAGCCGCCAGTTGCCGCCCAGCCACGACAACGCGTACCAGAGCAGGACACCGGCCGCGACCAGCGCCACGACGGTGACGAGGAAGGCCAGCAGCCGGCGACGCGCGAAGGCCTCCACCGACAGGAAGCCGACGCCGGCCCCGGCGAAGACGAGCAGCAGCGGGGACAGCGGCACGAACAGCAGAGCCACGACGACGGCCAGCATGAGCGGCACACTCAGCGCCGACCACACCCTGAGGAACCGCTCGCGGACGTCGCCGCCGGGCACGTACGGCAGGTGCGCGTGCCGTACGTGGGCCTGCGCCGGCTCGGCCTCCGGCCTGGCGGCGAGCGCCGCCACATGCACCTCACACTCGTGGCGCAGGTCGGCCCGCTCCTCGCAGAGCCGGGCCACTGCCTCCTCCTCGGTGCGCACATCGCGCAGGCGCGCCTTCGCCAGGGCGTCGGAGCCGTGGGTGGCCAGGGTGACGGCGACGATCCGCTTGCGCCGCAGCTCGTCGCGCGCGGTCTCGATCCGCTTGTCGAGCTCGGCGAGCTGCTCGTCGATCTGGGTCACCCGCTCACGCAGCAGCTCGTCGCGCTCGGCCTCCGTGGGCGCCACCTTGTGTAGCCCGGCCCAGCCGAGCGGGTCGGCCCACGACGCCCGGACCGACCCGTCGCGCTCGTAGCGCGGCCCCGCGGGCGCCCGTTCACCGCCGAGCCGGTCGCGGGTGTCGAGCCCCCACAGGCCGCGGTAGTCGCGCACCCATGGCGTGCTGTCGTCGACCAGCTCGCGTTCCCAGCCGAGCGGCTGGCCCGGTCCGACCGTCTCACCGTCGCCGCGGGCGTAGTCGATGAACGGGATGCCGACCCCGGGCCGGTCGTCCTTGAGCCACGGGAAGATCGTCGCGCTGGTCCGTTCGAACGCGGTGACGACCGTCCCGATCCGGCCACGCGGCTGGATCTGCACCAGGTAGTCCCCCGGCACGAACGCGCCCGAGTGCGAGCCGGCGCCGGCGTAGACGACCGGGGAGTCGCCCACGCGCTGCAGCTGCGGGTCGTCCCACCGCCGGCGCAGGTCGTCGCCGTCGTAGTCGTGCGAGGAGTACGCCACCCACTGCGGCAACGGTTCTCGGCCCTCGCCCGCGGAGAGGTAGACGGTCAACATCTCCCAGTCCGACTCGTGCTCGTTGATCCCGGCGAAGGCCGATCGCCAGTCGTTCATGGCGTAGAAGAACCAGTACTGCAGGCAGCGGTAGCCACCGTCGTGGACCACGCGTCCGTAGTAGGTGCACACCGGCGGGTCCCCGACGGCATCGCGGTACTGCAGCTGGGCGGTCGCCCCAGTAGCGCCGGGCACCTTCCCGCGCAGCACGAGCGACCCGCGCAGGCCCGCGTCGACGAAGCGGGCCAGCAGTCCGACGCTGCCCAGCCGTCCGAGCCCGGCCGGCCGCTCGCGCAGCCGGGCACCGCGGCGGGTCAACGTGGCGACGTCGAGCGGCTTCTGCACGTAGCGCAGGTGCAGCCGGTCGCGGGGATGCTCCAGCGCGGCCCGGCACAGCCGCTGCAGGTCGAGCTCGCCGGCCGCGACGAGCAGGCGCGCGCGGCCGGTCTCCTCGTCGTCCAGCCACAGGCTGCAGCGCGCCACGTAGGGGCCGACAGCCATCGGCCGGAAGTGCTCCCCCCGCGTGAAGCGGACGACCGGCTCGTACGCGCGGAGCAGCGCCAGGTCATCCGTACCCGTCATGCGGCGCATCCTCCCGGCTGGGCACCGACCGTGCACCCCTTTCACGACCCCCCCTGCCGCCGTGCTAGCGTGGGCGGCGGTTGCAGCAGTAGTTCCCGCTCGTTCTCACAACGCCCGCGGACTCAAGCGTCCGTCGGGCGTTTTCCACTCCCAGGGCCGTGTCGCGGACGTGGAGCGTACGACGCAACCCGGATCCGGCAAGACCGCCGGCCCGACACCGTTCCACAGAAGGACAGCGCAATGGCACAGGGCACCGTGAAGTGGTTCAACGGCGAGAAGGGCTACGGCTTCATCTCCCAGGACGGCGGCGGAGCCGACGTCTTCGTCCACTACTCGGCGATCGTCGCTGACGGCTACCGCTCGCTGGACGAGAACCAGCGCGTCGAGTTCGACATCGCCCAGGGCCCCAAGGGCCCGCAGGCGGAGAACGTCCGCGCGATCTGATCGTCAGCACGACCGCACGTCAGCATCACCGAGACGTCGGCGAGGGCCCCGCTGCGGCGGGGCCGTCGGCGAGGGCCCCGCTGCGGCGGGGCCCTCCGTCGTCTCCGGAGCTTGCGCCGGCCGTTGGTCTGCCGAGACCGTCACCTCGATCTCGGTTCCCAGCACGGCGCCGCCACCTAGCAGCAGGTCGTCGCCGCTCCAGAAGCTGCCCGGGTCGTAGGAGTTGCCGGGCCGGTCGTCGAGGAGCAGGCCCATCGCGTCGTACGTCGCCGCGACCAGCTCCGCGCAGTAGACGGTCTCCAGCGAGGCTGCGCGGCGTACCCTGCCCCGCGCCCAGCGCCCGGCCAGCACGAGCGTGCCCGGGAAGGGTGTGCCGTCGAGGCGCGCGATGGTGCGGAGCACGGCGTCCTCCATCTGCTGCGTCACGTCACCGTGCAGCTGGCGCAGGTACGCCACCTGGCCGTAGCGGTCCGCCCAGTGCCGCACCGCGTCGACCAGGTCGTGGAGCTGGACCCCGCGCTGATGCGTCCCGCTCCACACGTCGGGCAGTGAGCGGCCCAGCTCCGCGTGCCAGAGCAGCGGCGGAAGGTCGTCGAGGACGACGGCCATGCCGACGTGGTTGACCGGCGCGTTGGTGGCGAGCCGGATCGCGGAGTCGGCCAGCGACCGCCCGCGGAACAGCCACACGTCGCCGGTGCGGGTGAGCTCGGCGGCGGCCGAGAGGGCGAGCCGGGTCCCTGCCACGGGCCGCTACGGTACGGTCCGTGCGCGTGTGGAAGTGGCTCGGCCTCGCCGGGCTGGTCGGTGTCGCGGCGACCGGCGCCGCCGTCACCCGAGCCGAGCGGGCGCGACGGGCCTACACCGCCGACGACGTCCGGACCAGGCTGCACGAGCGGCTCGTGGCCGGCGCGGACGCCGAGCGCTTAGCCGGTCCGGGTCAGGTCGCCCCGAACGCCTCGGCCGGCGCGCCGGGCACCTCCACATCGGCGACGTAGATCGAGCCGGCCCCGTCGGGGTGGTCGTCCGCGGCCATCCCCTCCCATGACGTGGTCAGGTGCAGACGTCGCCCGTCCGGGCCGCCGAGGCAGGGCGCGCTGACCTGCTCGACCGGCACGGTGACGACGTCGACGAGTCGGCCGCCAGGCGTGTAGCGGTGCACCTCGCCGGCACCGTTCAGGGCGATCCATACGTGGTCGTCGACGTCGACGGTCATCCCGTCCGGCGAGCCGTGCCCGGCGACGAGGAACGTCCGCGCCGGGCCGATCTCGCCGATGTCGAGGTCGACCGGGTAGACGTCG
The DNA here is from genome assembly GCA_038246785.1 of Jiangellales bacterium. Lineage (GTDB taxonomy): Bacteria > Actinomycetota > Actinomycetes > Jiangellales > Jiangellaceae > JBBRVP01. Next base: position 139,235 of record JBBRVP010000004.1, read on the forward strand.
ACGCGTTGCCGGCCACTGTCGGCGACGTACATCGTCCGCGCGTCACGGGAGAACACCGGCCCGTTGGGGACCGTGAGCCCGCGGAGGACCCGACGGGCTGACCCGTCGTGGTCGACCCGGTGCAGGGAGCCGGCGCCCGGCGTCCGCTCCCAGGCCATGCTGGTCGCCCAGAAGCGCCCGGTCGGGTCGCACGCGGCGTCGTTCATGCGCACCGAGTCCGACTCCAGCCGGGCGAGCTCGCGCAGCCCGGCGTGCTCGTCGAGCAGGCTGGCGCCGGTGCCCACCGCGGCGATCCAGCGGCCTGGGACACCGCGCACGGGCGCGACGGCACCGAGCGGCCGGTCGCCGGTCGAGGCGAGCGTGCGCAGCGGCCCCGGCTCGTCCGGGACCGCGAGCAAGCGGCCGCCCAGGATGTCCACGCAGACGACCCGCCCGTCGACCCAGCGCGGCCCCTCACCCAGCTGCAGCTCGTCGGGGCACCATCGCCGCGCCGCGGTAGCCGTCACGAGGGTGGGGTTCCCGCGGTTGGCGGCGAACGAACACGCGCGTGACGGCGAGACAGCCTGAGCCGGACCTACGAGGGATGTCCGGCTCAGCCCTCGTGACCGGGGTAGGTGCCGAAGCTCCAGTGCACTCCGGCCGGGTCTCGGATGCTGAACTCGCGCGAGCCGTAGTCCTCCTCGTGCATCTCCCGGATGACGCGCGCGCCCGCGGTCCGGACCCGGTCGTAGATCGGGTCGGGGTCGTCGGTGACGACGTAGACGGAGCCGGTGTCCGGCGGGAGGTCCCCGATCGGCCCGTCGCCACCGGCCGTACCGAGCATGACGCCGCCACCGAGCGGCCCGCGCAGCTCGGCGTGGTCGACGCGGTCGCCCTCGCCGTAGCGGGCGGACTCCACGAAGCCGACGACGTCGACGAGGAAGGCGATGGCGGCCGGGGCGTCGGTGTACTTCAGCGTCGGCCAGACGTGCGTGCGGGTACGAATCGTGCCGGCGGTGTCGGTCATGCGGTCGAGGATGCCACCGCGACGAGGTCGCCGTCTTGGACGGATGGGAGGTGCTCGGCGGCCAGCCAGGCCGTCGGCGGGCAACCGGCGAGCTCGCGCCACTCGCGCGCCAGGTGCGCCTGGTCGAAGTACCCGCAGTGCGCCGCCACGTGAGCGACCGTCGGTGCGTGTCCGGGCGCCGCGCCGCGGAGCATCCGTGAGCTGCGCCAAAAGCGCGCGACGCGTACGGCGTGTTTGGGTGTGAGGCCGTACTCCGCGACGAACCGCTGCCCGAGGTATCGCCGGCTCCAGCCGACCTCGGCGGCGACGTCGCCGACGCGGACCGTCCCGTCGGTGACCAGCGCGTGCCAGGCCCGGGCGAGCTCGGCAGGCGCCGTGTGGGGTTGACCGAGGCGGCGCGCCAGCACCGCATCGAGTACGGCGAATGCACCCTCCCAACCGCTGGTGGACCGCATCCGTTCGAGCAGCTCGGCGGCGTCGCTGCCGAGCACGTCCTCGAGGTCGACCACGCATGGGCTCAACGCCCCGGCGGGCAGCCCGAGCAAGGCGCGCGATCCGGCAGGGGTGAGCGAGAGCTGGACGCCGTGCTGGGTGCCGTCGTGGCGGATCACCGCCGGTCGGGTGTGCAGCCCGCCGACCAGCGCGGGCCACCAACCCGGAGCCTGTGCGGGGTCGGGCGTGGCATCGAGGCGGGTCGGGTCGGCGAGGCTGATCACGACCGTCAGGTAGGGACTCGGGAGGCCGAGGTGGGTGCCCGGCGGGAAGCCCGCATAGCGGTAGCCGACCTGTGCGGCGACGTACGGGCGCAGGCCCGGCGGCGGACGCCGCACGACCGAGTCCGCGACCGTTCCCTCGGCCGGCCCTCCGGCGAGCATGACCGCAGGCTACGCGGGCTCCCACACCGCGGCGTCGTGCGCGAAGACCACCCGTGCCGGGTCGAAAGCGAGCAGCCGGTCCACCCACGCCGGCGCGGGCGGCAGCGGCTCCCCGAGGCCGGAACGCCGCGCCTGCGCCGCGAGCGCGTCGGTGCCGAAGTCCGCCGAGGTGTCGTGCGACTGCCCAGCGAGCACGACCGTGCCGTCGGAGCAGCGGACCACGAGCGACTGATGGCCCTCGACGTGCCCCGGGGTGGGCACCACGAGCACGCCGGACAGCGGCTCGGCCTCACCGTCGAGCTCGGTGTAGGTGACTCCCACCGGGTCGACGAGCTCCTGGACCGTGTAGTCGCCGGCCCGGGCGATGGCCAGCTCCCGGCGCTGCACCAGCACGGGACGACCGGGCAGCAGGGCGTTGCCGCCGCAATGGTCGAAGTGCAGGTGGCAGTTGACGACGAGGGTGACGTCGTCGAGCCGCACGCCGAGCGTCGCGAGCGCGGTGGGCAACGGCACGCGGGTGGGGCGGTACCACGCCTCGGTCTCGGCGTCGGCGGCGCCGATGCCGGTGTCGAGCAGCAGCAGGCCCTGCTCGTGGAGCACCAGGTAGCCCAGGACAAGCTCGATGCGTGGCCGGCCGGTCCCGGTCTCCTCGGGCGGGCGCACGAAGGTCCCGAGCCGCACGCGGCGTACGTCGTCGAGGCGAGGCACCTGACCAGTGTGCGCGGGCCTGCCCTTGGGGCGGTTCACCCCATTCGCCTTTCGGGGCGGGGGACCCCCACCCCGGTAGGAATGGGTCTGGGGACCCCCGCCCCAATCGGCGGGGCGGGGGGCTCAGTCAGACCAGGCGGGCCGAGGCGTACGCCGCGATGGCGTCGCGCAGATAGGACGCCAGCCCCGTGGCGTACCGGTCGTAGTACGCAGTGAACCGCTCGTCCTCCGCGTACATCCGGCCCAGCCCCGTGTAGCCCTCGCGGTCCGGGGTCCAGAACCGGCTGACCCAGCGGTAGTGCGCGTCGACGGCGTCCATCGCCCGCGGGTCGCCGGCCGGCAGACCCGCGGCGTACACCGCGAGCAGGCCGCGGTTCACCGCCTCGGCCTCGGCCTCGAGCGCGGTGACGTCGTCACGGCTACAGCCCGCCATACGAGCCTTGGAGTCCTCGACCACTGTGTCGCCCCAGCGCTGACGGGCCTCCGCCTCGTACGCGCGCTGCGTCTCGGCGTCGAATCCGGTGAACCACTGCTCCGGGTGCTCCTGCATGTCCTCACCTCCCTCCAGATCCGCGAGCGTGCGGTCGACGGTGTCGACCAGGCGGTCGAGCCGGTCGCGCTCCTTGACGAGCAGCCGGCGGTGCGCGCGCAACGCCTCCGCCGGGTCGCGTCCGTCGTCGAGGAGCTCCCCGATGACGTCGAGGCCCAGGCCGAGCTCGCGCAGCAGCCGGATCCGCTGCAGACGCAGCAGCTCCGCCCGCTCGTAGTAGCGGTAGCCGTTGGTGCCGACGTACGCCGGCGCCAGCAGTCCGATCGCGTCGTAGTGCCGCAGAGTCCGGGACGTGGCCCCCGACATCCGTGCCACCGCCGCGATCGACCAGCGCATGGAGACGACGATAGAAGTTGACACTGCGTCAAGGTCAACCCTGATTGTGGGGGACCGGGTTCCGGGCTCCGCCGCGCATCAGCCGAGCCCGCCCAAACTCGCAATGGCGAAACCGGCCAGCGGCGGGCACGGTGCTCGGGTGCGCAACCCACCGTCCGGCGCCGAGCCGGCGACCGCCGACCTGCAGATGGGCACCGCCCGCGGGCGCTGGGTGCTGCTCGCGACGGTGCTCGGCTCGAGCGTGGCCCTGCTGGACGCCACCGTGGTCACCGTGGCCCTGCCGGCGCTCGGGAGCGACCTCGGCGCGTCGATGGGCGGCCTGCAGTGGGTGGTCAACGGCTACACGCTGGCGCTGGCGTCGTTCATCCTGCTGGGCGGAGCGCTCGGCGACCGGCTCGGGCGGCGACGGGTCTTCGTGGTCGGCGTCGTGTGGTTCGCGCTCGCCTCGGCGCTGTGCGGGGCGGCCCAGACGGTGGACCAGCTCGTGGCCGCGCGGGTGCTCCAGGGCCTCGGGGGTGCGCTGCTGACCCCGGGCAGTCTGGCCATCCTGCAGTCCGGTTTCGTGCGCGGACAGCGCGCCCGGGCGATCGGTGCCTGGTCGGCGCTGGGTGGCGTGGCGATTGCGATCGGGCCGTTCCTCGGCGGCTGGCTGGTGGACGGCGTCGGCTGGCGCTGGGTGTTCCTCATCAACTTGCCGCTGGCCGCGGTGGTGGTCGCCGTCTCGCTGCGGCACGTCCCCGAGTCCTGGGACCCGACCGCCGCCGGCGGGGTGGACGTCCCCGGCGCCGTGCTCGGCGCCGTGGGGCTGGCGGGGGTGACGTACGCCCTCGTCGGTGCGGGAGAGGGGCTCAGCGCGGAGGTCGGCGCCAGTGCCGTGGTGGGCGTGCTCGGCATGGCGGCGTTCGTGGAGGTGGAGCGGCGCGGCCGCTCGCCGATGCTGCCGCTGGGCATCTTCCGGTCGCGCCAGTTCACCGCCGCCAACCTCGCGACCCTGCTGGTCTACGCCGCGCTCGGCGCGCTGTTCCTGCTGCTGGTCGTCGAGCTGCAGGTCGTGGCCGGGTACTCCGCGTTGGCGGCCGGCACGTCGCTGCTGCCGATCACCGTGCTCATGCTGGCGCTGTCCACCCGCGCCGGGGCGCTGTCCGAGCGCATCGGTCCGCGACGACCCATGACGTACGGGCCGCTGCTGGCCGCCGTCGGCACGCTGCTGCTCCTGCGGGTCGGCCCCGGCGCGTCGTACGTGCTCGACGTGCTGCCCGGCGTCACGGTCATCGGCCTCGGGCTCTCGCTCACCGTCGCCCCGCTCACCGCCACCGTCCTGGGCGCCGTCGAGGACCGGCGCGCCGGGGTGGCGAGCGGGGTCAACAACGCCGTGGCCCGCGCGGGAGGGCTGCTCGCCGTCGCGGCCCTCCCCGCCGCCGTGGGCCTCGTGGGCGACGCGTACGAGCAGCCGGTGGTTTTCGACGACGGCTTCTCGGCCGCCGTCGTCGTGTGCGCGGTGCTCTTTGCCGGCGGCGGCGTGCTGTCGGCGCTGCTCGTGCGCGACCCCGTGCGCGCGCCGGGGGCGGCGGCGGAGCCGTCGGTCGTCGATCACGTCCACGGCCCGCACTGCCGCACCCACTGCGCGGTCGGGGCCCCGCCGCTGGACGTCTCCCTCGCCGAGCAGGGGGAGCCCGGTCCCGGGGCCAGGCCCCCCCGACAGCCCCCCCGGACCTGAACTCCGCGGTCGGCTTCCCGATCTGTCAACCGGCTAGAGGGCGAGCGCGACCCTTGCCCCAAGGAGGGGTTTGGGCTGCTTGCGCGCCCGAGCGCCTGCAGCCGGTCGTCGTCCACACTGCCTCCTCGGGCGGGGTGACCTGGACGGTGTGGAGCCCCTCGTCCTTCCACGACCGCGCTCTCGCTTCGGCGTCGTCGGCCGTGTGGGCGTACCCGACGGGGTACTTGCTGGGGCGGACCGTGCTGGAAACGGCGTGGCGGGGCCCGCGCGCTGCGATGAGGCGGCTTCTCTCATCTGGCGCGAGATTCGGTGAAACGTGGCGCCTCCGTGACGGAACGGCCCGTCAGTCGCCGGTCCTCACAATGAGGCCGGAGCGAGGGTGTTCAGTTCCCCGCCGGGGGCTTGCCGAGCCCAAGTGGCGCCGGAAACCGGCCGGGCGTACCGGGGTGGTCCCGAGGCCGCCGCCGTGGACACCCGCGCCTGCTCCGCGGGCCACGTCGCCCGCCCCGGCCCCCCTTCGCACGGCTGGTCCGCCGGCGGGCGGTGAGCCCGGCGACTCCCAGGGCCTTCGACGACGACAGAGGGGACACTGCGCGCGTGCGCAGCCAGAGCGGCCGATACCCGGTCGACCGGTGGGCCTCCCGCTACGCCGCCGGTGAATCCGCGGCGGCCATCGCCGCCGCCGAGGGCGTGGCCGAGACCACCGTGTCCCGCCACCTGCGCGCCGCCAAGGTGCCGCGGCGCCGGGCGGGGCGACCCCCGCCCCCTCGACGCGGCCGCCCTGGCCGCGGACTACGCCGCCGGGGCGACCCTGGACGACCTCGCCGCCGCGCGCGGGGTCAGTCCCCGCACCATCGCCCGCCACCTACGTGCCGCCGGGGTCACCGTGACCTACCGCCGCACCCGCCAGCACGCCGGGCCGGCCTACCCGGTCCAGGACTCGGCCCGCCGCTACCAGGCGGGCGAGACGGCCGCGCACATCGCAGGGGCGGCCGGCGTCGCGCACTCCACGGTCTACAAGCACCTCGGGCGGGCCGGGGGTTCGGCTGCGCCGCCGCCGACGGGCGCGAGACCCGGCCGGAAGGTTCGCCCCGCGCCACCCCGACACGGGTGTTCGTCTTCGGTCCGCGGCCGCTCCACCGTCGCCGAAGCGGCCGCCGGTCACGTCCGCGGTCACGGTGACGCCGCAGCAGGCCCGAGCCGTCAACCTCGTCCTCGACTACCTGGCAGAACGAGACGAACCGATACCAGCCGAGGTGGTGCACGCGCTGGGGTCCTGGCCCGCCACGCGCGCCACCACACCCGCACCGGTTGGGACGGGCCAGCCGTGCGGGCGCGCTGGCCCCACGCCTCCCCAACCGACCACCCACCCTGAACCGGCGGCCGACCCCCCGACGCATCGACGGCCTCTGGGGGTCCACGGTGACCCAGATGCGACTAGGAGCGGGGCGTGCGCAGTTGCGGGTTCGCCAGCAGCTCCAGCGTGCCGGCCAGGTGGCAGCCAGGTGGCCGTCTCACATGACGACGACACGCTGAACCACCGCGAAGGCCTCGCCAAACACCCCGCCAGCAGACTCTCCACGCCCCAACCGTTCGACCTCAGGTGCGCCGCGGGCGACCATGACGGCGGCGGGTGTGTCCTCAGGGCGGATGGCTGGTGTGACAACCCCCATCCAAGCCCCACAGGTCACACCCGCCACACACGCCACGCCGACAAACCTGCAGGTCAGAGCCCGGTCAGAGCCCGACGCGTCGACTTCGGGCCCCTGGCCGAGATCCCCGCACCGCTGCTTGCCGAAGCTCTTGGCTACCACCCCAAGACGGTGACGCTACGCGCTGGCGAACTCGGCACCGACTGGGCCGGCTACGCCGCTGGTTAGCAACCGGACTTGTATGCCGCCTGGCCGCCTTCCCCGTTCAGGTTGTCCTTCGTAATGATGGTGAAGCCGGTCTTGACCTGCTTCTCGGTGGACTTGCCGGTCAGCGCTGCGTCTGCAGCCTCGACACCCAGCTGGCCGATCTTCGCGGGCTGCTGGGCCACGAGCGCCTGCACGGTGCCGTTCTTGAGCGACTTGATCTGGTTGGGACCCGCGTCGAAGCCGACGATGGAGACCCCGGTCTTGTTGGCCTGCCTGACACAGGGCGGCGTCACATCGTCGTTTGGTACTGATGTGACTGGAGTGAGTGGAGTGTTGTAGGCGCTCCCGATCCAGGGGTGAATGTGCGGGCGGGTGCGGCCCGCCGATGATCACGGTGTCGAAGCCGGTCATCGTCGGCAG